>NSKI01000004.1 GCA_003586005.1 Haloplasmatales bacterium 4B | reverse complement strand
CACCTATTAATATAATGGTTTGTAGTATTTGTTAATTTAATATTGTTACATAAGTGGAATTAGTTGAACTTAAAGATGTTTTTTATTTACTTAGCATTTATATTGTAAAACCTAATGTAATTAGTACACTGGCTGGTATATATAAATATAGGATCTTAGAAACTTTTTTTCTTTCTGTAATAATTCCGATTATTACCATCAAAGACACAATTACAGATAAAGCAGTCCCATTGACTAGTAGAACAATTTCCATGGATAAGTTATTATTATTTGAAAAAAGTGCTAGGTTTGGTATTATTAGTGAAAAAATAGAAATGAAAATACCCATAATTGTAATTGCTTGATTAAGAATTTTATTTTCTGATTGTTCAATTTGACTTTTCAGTATACATATTTGGTGCCTACTATAGGTTGTCACTAGTGAGTTATACATTGTTTCATAATTAATAACATCTTCTAGAATATAATCTGCATTAGTACAATAATCTAAAAATTCACTTTTTTCATTTTCATTTAATAAATTAGTATTTATCTTTTCTAATATGGTATTTAATTTTGTGATATCATCAGATAATTCTATTCCGGTTTTAGTAATAAATTCAAATATTTCATCATTAACAGATAATTGATTTAAAACTGCTGTCTGAATAATATCAATTTTTGATTTATACAAATTTAACTGTTTATTAATACTATCTAACTGAATTTTAGCTTCTGATAAATCATTTTTAAATTTTCCCATATGAAAACCCCTTATTTATAATTTATCCTCAAACCACTACTTATTCCTTTTGCCTTCCCTCTCAAGCAAGCCATTTTTTTATTTACATCATTTTTACATATATTACTATTATTATTAATTGGTCTGTTACCATTTACTACGCTATTTCTAGATGTCCTTATTCCTCTTTTTTTATAACCATCATTCATATCCATACTTATTTCTCCCTTTTTCTTATTAATGTACTTTAAACATTTTAATGATTCAGATTTTAAATTTTTACTCATTTTTACACCCTCAATACATATATTTTTCTATAAAAATATATGTATTGAAATAGATAATATGGCAAAAATGTTAATATATGTTTTGCAACTTAACTATTTACTATTAAGTTTAGCATAATTTATTACATAAAATCAAATAATAACTCTTTTTCTCAATTTATTACTATTATATATATAATAAAATTAGCTTAATTTCATTATATATGATACTTTAAAATAAATTTGTCATATTTTGTCGAAATATATCAGCTAAATATTATTTTAAAAATTACTTTAGAATTTTGCCTTATATAAATAAATTGCCAAATTAATTTTACTTACTTTTAGGCAACTTGCCTATTTACATTTTTCTATACCCGATAAAAAAAGTGGCTTAAACACCACTTATTTTATCTAATCTATTGGTTATTTTTTTCTATTTCTTCAGTCAAATTAATGATTTCATCAATCATATTTCCGATATGTTCAATCGTATCAAGCAAAGGCTTATCAGTTGAAATATCAACACCTGCCATTTTAGCAAGTTCAATTGGAGTTTTCGCACCACCTGTTTTTAGAACTTCTTTCCAATCATTTATCGCATTTTGTCCTTCATTTAATATTCGCTTACTTACTTCTGTTGCGATGGTTAATCCTGCACTATAGGTATATGGATACAGTCCCATATAATAATGAGGTTGTCTCATCCAAGTTAGCTCTGCTCCTTCATTAATTATAACTGTATCTCCCCAGAATTTTTCTAATACAGCTTTTTTTATTTCATTAAGTTTTTGAGCATGTACACTTCCACCCTCATCTATAATCTTATATACTTCTCTTTGGTAAGCAGCTTCTAACAAATGTGTTACAAAATTATGGTAATAAGTTCGGCTAATAATTGATGATAATACCCATCTTTTAAATCTAGGTTCATCATTTTCTTTCATTAAGTAATTAGCCATTAACATTTCATTCATAGTTGATGGTGCTTCAACAAAATACATAGATGTCTCAGTATTTAGTATGTTTTGATTCCTATTAGTTAATACAGAGTGACCTGCATGACCCAATTCATGTGCTAATGTAAATACTTCTCTCATCATGCTAGTCCATGATACTAAAACATATGGGTGAACGCCATATGGGCTTGCACAAAATGCTCCTGTTGACTTTCCTTTATTTTGAACAAAATCAATCCAACGTTCATCATAACTTCTTTTAATTATTTCTAAGTAGTCATCACCTAAAACAGATAAAGCGCCCTCAATATATTTTTTTGATTCTTCAACAGTTATCTTAGGTTCAAACTCTGGGTCCACATCTACTTTTAAATCAGCAAATGTCATCTCTTCAATCTGATTAGTCTTCTGAAGTAACTTAGCATATTTACGCATATGTGGTGCTAATTTTTCCATAATGAGATCAATTTGTCTATCGTATAATGTTCTGTCTACTTTTTGATGAAATAATAAACTATCAAATACAGAATCAAATCCACGTAATGTTGCCAAAGTTTTTTCTTTTTGAATCTGTGTTTGATAAACAGCTGCAAAGGTATGTTGATATTCTCTTAATTTTTTCGAAAAAGCTTCGAAAGCGCTACGTCTAACCTTAATATTTGAATCATATTCCCATTCATCTTCAAAAAGTCCAAAACTTAATGGATAATCAGTGCCTTCAACGTTAAACTTGTCAAAATTCATATCAACTAATTTAGCCTGGTCATAAATTGTATATGGTGCATCTAATGTACTTGATAAAGCAGATAAAACCCGTTCTGCTTCACTGTGTAGTACGTGTTTTTTATAATCTTTAATATCATTTAAATAATTAGCATTTTCTGCTGATTCTTCAATAGCTTTTTTGATAACTTCCTCACTAGCATTAACGATTTCACTTCTAACAAAACTTAATCTACTATCAATTGTAGAAAGTAAGTTCATTAACTTCGTATATCTTGTGACATTATCTGTATTAGTTTGATCAACCGCAACTGCTAAAGCAACATAATTATAAGTCTGACTTTGTAGCTCAAAGACTTTTTTCATCTCGTCAATACAATCATTTATAATGTTTGCTTCACAAAGTTGACCTTTAAATCTAGTTTCAATATCCCCTGTTAATTTTTCTAATTTAGCAACTTCCGAATCAAACTCATCTTCATTTTTAAATATTGCGGATAAGTCCCAAGTTAGAGATTCATTAACATCACTTCTTGACAATAAAGTTTTAGCCATCTAATAATCCTCCTAATATTTTCTATTTATTAATATTAATTCTATTTTATCAAAAATATCAAGTAAATACAAAAATTATTATGATATATTTTTATATTTACTTGATAATGTATATAAGAATAAAATAAGACTATATAAAATGGTCTATAAGAATTTAATAAATCGTTTAGATCTGTCTAGTCTGTAATTATGTCAATACCTTAGACCACATAAAATCTATTATTTTTTATTTACGCTATATGTAAGAGTTACCATTCTTCTGGGGTGTGATAGTTTATTGATAAGTGTATTCTTTTTCAATTATATAAAGTCATATACTTAAATATAGTTAATTTTAATTCATCAAAATTGATTAGTTTTCTTAAAAAAATATCCAATATATTTAAACACTAAGGATTCAATCGCCAACTTTGTTGCGTGCTATATTAAACCTCACTTTCTTTAAAAAGTGAGGTAGTATTATTTTTTCAGCCTAAATCGATGGTAATGACCCACACTTCTTGATAAAGAGCCAAATTATTACAATATTAATAAATAATTCTGGTTTCTTGCTTTTCTAGAATAATCAAGTTATATTTTTATCAATAAATGATTTTATCTTAAAGCAAATTAAATCTATATCTGATTTTTCAATATAAGGATGTAAAGGAAGAGATAAAACTCTATCACAAAGCATTTCAGACACTGGAAATTCTCCTAAAACATAACCAGAATCTTTATAAACTGTCTGAAGATGTAATGGTTTAGGATAATATATCATTGATGGTATAACATTTTCCTTAAGATATGCTTGTAATCCATCACGCTGTTTTTTGTTTTCAAGAATTATTGTGTATTGTGCCCAACTCGAATAATAACCATCAGGTATAATTGGAGTTTTTACTATTCCTTTAAGCTTTTTTGAATATAGTCTAGCTGCTACGTTTACTTTTTCTAGTTCATATTCTTTAAAGGCATCAAATTTGGGCTGCAAAATAGCTGCTTGAATAGTATCAAGACGTGAATTAATACCTATTCTAACATTATCATATTTAAATGTTCCTTTCCCATGAACTTTTATTGAATTAATAAAATTTGCCCATTCATCATTATCAGTAAATATAGCTCCACCATCACCATAACACCCTAAAGGTTTTGCTGGAAAAAAAGATGTAGTAGAAATATCTCCAAAACTACAAGCTTTCTTACCGTGTATACTTCCACCAAAGCCCTGTGCGCCATCTTCAAGAACAAAAAGCCCATATTTTTCAGCAATTTTTCTAATTTCAGGATAGTTAGCAGAAAGTCCAAATAAATCAACAGGAATGATAGCTTTAGGAATCAGTTTACCATCGGATAAAACTTTCTCTATTGATTCTTCTAATTTTAAAGGATCAATATTAAAGGTATCAGCAACTACATCTACAAATATAGGTGTTGCACTTTCGAGAGATACTACTTCTGCTGTAGCAAAAAACGTAAAACTAGGAACAAATACTGCATCACCTTTACTAATGTTCCATGCCATAAGAGCCATAGTAAGTGCATCTGTTCCATTAGCGCAAGTTATACAATGTTTTACTCCAACATATTCAGCAAGAGAAGTTTCAAATTCTTTGACTTTTTCTCCCATAATATAGGCACTCGATGCTGCTACATCAGTCATAGCTTTATCAATTTGTTTTTTTAATACTTGATATTGTTTCTTTAAATCACGAAATTCCATAGTTTCACCCTTCCTTTTATTCTTGCTTTTTTTCAATTATGAACACGTAGTTTATTTATCTTTGATAATATATAATTTATTAAATTATGTTTAAATAGATTGCTTTTAATAATTAAGTAAACAACTCTCACAATTAATAGCATTGTAATCCATTTATATATTTTATAATTAGGTTATATTATTAGATTCTATTTTTTCTTTTAAAGTCTTTATTAGTAAATCTATTCTGTCTTCAACATTTAAATTTTTAGCATAGGACTCTACATTTTTACGATATGATTGATAGTTTTTTTGCAATTCCAAGATTCCATTAGTAAAATCAATAGTACTAACACCTACTCCATAATTCTTACATATTCGTTTAAAAGGTGGGTTTTCAGAAGTTAATATGGGCGTGCCTTCAAAAATACTTTCATATATTTTACCTGAAGCGCAATTTATATTATTAACGGTATCCTGTGTAAATACAGATACACTTATTTCAGATTTTTTTAACAAATATCTCCATTCATTCCGTGGAATAAATCCAAGATAAAAAATATTATTATAATTGTTTGATTTTATCATTGAATAAAGTTGTTTTTTTTCTGATTCAGAACTTTGACCTGCAATAATTAAACGATAATTATTTCCTAAATTTCCAACGGCTTTTGCAAGTTCGAAAGTCATTCTTGGTTTTCCAATTCCTCCTCCATATAAAACACAAAATGCATCATCACTAAAAAATTT
Organism: Haloplasmatales bacterium 4B; assembly: GCA_003586005.1. Classification (GTDB taxonomy): domain Bacteria; phylum Bacillota_I; class Bacilli_A; order Haloplasmatales; family Haloplasmataceae; genus NSKI01. The sequence continues at coordinate 114,571 of NSKI01000004.1, read as the reverse complement.
ATCATACTTTTTATCGCACGCCTGGGTATCGTATAGATCATCTATTTTATGAGCATTATCAAATACTATTGGAGTTACATTTAGATGAAAATAATTTTTCATAATTTCCGCTCGTTCAACATTAGCAGCAATTACTATGTTTGCATATCTCAAATACTTTTTCTCAAAATAATTCATATGCATAGCTATAAAAGTTTTTAAAGATTTAGGTTTTCGATCTATATATAATTCACTTGAATCATATATAACAAAAATTTTTTTTCTATATTTATGTAACCATCTAAGTATAACAGCTGTATAATTATCATGAAGAATTATAATATCTGGGTTCTCATTTTTAATAGCTTTAATAGAATTTTTTATGAAAGAAAAATAATTTCTTTTTCCTTTACCTGTTAAAATGCACTTACAACTACCCTCATCAAACGGTTTTGAATATGAAACAAAAACTGTTTCACTTCCTAAATTTTTAGCGACCTCTAGGATTTCTTGACTCCTAGCTTCAACTTTTATGTCATGATAGACAATAAACATTACCTTCATATAATACTCACCTTCTCTTTTAAAATTCGCTTTATTTCGATATGTAGAAAAATAAGATTAAAAATTCCACCAATAAATGCTGCGATAGCAATACCCCATATTGCAAAGAAAAAACCTAAAACAAAATAAAAAAATATAACTATTAAAGAACTTCTTAAGAAAGCTTTACTATATTCTTTAGTATGTCCGCTTGCTACAAGTATCTGGGTCCCCATAAGATTAGACATTATACTTAATAATGGCAAAAATGCCATTATAATTAATAAATTTGACATATTTAAATAGTTGTCTCCTAAAGCTAACCAAACTACTATTTTTCTGAACAAAACAACTATTAAAGAAATAGAAACAAATACCGGAATAACTATTTTAGTAATTCTTACAACTGAGGAGTAACCCTTTTTGAAAGAAACCTCGTATTTTTTACTATTATATGGATATAGGGCTTGTCCAATAGGATAGTACATCATTGTAATTACTTGATTTATTTTACCAATTCCTGAATAATAACCACTAAATTCTGTAGTGTGAAATAACCCAAGAACAAAAATACCAGTGGAACTCATTATTGTTATAACTGCAGTAGATATAAAAACAAAAAAACCATCTTTTATCATATATATTATATCTTTAAAATCAATCATGCAAAACTTGATTTTAATGTTCTTTCTAATAATAATCATTGATATGATAGCAATAATTAAAAAAGACAAAGAATAAAGAACTGAATAAAGTGGTATATCTGCTGGAGTTTTAATAAGTGTAAAAACACATATCATAAATACAGTTCTGACTAACAAACTAATTATAGTCATATCTTTTACTCTTTGCAAGCCTTGAAAAAACCATGTAGGCATTAATACATGACTCAGCGCCATAATAATAAAGATATATATAATCTCTCTATATTCATTCAAACTTGAATTTATTAATGTTGCTATTACGATTAACGGTACAGATATTAAAAAGAAAAAAAATTTTGTTGAAATAATTGATGTATATATCTTTGAAAGTTTCAGTGCATCACCTTCAGCAGTTGCAATTTTTCTCGCTCCTGTTAAATTAAATCCATAATCAATAAATGTTAGAAAATATGCAATAAATGCTAAAGAAAAAGATATAATTCCGTAACCTTCTGGAAGAAAAATTCGTGTAATATAAGGAAATGTAAAGTACGGAATAATAGTATTAGAAAAATTTAATACAAACAACCAAGACATATTCTTAAAAAGCTTACTTTTAACAATAGTATTTGCTGTTTTATTTTTTAGCTTATCAAATAGGTATATCATTGAATGTTTTCTCCATTCCCACAGCATTTATTATTTCTATCTCTCCTGGATATTGCATTAAAAAAGCCCATATAAATCCAGAAAATAGTTGCAAAACTGATATTATTAAACAAATCCGATCCACCTAGTGAATCAAACAAAAAGGCTAAAAGAGTAATATATGCTGTTTGCCTTAATGTTTTTTCTCTTATATATGAGAAACTTTTAAATAAGGCAATTAGTAAGAATATAGTCACTAGAATCCCCAAGATACCCATTTCACTAAGAATAAGAATATACATATTGTGTGGATCTATCAACCCTGTTGTACCATCGATATTTATATATCTATTTGTATATGCTCTTTCAAAATACCTCCCCACCCCGGAACCCAATATAGGATATTTGGAAAATATATATAACCCTATACTTCCTGCTTCAAATCTTGAAATTGAGGAAGTATCAGAAAAACTTAAATTTTTAAATATACGTGATAAATCAAAATTATCAAAAGCATATATAAGTGCTCCTATAACAGAAAAGATAAACACTATTTTTCCCCGTATTTTTTTATTTGAACTTCTCACTAATAAAAAATAAATTAGAAGTATTAATATAGAACACAATACTACTACACGAGATAAAAGTACGAAACTTGCAATTATATTAGATACAATTGCAAATACAGAAAAAATTTTCCATTTTTTTCCCTTTATATTGTTAAACACATATAAGCATAAAGGTAAGGTTAGATTAAAGTAGTATCCAACTGTAATAGATGAACCCAACATCATAGAGGGTCTATATTGAGAATAATATCGATAATCCACATAATTATCAACTAACTCCATAAAAAAAGCATAATTATTAGTTAAAAGAATCGCAAAAATGGAATACAAAAAATTAGTAATCACAAAAAATTTAATTAAAAAAGAGAGGCAGTCAATATTACAACGACTTACAGTAAAAAATATTAAAATTGGTATTATAAAAAGTGATCCTGCGTATAAATACTGTGAAATTGAAACAATGTTAAACCCACCTAATATAATAATAAAAACATACATAAAAATAGAAAACAAAATAAGACTATTATATTTATCTATATGAAGTCTATCATAATATCCCTCTATTATATATATTAATATACATAATAAAGGGATAAGCCAAAGTTCATTTGTAGTAGTAATGCCTTCAACATGAAATGAAAATATTCCCTTAATTCTATCCAATGCGAACAAAGCATATAGAAACATGAAAATTATTAAATATAAAGAAAAAGCGCGCTTTTGAAAATATTTTCTATTGACAAATGAATTAGTTGGTAAAATCGTTTTCATCGTAACATCTCCTAATAATGTCTTTATAATACTATAATTTAATATTACCATTTAACCTAAACTAATAGTTAATGTATCTCAACGTATATCCATGGGGTATCCTTCTCAGATTTTATTTTCCTTATATGATAATGTCAACTCCCAATTATCGTTAAATAGATAATACTAGTTCATTTTCTGGATGCTTAATAATTAATATTTCAAAATATATTACCAGTAGACAGCAAAATACTTAATTAACCAAATTTATATTACTAACACATTAACAAAGAAGATAATTGTAAATGCTAGTTAATTTCTGTATATTATTTTTTAAATTATTTCAATTACTACGAGTGGCTCAATTAATTTCACTCTTGAGTATCCTTGGAATACATTGTATGCGATTTCTCTGACTAATGATTTTAAATGCAATGGATAAATAACTTTAATATCTTCAAATTCATTAATTACTTTCATAATAGAACTAAACATATTGTACAAATTTACGCCAATATTCTCTCCTCCATGAGCAGTTAAAAAAATCATTCTAGAATTCCCAACCCAATCTAGGGCTTCATGACGCTAATAATTCCCTTCACTCATATCCTCCTATATCTATATATCAACAAAAGAAAAAAAGTTTCTTGTATCTAAAACATGCTAATTTTTGAATAAATACATAATCTTTTTAATATTATCATTAGTTCTCTTGGAATAAAATAAGATAGAACAATATCGAAAAGTTTTTATTATATTATAGTATATTTCCATCTTTTATAACACAATCTTAATAATTGTTCAAAAAATACATTTACCTACTAATTACTAATAAAATTAACTAATATTTAACTTTCAAAATCAATATCACTATTTGTTTTTGATATTGTTCTTTATTCTAGTCCCATGTGTATCACTTTTCTATTCATGTTTTTTTGGTTATAATTTCTCTTTTAATATATCATTAAATTTAATATATTCCTTGCCACATTCATTACATATCAAATTTTGTTTAATTGGTTTTCCACACTCACAAACCCAACCCATTTGTTTAGCTGGAACACCTGCCATTAGTGCATAATTTGGAACATCTTTAGTGACTACAGCACCTGAAGCTATCATAGCCCAACTCCCAATTGTATTTCCACATACAATTGTCGCATTAGCTCCTATTGAAGCTCCATATTTAACAAGTGTTTTTTTATATCCCTCTGATCCTTTTGGGTATTTACTTCTTGGAGTTAAATCATTTGTGAAAACCATAGAAGGACCACAAAAAACATAATCTTCTAGTTCAACTCCCTCATAAACAGAGACATTATTTTGGATTTTAACTCCGTTTCCAATCCTTACATTGTTCGAAATATTTACATTTTGTCCTAATGAACAATTTTGTCCAATTTTTGTTCCTTTTTGAATATGACTAAAATGCCAAATTTTTGTTCCTTTACCTATTGTAACATTTTCGTCTATGTAACTGCTTTCATGAACAAAGTAACTCATACTTAAAACCTGCCTTTAAAATCCATTGTACTACATTTTTCTAATGGAAGTTTTACACTTTTACCTTCTGCTGATGATTTATAGATTGCTAAAACTAGCTCAAGAGCTCTTCTTCCGTCCACAGCAGTTATGTATGGGTCTCTATCATTTTTAATTGCGTCAATTACATCAGCATATAGAGGATTATGTCCAAATCCATAGACGGTTGGTGGATTTTCGTGAAATTTTTCCTTGACTTCATCAGGATTATCTAATTGATCAGCAAACATCCATTCCTCTATAATATTAACAGATTTTCCACCAGCCTTAACTGTCCCGTTTTCGCCAAAGATATAAAGGGTTTCTTCAAGGTTTCTAGGGTAAACATTGTTTGTTCCCTCAATTAATCCATAGCTACCGTTCGAAAACTTGATTAAAGCCATTCCTAAATCTTCTGCATCAATAAACTTATGAATTAAATTGTCTGTCATGCCAACAACTTCAGTAATCTCATCACCCATCATCCAACGTAAGAGATCTATATTATGTATACATTGGTTCATTAGTGCTCCACCATCTTGTTCCCATGTACCTCTCCAAGGAGCTTGTTTATAGTAATCTTCGCCTCTATTCCATCTAATGTGTGCAGTACCATGTAAAAGTCTTCCAAATCGTTTTTCTTCTACAGCTTCCCTAATTTTCTGAACTGATTTATTAAAACGATTTTGATGACATGCACATACCTTTACATTCTTTTCTCTTGATTTATTTATTATTGAATCAGCTTCTTCAAGTGATAATGCTATTGGCTTTTCAATAATTAAATTACTTCCAGACTCAATGCAATCTAATGCAATTTTACCATGTTTACCACTCTCTGTGCAAATAGCTATAAGCTCAAGTTTTTCAACCTTTACCATTTCTTTATAATTTTTATACTTTTTAACGGAATCTGGCAAATTAAATTTTGCAATAGTTTCATCCATTTTTGACTCAACAATGTCGCATATTGCAACAATTTCTAAATTATTCTCTATTGCTGCCGCGATATGATTTGGAGAAATCCTACCACATCCAATTATTGCGTACTTTAGACTCATCATTATATCCCCCTACAGTAATTCAATATTTTCTCTGTTTATAATATTTTTCAATGCATTCTTTGTATCAAAAATAGCTTTAGCATGTTTTTGAACATAATTATAATCCACTGTTGTATGGGCAGTTGTGACAATTACAAGATCAGCACTCTCAATAAGTTCATTAGTTAATTCAGGTTCACCTTTTTTAATAACACCATGCTCAATATATTCTGAAACAAAAGGGTCAAAATAAACAACTTCTGCTCCTTGTTTTTCTAATTCTTCAATTACTCTAATCGCAGGGCTTTCTCGATAATCATCAATATTTTGTTTATATGCTACTCCAAGAACCAGGATTCTTGAGCCATTCATTGCTTTTTTATATCTATTTAAAATCTTACTTGATCTTTCAACACAATACTCCGGCATACGATCATTAACCATCATTGAAGATTCAATCATTGAAGTATGGAATCCATACTCACGCGCTTTCCATGATAGATAATATGGATCTAATGGTATGCAGTGCCCTCCAAGACCTGGACCAGGATAAAATGCTTGAAAACCATATGGTTTTGATTTTGCTGCATCAACAACTTCCCAAAAATTAATACCCATTTTATTACATAAAATGGCCAATTCATTCACTAAACCGATATTTACATTTCTATAAGTGTTTTCAAGTATCTTTTCCATCTCTGCAATAGCAGGACTAGACACAGTATGTACGTCACCTTCTAATACAGCGCGATACATAGCAGCAATAACTTCTGTAGCATCTTTTCCAATAGCTCCAACAACTTTAGGTGTATTCTTTGTTTTATAAATTAAATTTCCTGGGTCAACACGTTCTGGAGAAAAACCAAGATAGAAATCCACTCCACACTTTAACCCAGAGCCATTTTCAAGAATCGGTTTAATCAATTCCTCGGTTGTACCCGGGTATGTAGTTGACTCTAATACTACCATCGTTTCTCGTTTAAGATACTTTGCAATTTCCTTAGAAGATGATTCAACATAGCTGATATCTGGTTGCTGATGTTTATCCAAAGGTGTTGGAACACAAATCGCAATAAAATCGACATCTTTTATAAAGTTAAAGTCTGTTGTTGCAGAAAGTAATCCTTGTTTTACCAATTTAGATAAATCATCATCAACAACATCTCCTATATAATTTTTCCCACAATTAACCATATCAACCTTTTGTGTTTGAATATCAAAACCTATAGTTTTAAAACCTACTTTAGCTTTTTCAACCGCAAGAGGTAATCCAACATAACCAAGTCCTACAACACCTACTATGATTTGTTTAGATAATATTTTATTTATTAATTTTGCTTTCATAATATATATATCCTTTCTTTTGTTACTTTAAAACTCATACAATCTAGCAGCTAGCTTCTTATAATCAAGTAATTCATAAGCAAGTTTATAGGAAGAGTTACACATATCATTTAATAATTCTGGATTGTTATCAATAGTTTTGAATACATTTATCATATCTTCTTTTGTTTCTACATAAAACCCATTCCCTTTTAAATACTGTTCGTGACTTTTGTGTGGATAAAGCATAACAGAGCAACCACAGCATATAGAATTTTGCATAGTTGCTGATTGGCTCCCTGGTTGCAAATAAATATCAGCTGCGCATAGATAATCTATAAATTCATCTCCAGACTTCCATCCAATATATTGTATTCTTTTATCTTTAGCTATAATAGGCTCTACAGCCACCTTAACATCCTCTGAAAAAATGCCTATTAGAAACAATCGAAAGTTTTTATTTTTAACTTGAGTAAAAGCTTGGAGTAGCTCTTCTGTACGCTTTCTTCTTTGCATTTTCCCAGTGTGTATCATTATAATATGATTATTTCCCAAACCAATTTTTTGACGTAATTTTTTACCACGGATTGACTGCTCTTCTTTAGAGTACACTATTCCTCCTAATGGATAAAATTCCATTTTTTCTAGAGGAATTTTATATAGTACATTAAGAAAGTTAAGAGCTTCTGTACTAATACATAATATTTTATCTACATATGGCAATACTTTACGCACAATAGGGCCATAAAAAAATCGATGAAGAATATTTCGCGATAAATAATTCCTAGCTGAGTTATGAAAATCTCCATGGTTGTCGAGATATAATTTTATATTCGGATAATTTTTTTTATACTTTGCAATTGTTAGTAACTCATATGCTTGCACACCATGAAATAAAATCACATCTGGACTAAATTTTTCGATAATTTTAAATACATTTTTATAAGCACGAATTTTGATCATTAAAAAGCGAGGAAGGATTTTTCTATAAGGAATGCGTATAATTTCTATGCCATCCTGATTGGTATATTTAGATGGCTCGACATACCCCAATTTATTATGCCGTACATAAGTCTCGGTTGAAGCTATAATTTTTACTTGATGTCCGTCAAGTAAATTTTGTTTTGGTAAAATATTTTCTTGGTAATTAAAATTATCTACATAAAATGCAGCTAAACAGCAATGCAATATTCTCATTTTTTCACCTTACCTATAAAATCATCAGGATTTGCAAAATATTTTGAATACTGCTTCAACTCTTCATCTCCAAATTCCCACCATTTTGTTTCTTCTAAAATATCAATAACTTTATCATCAAATCTCTTTCTTATTACTCTTGCTGGACAACCAGCTACTATGGTATATGGTTCGACGTCCTTAGTTACTACACTCCCCATTCCAATAACAGCACCATTGCCAATAGCAACCCCTTGTTTTATTAATGCTCTTTCACCAATCCACACATCATGACCAATTTTTGCTCGTTTTATTGCCTCCCTTTTATGTTTAGAAAACTTAACTTTTAAACTACATCTACCTTCATAAAAAACAGGTGACATTGATACCCACTCCATTGGATGCTTCCCACCACCAATTACAACATGGTTTGCAATTGAACAAAACGCCCCTATATCGCAATTAATAATTTCGCAATCATAACCACAATATGAATACTTACCAAAATTACTATTAACAATATGGCTACCTGATTCAACCCTTGAAGTTTTGTGAATCTGACTGTTTATAATTGCTTTACCACGTAATTTTTTTATAAATTTTGTCCAAAAATATAACGGCGTCATATTAATTCTCCTTATTTTTAATTTCTCTTCCAGTCTTAGTTAATTTTATTGCCGGTTTTTAGAATTTTTCACTATTTTTATAACCTCTAAATGTCTTATACTCACAATTCATTAATTCCATAAATTCATCTTTATTTATATCAAGCCCTGCATAGCAGTTTTCTCGAGCCATCTAAATGTTAAAATCAAAATAGAAAAATAAATCTAGTAAATATATTCTCATAAAGCTTTTTTTTATACTGTTTCCAATCAAACTTATTCTCTTATAAATTAATAGCGTTTATAAGGAACCATATTCAAAATTCGTATTACCTTAATTCCCAAAAATATCTGTAAAAAATCCGATATCTAGACATTCCACACAATAGAAATGTCTTTAAAGATAATCTACCAAACTTATTATAAATATCTTTTACTAATCGAACAACATTTAAATATGTCGATTTTTGAGGCGGTTTTGCTCCTTCTAAAGAATAGTTCCCCTTTTAATACATATTTAATACCACTCATTTTCAATTATTATATCCTAACAATAATTTGATTTATTCTAATTTGTTTATTAAAAGCCTATGACTTTCAAATATGTTGTTTATTGATTTATTAATAATTTCCCCTTTTATAACATTATATATATATTTATATTCATCAAAAATACCTTTATCCTGTCTAAGTTTAATTTTTGATTTTTTAATGTTTCCATATTGCATCAATTTAATATAATTGTTCATTTCATAAATGGCACCATTTGAAAACACTCTTAATTGTTCTTTAGGATATTTTTTGGATCCCATTGATGTATATACAATATTAGCAATGGCACCCGAAGAAAAATTCAATGTTATTATGGCATTATCTTTTTTAGGAAATGCCTCATTTTGCGCAAACATAACATCTAATGATACAAGATTACTGCCATCTAAATATTGAATAACATCAATAAAATGGATAGCTTCACCAATTATCCTTCCACCACCTGTTTTCTCATCTTGTGTCCAATGAGATTCTGGTATGTATCCCGCATTTGCAATATAGTCATAAACTGCTGGTATTTTATCTGTAGAAAGATCTTTTTTTATTTTTTTTATTAATGGTGCATGCCTTCTATTCAATCCAATAAATAATTCTCCTTTTGATGATTTATAAATATTTTCTATCTTTTCTAGGTCGTTCAATGTTAAACACATAGGTTTTTCACAGTAGACATGTTTACCTGCTTCTAATGCTTCAATTATAAATTTTGCATGTGTATTATGTTGAGTTGAAATAACGATTAAATCAACATTTTCATCCTTAATTAATTCAATATAATCATTTGCAGTATAATCAAATTTAAATATTCGTTGTGCTTGTGCAGTACCAGTACCACCTGTAGTGGCTAAACCTTTAAAATGATATAATCCAGTATCTTTCATAATTGGCAAAAGAGTGCTTTTTGCAAAATTACCAGCACCAATTAATCCTACATTAATTTTACCTTTATTAACTTTTGATTTGTAAGTTGAATTCATAATTTTATTTTGCCATTTATTTTTATTGCCGGAATATTTTAAAACAATTCCTATATATTTTTCATTATTTTTATTAGTAGTAATTATTTCATAAGCTTTTTTTGCATTTTCAAATTCAATTTCATGGGTAATTAAATCCGAAAGATCTACTCTTTTTTCTGAAATTAAACGGATAAATTCTTCAAGATTACGTCCTTCTGTGAATCTTACATGCCCAATTGGATAATCAACACCTTTTTCTTCATAGTCAGTTTCATACCTTCCTGGTCCATATGATCTAGCAATTGTAAATGTCAATTCTTTTTCATAGTAAGGGCGACGATTGATATTCATTTGTGTAACACCAATCATACATATAATACCACGATCTCTAGCAATAGAAGCAGCTAAATCCATTGGGTCATTACTGTTTGCAGCAGCAGTAATAACTACTTTATCCACGCCTCTTCCTTTTGTCAAGGACTTTGTAATATCATCAGCATTTTCATCATTAGATAAGATAAATGATTTTAAATTAGTTCCTTCTAATGTTTTATTTTTAATATCAAACCCTATAACATCACAGCCATATGCGTTTAATATACGAGCGGTGATATGTCCTAAAAGCCCCAATCCAATTACAGCTACTGTTTCTCCTGGAACAACCTGAGCTTGATGAATTCCTTGTAATGCTATCCCCCCCAGCGCACAAAGTGCTCCTTGACGATAATCTTCTAAACTTTCAGGTATTTTAACAATCAAATTCTTGTTAACTCTATTTACTTCGCTGTGATAAGCTTGACCCGCCATTGCTACTAGGTCGCCTACTTCCACCTTAGTAACACCTTTACCACATTCTATAACTTTACCTACTCCTGAATATCCCATTGGCATTGGTTCTTTTAATTTTGTAAAAGCAGAATCAATAGTTGATAAAACACCATCAGTTGACATTTTTTCTATAACTTGCTTTACTTGATCTGGTCTTTCCAAAGCTTTTTGAATTAAATTTTTTCCACCAAATGTCGTTAATCCTCGTTCTGTTCCAGCACTTACAACGGAATACAACGTCTCAACAACAACAAAGTTATCCTTTACTCGAGGTAGTGGAGTTTCTATTAATTCAACTGAGCCATCATTAACCATTAAAAATAATTGTTTCATCCTTATACCTCAATTCATTATAAATTATTATTAGAATTCTAATATATCAGCAATCCTCTTACAAGCAAATCCATCTCCATAAGGATTACTCGCTTTGCTCATTTTTTCATACTCTTCCTTATCTTCAAGTAATTGTTTAAATGTCTTATAAATGACTTCTTCGTCTGTACCTACAAGTTTAAGTGTTCCGGCAGCAATCCCTTCTGGTCGTTCTGTAGTATCTCGCATAACTAATACTGGCTTACCTAAACTTGGTGCTTCCTCTTGAATTCCACCACTATCTGTTAGAATTAAATATGAACGTGATAAGAAATTATGGAAATCTAAAACTTCTAGTGGTTCAATAATTCTAATTCTATCTGTGTTACCTAAAATTTCATTTGCAGCTTCCCTAACCACCGGGTTCAAATGTATAGGGTATATAGCTTTTATATCTTCATGTTCATTTATAATTCTTTTTATTGCTTTAAACATATTTCTCATAGGCTCACCAAGATTTTCTCTTCTGTGAGCTGTAATCATAATAAGTCTACTATCTGAAGCCCATTCTAATTGTTCGTGAGTATATTCACCCCTAACAGTTGTCTTAAGAGCATCAATTGCTGTGTTTCCTGTTACATATATTGAGTCTGGATTTTTACCTTCATTTAGTAAATTATCTTTTGACATTTCAGTTGGGGCAAAGTTATAGTTGGCTACAATACCAACAGTTTGCCTATTAAATTCTTCTGGATAAGGAGAATATATATTGTAAGTCCTAAGTCCTGCTTCTACATGTCCAACAGGAATTTGAAGATAGAAACAAGCTAATGCAGTTACAAAGGTTGTGGAAGTATCACCATGGACCAAGACTACATCGGGTTTTACTTCATCAAGTACAGCTTTCACTTTTTCTAAAATATTAATTGTAACATCAAACAATGTTTGTTTTGTTTTCATAATTGATAAATCAAAATCTGGAACTACATTAAATGCATTGAGCACCTGAGCCAACATCTCTCTATGTTGGCCAGTAACACAAACAATAGTGTTTATTTTTTCTCTAGTTTTTAATTCCTTTACTAAAGGACACATTTTAATTGCTTCTGGTCGAGTTCCAAACACCACCATGACCTTTTTTTTCATATTACCATCCTAACTATAGTTTATAGGCACCTTCAAAAGTACAAATGTTTTTGGTGTCTAACACTAACTTATTTTTAATTAAATCCATTTTATTTTTAATTTGATCATGTGCAGTTATAATAACTAAAATTTCTATTTCATTTAAGAAATCTTCAAAATTCATAAATTGGTGATCAACTATTCTTGTTTTAACAAATGGGTCATACACTTTCACTCCAAAAGCTAAATGCTCGTCCATTCTTTCTAATAGTTGAAGTGTTGGACTTTCTCTTATATCATCAACATTTTCTTTATAAGTTAATCCATATATACCAACTTTAGATATATCCTTTATATTATGTTCTCTCATTATATCTCGAATTCTACCTAAAACATGCGTAGGCATAGAATCATTTATTTTTCTAGCAGTTAATATTAAGTTAGTAAGATCGGGATAATCACCTACTAAGAACCAAGGATCGACTGAAATACAATGCCCTCCTACTCCCGGACCGGGTTGAAGGATATTTACACGTGGGTGTTTGTTTGCTATTCTAATAATTTCATAAACATCCATATTATCTTCACGACAAATTTTAGCTAATTCATTAGCAAATGCAATATTAACATCTCGAAAAGTATTCTCAACAACTTTTGACATTTCAGCTGATCTTATATCTGTAACAACAATCTCCGATTTACAAAAACTCGAGTACAATCCCTTAACTTTTTCACCAATTTTAGGATCATCCGCACCTATAGTTCTTGAATTATGTTCTAGTTCATGAATCATATTCCCTGGTATTATTCTTTCAGGAGCATGTACGAGATGAATATCTTCACCTAAGACATACCCTTTTTTCTCTATCTCAGGACGAACATATTTATCAATTGAACCCGGAGAAATCGTTGATTCTATTATTATAATAGCTCCTTTATTGCACACATCTAATACTGTATTAACCGCTGACAATACATATTTAGGATCCAATTTTTTATTAGAATATATATATGGTGTGGGTACCGCAATTATATATATATCCGTGTTTTGGTATTCTGTTGTAAATTTAATACCTTTAAATACAGCATCATTAAAAAGGTTTTCTAACCCTTCTTCTTCAAATGTAAGTTTTCCTTTTGATAAACTATCTACTAAATGTTTGCTATAATCTGTGCCTATAACTTCAACCCCGCTTTTTGCAAACATTAAGGCAGTTGGTAATCCTATATATCCTAATCCGATTACATTAATCATATTAATGGACCTCTTTCCTCTATTCATAAAATATCAATAAAAATCTCTGTGTGTTTTCTTGAAGAATTCCATAAAAATTCTAATACATTTTTTTTTTCTAATACTCCGAATGCTCTAGAATAAAACGATAATACTCCTTCTTTGTGTATTACTACATCTTTTACTCCACTATAACTTATAGTACAAATGCTTTGATTTTCTTTTTTATCCTTAACAACAAAAACCTTATCTTTCTTTTCTACAATTAAATGCGGAGCAAGATGCAAATAAGAACGTATTGTTTGCTCTTTTTTTACACATACTTGATCTTTAATAATTAATTTTTTATTATTTTCAAATAACATCTCTCTTTGATGATAATTACCTAAATAATTTTCATATGAGCCTAAAATTCCATTCTCAGTTTTTTTAAAAACTATATTTCGAATTCTTCTACCAACTCTATGTTTATCCCAATATTCTGATTGTTGTTGATTACCTATCATAACCGTATTATGAGCTTCAGTACTTCTAAAAAATTCCCTTAACTTGCCTTGGTATTGATAAGTTCCAGAATTTACAAAGATTGGTTTGTTATCAATCGATAATTCAAAACTTAATGCATCACAATGCCCATGACCTGACATATATTTTGGCCCTAACCTTCCTGTATCAAACATAATAGCGATATTATTGTTATAAATTTTATGATACCCTGACAAAGGAAAATTTGTCATATATATAGGTTCTATATTGAATAACTTTTTTGATGCATTTAATAATTGATGTGTTTCTTTCGCAACACCATCTCCAGCATCATTAAACAATGGTATTTTTCCCATACCTTGTTCTAAAGACACTAAAACTCCAACCATTTTTTGGACTATTTGAGTTAAAAATATTATATCATTAGGTTTTCTTTGCTGTATACAAACAATAATTCTAATAATATCTTCCAATATTATCTTATGGTACATGAGGCTTAATTCATAATGCAGTCCATCATCAAGGATTTGCTCATTGATTTCTTTTTTAAGTATTAAAAAAAATTTTTGATAAACATCTTCCTCATCAAAATATAGACTACAAATTATTATTGTTTTTAAATTTTCAAAATAATGATTTCCTAGCAAATGAAGTTCTTGATTTTGAAGTAAGTATTGATATTGAATAAAGATGCTCTCTAATACCTGACTTTTAAATTCTTTGTCAATATCAAATATTTTACCAAATAAATCAAAACAGATAAATAAATTTGGGATGCGTAAAGAAATTGTATAAGTTTCCCATGCGTCACCCTTAAATTCTTTATTATTTTCAATCCAACTATTTAATATTTCTTTAAACTTATTATAATACCTAACATCATTTGAACTACGATAATCAGCCGCTAACGCTATTAAATACTCCAAGTAATGAAGATTAAAATTCCACAAATGCGATGCTTTAGGGTTATTCCAATTGTTTAAATCCAGATTGTATTCTTCGTTTAAAAGTTCAATATGATTATTTAGTAAATTTTCTGTATTAAACCTACTTAAATACATTGTATCTAAATCTAATTCATCTATTTGTATTTTACTTGGTTTATATCTATCAATTGAAAAAATTTTTTTATACTTAAAACTATTTCTTATAAGTTTTCTTTTTAATTGATAATATAGTTGTTTAGTTTTTAAATACTTAAGTGTATTAAAATACAATTTCAATTTTCTAAACATAATTCTTTATTCCTTTATCTGAAAAATATATTTTCTAACTTATCTGTTAACACCTGAACCTTATGGAAATCATTTATATACGCGCGACCATTTATAGAAAATTTACTATATTCGCGATCTTGCATATTATATACCTCTTCTATTCTTTCTGCTAATTCTTGTGAATTGAAAGGTTCTATTACATACCCTGCACCGGAAGTAGCAACTACATCATCTTTATACAAAAAACCGTAAATCGTACATGCACCAGAATATAAATATTCATTCACTTTATTCTTAGACACACCGTATTGGTATGCTTTGTCATGTCCTTCAACAGCTAAATGTGCCATGCAAATTTTACTTAATTTTAGCAATGCGGGAATAGCTTCTTTTCTGATCCTAGAGCCCACACATACATTATCAAGATGATTTTCTTTAACAAATAATTCCATTTTGTCTTTTTCTTGACCACTTCCAACAAACACCATTTTAATTGGTATATCTTTTTCTTTTAATATTTTAGCTGCTTCAAGCATCGTGTAGACACCTTCATATTTCATATAATATCCAGCGAAAACACATACAAAAGAATCCCTAATGAAATTTCTAATATATTCAGGGATTAGTTCAAACTTTGTTTCAGCATATTTATCAAAGCGTTCACAATCCATTGGTTGTCCTATAAGATAAGACTTTTCTCTACTAAAACCCAATTCACCACAAATGTATCTATCTCCATAAACCATTGAATAAATTATTCTGTCTGCTTTACGATATGCCCATTTTTCTAGTATACCAAAAAACAAAACCATTGGATGATATTTGGATTTATCTCCAGATAAAACCCAAACAGCAGGCCATAAATCTCGAACTTCTATTACTAATCTAGCTTTGTATTTCTTAGAAGCCTTAGATGCAGCTACCCAAGCAAATGGGTGCACTGAACAACCACTTATCACATCAGGGTTACCTAATTCTCTTGCAATCTTATCTCTATATTTCTTTATTGCTCTTTCAAAAGAAATCATATTTTTGAGTCTACTTAGTCCACCATTTTCCTTATAAGGTTTAGTTTTTAAATATATGTAATGTGCATTATTATTTATTTTAGAAATAAAGTAATCTTCCTCCGATATGTATTTATGTGTAAAATGTGAAAACGAAGATGAAATTACTACAATGTTATACCCGCGTTTCGATAGTTCAAGTGCAAAATCATACTGCCTTGAAATACCACCATATTTAGGTTCTGATGAATAATGATCTATAATCCATATTGTCTTCATATCAAACTAACCTTCTGTCCTTTTAATACTGTCTCTTAAATTCCTGATTCGATAATCCCTTTTATATTCACTCATCTTTTGATCATAAACCAAATTACCAAATACCTTATTAATCATTCCAAGAAATTTACTCATTAATTTCAAAGGACAATTAAAAATTTTAACTAGCCTAATTTTTTTACCATGAATTTCAGCAATCAGTTTTGCCATTTCTGAGGTATTTACATACTCTTTGTTTTGTGGAAAAAACAATCCTGTTTCTTCATTATCAATCATTGCTTTTACGAATTCACAAAGATTATCAATATGTAACATACTTCGTTCATTATCAATATTTGGAAATATGGGCATTTTTAATGCTGCTTTAACTAGTTTTGGATAATTACCTTTTGACCCTTTTCCATAGATCATTGGAGGCCTAAGAATTACTACCTTGAAATTGTCATTTTCCAAAGTTCTAATACCTTCTTCTGCTTGAAGTTTGCTATTACCATAAAAGTTACTTGGTGTAGGCATTGTATCTATAGTTATTACTCTTTTATTACTACTGCTGTCACCATAAACAATGATACTACTCATAAAAATGAACTGTTTTACACCTTCATTTTTTGCTTTCTCAGCTGTTTCAATTGTTAAATCACGATTTATTTTATAATATAAATCTTCCAACTTTGGATCAGATGAAACATGAGCAATACCAGCAACATGAAATACCACATCAAACATAGAGAAATCTTTTTCTTTCCATCCATCTCCTTGCATATCAACTGTATCTATTAAATATTTATCAGGATATTTTGCTAACCATTTTTCAAGGCTTGTACCTACATAACTATTAGCTCCTGTTATAAGTATTTTCATCATGCTGATATATTCTCCTTATTAATAGCATCTTTTTGTGCTTTACCTGTTCCGCCTTCTAAAACACCATCACTCTTTAATATAGACATGATGGTTCTAAAGAAACACCTAATATCCATCCAAAGACCTCTTCGTTTAACATACTCTCCATCCAGTTTTGCTTTTTCTGTAATAGGAAGTTCATCTCTACCATTAATTTGTGCCCAACCAGTAAGACCTGTAGGTACATCATTTGCTCCATATTTATCTCTTTCTGCAATCAAATCAAATTGATTCCACAGAGCTGGTCTTGGACCGATAATAGACATTTGTCCTACAAATATGTTCCATATTTGTGGTATTTCATCTAGACTTGTTTTTCTGAGAAATTTCCCAACTTTGGTAATATATTTATTAGGATTTTCAAGCATGTGCGTTGGTATATCCTTTGGTGTATCTATTCTCATTGTTCTAAATTTCAATATATAAAAATGTTTTTTATTTTTTCCTACTCTTTTCTGTTTAAAGAGAATTGGCCCTTTTGAATTAACTTTTATTAACATTGCTAGTAGAATAAACAATGGACTTAATAATATAAGCCCTATTAAAGCTAATAAAACATCAATCATTCTTTTTATCAAAGGATACATAATATACAACCTACTTTTTATCAATATTTTTATAAGTATTTACATACTTAGAAAACACATTTTGAACAACAACATTATCACTTTTTATCATATCTTTCATTTCTGCTAATTGTTTTTCAATTTTATCGATATATATTCCATTAACTTCACTCACAAAGATTTTATCATTGTGAGTCTTTAATAAACCTTCATCATCTAACAATAGTTCTTCAAAGAGTTTTTCACCTGGTCTTAAACCAGTAATTTCGATATTAATTTCACTATATGGTTCATAACCACTAAATCTTATTAACTTTTCAGCTAAATCTAAAATCCTTACTGGTTCACCCATATCTAAAACAAATATCTCGCCACCATTCGCAAACGCTCCAGCTTGTAATACAAGTTGAACAGCTTCAGGTATTGTCATGAAGTATCTTATAATATCCTTATGAGTAACAGTAACAGGTCCACCTTCTAATATTTGTCTTCTAAACAGTGGAATAACAGAACCATTACTTCCTAGCACATTTCCAAACCTTACTGCAGCGTACTGGGTATTACTAATCTTATTAAATGCTTGAATAATCATTTCCGCAAAGCGTTTAGTAGCCCCCATTATATTAGTAGGATTAACAGCTTTATCAGAAGATATCAAAACAAACCTCTTCACATTAAATTCGTTAGATATCTTAGCCACATTATATGTCCCAAACACATTATTCTTAATCGCTTCTTTTGGACTAACTTCCATAAGTGGCACATGTTTATGTGCTGCAGCATGGAATACAACTGTTGGTTTATATTTAGAGAATACTTCATTAAGTCTTTGTTCATCTCTAACAGACGCTATTAAGACAATAAGTTCTGGAAAATCTTTATTGTGGGTATTATGCATTAATAACTCATTTTGAATATCATAAGCATTATTTTCATAAACATCTAAAATAAGTAATTTCTTTGGTTTATAATCAACAATCTGACGACATAATTCAGACCCAATTGATCCTCCGCCACCTGTGACAAGGACTATTTCATCTTTAATAAAATCACTAATGCCATCATCATCAATCTTAATTTCATCGCGACCCAATAAATCTTCTATCTGAACATCACGAATTTGATTTGAATTAAAACTTTTATCAACCACTTCATAAAATGGAGGTAACAACTTTGTTTTCTTCTTTAATGAATCACATTTAGTAAGAACCTTTTGAATCTCTTGTCTACTCGCACTAGGTAAAGCCACAAATATTTCTTCAATCTTATATTTAGAAACAATATTAGCTAAATCATCAGTTGTTCCGACTACTTTTATACCTTGAATCCTTTTACCTTTTTTCTTTTTATTATCATCAACTAAACAAACAACATTATTTTTAAACATTGAGTTATTCTTAATTTCTTTAATCAATAAATTTCCAGCGTTACCTGCTCCAATAATTAAAGTGTTTCGATAACTCTTTTTAATTTTCTTATAAGAATAAAAAATTCGCACCGTTCTATAACTATAACGAATACCAACTAAACCTATAAATATAAGCAAATTAGCTACAATTACCTCATTAATTTCAAAAGCTAACTTTGCGATTATTTTTGTAAAAGTAATAACAGAAAAAGATGCTAAAACTGCCAAGAAACCACTTATGGCCTCTTCAATACTAGCATATCTCCACAAGCTTCTATAAAATCCTAAAATAATAAAGAAAAAAGCATAAACTGGTAATATCCAATAAACGTTTTCAAACAAATTCCAAACATCATTAGGCTCATAATTAAAGTTTGTAATCAGTAGCAAAGATGCTAAATACGAAAGCATAATTATAATTATATCTAGAATAAATATCAACACGGTCCTAGTCAACAACTTTTTCACAGTAAACATCTCCTACCAAATAATAAAAACCCCAAATTTTGGGGTTTTTATAACATTAAACAATGAAATATTTCCATTTCAATCAATAAATTATTTTATATAATAATTATATTTAAATGTTTTTAAACACTTCATTAACTTTTTTTGTTTCCCCAAAATAATATCAACTATATTTAATTATTTAACATAACGATATTTTACCACAAATAATAACTTTTTTACACATTTTTTTCAATTTTCTTTCATTATTTATTTTTTCACATAGTAAAATTACAATATATTAATAAATATATCTATTTTAAACAAAATTAATCTAAAATTGCATACTAATTTTACCAAATTATTGTGATATCTTTGTGATGTTTTATAATATCTATGTTTTATCGCTATGATTAATATGAAACAAATTAATAGTAACTAGAATAATCGCTATAGTCAAGTAAATAATAAACCCTAAATTAATGTTATTAACTCTCGATAATAAAAAATAAATTATAATTGAGGAAATAAGTAAAACATACTTCTTAAATAAGAATATTTTGTAATAAATTATAAAATACACATTAGTTATTAAATACCAACTTATAAAAGATATTAATGTAGCTATAGCGATTAATGTGATATTCTTATAGATTATAAACATAATAATGTTTAAAATTATAGAAATTAGTAACACATATATCTATATAAAGAAATAAATCTTCTGTTTTTTTAACGATTTAAACAAATTATTACCCACTATATCAATCTCTAATCGTAGTGCAACTCCTGGTAATAAAATAAGAAATATGGGAATACTTTTATTAAATTGTGGTATAAACCTTAAAATCAAATACTTGATTATAAAAAAAATCCTAATGAAATAATCGTTAACGATGAAAATATGTAAGACATCTTTATATACAGTGATTTATAATCCAATGTATTCATTCTTTTTAGATACGGATTAAATATACTGTGAAATATTTCGTAAATATTGTAAATTTAATGGAGATAAAAAATTACCATTTAAATATATGATCATTAAAGGAAGTACACAAAACCCAATGGTTGAAAGCATTATCGTAATTGTTTATAGTTTTGGGATGATATCTTTAATCATTATCCTAAATTGATAATTAATTTTTACATTATAGCCAATTACCAGCAATAAAAACAACAGAACAAATAAGTAATAAATAACTACTACCTTCAAAACGAAGTCTAAAATCACGAACAAAAAACATTAAAATACTGTAGTTTATAAACCAATATAAAATAAAAAAATTACTAGGATTAAAGATACTCTTGTTTTTTTAAAAACTTATATATAGTAAATATACTAAACATAAGAAAATAACATAGTTCATAATTTTATCCATGTATACCAGTCTCTTTCTATTTATCTTTATAAAATTTCTTATATAAATAATTCATTGAATCATCATAATATTTATTAATTAACTTACTTTTTACTTTACCAATTGTTTGATGCTCATTGTGATTTACTCTTAAACCTTTATCAAAATAAATCTTGCCATCAATATTTCTAACAACCTCAGCTATATATACCTCTTCACCAAATAAAAAACTCCCATAATTTAAATTCCCACCATTTTCAAAAAAGGTTTTGTTTAAGATTAAACAAGCTCCATGACCAGCATAAATTTCTTGACTTTGGACTACCTTTGTTTTACGTTTAATAAATTTGATTCTGATATTATTAACAAAATTAAAGCTTCTCTCAATAATTCTATTTTTGTATACTTTTGTCAAAATAAACATCTCTAACTTTGAATAACGGTTAATAAGCATTGGATTTTGAAACACTTTTTTATACCTAGCAAAAATACTAGGAGCAATAATACAATTATAACCAATTGGATAATTAATTAATAATTCCTCATAAAATGTTTCTGTAACATAAGTAATATCAGTATTGGTTATTGCAATCCACTCCGGAAGTTCATGGTTTTCTAAATATTTATTAATTCCAAAATTAATTCCGTGTATATATCCTAAATTCATTTTGGGATTAAAGAAGTACACATTTTTTACATCTTTAAATTTAGATACTAATTTATGAAACTTTAATTCATCACAGCTGTTATCACTTACCACAATATCTAATTTATCATAAACTGTTTGCTTAGATAAATGGTTAATATATTCGGTAATTTCTTTTTCTGAATGATAATTTACACAAGATATTAAGATTTTTGCCATAATTCACCTACATTAATGTTTTATAAATATAATAAAAATCTTTACTAAATCTATAATGAGTTATATAATCTATATTTATTTGGATTTTATCTTTAAATATTAATTTATTATCCTTTTCCGGATTTTTAACATTGGCAAGCAATTGTTATTCATGTTTATATTTAATTGTTGCTGGTCCAGTAATTCCTGGTCTAACAGATAAACAAATAATTCATCTCTAAGACATCTGGTCTAGGTCCAACAAAACTCATTTTACCAATTAACACGTTAAACAACTGTGGTAGTTCATCAATTTTATATTTCCTGAACAATTTTCCACTTTTAGTTATTTATGAACTAAATGAAGGGCCTCAGTCCCGCTTTGGACTCTCACTACTTTTTTTACATTTAAATACTTTGCTAATTGATCTTCAAATAAGGTGATATACTTTCCCCCTGTAGATACCCAACCTGTTTCAATACAGTCTTTTAAATTATAATAATTTCATTATCTAAATTTGGAGCACTTAAAGAAATCATATTAACACTTCCCCAGCTGGTTTTTAAGTAGGGATAAAGCGCATTACTTCATGCTTAATGTTAATACCCTTTGACTGTATTAAATACTTCAACTCTTCTAAATTGTCTTCGATTGTACTTAGCTTAATTTCACCTTGTTTCAAGACCAATATCTTTTCAACTTCGGTCTTAGCTAAATCTTCATCAGCCATTAGTAATTCTTCATAAAGTTTCTCACCTGGTCTTAATCCCGTAAATTTAATCTCAATATCTTCATAAGGACGATACCCGCTTAATTTAATTAATCTAATCGCTAAATCTAAGATCCTTACAGGTTTTCCCATATCTAAAACAAAGATTTCACCACCATTTGATACAGAAGTTGCTTGTAACACTAAACTAACAGCCTCAGCTATCGTCATAAAGTAACGATAAATATCTTTATGTGTTACTGTAACTGGCCCCCCTGTTTCAATTTGTTTCTTAAATAAAGGTATGACAGAACCATTACTACCTAACACATTACCAAAACGAACCGCTATAAAATTGGTATCACTTGTTCCACTAAATGCGTTTATTACCATTTCAGAAAGTCGTTTTGTTGCTCCCATAATATTTGTTGGATTAACAGCTTTATCACTAGAAATTAAAATAAACTTTTTCACATTATATTTAACACTTAATTTAGCTATATTATAAGTTCCAAAGACATTATTTTTAATTGCTTCATTTGGGCATTCTTCCATAAGTGGAACATGTTTATGTGCCGCAGCATGAAAGACAAGCTTTGGTTTGTACTCATTAAATATTTGTTCTAATCTAAATTCATCTTGAACAGAACCAATTAAAACGACAATTTCTGGGGTATATAAGTGCATTTTATTTATTACCATTGATATTTCATTTTGAATGTCATAAGCATTATTTTCGTAGATATCAAAGATAATTATTTTATGAGGATGATATTTTAAAATTTGTCGACATATTTCTTTACCTATTGAACCTCCTCCACCAGTAACTAAAACAACCTCATTATGTAAAAAGGTATATAAACGATGATTTTCAATTTTAATTTCAGGTCGGCCTAATAAATCTTCAATATCAATTTCTCTTATTTTGTCTAAACTAAACCTTTTATCTATTAATTGATAAAAAGGTGGAAACACTTTAACCCGGACATTTAATGGTTCACATTTCTTCAATAATTTTTGATATTCTGATTTACTTAGACTAGGAATGGATATAATTAATTCATCGATTTGATATTTACTAACAATATTAGGTAAATAATCTGTTGATCCAACTACTCTTACTCCACAAACAGTTTTTCCTAGCTTAGATAAATCATCATCAACTAAACATATAACATTGTTAACTATTTTTTGATCAGTCTTCATTTCTTTAATAAGTTTACTACCAGCACTACCAGCACCAATAATGAGAGTTCTTTTTAATTCACTTCTAATTTTTTTATAGGACTTAATCAAACTAAATGTTCGATAACTATACCTGATACTAATTAAAAACAAAAAGATAAGCATATGGCTTATAATCAATAAATTATTTAAAATAACAATATCAAAAATAACTGATATCGCTAAAATAACTACATAACTTGTTATAACAGAAAACAAAACACTAAAAGCTTCTTTTATACTTGCATATTCCCAAAGTGATGAATATAATCTAAAAAGCATAAAAATAATAATATAGATTGGAAATAACCAAAACAAATAATCTATAATTATAGACATTTCTTTATAGTTAATATTAAAATCAGAAATTAACAATGATGCAAAAAAATAGGCATAATAAACAAAACCTAAATCAATTATCATCATTAAAAAAGACTTTATATCTATTTTTTTCATTACGATAACCTCTATTATAAATTTTATCTATATTTTCCATTTTTTACCTAAATTTATACACATAATAAAAAAAATAAGCAAATTTTTCCAATTCACTTATTTTATAATCTAAATTTTTTCATAGAATAAATTCTTTGTTTCTTAGTTAAATTTTTTCATAGAATAAATTCTTTGTCTCTTTAATTAAATTTTTTCATTGTCCATTTACTGAATGGTTCTTTTTGTTTTTTCATACTTATATAACCAGTTATAGATATTACTACTGCACCAATGGTATCTAAGATAAAATCTTTCATTGTATCAAACAATGCATCTCTTCCAATAAATGGTTCTCCGGTATATGAATTTAAATAACGTTGCATATTAGACCCTGTCAATCCATCAAGAGCAAACTCGACGATTTCCCATAATACACCAATTGAAACTGAGAAACATGTCGCAAAAACGGCTACAAAAAAGGGCATTACATTCATGTTAATTTTCTCTTGATTTATTGTATTAACTAATGAAAATCCTAATATAGCAACCATCGAACCAGAGAATGTGTGTAACATTTCATCCCACCAACTATATTTAACAAAGAATCCAGCCATTTCACCTAAAGCAAAATGAGCAATACACAGAAAGAGAAAAATAATCTCCATAAAATCCGGAATGTTTAGTTTCGTTTTTCTTTCAACAAATCCAGGAACAGTTGATGCTAATAACAAACCTAATGATTGAAAGGCATTAAAAATTAATCTACTTTGCTGACTATCGTCTTTAACTAAGAAAAAACCAACTATATTTAAAGCAAAAGTTATGCCAATTATTATTCTAACTATCAAATAAATTGTATTTCTTTTAAACAATCTTTTCATACTTATCCTATCCTATCTAAATTAAAAATTTTCTTTTATAGAATAACATAAATTTACATAATTTTCTATAAAAATCGACACTATATTTATATGTAGTGCCAATTTGCTAAGCTTTAGAAAAATTAATTATATAATTCCTTGCGCATACATAGCCTCAGCTACCTTTAAAAAGCCAGCTATATTAGCTCCAACTAAAAGATCTCCTTCTTTACCATATAATTTGGCTGTATTTGAAACATTTAGATAAATGTTTTTCATAATATTTTTAAGCATCTTATCAACTTCAGCAAATGACCAACTCATTCTTTGACTATTTTGTGTCATTTCAAGTGCTGAAGTTGCTACTCCACCAGCGTTTGCAGCTTTAGCTGGAGCAAACATAATATTATGGTTTTGAAGATATCTTATGGCTTCAAGTGTCGTTGGCATATTAGCGCCTTCGCCAACAGCATAACAACCATTATTTACTAAATTGGTAGCCGATTCTAAATCAATCTCATTTTGAGTTGCACAAGGTAGGGCAATATCACATTTAATATTCCAAATAGCTTTTGGTTCATCAAAATAAGTAGCATCAGGTTGGTATTTTAAGTACTCTTTAATTCTTTTTCTTTCTACTTCTTTAAGTTGTTTTAATAATGGCAAGTTAATACCATTAGTATCTAAAATTACACCACTAGAATCACTCATCGCGATTACTTTTCCACCTAGTTCACTTGCCTTTAGAGCTGCATGAATTGCGACATTTCCTGAGCCACTGACAATAACTAAGGCATTCTCAAATGATTTATTGTTGTCCAATAGATATTCATCCATAAAGTAACACAACCCATAACCTGTAGCTTCTTTTCTCGCTAAACTTCCCCCATAAACTAAACCTTTACCTGTAAATACACCTGTAAAATTATTTTTTAGTTTCTTATACATTCCATACATATATCCTATTTCACGAGCTGATACGCCAATGTCTCCAGCAGGAACATCGGTGTCTTCGCCGATATGCCGATATAACTCTGTCATAAAGCTTTGACAAAATCGCATTATTTCATTGTCGCTTTTACCTTTAGGGTCAAAATCACTACCACCTTTACCACCGCCGATAGGTAATCCTGTTAAAGCATTCTTAAATGTTTGTTCAAAGCCTAAAAATTTAATAATGCCTAAATTTACTGATGGATGAAATCTTAATCCGCCTTTATATGGTCCGATGGCACTATTGAATTGAACTCTAAATCCACGATTAATATGAACATTGCCATTATCATCAACCCAAGGAACTCTAAAAATAATTTGTCTTTCAGGTTCTACAATTCTTTCAAAAATACTTGCTTTTAAATATTGTGGATTATTACTAG
Organism: Haloplasmatales bacterium 4B; assembly: GCA_003586005.1. Classification (GTDB taxonomy): domain Bacteria; phylum Bacillota_I; class Bacilli_A; order Haloplasmatales; family Haloplasmataceae; genus NSKI01. The sequence goes on along the minus strand of NSKI01000004.1, from coordinate 87,637 downwards.
CAACAACCTCTAAGGATCCAAATACTTCCTTAACGGCTTGCAAAAACTCTAACTCATGACTATCCTTGGATACAACTTTTTCATAAACTCCGCTTAATATATTCATTGTTACTCCTTTATTAATATATTTACAACCAAATTTATTATATCATTGTTTTACATATCATTAAATAGTCTTTTATAAACTAATAATTTTATGACAACAACTAATGTAAATACACTTTAAAAATTTTTAGAATATTTACTAATATTTCTGGAAAAATATGGATAGGTATCAAGAAAGGATTTAAATAATGGAAGAAAAAGTTAGATTTTACCAATCTCCTTCTTTGTTATGGTTTTCCTTAATAATCTATCCTCCAATTGGAATTATTATCTTATGGACAATTGGTCATTTTGACATCTTTATAAGATTATTTATTTCCTTTTTATTTGGACTGATATATCTGGAATTTTTAGGATTCTATTCAAGTTTTATTCGAGCCCTTATCTATACTATCGTATTTTCTTACTTTGTATGGCGCTCTTATAAACTACAAGAATTAAAAGAACAATTTTTAAATCAATATAAAGATATAATAAAGAATTATGATGTTGAAAGAATTATCAAACAATATTTTGCTAAGTTTGAATCACCAACACGAAGTTATAAAGATATCGTAGATTATGAATTGTTCATCCGAAACAAATATAAAGTAATCTATAAAAACCGATTAGCTCACATTGAAGATTTATTTATTAACAGTATTTACCACAAACTGGATGAAGTAGCAGAATTAGAAAAAAAAACAGTTAATTTAGAAAACTTAATTATAAACGAAAGATTAATCGCTTTCAATAATAAAATTAATGATTTATCCCATGTTTTATCTCCACAACTAAATTTATCAAGCGATAAAGTAACAATATATTTTCTTTGGCAACTAATAAAAGATTATTCAATCGAATATTATGGAGACCATTTTTTAAAAACATATCAAAATGAATTTAATGGTGTTGATATTTGTAATATTTCAGAAGTTATTTTACGATATGTTTCGATAGATGCCTTAAATACTGATGAAAACTCCGTAGACTTAGCGATGTTTACATATTTTTTAATGAATGGTGGAGCATTTGTTGATGAATTAGATTTTACAGTTTGTCTAAAGAAAATAATTGTAGAAATTAAATTACAAGTTGAAAACAGAAAACTTATCTTGTTTGAAAAACGACTTTTAAATACATCAGATAACTTATTAAAAGAAGTTGAATCGATTAATATCATAAAGCAAATGCACTCAAAAAAACGCTTTATGATATTAGTTCAAGACTTACTAAAAGCGTTAGATTACAAGGACATTGATAGACCACTAAATAAATATCTTGATTTCATTTATTTAATCCGAAATGAAAAATATGCCATTAATGTAGTTTATCAAGATAAAGAAAATACTAAAACAACAGTAAAAGCAGTTCAAAATATGAAATTAGGCTTAACATATAACAATATTAAAAGAGGGATAATTATCACAAATGGCTTTTTTACAAACGATGCCATAAAACTAGCCTTAGCTAATCAAATTCAGTTATGGGATCAAACTAAACTAGAAGATAAAATTAGTTTGGTAAAACAACATTTTGAACAATCGCCACGATTAAACCCCGCTAATGAAATAAAAATTACTGATTTAACAAATATTCCTTTTGAACAGATTACAATTTCCGAAATTGATAAAATGAATGGCTTTGAATTTCAATACTATGTATCAGAAATTTATAAACGTAATGGTTATAAAATAATTGATATTTTAAAAACTCATGATTATGGTGTAGATATCATTCTTGAAAACAATGGTATTAGATTTGGAATTCAAACTAAGAGGTATTCTAATGAGGTAAATAGTAATGCTATTAAAGAATTAATAGCTGGGCTTCCTGTTTTTGACTTACAAGTTGGAATTGTAGTCACAAATTCAATGTTTTCTAATGAGGCTTACTTACTCGCAACTGCCTGCCAAATAATTTTATGGGATAGATTGCAGTTAATCAAGGAAATAAATAAAATTTATAATTTATAAACTACCCACATATATATTAATTAACACAACCTTAACAATAATTTTACAAAATTGTTAAAAAAAAACACTTAACAAATAATAAATAGTATGTTAAGATATCAAAGGACTGTTCAGAGTGTGATAATTTTAGTAAATTTATTTTTCTAAATTAGAATACATTTATGATAGTCGAATAAAAATCTTCCCCCCCCCTATTTGATATAAAAAAACGCAAGATTCAATATCTTGCATTTTTTTATATTAACTAATAAATTAATAATTTTTCTTATTAAATTTTACTCCTAATACCGATAAAACAAGTGAGACACCCATTCCAACTAATGATCCTAGAATAATTGGATTTTCATAAAATTTATCATGTTTAGTATCATAAACATAAATAATTATTTGTTTTGTTGCTTTATTACCAGCTGAATCTATGGCGGAGATATTGATTAAATATGATCCTACCGTAGTCAAATCTAAATTATTTTCATGTAGGACAAAATTTAAATCGGTGTCTATATTATCTTTAACTGATATTTTGCCCAATAAGTCTAACTTGGAATTTGCTTTTATATTAATTAATTCAGGAGCAGTAATAACTGGTGATAAGTTATCAAAAACGTGAACTTTGACTATTTTGGGCGGAGTAACATTACCGCTTAAATCAGAAACAGTATATGTGACATCATAATAACCTTCTTTATGAAAATCAAAATCACTACCTGGAGTAACCACTATCCGATTGGTTACATCACCCCATACTTTATCAATGGCTTTAACATTTTTTAAAAAACTATTGGTATTTATTGTCAAATCATAGGTATCACCTAGATTTATAAAATCTGGTGGAGTTATATCATCCTCAATAACTACTTTAGCTTCAATTGTAGCCAAATTACCATCAGCATCCATAACGATAAATAAAACTTTATAGTTATCACCAACAGTATTATAGTCAACACCACTATCGTTAAATCTTACCTCACTTGTTAAATCAATTTCACCATCAACTGCCATCACATATTCCAAATAATTAGGAAATTCATGATTTAAGTCAAAATAAAAAATATCTTTATCTAAGGTTATCATCGGTAGATTTTTATCAATTGGCTCATTATTTTCTACAAATACTCTTGTGCTTTCAATAGTGACATTATTTGAATTATCAACTACATAATAAATGAGAGGATAACTTCCGACTTCAGATAGATTAACATTAGCATCAATTACATCAATTACTATTTTGCTAGATAAGTCATTATCAGTAGCTGAGACACCATCTAAATAGTCTATATCAGCTTTTTTAGTGCCAACTTTTACAGTTATTGGTTGTATTCCTTTTAATTTAGGCTTTGTAGTATCAACAATATTAATTTCTTTAATCGCAATATCATAACGAGATTCATCCCCTATGGTTAGTCCATAATAATAGATTTGATATGTCCCTACCCGGTTAAAATCAACTTCTACCATATCAACCAATAATTTATCAGGTACTAAACCACCAGAATTATCATATAACTCTAAACCTTCAACAAAAAATGAAGAACTTGGTTTTGCTCCCGCTTCAAATACTGACTGTATTTCATCTAAGCCTATGATTTCAAAACCACTTGTTTCATCTGCTGATGCATAAACTTGTCCTAATATTATAAAAACCAATAACACCATCAATAACGTAAATTTTTTCACATAAATCACCACCTATTTAAGTACAAAATTATATAATGAATATATAATAATAGAGACCAATGCACTTGAATATATAAATCGTTTGAATATTACCATCAAGACATTGTTTGTGTTCTTCCTTTTAACTAACGGCCTTACATTAATAAGATTTTTCCCATATTCTAATACTTGCAAATCATTAGTTTTTTCATTACAATCTATTTCTACAACTTGTTTATCATCAATTTTGTCATTTTTAACTTTATTTTTAGTTTTAAAGACAATATTTAAAAACTCTTCATCAATTGCATGTTGTTTTTCTTTCGCTCTTTTTTCAGTTCTATTTATAATATTTAAAAATTCTTCATCAAAAACATGTTGGTTAATTTTTTCCTCTTTTTCAGTTTTATTTACAACATGTAAAAATTCCTCATCAGTTACTTCATTAGCTTGAACAACAGTATTATTTGGATACTTGCTTATAATATCAACAAAATCAACTTCAACTTTGTTTTCGCTATTATAGAACTTGTCCCAATCAAAATCATTAATAGGCTCATTATTTTTCGAATCGACCATCATCTTACACACATCCTTAGCATCTAAGTTAATAAATTTTCTATTTAAAATAAAAAACTCCTCAATTCTTAAACCATTTGCATAACGATAATAACTCTTATGAAATTCATTTAAACATAAATGATTTTTTGTGATTTCATTACCTTTATTTGTTAATCTATAATACAACCCACTAAAACATAGTTCTAATTCTTCATTAGAAAAACTCTCCATCACCTTTTTATATACATCTTTTTTATTACCACTATAATTAATTTGATGACGGTCTAACACAATCGCTAATTCTTTTTTTGTAGCTTTACTTACATTAAATAAATAGTCATTAGTAGTAATATAATTTAATTCCATTAAATAACTAATGGTGTAATCAATATCTAAATTATATTCTTCTAACCAATACCTTGCTTTCTTAGCGTCTACACTTTTCCCATCAATATATAATAAAAACAAAATTTCTTTTGGTGTTAACATACTAGTGCTAAATGTTCTTGATTTTATAATATTAATAGAGGCAACATTTGGTAATGTTAATTCATGAGTCTTAAAAGTATTATAAAACAAAATGAAATCACTTTTTGTCATTTTTATGGATGTATTCGAAAAATAATCACTAATTTGCATAAATATCCCATTAATAATTTCCTTATTGTCAATTATATGTTGGTTATAGCTTTGCATAAAAACAGGAATTAGCATATTTTCCGCTTCTAGTTCAATATTTAACCGTAAATGTTCATCTTCTATATAAAAAGAAATTAGATAATAAAATTCAGTCATAAAACCAACTCCTGTAAGTTATACTATTTCCATTATATTGTAAATACTTTTTATATGCAAACAAAAAAAGGTCGAATCTCGGCCTTTTATAAGTTTTTTTGTAGTTCTTTAGGATAAACAATCGTTTTTTTTTCTAATAAACTACCCTCCTTTTTAGTATAATATTTATATATACTGTTTTTAAGTGGTTGTTTAGTCAAAATTGTTCCAATAACATTAGCTCCTAAATTTTTTAGCTTTTCGATAACCTGCCTTGCATCATCTATTCTAATTTTATTATATTCTACTACATACAATGTAGCATCAGTTGATTTAGATACAATCAGTCCATCAACAGTAATCCCGCTAGGAGCTGAATCAATTACAACCATATCATAAATTTGCTTTAAACTACTTAATACCTTTTTAAACGTCATTGATCCTAAAAATTCTGAAGGATTACTAATCAATGAACCAGTTGTCATTACATCTAACTTAAATGCGATTGATTGACGACTTATGCTTTTAATATGATCATTTATATTCACTTTATTTATATCGCATTCGTTTTTAGAATATTTTAATACAAAGTCTGTCAAACCTAATTTATTTTTAATATTCATAATCTTATGTACACTTGGTTTTCTTAAATCTGTATCAACCAGTAGCACTCTAGGTAATTTATTAGCATACATAACGGCAAGGTTACAAGCTGTGGTTGTTTTTCCTTCATTTGCTTGGGTTGATGTAATATTAATAACTTTAATTTCTTTATCAACACAAACAAAATCGATATTAGTTCTAATTTTTCGATAAACTTCACTTGCAGGTGAATACGGATCACTAACCGTAACTAGATTCTCAACAGTCATAGATAAAACCACCCTCTAATTTTATTGACTTACTTTATGAATCTTAAATTTTATATTATTACAATTATACACTAAAACGATTTGAAGTTCAAATAAAAAGATTTACGAAAAAACGTTTTCATAAATCTTTTTGAACTTTTCTATAGGATATAAGACCCAAACAGGGGATGTTTAAGTATTTTTCAATTTCTTTTTCTGACTTAAAAACACGGTTAAAAAATTCTTTTATTAATACAATCCCAAATGCAACCATTAAACCCAAAATAGAGCCAATTACAACATTAAGTTTTAAGTTTGGACTTATAGGTTGATCATTAAAATCAGCCTCATCAATGCTTGTAACGGTTGTCCCAGGATACTTTTCTTCATAAACCCGCATGCTTTCCTTCGTTACGGATTCAGCTAATTTTCTTGCTAAATCTGGGTCACTGAATTTGACGATAATCGTCAATATATCCGTTTCATTTACTGAATTTACTGTAAAACTGGCTTTTATTTGATTCATAGTTAAAGATAACTCTTCACTAATTAACAAATCATCCTGAACTGCTTTTATAACAGTATTAGATTTTGAAATTATTGAATAACGTTTAGCTAATTCTGTTCCATATCGGAAAATATCTGATGAATAACTAGTTGGATTATCTTCAATATTTTTAGAAACAGTTATTAGCGTTTTACTTTCATATTTTTCTGTAATTCCATATTCTGTATAAAGCCCAGCAGCCATCATTATTAGCATCGTTATAAAGCAAATCAAAAAGATATTTTTAATTAAAACATTTATTAAATCATGTAAATCAATTGCATTTGAATTTTCAACATCCACTTACTTCACCAACTTTGTATTTCCCATAATAACCATATTTTTTATAATAACGATTAAATAGCCCTGATTTCTCTGGCTTTTTAGTCATTATTGATCCAACTACGTTAGCTCCTGAGCCTTTTAACGACTCTATAACTTGTTTTGCATGCTCAATTCGAACTTTGTTGTATTCAACTACAAACAATGTAGCATCACTTACACTAGAAACAATTACACCATCAACTATTACACCGCTAGGCGCAGAATCAACTAATATTACATCATATATTTTTTTTAAACTCGTCAATAAATTTTTATAAGTATTTGATCCTAAAAACTCAGTTGGGTTTCTAATTAAAGACCCAACAGTCATAACATCTAGTAAATGAGTTATCGATTTATGATTTACTTGTTTTATATAATCAGCAATATTAATTTTTGTTAAATCATACTCATTATTTGCAAATTCTAACATGCAGTCTGTTAATCCTAATTTGTTTTTTAATTTCATAAAGTGATGCACAGAGGGATTTCTAAGGTCAGAATCGATTAATAAAACTTTTGGAAATTTATTCGCATACATTACAGCAAGATTACAAACTGTTGTCGTTTTTCCCTCTTTTGCGACTGTTGATGTCACATTTAATACTTTAATTAATTTATCAACATTAGCAAACTCAATGTTAGTTCGAATCCTTCGATATATTTCACTTAATGTTGAATGGGGATTATCAAGGGTAACTAAGTTTCCTACAGCCATTTTTAACACACCTCTCATCACATATTTATGGTTATAATTATATATTACTTACCCAAAAAACAAAACATTTTTTATCACTTTCGTCAAATAAAGTCTATATATAGTTGCATTATTTGACTAATTATGATAAAATATTACTTATATTTAATTAACTTTGTCAGATTATGTTTTTTTATAATTTAATTTGTGATATAATTTAAATATTATTTATATAGGAGTGTTAAGGGATGTCATCTTTAGAGCAAGAAAAAAGTAAGTTAATCGCATTAGAAGAACCAAATTCAATTCATGTAGAGATGTATCGTTCAATTAGAATTAATATTGAGTATTCAGCTATAGATAAAGCAGTAAAAACTATTAATATAACTTCTACTTTGGCTAATGAAGCAAAAACAACTACTGCTTGTAATTTAGCTGTCATGTCTGCTAATAGAAATAAAAAAGTCTTATTAATTGACCTTGATTTACGTAGCCCGTCAGTTCACAAGGCTTTTAATTTTAAAAATCATATTGGCGTTACTGATTTATTAATAGACTTTATTAAAAATGGTGAAAAAATAAATTTATATAAATACTTACAACAATTTATTCACCCAAATATAACTAACGAATTATATATTTTACCTGTTGGTACAGAAGTAGTTAATCCAACTGAGATTTTAAGTTCAAAAAGAATTGTTGAATTACTTAATTTCTTAAAAGATCAATTTGATGAAATTATTATTGATAGTTCTCCAAGTGGAATCGTATCTGATGGCATTATTACTTCTGCCTTTTCAGATGGTACAATTTATATTGTTGAAAGTGGTAGAACTAGAGTTGAAGATGCACAAAAAGTAATTAGCCAGCTTAAAAACCTTAATGTTAATATACTTGGAGTTATCTTAACAAAAGTTCCAAAAAAAATAAAAGATTATGGTTATTATGGTTATGGAAATAATGATCATAGTAATAATCGCGTAAAAATCGATGTTGAGTAATTTAAGGAGATAATAATATGGAAAATAATCAAACAGAACAAACTATTAACATACAAGACTTATTTTCAATAATATGGAAAAACATTATTTTAGTTGGATCAATAACGTTTATCATAACACTTGCAGTTGGATTATTTACTAAATTTGGAATTGAAGAAAAATATACGAGTGTTACAACTGTTAGGGTAAGCTCAAGTAGTTCCTATAATGAAATAACTGGAATTCAAAAAATTACAAAAACTTATTCTTACTTAGGAACTAGTGAATCTGTATTAGGTAAAGTTATTGAGAACTTAGATTTAGAAATAAACTATAAAGAACTAAAGAAACTAGTAAAATTAACACCTATCCCAGATACAGAAATTCTAGAGTTTGAAGTTGTTATGAAGGATGCTTACTTAGCTTCAGCTGTTGCTAATGAAGCAGCAAACCTTTTTATTGCTAAAATGGAAGATGATGATGATGTTGAAAATATCTACGTAGTTGATGAAGCAAAAGTTAGCTCAGCACCATCTAGCCCTAATCTAAAATTAAATGTTGTTATAGGGTTTGTATTAGGGGGAATGATTTCTGTAGGCTTTGTTTTATTAAAAGAATTCTTAGACAGAACAATAAAATCAGAAGAAGATGTTCAAAAGCATCTTAATGTTCCTGTATTAGGTGCAATACCTACATTAGATAAAAAATATTTATCTACTAACAATAATTAACATAATAAAAAATGCAAGGCCAAATAAAAGCCTTGCATTTTTTTATCGTTAACTTTTCTATTTATTAAAGGTGTTTTTCCAATCTTTCATAAATTGATCTATTCCTTTGTCAGTTAGTGGGTGTTTTGTCATCTGTTCAATTATTTTATATGGAACTGTTGCGATATTTGAACCTAATTTTGCGGCTTCAACAACATGCATTGTATGACGAATACTTGCAGCAATTACCTCAGTATCAATATGATGAATTGCAAATATTGAAACAATATCATCAATTAATTGATATCCATCACTAGAAATATCATCAAGTCTTCCTATAAATGGAGAAACAAATGATGCTCCTGCACTACTTGCTAGTAATGCTTGTGAAGCAGAAAAAATAAGTGTAACATTTGTTTTGATATTTTCTTTAGATAATACCTTAACTGCTTTTAATCCTTCTAAAGTCATAGGTATTTTAATCACGACATTAGGGTGAATTTTCGAAAATTCTCTGCCCTCTTTAATCATTTCCTCTGCATCTAAACTCAGAACTTCACAACTAATCGGTCCATCAACAATCTCACAAATCTCTTTAATAACTTCTTTTAAATCTCTACCTTCTTTCGCTATTAAAGAAGGATTTGTCGTTACACCCTTTATTACGCCTAAATCTGCTGCCTTTTTAATTTCTTCAATGTTTGCGGTATCAATAAATAATTTCATATATTTAACTCCTTTATTTTTTCTCTTTATTTATTATATCACGATTAGTTTTTTAAAAAAGCAAAAACAGCAAATTATTTTAAATGTTCAATTACATATTCTTGAAACCTACAATAGTTTTTCATAAATTTTTTTAAAATTTCTTTAGGTAACTCCCCAATTTTACTACCTAAAGATGTTTTGTTTTCAGTATAAATATTAGTTGTTTTGATGATTGACTTACATTGCAATCCTATCTTACAAGCAATTTCATCATTAATCACAACATCAAATTCTTCTTCAACAGAACTAGAACTTATTACAACATAGTTTATACTTTCATAATGTACAAAATTCTCATTAACACTTACAATTAACACAGGTCTTGCTTTGAACTTTGTGTTATCATTTGTAAGTGGAACTAAAAAAGTCCATATTTCCCCAACTTTAACATCTGTCACTTAATTCACCCCAAATATAAAATGTTAAGCTTAGCATTAGTTTATTCAGAATCTATTTTGTGTATTAACAATGTATTTTTATTCAGCTTTTATAACCTATTATATAATATTAACAAAGTTGTATATGGTTAACAAAAAATAAAATTCAATGCATCTAGTTTTATAACATTAAATTATATTCAATGCATTCTATTTTAATAACATTAAATTTTAATCAAGTATTTCTTTTATTTTTAAAAGATATCTTAATAGCTATTATATCTTTCTAATATAAAAAAACGTACCTATGATAACAAATGTAATCACAAGTACGAATTAATTATTTAGATAATAAAGCAACAATATCAGCTTTACGTGAGCCACTTGGAATAGATACTCCACGTTCTTTAGCTAATTCTTTTAATTTAGCAACTGTTAAACTAGATAAATTTACTTCTTCTTTTTTAGGTTCTGCTTTTTTTACTTCAGTTTTTTCTACTTTAACTTCTTTTTTAGGTTCTGCTTTTTTTACTTCAGTTTTTTCTACTTTGACTTCTTTTTTAGGTTCTGCTTTTTTTACTTCAGTTTTTTCTGCTTTAACTTCTTTTTTAGGTTCTGCTTTTTTTACTTTTTTAACCACTACTTTAGTTTCAACTTGATATTTGCTAGGATTTTCGATAGCGTCTTTCGCTACATCAACTAATTTGTTAAATCCATTAATATCATGTACAGCTAAATCAGCCAACATTTTACGATTCATATCGATATTTGCAAGCTTTAATCCATGAATAAATTTTGAGTAAGAAATCTTTTGATAACGACATGCTGCGTTAATACGAGTAATCCATAATTTACGAAAATTACGTTTAGTTTGTTTACGATCACGATAAGCATATTGTAATGATTTCATTACCTGTTCATGAGCAGTTTTATATAAAATATGTTTTGATCCAAAATAACCTTTTGCTAGTTTTAACGTACGTTTACGACGTCTTCTTGTTACGTATCCACCTTTTACACGTGGCATAGTACAACCTCCTTATAAATTAAGTGATATAAATTAGTCCATATAAACTAATAAATTTTTAATGCGTTTATAGTCTGAGTTAGACACTAATGTCCCTTTTTTCAAATGACGTTTTTGTTTTGTAGTCTTTCTCGGAGCTAAATGTGAAGTATATGCATGATGACGTGTTAATTTTCCTGATCCGGTACGACTAAAACGTTTAGCTGCTCCACGGTGTGTTTTCATTTTTGGCATAGTTTTTCAACTCCTTCATAATCTTGTTTATTTTTTAGTTTGTGATAGCGAAACTAATGTTAATGAAATTTGTCTATTTTCCAATTTTGACTCTGTTTCAACTTTAGCGATATCTTCGCAAGCCACCGCAAAATCATGTAACACTTTTCTACCTTGATTACTATAAGCAATCATTCTACCTCTAAATCGAATAGTTACGATTACCTTATCTCCTTTATCAAGAAATTTACGGGCATTTTTAACTTTGGTATCAAAATCATGTTTATCGATTACCGGTGTCATTCGAATTTCTTTTACTTCAACAATTTTTTGATTTTTCTTAGCTTCACGCTCATGACGTTGTTGTTCATATCGATATTTACCATAGTTCATAATACGACAAACAGGCGGTTTTGCCATTGGCGCTACACAAACTAAGTCTAGCTCTTTTTCACGAGCTAGTCTTTGAGCCTCGCGACTCGTCATTATTCCTAACTGCTCACCTTCAACATCAATCAAGCGAACTTCTTTAAATCTTACAGCTTCATTGATTAAAGTATGATCCTTACCCTTACGGAAATCATGATTATTTGTACTAATAAAGAAACACCTCCAAAAATTTTAAACAAACAAAAAGTGAGTACTAAATGTACCCACTATTATATACATAAAAAAACTTGCTGTGACGTATACCTATTGATTAATACCAATCAGGTGAGAAGTGGGTACTCCTACTTTCCACAAATTCAACATTACTATTATAAGTTAAATTTAAATAGATGTCAATAAGTTTTTGAAAATTAACTAATTGTTTGTCTCTCATATCTCTATTATATTATATTTCGTAAATAATATGATAGTTTTTTAATTTATTGACCTTTATTTTTTATTTCTTCATTTAACAATTTTATAAATTCATTAAGTGATATTGTATGTGATTCTTGCTTTCCGTAATGACGGTAAGTAACTTCATGATTTTCTTTTTCTTTATCACCTAGCACTAGTGAATACGGTACTTTCTTAATTTGTGATTCCCGGATTTTATACCCAATCTTTTCTTCTCTATCATCTAAATCAATGCGAATATTATTTTCCATTAAAATTTCTTTAATTTCCTTCGCATATTCCAAATGATATTCATTATTAACAGGAATAATATCTACTTGTCTTGGGGCTAACCATAATGGGAAAGCACCTGCATAATGTTCTGTAATTATTCCAATAAAGCGCTCTAGAGAGCCAAAGATTGCTCTATGAAGCATAATAGGGCGTTTTTTCTCACCATCAGAATCTATGTATGTCAAATCAAATCTTTCTGGTAAATTCATATCTAACTGGATTGTACCACATTGCCAAATTCGACCAAGTGAATCACGTAATTTAAAGTCAAGTTTAGGTCCATAGAAAGCTCCATCACCTTCGTTAATAATATATGCCTTATCTATTTTTTTACAAGCATCAGCTAGCGTTTTTTCAGCTTTATCCCAAATTTCAATTGTACCAATATATTTATCTACCGGTCTTGTTGATAGTTCAATATGAAATTTTAAATCAAATACTGAATAAAAGTATTCAAATAATTGGATTAAGTTTGCAATTTCATCAACCATTTGGTCATCACGCAAAAAGATATGCGCATCATCTTGAGTAAAGTTACGAACTCTAAATAGCCCTGCTAAAGCTCCACTTGCTTCATGACGGTGAACTAAACCTAACTCACCAACACGAAGAGGTAAATCTTTGTACGAGTGAAGACTATGTTTATAAACAAGTAATCCTCCTGGACAGCTCATTGGTTTTATCGCAAAATCATAATCATCAATTTCAGAAGTATACATGTTTTCCCGATAATTATACCAGTGACCTGAAATTTCCCATAACTCTTTACTTAACATAATAGGTGTTTGAATAAACTGATAACCTTCTTTAGTATGAACTTTGTACCAAAAATCTTCAAGTTGTTTACGCAAAATCATCCCATTAGGTAACCAGAATGGAAATCCTGGTCCATATTCACTAATCATAAATAAATCTAATTCTTTACCTAATTTACGATGATCGCGTTTTTTAGCTTCTTCTAGTACATACAGATGATTATCTAACTCTTCTTTTTTAAAAAAAGAGATACCATAAATACGTTGAAGCATTTTATTTTTTGCATCACCCTTAAAATATGCTCCCGCTACTTTAAGTAACTTAAAAGCCTTTATTTGTCCTGTACTAAATAAATGCGGACCACGACATAAATCAGTAAAATCTTTTTGTTTATAAATTGTTATAATTTCATTTTCGTCTAAGTTTTCAATTAAATCAAGTTTATATGGATCATTTTCAAAAAATTCTAAAGCAGCTTTTTTGGATAACTCAACACGTTCAATCCTGATATTTTCTTTAATGATTTTCTGCATTTCTCTTTCAATTATCAATAAATCATTTTCTGTAATTGAGACACCACCTAAATCAATATCATAATAAAATCCCTCTTCAACAACTGGTCCAACCCAAAATAAGGCCTCTGGATATAACCTTTTAACTGCATGTGCTAAAAGGTGAGCAGTTGAATGATTTAAAATTTCAAAAGCTTCTTCATCATCTACAGTTATTAATTTAATAAATGAATCATTAACAAGCTTACGATTAATATCATATAATACATCATTTACATAACCAGCAACACTTTTTTTACGTAAGCTTGGTGATATTGATTGAGCTATATCACTTAATGTTGTAAATTTATCGTACTCCTTTACTAAACCATCCGGAAACGATATTTTAATCTTTTCCATTTTAATTCCTCCTATATTTTAAATTTTATTTAAATAAAAAAAGCAACTCATCCAAAGGACGAATTGCTCGTGGTTCCACCTTAATTCATAATCAAAAAATAATTTTTGATTAACTCTTAGTTTTAACGCATTTCTTGCGGGAATTTCTTTCGAATCCAGTTTAGAGGTAGTAATAAACATGCTAATTTAGAAATCTCGCAGCGATTGATTTCCTCTCTTTAAAAACATTGCAAATTTATCATGTCCTCATCATTACTTTTTTAGTTAATTAGATTATATATCTTATTATTCCGAAAATCAAGACTAATATTTATTAATAACGATAATTTTCACCTGTTACAGTAAATTCATCAGCTAATGCTTTTATTCTATCACCAATTCGTTCTGCCTTTGTGACATCTTTTACATTATCAGTAGTGGTCGCATAATCGCGAATCAGTTCTTCAATTGATTTATTTGATGAAAAGAATGTAGGTAACTCTTCAAGCATTCGATATTGTAAAATAGGTCCAATAATTTCATCTCTAACCCATTGAGTATTCATTTCTGATCCTATATCATCTAAAATTAATACTTGAACACTTTTTATATCATTAAGAAGATTTTCTAAATTATTCTTGCCTATAGCACTTTTAAGTTCTCGTATCATATCTGGCAAATAAACTAAAAATACTTTAATATGCCTTTTTGCAAGAGCGTTTGCCATAGCTGCTAACATATAAGTTTTACCAATTCCAAAAGCCCCATGAATATAGACACCTTTTTGAAATTTATTTTCGGTGTAGCTTTTTGCGAAAGTCGCTATTTTACTTAAAGCTTTTGTTCTGCCAATATCTTTAATATCAATATTATCTAAACTGGCATTCATTATCTTTTTAGGCATATAAAAAGATTTCAAACAATTTGTAACTTCAAGTTGTGCTAGATACGCTTTATAATAATCACAAGGTGTATATTGAAGATGAATAAAATTACCTAAATCTTTTAAAAGCGGTTTAAATCCATGTTGTGTTTGATTGCAATTATCTAAACCTACACATTTTAAACACTTAGAATAACTTTCCGAAAATTGAAGTAGATTCATTAAACTTTTATCAACTTTTTCATCGTTTAATATTATTTTATGCTTTTTACAATTTTCTAGCAACAATTTATCTTGTAATAATTCTTTTTTAATTTCAGCTATCTTCTTATTGATATTATTATCAAGATTAATAAAATTCCCAACTTCTTTCATTATCTCACCTCATATCTACTTAAATGAATTAAGTAATTTTTTTAATTCATCAAGATCAACATGTCCATCGTTTTGGGTATTTGTAGTTATCTTTTGTTCCTGATGTTGTTTCATCCAATCTGGAGTTTTTACAACCCGTTTTGCTTTTTTAGTATAAGTAGGTGCTACTTCACCACGATTAATATATTCTTTTTCTTTGTTTTGAATCTTTTCAACCATTTCCATTGCCGCTTCTGCAGTCTTAATATTATTAAATACCCAAGTAGAGGCAACAGTTTTAGCATATTCTAATGGCAATCTACCATCAGTTCTAATTCTAACAAATTCGATTAAAACATTAATTACTTCACTAGGAAGTTTATATTCATCATATAAAACTTTAACAACATCAATTAAACTAGTAGGAACTTCAGTATTATTTTGTAATTGTCTTAACCATTCAAGTGGCGTTTTCGTTTTATAATTCTTTAATGCTTTTTCTTTTTGTGATAATTTCTTTTTCTTTATATATTCAGAAAATTGTTTTTCTGGCATTGCTGGCTTCATTTCTTCACTTGTATTTTGCTTTGTTTTTAAATTTTTGTAATATTCCCTAGCGACATGATGTAAATAATCTAAATCGATATTATCATTAACCACACTAGTTAAAACAATCTCACTCATCATCATGGCATCAAAATGATATAAAGCAGCTTCTTTAATAATTGCCTCTTTAGTTTCATTTTTCATATCTTTGGTATTTACTAAATTACGAGATAACAACATAGAAAATAATTCAAAATCAAAGTCATAATTTAAAGGTAGAGAAAACCGATTAACTGTTTGTGTTATATATTGCTTATCATTTGGCATAACCTTTACTTCTTCAATTAATTGAAATACATCTTCAAAATTGGTAGTAATATTAACTAAATTTTTATCAAGTGATCTTATTAAAAATTTCTTTTCTAAATATTCATACATATTATCACCGACTTGATACAACAAATGAACATTTAAATTACTATCTTGAAAAAACTGTTTGGCATTTAAGGGCTGTTTTAATTCATAAACATAATACCCCTCATTTTTATGATAGTAAATATTAATTAAACCTATTGCCTCTAACTTTTGTCTATATATAACTAACTTTTTTAAATCCCAATTAAAAAAAGTTAATAATTGACGATGAGATAAAATTAATTCCCCTTTTTCAATATTAATAAAGTTCCATAACGTAAAATAAAGATTACATGCTTCAACTCCCAATATTGGTTGATACAACATATTAACCAACTGATGATGATATTCAGCTAAAAAAGCTTTACTATATAATTTAAGTTTATCATTAATATGTAATGAGAGTTCCATAAACATCACTTCCCCTATAAAAAACAACCAAGAGATAAAAAAATTATACTCCTGGTTGTAGACCTACACCTATAAA
The DNA here is from genome assembly GCA_003586005.1 of Haloplasmatales bacterium 4B. Classification (GTDB taxonomy): domain Bacteria; phylum Bacillota_I; class Bacilli_A; order Haloplasmatales; family Haloplasmataceae; genus NSKI01. The sequence continues at coordinate 70,643 of NSKI01000004.1, read as the reverse complement.
AGGTAATTGTTTATCTAGATAAGTATAAAGTTCTTTAATTAATTTGTGTGGCTTATAAGCACCAAGTATTCCATAAACATTAACTTTAATATCGATAGACACATTTAAAACCATAGCTTTTCTTATTGATATAATCATATGAAACGATGAACTTTGTACAAAAATTTCACCATAATTATCATCTACATTAGATATTTTAAACTTCTTTTGGTTTAAATACCTTTTAACAGCATCTTTTGCGATATTATACTCACATTTATAATAATGCGTTCTAAAATCAATAAATCGATGTTTATCACTTGTTTCTATATCCTTTATAAAAATACCAGAAAAACTCATTTTTTTCACCTCTAAATTAAATTTGATATTACTAATATTTTACAAGAAAACAAATAAAATCTCAAACTAAAATCTCAAAAATTTAACAAAACTATCTAATTTTTCGTAAAAGTGAATTATATTGTTTTCTAGTTTCTAAAATTGATAATGAATTATCAATAATAAAATCAGCAAGCCGAATTTTTTCACCAATATTTTTTTGAGCTTTAATTCTTTTTAAAGCATCTTCTAACTCTAAATTATCTCGCTTCATCAACCGATCTATTTGTGTTTTTTCATCTGTAAATACAACAACTGTTAAATTACATAATTTATCAAAATTACTTTCAAAAAGTAATGGTACATCTAAAACAACAATATCGTGGCCTAAAACATTATATTTATTAATTTCTTCTATAACAATTTTCTTAACTTCTGGATGAACAATACTATTCAATTTTTCTAACTTATCCATATCATCAAAAACGATTTTCGCAAGCTTCTTACGATTAATATGTCCTGTACACAAAAGAATATCTTCTCCAAATTCTTCAATAACTTTAATATAAGCTGGTTGATTTATAACTAATACATCTTTTGCGATGTCATCTGAATCGATTACTGGTATCCCAGATTGCTTAAACATTTGTGATAATGTACTTTTACCAGTTGCTATACCACCAGTTAATCCGATTATAATTGCCATTTCTACCTCCACGAATACTAATATATATTAGTTTTACATCATCCTCATTTTTTTGTCAACCTTATTTGACAATTTGGGCAATAGTAAGTACCTCTCCCGCCAACTTTTGTTTTGATTATAATTTCTCCACAATCAGGGCATTTTTCACCTTTTTTTTGGTGGACAGCAAGTTCGTTTTGAAATCTTCCAGTAATTTTTTCATCACTATAATAAGACCTAATTGTTGTGCCACCTAGAGTAATTGCCCGATTTAAAACATCAACAGATGAGTTAATTATTTTAACGATATCTTCATCATCTAATAATTCAGATATTGTTTCTGGATGTATTCCTGATAAAAACAAAACTTCATCAACATAAATATTACCTAATCCAGCAACAATTGTTTGATCTAAAAGGGCTGATTTTATAGGTCGTTTTTTATTTAATTTTTGTTTTAAATAAGCTAAATTAAAATCTTTAGAAAAGGGCTCTAATCCTATTTTTCCTAATGGTTCCCCAGTGTATACTTCAGCAATTGATTTTAAGTTCATAGTACCAAATTTTCTGACATCGTTATAAACAAGTTCAGTATCATCAGTAAACTTAAAAATAATATGATCATGTTTATCTCTCTTAGAGTCAATTTTTCTATAGAAATATTTACCCTCCATCCTTAAATGCGAAATTAAATAATAGTCATCTAACTTAATTAATAAATATTTCCCATATCTATCTACTTCATTAATAGTTTGATTTATAATATTATTTTTAAAAGCATCTAAATCAGTTTTAATTATTTTATTATAAAGTATGTCTATACCATTAATTTTTTTATTTAAAATCTTTCTTCGTAAAACTTGCCTTACTGTTTCAACCTCAGGTAATTCTGGCATATTTTCACCTTCTTTAAATACTTATTCAATTATATATAATAACTAGATAATTAGCAAATGAAATATATTGGAAATATAAAACATAAAGCGCGGTTTTATCTGCGCTTTTAATTCCTAATAATGTATAGATTGATTAATAAAGTATGAAAATTAGTCTTATATGAGACCGGTTTTTGAATAATTTATATGACATAGAAACGGCCCATTCATTTTTTTATAAAACATTTTTTTTCCAAAACCTCCTAGAAGTACAAAGGCAAAAACTAGGTAAGTTTGATTAAATAAGACATAGTTAATAAATATATTATTTAAAAATCGATGTATTCTTATTAAAATAAGAATATAGATGCAAAAAAAGCAATTTATTTCTCATTCACTCCGTTTATTATTTCTAAACTCAATAATGATTATCAAGGTCTCATTAAATATTACAATAAAAATACGTATTGTTTTGGTGTATAATTATTCATATAATTTAGTATTTTGTTCATACTTAAATTATAATAAAAAAAGGAACTTCTTTCCAGATTTATTATCTAGAATTTAGTTCCTTTTTTGCTTACTGAGGACTGTTTATTTTTTTATAGCCTCATTTATTTTTTATTATTAGTAGATTCTTTTTTTACGTATATAATATAAAGCCGCACTTCCAATAATTATCCCAGTCCCTAAAATTACTGATACCCAAAGTAAAGTATTATTATTCTTTACAACAGTTAAAGTTAATGTCACAGTTGATTCATTCCCAGATTCATCTGTCGCAATTGCATCTATATAATATACCCCTGGCTTATTAGTATCATAGTCTCCTTTAAAAATTAATTCAACATCATCATCATAATTATCAAAAGTTTTTAAATAAGTTTCCGGATTAAAATATTGTCCTTTTTTTATCTCAACTTTCCTAAGACCCTTAATTTCCGGTTTTATTGTGTCAACAACACTTACTTCAACATCCTTGGTTTCATATAAATTATAAACTCTTGCTGTAAAACTAATATTATAAGTACCTAATTTATCTAAATTTAAATCTTTTTCGTCTAGTTCTAAACCTAGTTTTTCATCTTCAAACTCAGCATAAAAGCCTTGTTCAATATCATCTAGATTAGAATAAACTTCAACTGTTATTATTTCATCACCATAAATAAACTTTGGCAATTCCTCAACAATAACAACTTGAGCCTTTATTTCTTCAGTATTATTACTTCCATCAGTTACTTCAAAAATTACATCGTAAATACCTACTGTATTTACATCAACATTATCAAGCGTTACTTCAATATCTTCATTATCGATTTCATTATCCAAATTATCACTTACTGTAACTCCATCTAGGAAGTTTTCATCAGTAATTTCTGAATTTAAAGTGAAATAATATTTTTCCATTACACCATTAATTACAGGTTTTATGACATCTGCTTTAACATTAACAACTACCACTTTGCTGTCTTCCCATCCATTGTCTTGATGAAAAGCAGTAATCAAAACGTTGTAAGATTTCTCAATAGTTGAATCTACATGATCATAAATAATATTAGTAATTACCTTATCATCTAATTCTGTTCCACAATTGTCTTTTACTACTACACCATCAAAATTCAATTTTGTATTTATTAAGACATCCATAGAATCCTGAAAATAAATTTTTATACTACTCGGTTCACACGCATCCTCTGCCTTCACAAGTTCCCCATTAAAATGTATCAAATATACCAAAACAAACACACATAACATAACTAATGCTCTTTTTAAATGTTTCATATAAACCTCCAATATTTATTCGCATTTGTTATGTAACTAATATTTCATTAGTTATAAATCATAATAAACCATAAAAAACGAAAAAAATGCCGATAAATGACATCTATCGAACATTTTTATATTTTATTTATATTAATATACCTCTTCTATTTAATCATATGATTTTTTTTATAAATTATTCCAGTTTTATCTACTTAGCATCATACCATGAATGACCATAATTAATATCTACCTTAAGGGGTACCTTTAAAGAAACAGCGTTTTCCATTTCTTCCTTAACAATTTTTTTCATTGTATCTAGTTCTGCCTTTTTTACATCAAATATTAATTCATCATGTACCTGCACTAGTAACTTTGAAGCAACTTTTTCTTTTTCCATGCGATTGTAAACATTTATCATCGCAATCTTAATAATGTCAGCTGCGCTTCCTTGAATTGGTGCATTCATTGCCGTTCTTTCACCAAACATTCTTTTATTATAATTTTTACTTGTTAATTCAGGGATATAACGACGTCTATTAAAGATTGTTTCAACATAACCATTTAATTTAGCTTCATGAACAATTTTATCCATAAAATCCTTTATTCCTGGATAAGTATTTAAATACTTTTCAATAAATTTCCCAGCTTCTTTAGGTTGTATGCCTAAGTTCTCGGACAACCCAAAAGCAGATATACCATAAATTATCCCAAAGTTAACAGCTTTAGCTTGTCTACGCATTAGTGGTGTTACTTCTTCAACATTAAAAACATCTTGAGCTGTTTTGGTATGAATGTCTAAATCTTTAACAAAAGCTTCAATTAAATCAACTGCTTCTGACATATGTGCTAATATTCTAAGTTCAATCTGTGAATAATCAGCTGATAATATATAATCGCCTTTATTATTTGGCACAAATGATTTCCTAATTTGTCTACCTTCATCATAACGAATAGGAATATTTTGAATATTAGGTTCAGTTGAAGACAATCTACCTGTAGCGGTTAAAGCTTGATTAAATATAGTGTGTACTTTTTCATCTTCATAAACAACTTGGATTAACCCTTCAACATAAGTACTATATAGTTTTGAAATCGAACGATATTCAATAATTTTTTCAATCACAGGATGACTTCCATTTAATTTTTCTAATACATCAATATTAGTGGAATAACCTGTTTTAGTTTTTTTAATAACAGGTAACTTTAAATCTTCAAATAACACTTCGCCTAATTGTTTAGGAGATGCTATATTAAATGTTTTATTAGTTAATTCATAAATACTTGTTTCTAAACCTTTAATTCGCATCTTTAAATTCTTACCTAGTTCATTTAAAGAATTAATATCAATTTTTATACCCTGATATTCCATATAAGCTAATACACTAGAAAGTGGTAATTCAAGTTGCATGTATAATTCATATTGATTATTTTCTTTTAATTTATTAATAATAATCGACTTTAAACTCATAATTGCGACAGCCTTTTTTACAGCATGTGTAGAGATTGCATTAGCGTCTGGTTTACTATATTTAGTATTTTTACCATAAACTTCTTCATCATATAACACATTATTATAATCGAAATAACTAGCAACTACTTTAAAATCTTCTTTAGTCATAGCCGGATTTATAATATAACTTGCTGTAAACATATCAAAAACAACACCATTTAAATCATAACCATGCCATTTTAATGAAACCTTAGCTTTTTTATAATCAAATGTATTTTTCAAAATATCAGGATCTCTTAAAAACATTTCAACTGTCATCGAAATCTGCATTATTTCAAAAGGAATATAAAAACGTCCTTTTTCATTAACAATTGCTAAACCTAATACTTCATTTTTGTGATAATTTTGTCCAAAAGTTTCAATAATAATATATGAATCATTTAAAAGAATAGATTCTACTGGGAAATTACGGTCAACAATTGTAAATGCTAAATCTTCTTCATCTACTTTTTTATCATTCTTTAAATTAACCTTTTTAATTAAAGAATGAAAATCCAAATATTTATAAAAATCAATCAATTTAAATGTATCATATTTTTGATATAATGTATCATCTAACGATACATCAATTGGTGAGTATGTATTAATTGTTGCTAACTTTTTACTTAATAAAGCTAATTCTTTATTATTTTCAACTTTTTCTTTTAATTTTCCTTTTAATTTATCTGTGTGATTTAATAGATTCTCTACTGAATCAAATTCGGTTAATAACTTAATAGCAGTTTTTTCGCCAACTCCAGGAATACCCGGTATATTATCACTAGCATCACCCATTAAGCCCTTTAAATCAGTAATTTGTCTTGGTGATAAATGATACTTCTCTCTTAAATAATCAATTGTATATGTTTCTACTTCTGTTAAACCTTTTTTAGTTAATTTAACAAAAGTTTTATTAGTAACTAGTTGAAGTAAATCTTTATCACTTGTAATAATTTCGATTTCATCAAAATGCGAAGTTTGGGCTTCATTTGATAAAGTACCTATAATATCATCAGCTTCAAATAATTCCAATTCATAACGTTTTACGTTAATAACATCTAAAAATTCTTTTGCTAGAGGTATTTGTTGTAATAATTCATCAGGAAGTGGTTTTCTACCACCCTTATACTCCTTAAATTCACTATGCCTAAAAGTTGTTTTACCAGCATCAAAGGCAACTAATATATGGCTAAACTCATAATTATCAATTATATTCATCATCATTATTGAAAATGCATATAAGGCATTTGTTGGTATACCTTTATTGTTTTTCATTATATTACCTGAATAAGCAGTCGCAAAATAAGCGCGAAATAATAAGCTGTTCCCATCAATCAAAATTAATTTATTCATTTCATCACTCCTCCGGATATTAACATACCCCCATATATTTTACCATTTATTAAAGGATTTGAGAATATATGAAATATAAAATAAAAATAGTTCTTTTACTACTGTTAATTCTTATGGTTTTATTTATGAGAAACATAAGTAATTATTCTAATACATCTTCTAATATTATCTATGTTATTAAAGATGAATATACTAGACTTGGTTATACCCAATATGACTTAGATATGTTAGAATCATTTCTTGATGAAAATCAAATGAAAGAGATTATAAAATTAAATATACCCCGAAATATTCTCTTTTCATATCACAAGCAAAAATCATTTGAATTTGATAAAATAATGCTTTATGAAGATGTAAGAACAAATAAGAAAGTAACTTTTAAAGAAGCAATTAATTTAGTAAATCATCCCTATCTTATGAGTGACTTTTATGAATCTATAAGAAGTGCCATCAATCTAAATACAGAACTTATTCTAGTCAATAAAAATTATTATTTGAAAAAAGATTACATTCCAGAGAATTTAATTCTAGGTGATGATTTACATCCACTAATTCCTAACGATAAAAGCCGTAACTATCTACAAAAAGAAGCCTACAACGCATTAAAAGCACTTTTTATCGAAGCAGAAAACAATAATATAATTTTATATTTTTCAAATGGATACCGTACTTACGAAAAACAAGACAAAATTTATAGTGAATACCTTTCTCAAAGTCATAATGCAGACGTTTATAGCGCTAGACCTGGTCACAGTGAACATCAAACGGGATTAGCTGTAGATATTACATGTCAATCTGTAAATTATCTACTTACTGAAAATTTTGAAAAAACGGCAGCAGGTAAATTTATTAAAGAAAATGCCCATCATTTTGGTTTTATTGAAAGATACCCTAAAAACAAAGAATACATAACCGGTTATACATATGAACCATGGCATTTACGATACGTAGGCAAAAAAGCAGCATCAATTATCTATTTATCTAATATTACTCTAGAAGAATATCTGATAAAATATACTAATATGCCTAATTAATAAATATCCCTCGGCTAAGCCAGGGGATATTTATTAATTATTTATTTCTAGTATGATATAACTGATGACTAATAATATCTAATACATCTTTAGAGTTAGAAATATTTATAAAGCCAATTTCCTTTATTCTATCCTCAATAATATCAATGTCAAAGATTATTGTCCCTTGATCAAAAACAGTTTTTTTCAGACGAAGGATTTTTACTGTCGAAAAAAGTTTAGATAAAGATATTTTTTGTTTTTTACTATCAAAAATAACTAGTCTTGTACTTGAAATAACATAAAAAATATTCTTGATTTTATTATGATATTTTTTAGCATATATAATAGATAAAATAACTATTAACAAAGCAAAAATAAAGATAACTAAAGCAAACCAATCTTTAAAAACCATCGTTAAATCCAGATTTTTCTTTAACTTTATAATACGTAAAATAATAATTATTATAGAAGTAAGAAAAACTAAAGCCAAGGTGGTTATATAAGAAAGATTAGGCGTTAATTTAGGCTTACCACGCCATAGTACTTCTTCTTCTGGTCGTAATTGTTCATATATTAAATCAATTTCTGTTTCCACAAATTTTCTAGCCATTTTATCCTCCTATGTTATATTTATTATACAACAAAATAAAGTTAAAATCCAATTATTTCAGTACAAACCAAAAACCCAAGCAATAATTTAATGCTTGGGTTTAACTCTATGCTTTTTCCAAAAATTCTTTGCCAGGTGTCCATCCACATGGGACTAACTTTCCCTCAATCTCATTTTTAAAGACTTCTAATAAACGGAGAATCTCATCGACATTACGTCCACCTTCACCATGGTTAATAGACATATGCTTCAAAACACCATTTGGAGCGATAATAAAGCTACCACGCCAAGAGATACCTTTTTCTTCATCTAGAACACCATATGCCTCTGAAACATAATGTGCGCTATCGGTTGCATGAGGATGTGATATCCGGCCTAATTCATGCGTTTGCCACGCTAAATGAGAATGTGCACTATCCGTTGAAACGGCAATAACTTCTGCTCCTAAATTTTTAAATTCAGAATATAATTCGTTAAAACGACGAATTTCAGTTGGACATACAAATGTAAAGTCAAGTGGATAAAAATACAAGACAATCCATTTTCCTTCTTTTATTAATTTTTCCATATCAACAGTACCGAAACGGTCTTGTCCTTCGCCATCAGGCAGTATCGCCTCCATCTCAAATAGAGGTGCAACTTTACCAACTTTTGCTTCAGTCACATACAATTTGTTTTCGATTTCCATTTTTTTCCTCCTTTAGTTTTAATTAGTTTTGTTTGAAACATCTCAATATATTTATTACTTTTTTTTATTATATCCAATCTCTAGATAAACTTCCATAAAATTGCTTTTGTTTACAGAATTAAAAAAGGTAGTTGATTAACTACCTATTTCTAGTAGATGAAATTTAATTTCTTTAGCAGCGTTCTTAGCGTTTTCTTGCGCTTCTTCTATTGTATTTCCAATAGCTATTACATAGGCATATCTATTACCCATTGAAACAGGAGGATATATAATAGCCCCTTTTCTTGGTTTGATATATATTTTTTTAACACCAGGCATTGCTTTTGCCTTTTTCTTACCTGTAATTTTCAGTAATTTCCCAGAGTTATTCATAATAATATATTCTACATATGTTGGTATTTTCTTCTTAGGTTCTAAATCAACTTCTTCACCTAAAGCTAATTTAATTGTCTCTTTTACAATATTTATACCTAAAGCATATTCAACTAAATCGTTCATTGCTCCACCTGAAACCCTTGGATTAATTTCAACCAATTTCCATCTATCATTAATATTACGCATCTCTAAATGGCAAGTACCATTTTCCATACCATGGCATTTAATTATATTAGTTACTGCTTTCTTTAATCCAGAAAGATACTCTTCACTAGATTCAACCATTAATTTATAACCAGTAACAATAAAATGACCATTATAAAAATATAATTCTTGCTCAACAATCGCTATTATTTTTACTTCATTGTTTATAACCATTGTTTCAACTAAAACTTGTGGTCCATCTAAATATTCCTCTATAATTATCTTATCATTTTGTTTTCTCTTAATTAAGACATTCATAATGTCTATAAATTCTTGAAAATTCCGAATTAAAAATACATCTTTAGAACCTGTTGAATGTGGGTTTTTCATCATAAAAGGAATTAATCTTTTAATATCAAAGATCATAAAAGGTTCACCATTATTTAATACCCTGAACCTTGGTGTATACTCAGTATCTTTTAAAGCCATTCTCGATAATATTTTATCTTGCATTTTTAAAATAGCATCGCTTGTAAAGCGATTAACACCAAATTCTTCAGCTAAAGCACTAGCAGTATAACAATGTGGATCAATAAAACTAATAATTGCTTTTATATCAAATGATCTTGATTGTAATTCACTAATTTTTTTCTTTAATACTTCAATGTCAAACAAATCACAAAATATCATCTCACAAACCTCTGGAAATTCTGAACGTTGCTCTAGTTGTTTTTCTTTATTGGTCAGAAGAACTGTATAGTATCCTAACTTTTCCGCCTGTTTTATTGCTTCTCTACTAGAACCTGATTTTTGACAGCTAACAAATACTATCGTTTTCACAGATTAACATCTCCTTTCTACTAGAAATTTAGTTTTTTCCATTAGCTAAGTAAATACAATAATTAATCATATTTTTAACAACATCTAATTCTAAATAAAATGCAGGTGGGCACCCAGGACGCCAATTTATTTCATAAATCCAAATTTTACGCATTTCATCAATGCCAATATCAATACCTAATTCATCAATTTCCTCCTTATAATTCTTAAGTTGGATTTCTTCCATTTTTCTCGCAATTTTTAAACTAAAAGTTTCAAGATGTTGTTTGATTTCTATAAATTTATCGCCAAATTCTTGTTTAAGAAATGGAGTTAAATAGTTAGTGTAACCACCATTGTTAATATTTGTGACGATGCTTCCACTTGGACCAATCCGTGGATAAATGGCAGTAATAATCCATTCATTATTGCCATTTTTCTGAACATGTAATCTAAAATCATAGGCTCGATTATCTTTAGTCCTACTATTGATATATGGTTGAACTATATAATTTTGTTCTTTTATTATTGCATAAATATATTTTACGAAATCCTTGTGTTTAAATATATAATTTTGTTTTTCAACTTGTAAATAATATTTATCGCATAATTTCTCAAGATAAATAACGCCTTGTCCTCTATGTCCATTACTAGGCTTAATCACAACCTTAGGAGATGTAGTTAAAAATTTCTCAATATCATAAATTGATTTAATTACTTCTGTTTGAACAAGATATTGAGAAAATTCACCATCCAATTTTAATTTTTCATAAACACGTAATTTATCGCCAATCGAAAACGATGTAAAGGGAATTATTTGTTTTAATTTATTAACAATTATTTGGGATTTTTTTAATTTTAATGGACTTCCAGCATTATATATTACATCAGGGAACCTGCTCTCAACATTTACCCACTGCCCATTTTTATATTGAAACCCAGATATTGTTTTTTTATCAAAATTAACACTTTTAGGAGAAAAGAATATAAAATCTGTTCCCTCACCTTTAGCTACAACGGCATATGCATATGCTTTTCTAACACTTTTAGGATTTTTCCGATGATGTAACATTCCTATTAATATCATAATATCACTCGATTCTAAAATTATAAATTTAACTAGTATATCATATGATTATTTTTTTACTCAGGAAATGACTTCTATCTTACAATACACAATATTAACAAAAATAGATTTATTACATAGTGTAGTTTACTAAAAAATAGAAACCAAACAGGTTTCTATCATAAATTATTTTTTGTTTTTATCTTGTTAATGACAGGAGTAAAATCTACAGTATTTCCGATAAAAATAACTAAACTATTAAAGAGAATAAATTTGTTAATCAAAGGAATTAATTCATCAACTTTATTAAAGTAATACAATTGATTTTCGTTAGTTCCTTTATTTTTTGCTCCAAGTATATACTCATTAGCCAAAGTTCCTACTGAAATTAAATATGTAAAATTAATAAATGTCGCATGTTTACCAATTTCATAATGTAATTCTCTAAGATATTCCGTGGAATTGATATCTGGGCTTTCTATATCCCCCAATATCAAAATAATCGGTTTTTTAATTGATCTATTTGCACATTCATTTAATATTAATCTAATACGATAATAATTAATATTATTATTGTAATTTATTACAAGTGAATTTTTGACTCCCTTTATAACTTCTTGCTTCATATGATTCACCTCTATAATTAAAATACGTGAGATTATTTTAAATGCTTGTGTATCTATAAATACTACTTTAAAATAAAAAAAACAACTAAATTAATTAGTTGCCCTTTTCTAGCGTATCATTTTAACACTTTCTGATAAAATACTTATTTCAATAGGTGAATTAAACTCATATAATTCTCCATCAATTCCACATGTAACTACCTCATCATCTACTTCAACGTTAAAATTTCTTCCTGTTTCAAACTTAACCACTTTTTTAAACTTAAAGTGTTTACCAGAAAAAACTGATGGGAATAAAAATAATAATTTCATTCTAGCCATTTTTTTAACAGTGCATAAGTTTAGTAATCCGTCATTAACTTCTGAAAAAGGATTGATTTTCATTCCTCCACCATAAAATTTCCCATTGTGAATTGTTGATAAGTAAAATTTATCAACAGAATCATTTATTTTATAAACTTTACATTTATATGTTACTAATGAACTAATTACGCTAAATAAATAAGCTAGTCCACCATGAAAAAACTTTTTATATTTCAAAGATTTTTTTAGTATAGCAACATCAAATCCAAAACTAATATAATTTAAAAAATAACGATCTTTAATTTTTCCAACATCAATTACTGTATAATTATTTTTTTTAATCATTTCATAAATTTTATTAATTTTATGAGGTAATTTTAACACCCTGGCAAAATCGTTACCAGAGCCAAAAGGTACAATTCCAAAAAAAACGTCCAAACCTACAACAGCATTTAAAACCTCATGTGCAGTGCCGTCTCCACCGACAGCAAAAACATGAGTTATTTCACTTTCAATGATAATACTACGAAGATCACCTGCATATTGATATGGTTGTGTCTCATATATTAAAAAATCAAAATGATTTTCTCTTAATAATATCGCAAGTTCATTCATTTTTACTTTAGCTTTATTTTTACCTGATACGGGATTAACCGCAAATAAATACTTCATATAAATTCCCCTATTTTAAATCGATAATATTATTATACATAAAAATATGAAAAATGTAAATTTTTTTATCGAAATTAGGTACTAAACATATGCAAATTGTCATATAACTCATAGACTAATGATGAAACCCTACAAGGAGGTTTATAAATGAACGCTAATCAATTTTATCCAATACATTATCAAGATAGAGATGGAGAAAAAAGATTTTTACCGTTTTTAGCAGGACTAGCAATTACAGCACCATTTTGGGCTGGAGGGTTTGGTTATGGACGAAGATGTTGTTATCCTTATTATCCTTATCCATGCCGCTATCCATACCCATATCCTTATCCATACCGCTGTCCATACCCATATCCTTATCCATATACATTTAATACTTATTCAGGAGTAGTCGGTTCTCCATATAATTATTACTATGGTAGGCCTTACGTGTATTAATAAACTCACTTTCCATTTACTTGGAAAGTTTTTTTATACTTTAAATTCTTTCATTCAACTCATTAATTACATAGTTTTCAAATTCTTCAAAACTAGAAAAATCATTATTAATTTGTTTAATTTTCCCGTTAGCTAAAATAGAAATTTCATCAGCTAATTGATATGCAACATGCATCATATGCGTAGAAATAAATAAAGTTTTCCCTAAACTCTTCATCTGTTTAAAGTATTCAATCATAAAACGACTTGTTTCTGGGTCTAAAGCAGTTAAAGGCTCATCAATTAAAAATAAATAATAGTTTAACATAATTGCACTAATTAACGCCATTTTATGCTTCATACCTAAAGAATAATCAATAATATTTTTTTCTAAGTGTTCCCCCATACCTAATTGTTGCACTAAAGTGTCAACAACATCTTTATTTTTACCATCGTTTAAGGTCGTAATTAATTCAAGGTACTCATTTCCAGTTAAAAAGAAATATAATTTTGGATTATCTTCTATTAGTATTGGTTCTTCAATTTTTTGAATTAAACCGCCAGATAAATCGTACATGCCATTAATACATTTTAATAAGGTTGTTTTACCAGCACCATTTTTCCCTAACAATACATAGATTTTACCTTTTTTCAAATCTAAATTTACATCATCCAAAATAAAATTATTTTTTGTATAAGCAAATTTTAAATTACTAACTTTCAACATATATAACCCCTCCATAACTAATTGATTCTGCCTTTTTTAACTTTTTACTTTTCCTATATAAGGTATAATTAACTAAATAAATAAGCGAAAGTAATATTGAGATAATTACCCATAGATTAACAACCTGAATAAAATAACTTACCATAAAAGGAAATATAAAAAAGCTATATATTAAAAATAATGTGTAAAAATTACTTAAATAAGTAGATTTTTTTCCAATAATGCCTATCTGACTTAGCCCGTTAAAAGTAGGATAAAAAAAGTCTTCTATCATCGTTGCTTTTATTACGACACTAGTAATACCATATAGATATATGATAACAGCAATAATTATAAAAAGATCTTCAATGTTGGCAATACCAAATGCGGCTACTAAGAAAAACGGAATACATGGTGCCAAAACTAAAAAACGATGAAAACGAAGTTTAGCTTTAAACACTTTATAAAAATTAACATGCAAACGATTATATATTACATGGTTAGATTCTTCTGCAGAAAATGAAGAAATATATTTATGCACCACCATAAAGTAACCAAATATAAAAGCTAATAAGAAATTGGCTAAAAAATAAAATCCTACAATAGCTTCACCAGATGATGTAACTTTAATATTGCTAAAAAAAATAGCTAATAATGAAACAATAAGCACATAAACTTTAGCGTTTTCTTTTCTAAGTAATTTTTTAGTATCTTTTTGATAAATGGCTTTCTCTTTTTCATCTAATCTAAACATACCTAGAGATAATAGCTTTAATAAAAAACCTTCCTTATTACTTGTCAACTTAGTTTTTTTATACCCTTCAGTATAAATAATCTTTTTATAACTATCTTGAATAATCATTTGCGGAGCGTCTTTAACTATGTATAGTGATCCATTAAAGACTATTAATAAACCAATAGCGACAAGACTGAAGGCGTTATAAAATTTATCACTTAAAACAAATTGTGTTCCCTCAACATAAACCATTACAAAATAACTAAACACAATAAATATTCCGAATATTATTAAAGCAGACATAAATATTTTAATAAAATTAAATATTAATTTTAAAATTATATTTTTTTTCATAAAAGCATAAATATACCAATATAAAACACCAAAAATCTGAATGAATTGATATATAAATAAGATAACAAGTGGATAAATTATAATAAAATAAAAGAGTTTAAAATCGATGGATAAATGAATATAAAGCGGTAATGAAGTTGGAATTAAAAACCCAAAAACATTATTTATATATACTGCTTTTATTCTTCTACTAATAAATTCACTTTGATTGTTTTGGAGAATATTAAAAAAATGGTCCCCTGGAAAATAATCAAAAAAATCTTTTTTTAATTGGAATAATGATAATAAAATTGTTAATAAAATAATTTCAATAAAATAAACAATCAAAGTATCAATCGTAAACATTTTAGGTAATAACAGATATAAAATTTCAAATATAATAAAATTAAAAACAGTATATATTAAATCTAAAGTAAGATTTAAAACATAGGGTTTACGCTTGAATACATCCTTGTTTAGAGACTTTTCAATATAATTTAAAAATTTTTTAGAAAACATTAGCTCCATCAATATCATTTGTAGTTTCATTTTCAGTTTATTATATTCTAAATATTTAACCGATGCTTCAATATTCATAATTAATGCCCCTCCCTATTCACATAACTATATATAAATAATACCATATTATCCTATAAATTAAATAAAAAGCAAAAAAAATCAACCTTATTTATTAAGATTGATTTTTATATCAATTATATTTCATTATCTTCGTAATATTTAATTAAAGCTTGTGTCCCTAAATTTCCATAGCCATTTTCCATTAGACTAGTGTATAAACTTTCAACTAAATCTAAGCCTGGCAAATCTATGGCTACATTTCTCGCCTCATCTTGAGCAAGACGCATATCTTTAATAAAGTGCTTAATAAAAAAGCCTGGGTTATAATCCTTACTAATTGCTTTAGGGGCATTATTATCTAATTGCCAACTTGCAGCAGCACCTTTTGAAATACTTTGAAGTACAGTATCAATATTTAGATTAGCATGTTTAGCATATACAATTGCTTCAATCATCCCAATCATAGTCCCACTGATAACAATTTGATTGACCATTTTAGTATGCTGACCACTTCCACTTGGTCCTTGATATACAATATTTTTCCCTAATGTTTCAAAAATGTCTTTACATTTATTGAAGACTTCTTCATCTCCACCAACCATAATTGACAAAGATGCATTCTTAGCTCCTAAGTCACCACCTGATACTGGTGCATCTAAAACATTAATCTCTTTCAATAATGCTTTTTGATATATATCTTTTGCTAGTGTTGGTGATGAGGTAGTCATATCAATTAAGATAGTGTGTGGTTTACATGAATTAACTAAACCATTTTTACCTAAATAAACATCTTGTACATCAGTATGTAACCCAACAATAGTTACAATAACATCGCTTTTTTGTGCTAGTTCACTTACAGTTTCACACCATATTGCACCATTATTAATTAGATTATCTGCTTTTGTTTTAGATCTAGTGTATACATACAATTCCTTATATTTATTTAGCAAATGCTCTGCCATTGGATTACCCATTACCCCTAATCCAATAAAACCTATTTTTTTCATAGTTATATCTTCTCCTTGAGGTTAATTTAAGATTAGATTCTATTATAACTTTTTTTATATAAAAATGCAAATATAAATTAAAATGCTGGTAATACCAGCATTTTTTTGCAATTTATTAGTTACTAATTCCTTGACTTTTTAATTCTTGTTCGATAGAAGTTAGTGCTTCTTCTTGATCGTCACCTTCAGCAATAATAGTAATTTCAGCACCTTGTCTTATTCCTAAAGACATTACACCCATGATTGATTTTAAATTAACATTGCGTCCTTTATATTCAAGTTTTAATTCACTCGAGAATTTACTAGCTATGTTTACTAGTTTTGTTGCTGGACGAGCATGAAGTCCTGCTTCATCAGTTACGATAAACTTTTTTTGCATTTTTAAGTCTCTCCTCATTTAAATATTTATTTTATTTTACAACATTATGGTAAAATTTACAACTATTTAACCTTTAGTTAAATAATCTTTTATACCATTTTCTAAGTCTTTAGCGTTATTTCCGATCATTGCTTGCAATTTATTACCGGCGACAAAAGCACCTTGTGCGCCTGATTCCTTTAATTTTATCATATTAACTGCTTTTATATTTTTTAACTCTACTTTTAATCGGCTTTGTTCATAATTTACAGAGATAATATTTTCTCTGCCACCTAAAAGCTCCAAAAAATCGCTAACAACTTCTTCATTAACAGTTATTTTATTTTCTTGAGACTTTTTAACATAATTATAGTCATATAAAAACAACAAACCAAAATATAATAAATACGATAAAATTATACTTACAAAATAATTATAATATTCTGCATTAACATATAAATTTGAAAAGCCAACAATAACAGAAGATATAAAAAGTGATATTCGAGAATTGAATAATTTAGTTTCCCGAGTATGTTTAATATACAAATTAAATACTTGTTTAGTGCTATATATAATACAAGGTATCATAAACAACAAGTATAAAAGTATTACTATTTCTAAATCTCTTCCCTGAAATATCGCTAATACACTGATATTATTATTCTGACTAATAAGTAGGTCAACTATGTAAAATAATAGATATATTATCGCGATAATCATAAAATTAATTAAGTTTGCCTTTTTCATTCATTACCTCCTTACATTTATTTTAACTTTATTTTAAAATATATCAAGATTTATTTAAAAATAATTCTTTATTTATATTATTAGAGCCAAATACTAAAACTATAATTTTTTTCTAGGATATTTATTTAAGTATATAAATACAATTTTCTTTTAACAAAGCAAATAACCATCCATATTTAAAAATTGTGCATTTACTATAATAAGGTAATACAACGGAGGTGATATCTTGAATATTTTCCCTAATAATAACTTATTATGCCCTAGACCAATAGCTCCACCAATTACACCACCTTCACCAGCACCAGTTCCTACTCGCAGAAGGCTTGATGGACTTACAGAAGGAAATATTATACTAGTACAAACGCCATCCGGAATTTGTGATCAAGGTGTATTTATAAGAATTGATGATGGTTTTTTAATTTGGGTAAGAACCATTGGAAAAAATTCTTTTATAACAATAACCTCATTAGACGGCATTACTATTTCTAAGATATAATAAATTCCTTTAAACTCTGTATAAGCAAAGTTATTCTTAGTATCAAACTTTGCTTTACAAAGTTTATTTTTTTTTCCAAACTTTGCTTTACAAAGTTTATTCTTTTTTCCAAACTTTGCTTTACAAAGTTTATTCTTTTCTCCAAACTTTGCTTTACAAAGTTTATTCTTTTTTCCAAACTTTGTTTAACAAAGTTTATTTTATGTCTCAAAACATCAATTTATAACATATCATAATAGTAAGCAAATGTGGAGATGATAAAATGGGAAGTATTAGTATCGGAACTCTGATTGAAGGGGACCAAATTCATGTAATTTCAGCTTCAGGACATTCTGATACCGGTGTTTTCCTCAGATTTGAAAGTGGATTCTTAATTTGGGTTAAAAGCAACGAGGGAAACGCAGTATATGCCTTCACTAGTCTTGAAGGGATAAATATTTTTAAAACTTAAATAACTAAAGTACTAAATCATTAGTTTAGTACTTTTTTTGTTATTCATCTTTGATACTATCAAGCAATTTCTCAGCTGTATTTATGTTTGTAGCTAAAGCTACGTTATAAACATCACATAAACGAAGTAAAGCACTCACATCTGGTTCATGTGGTTGAGCTGTTAAAGGATCTCGCAGAAACAAAACAATATCAATTTTATGATTAGCAACCATAGCGCCAATTTCTTGATCGCCACCTAATGGACCTGATTTCATACGATTTATTTTTAGATTGGTTTCTCCCATAATATGCAAACCCGTTGTACCAGTCGAGTATAAACTATGTTTAGCTAAAATTTCATAATTTTTTTTTGTTAATTCTACCATTTCTGCTTTTTTCTTATCATGAGCGATTAATGCAATATTCATTTTAACCTCCAATTTACTTAATTTAATTAATATTATAGCACAAATTTTTACTTAAAAAATCTCTTTTCTACTTTTATTTACATTTATTATTCGCTATAATGAGAATATCATTAGTAAAGGGTGTGACTACTTTGGAAAATTTCATAAATTTATTAAAATACATTTTTTTTGGTGCAGTTCAAGGCATTACAGAAACATTGCCAATTTCCTCTAGCGGACATTTGCTTCTTCTAAATAAAATAATTAAATTAGAAGAAAACAATGACTTAACCTTTGAAATATTACTTCATTTTGGATCATTAATTGCGATAGTAATCTTTTATCGCAAAACTATTATTGAACTTATTAATAATTTCTTTATTTATTTATTTAAAAAAGATAAATCAAAACAAACTGATTTTAAATATGTTTGGTTACTAGCTTTAGCAACTATTCCTGCTAGTCTACTTGGATTTTTATTTAATGATAAAATTGAAGAACATTTAACTAGTTTACTAACTGTGGGGATTTCTTTAATAGTAACTGCAGTAGTATTATATTTAATAAGTAAAATGCCAAAAGGACATAAAGAAAAAGCTGATATGAACTGGAAAGATGCACTTTTTATCGGTCTTGTTCAGGCCGTTGCGATTATTCCTGGCATTAGCCGATCTGGGTCTACAGTATCAGCTAGCCTATCAAGGAAATTAAGTATTGATAACGCCTTAAGATTTTCATTTTTATTATTTATTCCCATCTCTATAGGAGCAACAATTCTAAAAATTATTGATTACGTTAAAACTCCTGAAACTTCGATTATTACCATTCCCTATATTATTGCTTTTTTAACTTCAATTGTATTCACACTTATATCATTGAATATCTTTATTGAAATTATTAAAAGAAGTAAGTTAAGTTATTTTTCAATATATTGTTTGTTAGTTGGAATTCTTTCGATTTCTTTAAATTTTATCATTTAGGTAGATGAATACAAGAATCCTTATTTCAAATATCCATAGGTATAACACTATTTTTTTGATTTTTCTCTTTCAAATTATGATAGTCTATACTGTTAATAATAACTTTCATATTTTAAGTATGAAAGGAGTGATTACATGTCAGTTGAAATAAGAGATAGAATTAGTCAAGATGTATTAGACGCTAAATGTAGAGATAATAACCCTCACCATAATAATGAATGCTGTGTATGTGAAAGTGTAAAAAAAATTGATAGGATCCAAAAAAAACTTGGACAAAATGCAGGTTGCCTTAGTTGTGAAAGCCCCGTTCTAGGAAGTAATGTTCTCTCATTTAATACAAGACCATTTATTCTTTATTGTGAAGATGGAACAGTTTTTCGTACAGTCACCTCTATTGACCCAACCGATCAAACCCCAGAAACTTATGGTTTTGTTTATCGTGTAGAAGAAGTGTGTGATTGTTGTGCAATATTAAGAGTATTAACAGTAACCGGATCAACTCCAGTTAGAGTAATAGGTGCTCAAGTTGCATCAACAAATGTTTGTATAACAGTTGACTTATGTGAATTTATAGCAATTCAATGTTTACCTGATACATTTCTATCTGTAACCTAATAATCTCAAAAAAAATCAACCAGATAAATATATTTTATCTACGTTGATTTATTTTTTTACACCTAAACTTTTAAAATTATAATCTCATCAATATCACTAATAAGTATTGTTTCATCCTTATCTGCTACAGTAACTATTATCTCTTTTTCTAGTAATTGTTTAAAATATCCTTCAATTTCATCCTCTTTTATTTGTATAGATACAAAAACATATCTACCCAATTTGGCCCTTTTATTTAACAGCTCTAACTTATTATATAATTTATTATTTTTTTGAACATTTGCTTGAACTTCAAATTCTTTATTTTCAATAATTTCTTCTTTAACAAAATTTTCTAAAGTAATATTTTCTGTTTCTTCTAAAACTTTAGGCTCAATTGATTCTTTATGAATAACTGGCTTTTTTTCAAACTTATCAAATCGACTATCATAAACATATTGGCTGTGGTCTGAAACATCATCTGTTTGGGCACTATTAATAAATAAAATTGGTTTGTTATCTTTCATAAATTACACCACCTTAGTACAATATATGATGAAATAATAATAAATAACACTATTTTTATTGATAATAACTACGTGTATATATTAAATAGATGTTAAATTTTTTTGATAAAAGCGTTTAGAATTATGTAGCAACAATTATCAATATGAATATGTTATGTTAACAAAAACAATGTAAAAAAAAGCAGACTTTCTTTTGAATTTTAAATTATCTTGTGATAAAATAAAATTGCTTGCTGATATTAATAATAATTAAGTCAGACAAGTAAAGTTCTAAAATATTTTAACGGCATCTTTTTAAGAGCTGGAAAGGAGATTTCTGATGAGAAATCAAAAAATAAGTGATTTAGTTTACTTAGCGTTATTTTTGACAATTATTGTGGTAATGTCACAAGTTCCGTGGCTAGGTTTTATCCCTTTAGGATTTACTACCGCTACAATAATTCATATCCCAGTAATAATTGCGGCTATTTATTTTGGTAAAAAAATGGGCGTATATACTGGTTTTATATTTGGTGGAGTTTCATTATTAACAGCTTACCTTAGACCAACTAATGTTTTCGACCTATTTTTCCAAAATCCGATTATATCTATTTTACCAAGAATAGCATTTGGATTTGTTACTGTAATTATTTATAATTCATTGAAGTTTATAAATTTTGAATATTTAAGAACTTCAATCACAGCTTTTTTAAGTACTATAATGCATACAGTTTTAGTAATTGGTACACTTATACTAATCTATTATAATGAGACAAAGACCTTTGTAAATGCTGACAAACAAACTGAAGAGTTTACCATTACATTTGCCCTTATTGGACTAGTAGTTTTATCCGCATTAGGTGAAGCTATAGCAAGTACCCTTATTGTTCCGCCTATTATCAGTGCAATTAGAGCAGCAAACAAAAAAGAAGGTAATAAAGATTTATTTAAAGATTAATTAGGATGTGAAGATATGTTATTATTATTTGATGTAGGCAACAGCAATATTGGGTTCGCCGTATATGAAAATGATACTTTAATTGAAAAATGGCGAATAAAAGCCGATATTAACAAAACTGCTGATGATTATTCAATTACTTTAAATACATTATTAGCTAAATACCACATAAGTAATGTTGTTATTGGTTCAGTTGTTCCAATAATTACTAATTTATTAATTACTTATTGTAAAAAATATTTACAAATAGAACCCCTAACACTAGTTCAAGGTATTAAAACTGGATTAGATATTCGTTTAAACAATCCAAAGGAAATTGGTGCTGATTTAGTCGCTACAGCATTAGGAGCAATAAATCATTATCCACAACCAACTATCATTGTCGACATGGGTACTGCAACTAAATTAACATTAGTTGATAATAATACATTCCATGGTGGGGCAATTATACCCGGTGTTGAAATAAGTCTTCACGGCTTAGTTAACGCTACCGCGTTATTACCCCATATAGACATTAAAGCACCTAAAAGGGTAATTGAAAAAGAAACAGTAAGCTGTATGCAATCTGGAATTGTATATGGTACAGCTGCAACAATCGATGGCATGATTGACAAAATGGAAAAAGAATATGGTAAGGAATGTTTTGTTATCGCAACTGGTGGTTTAGCAAAATATATTGTCCCCCATTGTTCACATCAAATAACATTAGACAAGTTTCTAATCTATAAAGGTCTAATTGAAATATTTAATAGAAATAAAGAATAAATAAATCATTGAATGTAATGAAAACGAAAAGTTTTCTTTACATTCTTTTCTTTTTTTATCAGCAAAAAAAGCTATATTTTATAGTCTCCCATAAAATATAGCTAATCTTAATCGCTATTTTTATCTTTATCATTATTCCTATCTTTAATTGTACCTAATTCTGTTCTCTCGATATTTAAATGAATTAACTTCATTCGAC
Organism: Haloplasmatales bacterium 4B; assembly: GCA_003586005.1. Taxonomy (GTDB): domain Bacteria; phylum Bacillota_I; class Bacilli_A; order Haloplasmatales; family Haloplasmataceae; genus NSKI01. Next base: position 47,620 of record NSKI01000004.1, on the reverse strand, counting down.
GACTAAGTAATTCTTTAACAGTAAATGTTAAGACAAGCTCATAATACTTATCATCTTCAATGACATTTACATCATTATCAATTTTAACTAATGAAGTATAAACATATTGATCACCAACAATCGGAATTTCTTCAAGCTTTTCATAAAGCCATCCCCCAACACTACTATATTGTGTATCAGGTGCTTTTCCTAGCTCTAATTCATCAAATAAGTCATCTAATGAAATATTAGCGTTTAAATCAAAGTTTGTATCATCAATTTGTTTAATATCATATTCTTCTTCATCATGTTCATCATAGATTTCCCCAACAAGTTCCTCTAAACAATCTTCCATTGTTACAAGACCTGAAGTTCCACCATATTCATCTGATACAATAGCCATATGTTGTTTATTTCTTTGAAGCATTTCCATTAAATCATCAACATGCATCGACTTAGGAACAAAGATTGGTTTTCTCATTAATTTTTCAATATTAACTTTACTTAAATCTTTTAAAGTAATTAAAGTTTCAAAAAAATCACGTTCGTATAATATCCCAATTACATTATCTTTCGACTCTTTATAAATAGGCATCCGAGAATATTTCTCTTTTAAAAAGCAATCTTTTATAAATTCGATATCATCATCATTATAAACACCAATCATATCAACACGTGGTGTCATAATATCATAAACATTAGTATCACCTAATTCTAAGACACTTTGAATCATGTCACGTTCTTCCTGTTCAATTACCCCTTCTTCTTCCATTGTATCAATGATTGCGCCAAATTCGTCTTCTGTAACAGAAGGTAAACTTGAATACTTATCTTTTTCAAAAAAGTGTGAAAAACCACTTTTTATCTTCATAATAACGAAAATCATTGGATAAAAAATTCGAATTAAAATAAGTAATAACCAAGAGAAATTCAAACAAAATGATAATGAATTTTCTTTAGCATATGTTTTAGGAATTACTTCTCCAAAAATTAATACAATTATTGTTAAAACTATAGTCCCTATTATAGGACCACTACCTTGGCCAAATAAATCAATTGCGATTAATGTTGCCAAAGAAGCCGCAGACATATTTACTAGATTATTTCCGATTAATACTGCCGATAAAGTTTTATCAAAATTCTCAGCAGTATATAAAGCTTTTTTAGCTCCTCTTTTTCCCTCATCAGTAGCATTTTTAAGTCTTATTAAATTAACACTTGAAAAAGCTGTTTCGCTAGCGCTAAAAAATCCAGACAAGATTATTAGTAGAAATAAAAAAACGTATCGTATCCACATGGACGTGTCTTCAACCACTGTAAAAACACTCTCCTTGAAATTAAATATTATTATTATTATAGCAAATTTATATTGAAATGTAAATGTTTTATCCATTTTAAGTTAGCGTATAATGTCTAAATATCTAAAAAAATGATTGTACCTATTATATTTTTATATTAAGTTCCCATATTATGTAATCGATTTAATCAAATTTATCTATACTTCAACAAATTTATTTATTTCAAACAAATATAAATAAGCTTTAATAATATAGCTTGGATAAATATTTTTTAGTGTGTCTTTATAAACATTCATTTGAATTTGGTACTGTTTTTTAATCCGTTCAAGTTCAACTTCATCATCTTTTATCCGATCTGTTTTAAAGTCGATTAAATATGCATTATGATCAAATAACACAAATAAGTCCATAACTCCTTGCACTAAAATATCAATTTCACCATGCAAATCTTGATAAACATCTTTACTACTAACTATAGTTGTAAACGGAAGCTCTTTATCTATTTTTTTGGCTCGACTTATTTCTTTTATTAAATCTGTTTGTAGTAATTGATAAACCTTTGAAACATCAATTAAACTTGCTTGTAGTTCATTAAATATTTCTTTGTTAATTAAATCTGTCTTCAAATTTACTAATTCTAATTCTGTGTATTTTTTTCTATAATCAATATGCTGCATAAACATATGAAAACACGTTCCTCGCATCATAGCACTTGCTTTATTTAAATCAATAAATTTGGGCGTTTTTAATATAAGTTGTTCATGACTATAATTATATTGCGCATACTGATTAGCTCTTTTCATATCAGCAATTGTTTGTTTAGCAAAATGAGTAGTTTTATCTATATTTGGATATTTAAAATTTATTCTTTCACTTATTTCATGTGAATATTTTTTAAAATCCGATTCAAAGTCACCTGATACTTTAACCAGAGGAATAATCTCATCTAGTTCTTTAACTAAAAAAATATCACAATTAGGCATAGTTGACATGGATTTTTTAAAATTAAGATTTCCTTCACAATTTAGTAACTTGCTAAAATTATGATGCCTTGACATTCCTTTTAAAATTAAATTTAAATAATTAGTTGCTTGTTTTTCATGAACAGGTATTACTAGATCATCATAACTAGCTACTTGTGTTAAGTTTTTAGCTTCCTTATCAAAGTCATCAATTGTACCAATTAAAAACAATCGTTCTTTAGCTCTTGTTAAAGCAACATACAATAATCGCATTTCTTCTGCCAGCAATTGTTTACGCATTTTACTCTTTATTATGCTTTGATACAATGTATCATATTTCACTTTATATTTTAAATCAAGGTAACTAAAGGCGATACCCAATTCTTTATCAAATAGTATGGGACTCAATTCATCTTTAATATTATATTTTTTATTTAAATTAGTTATAAAAACAACTGGAAACTCTAAACCTTTTGATTTATGAATACTCATAAAACGTACTAAGTCTTCATTATCACTTACAGTTCTTGCTTGAGGTAAATCTTTATCATTTTCATTTAAAAAGTTAATTAATTGAATAAATCTAAACAAACTATTTTGCGTCAAATTTTCATATAATTTAGCTTTATCATACAATAAATCTAAGTTTGCTTGCCTTTGCGCTCCACCTAATTGACCTAATACAAATTCATAATAATTTGTTTCATGATAAATTTGATAAATAAGTTCTGATAGTGAATCATGCTTTGCTTTTTCTCGCCACTTGATTAATGTTTCATTAAAATACTTAAGCTTATTAATTAATAATTCATCAGTTCCAATTTTTAAATAATCTATAGCTTTTTCATAATAATAATCACTAGAACTATTTATTTTAATTTCAACTAATTCTTTTTCAGTAACTTTAAATATTGGAGTTCTAAGACTTGCTACTAAAGAAATATCTTGAAGTGGATTATCAATTATTTTTAATAAAGAAGTAATTGTTAAAACTTCGATGGAATTAAAATAACCCGATAATTCACTAGTTAAAAAGGGAATATTGTATTTTTTAAAAATCTCATTGTATATATCTTGATCTGACTTTGTCCTTGATAATATCACAATATCTTTATATTTAATATTTCTTAAACCATTTATATTAGAATCATAAACTAAAGACTTATTATCAACTAGTTGCCTTATTTTCTGGGCAATATAGTGAACCTCTAATTCTGTTTTAGACAACTTCTCAGTTCTCTGTTCATTGATTTTATCTTTTTCGAGTAAGTGTAGTGAAACTAAGGATTCTGAAACAGCTGCCTCATTATAATTAATCTGCCCAAAAACTAAACTTGCAGCTTCATCATAGGTTATTTCACCAACTTCTTCATCCATCAATTGATAAAACAAAAAATTAATATAATCTAATATTTCTTTACGACTACGATAATTTGCATTTAAATTAATTAATTCACCAGCGTTTTTTTTGCTGAAATCTTTATATTTTGATTGAAAAATTTCTGGCTCCGAATTTCGAAAACGATAAATTGACTGTTTAACATCGCCCACCATAAAGATATTATTATTATTTGAAACAGTTTTTATAATAGTTTCTTGCATCGAATTTGTATCTTGAAACTCATCAATTAAAATTTCTTTAAATAATTCTTTATAATATTCTGTCGCTTCATTTTTACCATTATTTAAGGTCAAAATTTTTAAGGTAGTCTCTTCTAAATCGCTAAAATCAACTAGATTTTTATCTCTTTTAGCCTTAGAAAAAAGGATTTCAAAACGTTTAATTATCTCAAATAAACTATTAAGGACTTTGTAATTCTCCACAATAAATTTAATTTGACTTCTTTCACTAAAGGAAAGATAGCATTTTGTAATTTCTTTAATTACAACTTTTCCCATATCGCGAAAATCTTTAATCATTTCTTTACTTAAATCATCAATATCTCCATTACATTTAGAACTAAAAGTAGGAAATTTAATAATTTTAAAATAACTAGATAAAGAGTCAAATCCTGCATTCAATCTGTTTTTTGCCTCAGTTAAAATATCCATGTCTTCATTATAGAGTTGTGCATAGTTATGTTCAAAAATTAGCGCTAAATCTCTTGCTTTTTTAAAATAACTTTCTGCTTCATCTAGCTTCTTTTTTAGATTATCTTTAACAGAGGAATACAATTCCCACGAATTTAAATCTTTATTTATTTCATATTTTTTTAATGCTTCTTCCCTAAAAGCATCTTTAAATGGAAGTGAGCGCATCTTAGTAAATAATTCAATGATTATTTTTCGTAAATTATCATCATTTGTTGTTGTTGTAAAGCGATTAACTAACAGCATAAAGCCCTCATCACCTACTTGATACAACTCATTAAATAATTTCTCTAAACACTCACTAGCAATCATAAAATTTTCAATATCATCGCTAATTTTATACATTGCATCAAAATCAATTAAATAAAAAAACTTTTTAATCACACTATTACAAAATGAATGGAAAGTAGAAATCTGGGCGTTAGCAAGTCTTGGTAATTGCATTCTTAAATGCTGATTATTACTATCATTTAATAATTCTTTGTTTAATTTTATTCGTAACCTTTGTTTTAACTCCTGAGCAGCTGCCTCAGTATAAGTTACAATTAGAAGTTCATCAACATTAAGATTAAGATTTTTAATCTTGTAAAGAATCCTTTCGATTAAGACAGTAGTTTTACCACTACCAGCACTAGCAGAAACTAATAGGTTCGTTCCCGTTTTAGTTATTGCTTTAATTTGTTCAGATGTATACTTAACACTACTCATTATTATCACTTCCAAACTCACTTACAATAGCATCTATAATATCTAACTTATCACCAGAACTGGTAATTTCATGATAACTATTTTCTTTTAGTTTTGGGTCAAATTTACATATTGCCTGATAATTACAATACTTACAATTCGCTGCTTTTTTATACATAACCGGCTTAATATCCACATTACCTTGTGTTAAAGTTCCCACTGAATCGATTATCGTCTTTTTAGCATGTTTTCTTAATGAATTTATTTCAATTTCAGATAAAACCTTTGATTGATTTTTATGATAACCATTTTTAGTATAAGTAACTTTTATAATATCTGATTTGCCAGAAGCGTAAAGTTTATCATCAAATAATGCTGAAACTTCTTTTTCTCCCATTGTATAACCATTCATTTTGTATTGTTCGTAATGTTTTTGCTTAATTTCAGCTTCATTAAGCTCAGAATTTGCTGCGATTAATGAATCTTGAATATGATAATATAATATCCCAGCAGGAATTCCCTCTTTATTAAACAAAGACTTTGAGTTTTCTAATACAACATCTAAATAAGTAAATAATTGAAGACTTAAATGATTATAAATCTTAGTAAAATCGATATCTTTACTACCAGATTTATAATCAATTATTCTAACATAGGCACTGTCATTTATATTTGCTACATCAATTCGATCAATAAAACCCGATAGCTGCATTTTAAACCCATTATTTAATTCAATCGGCTTAACTTTTAACTTATCAACACCAACTCCAAATTTTTCTTCAACTGCATATATTTTAAACTTAGAATGGCTAGATTGATAATGCATTGTCAATAATGATCTAATTAAAGATTCTTTAATTTTATGTAATAAATATTCATTTTGTCTACTGCTAACAAAAAATTTACGCTGCATTTTACTACTAAAATCATTCACAATGTTATTAACTAGAATTGGGATTTGCTTTATATCTACTTGATGCAACAAAATATTTTCTTTCATTAACATTAGGGCAATTTCTTTCATCGTTTCATGATATAAATCACCAATGTCCATTGATTCTATTGTTTTAATGTCCCGGTCTTTTATCTTTAACCCTTTGTCTAAAAAATAGGCATAGGGACAACTATTGAATTTTTCAATACCAGATACACTAGCTGTAATAACTTCTCCATATAAATTTTTAACGTCTGCTTTTGACAATTCAGTTGCTACATTTTGATAAGTAATTCCAATTAATTTCTGTGATAATTTTATGTTATGTTTATAATATCCATATAAAGCCTTCCAAATTTCATCTACATCATAACCTTTACGAATTCGATTAATCGCCTGCAAAAGCATAGTTGAACTCATAACCGGATTAGTGATATAAGTTAGGATAGATGAATTATTCTCTGGAAAATCATAAACTGTCTTAATTTTTAATTTAGGAAACATTTGGACTAGGTTATCAATTACTTCAGAGCGAAACGCTTCTTTTTTATCATTGCTAGACAATGTATAAGATAAAATTAATTTTTCACTAGGTGAACATAAAACTGTATAGATAATAAAATATTCTTCTAAAAAAGCTTTTTCACATGTTGGCATCATTTCCAAATCATTATCTATTAAAAACTCACGTTCCTTATTTGTTAATAAACCAGATTCTACTTGAACTTTAGGAATTTCATTTTCATTAACTCCTAAAACAAAGGCTTGTTTTACCCCCATTGATTTAGGGTCATCAAAGTGACCTGTCATTTCAAAACGTGATCGCTTAAGAGTGCCAACCATTACTTGATCAAGGGCTGGAGGGACAATCGCAAATTTCATGCTTTTAAAACCAGTTCGTAAAATTTTTATCAATTCACCAGTGTTAATTTCATAATCACCACATACTTCTACTAACTCATCAAATAAATCCATTAATTTATTATAAACTTGCTTATGTTCCTTTGCTTGATTTAAATCAATTTTATTCAGACTTTGATTACTATCAATTAACTCATAAATTTCTAGTTTTCTTTCAATATCTAAATCAAATAACATTTGATATATAGCTGTAATTTGTGCTTTTACGGTTTTGGCATTATTAAAAGTATTAGAAAATTTAAGCATCACATCACTAATTTCCTTTTTTGTTTCATTTATTAGCTTTTCGAGTTGCTTTTCTTTCTCTGTTAATTCTCGATTTTTTTCACCAAGTTTTTTATAAATATCATAATACCAGTATTCTTTTTTCCAATCACTTCCCATTACTCCATGGGATAAACAATAATTTTCTAATAAATCAATTCTCTTACGATATAATAATGTCATTCTTTGATAATTTTTATCAGTTAATGTTTCATCTTTATAGACAATAGGCATAAACATTTCTGTTTTTATCGCCCTAAATATTGCCTCATAGTTAAAGTTTGTTTTTACTATTTCTAATGATGCATCAATAAAATTAAGTAAATAATGATCAAGCATTAGTTTATTATCATCAATAAAGACAGGTATCTGATAAAGTTTAAAAATATTTTGGATTAATGGATAATAAACTTCTGGATTATTAATATAGATAACAAAATCACTGTAGGCATTCCCACTTAATACTTCATTATAAATCCTTCTTGCTACTTCATGAACTTCTGAGGTAGGTGAGACTGTTTCCTTAATTTCTATTTTTTCGATCTTTTTATTATAAACCAACTTTTTCTCATAATTTTTTTCTAAGAAAGCTAGCTCATCATTTTTAAAGCGATAATTAACTTCTAAATGTCTAATCTTCAACTCAATTCGTTCTTCTGAAAGATGATTTTTAAGTTTCATAAAAGTTCTATAAGGTAAATTAAATAAATTTTCTTCACCTGATAAATCATAATTAGTAACATCATCAATTGTAAATAGCATAGTAACTTTTTTACAATATCTAAATAATTGATATATAACATTAAGCTCAGTTGTTGTAAAGTTATAATAGCCATCAATTATAATTTCTGAGTTTTTAATATACTCAGAATCAGCAATTTTCTCACTTAATTCTTTGTAAAAATCTTCATTATCGCGAATATTTTTGCCATACATAATATTTAGCTTATTATAAATAAAAGCAACATCTTGAAGTTTTTTCTTTAGAGTTTCATTTGTGAATTCATTTTTAATAATTTTTTCTAAACTGCTACCGTCAATATTATAACTCTTAAACTCTTTTAATAACGCATGAATTAGATGCACAAAATTAAGATTAGAACTTACTTTATTATACAACAAAAATTTATCACTATTTTCTTCAATAATTTTTGTTATCATCATTTCAATTGTAATATCATTTATAAATGTTTTATTCAATCCACCTACTTCTAAAAACAAGCGGTAAGCAAGTCTTTTAAAGCTGAAAACTTGTAAATTTGTATAGGCTTTACTATTTACCTTTTTAGCTATTTCATATTCGGCTTGAAATGACATCTGCTCAGGAACAAATAAAATATAATCTTGGTTGTTATGTATATCGTTAAGCTTTTCTATTAAATAATTCATGATATATGTTGTTTTTCCTGAACCACTTCGGCCTGTGATAAATTCGACTGTCATATTTTCACCTACTTACTATTTTTCTCTATTATAACATTTGTTTAATAATTTTTTAACTCTTATCTTTATTTAACCAAATAAAAGCAATGATTTATGAATTTGAAATCAATTATACAATTATGTATGGTATATTTCTATAGGCTACTTATTATTTACTTATCAAAAAAAAGACTTGTCAAACGACAAGTCATTAATATTATTTATGAATACGTAATTCTGTTTCTGGATCAAAGAAATGACAATGCTCCATTTTCAATGCTAAGTCAACTTTACCACCAAGTTTTAAGTCAGCACGTGCATCAACTTTAACAATTAACCTTTGATTATTCATATCAGTGTAAATAATAGTTTCTGATCCTAATAATTCTGCAACATCAACATCAAAGGTATAACGAGATTTTGCGTTAGCTTCTAATTCAAGAGGCTTATCACTAATATGTTCAGGTCTAATACCTAGAATAACTTTTTTATCTTCATAACCTTTTGCTTTTAATAAATCAGCTTTAGGCTTTGGTAACTCAATATTAAAATCACCTGAGATGAATTTACCATTAGCATATTGTCCTTTTATAAAGTTCATAGGTGGACTTCCGATAAACCCGCCTACAAAGACATTGCTTGGAAAATCATAAATTTCTTTAGGCGCACCAATTTGTTGAATATAACCATCTTTCATAACAACAATACGCGTTGCCATTGTCATCGCTTCAATTTGGTCATGGGTAACATAAATTGTAGTTGTGTCTAAACTTTCATGTAGCTTAATTAACTCAGAACGCATTGTAACCCTTAGTTTAGCGTCTAGGTTTGATAATGGTTCATCCATTAAGAAGACTTTAGCGTCACGTACAATTGCGCGTCCTAAAGCCACACGTTGACGTTGTCCACCTGAAAGAGCTTTAGGTCGTCGATCTAAATATGGTTTTAATCCTAAGATATCAGCAGCGTTTTGAACACGACGTTCAATTTCATCTTTTGGGAATTTACGTAGTTTTAAACCAAACGCCATATTATCATAAACATTCATATGTGGATATAGTGCATAGTTTTGGAATACCATCGCAATATTACGATCTTTAGGTGCAACGTCATTCATTAATACATCATCAATGTATAATTCACCAGCAGTTATTTCTTCTAACCCAGCAATCATACGTAATGTAGTTGATTTCCCGCATCCTGATGGTCCTACGAAAACAATAAACTCTTTATGTTCGATATTAATATTGAAATCAAATACAGCTTGTACATTATTGTCATATATTTTATCAATATTCTTTAATTTTAAAGTAGCCATGTAACTTCCTCCTTTTAAAAACTTATAAATAAATTATAAATTAAAAACTCTTTTATGTAAATGTAAAATCAGCACATGAATTCACCTTAAAAAATGTGCACTTTGTACACACTACATAATAATAGCCAAATAGACAACAAAAGCCTCGTTATACTGACGTAAATTAAAATGAGTTACTTGAGTAAATTTATCAATCTTATTTAAAAATGTATTTCTATGCATATAACAGTTTTTAGCAGCAAGAGTAGAATTGAAGTTTGTTTCAAAGTACATTTTAATAATATTAATCATCTCAGAATCATTTACATATTCTTTAAGGATGTAACTTTTTATCAATCCTTTTTTATTATTATCAATTTGTGACAATATTTGAATTGATATTAAGTCTATTTTATTTATAATTAATTTATTTGTATTTCTATAGCCTTTAAATGCATTGAAATCATGAATAAAATAAGTTGAAAGTAAGTCATTAACTTCAAACAAATCACTTTCAAAACCAATCAATTTAACTAAAAAATCGCTCTCAATAGATTTTAGGATATCTAAAAACAAAATATCATATTCTCTATCACAACAAGCAATATAAACATTTTTCTTCTTAATAAAATAAGCTTTCTGATTAAATGATTCCTTTAATAATTGGTATAAATCTGAATTAAGTTCTTCATCAATTGTGCTTAAAAACTTTATGAAATAATATTTTACATTTTTAAGAGCTATCTTCTCTTTAGAAACACCAAATAGATAATCGTAAAGTTCCTTATTTTCAACGTATGATTCTTCTTCTGTAAAAGGATCATAAAATGATAATATTATTTTATGTTCATTTTCTGATAAAGCATTTTTAAGTATTCCAAAAATATGATTATAATCATCAATATAATAATAATATTTCTTAAAATCAAAATGTAAGACTTCTTCTATAAAGTCTTGTTTATATAGCTTTTTCAATGTCTCTTTCATAAAATCACCTTCATGATTAATACTAGATATAGTATATCACAAAATAAAAATATATAAAATATTTTTAAATTTGTTGACAAAATTAGAAAAATTAAATAAAATAATATAGTACCCCCCAGGGTATTGGAGGCGGATAATGATAAAAAATATAACAACAGAACAACTAGCTAAAATTAAGTATAATAATCGTATTAAATTAATTGATGTACGAGAACAATTTGAATATCAATATGGTCACATTGAAGACGCTATTAACATACCTACAAGTGAAATTGCATCAAACCACGCTAAATTTTTAAATAAAACGGAAAGCTATTATATTATTTGTCAATCTGGCAGTCGAAGCAATAGTGTTTGTCAATATTTAGGTAAATTAGGTTATGATGTAACTAATATTTTAGGTGGCACTTCAGCATGGAGATATCAATTAGTTAAATAATTATAAAAGCTTTCTTATCCAAAGAAAGCTTTTATTTTATTGATTTTATAGATCAATTTATAAGAATGACTTATGTACCCTTGACCAAAAATCATTATCATCGTATTGTCTAAACCGAACAAATTTATCAGATAACATCAGTTTTATATATTCAAAGCTATGTAAATTGCGATGCATATGATCGATTGTTAATGTAACTTCATTAAAATCTTTTGCTTTTAACGTTAAAAAATGTTCTTTAGGAAAAATCATAGGTGAGCTAATTGTTCTATAAACTCGGTTGTTTATAGAGCCAATTTCTGTCATCTGAAAAGCTTTTATATCAGGATGCAATAAGGCACCACCTAAAGATTTATTATAAGCAGAACTTCCTGAGGGTGTGCTGATACATAAACCTGTCCCTTGAAAAGACTCAAAATATTCATCATTTATAAAAACATCGATATGTTGAGTGTGAAACGGATTTATTAATGTCATTTCATTTAATGCATAATACTGGATGCAATGAGTTTTATTACAAACATAAGCTGTTAATAATGGAAAAGAAACATCATTATAGGTGTTTTTTTCTATCTTGTCCACAAATGAATCCAAATCATCATGAATAAAATCAGTGTAAAATCCCAATTTACCAGTATGGACACCAACAAATACAACTTTGCTTATTTTATTAAGATATTGATGGACTGCCTTAAGCATTGTTCCATCCCCACCAACTGTAATGACTAAATCAGGATCTTCTTGATCGTTTTTCATCGAAATGTCATTTAAACGCTGATGTAAATAATCCTCAATCTGTTTGGAGAAATCATCTCCCCGTGATATTATCGAATATTTCAAATCATCACCTACTTAATTGTCAATTGAGTCGTAACCTTTAAAATGACTTAACTTCTTTAATACAAATTGTTGTTGAGCTTCCCTAATTTCATTTCTTATTTGTGAGATTTGTTCATCTAAACTAACTGCAGCCTCAGCTGCCTTAATTAATTTTTCTTTTATCTCATTAGGTATTTCATCTTCATATTTATAATTTAATGAATGTTCAACTGTTGCCCAAACATTCATTGTCATTGTCCTAATTTGGACTTCAAAAAGCACTTTTTTAGTTCCATCTATAGTTTCAAGATTATAATATCCATGTAAATGATATGAACGATATCCACTTTCTTTAGGATATGTAACATAATCTCTTTCATATACAATTTCAATATCACTTCTTTTTTTTAGAAGAGCAACTACTGAATAAATATCTTCAACAAACTGGCAAGTTATTCTTACTCCAGCTATATCATGCATTTTTTCCCCAATCTCATCTAATCTTAATGACATTCTTTCCGATTTATCAATAATACTGTTAATTGTTTTTACTCTTACTCTTACTGACTCAATAGGAGTATGAATATTTTTTTTAGTAAATTGTGCTATAATACCTTCTAATTTTAATTTGAGCTCACTTACTGTTAATTCATATGGTTGAAGAAATTCTTCCCAATTATGTATATATACCATCAGCACCCATCTCTCCTTTAGCATTAGAATATTATTTTTCACTATTCACATATATTTTAACATAAATTATTGAAATAATCTAAATTATTTTTTAAAATACATATAGTAACTAAATAATACACAAATAGAATTGAGGTAAACTATGTCACAAGAACTTGAAATCGAATTTAAAAATTTATTATCAATTTCCGAATATAATCAGTTTATTAACTATTTTAATCTAGAGGAAAAATTACCAACTAAGCAAAAAAATATTTATTTTGATACAGTTTGTCATGAACTCACAAATAGAGTATATGCTTTACGAGCAAGAATTAAAACTGATGCAATAGAATTAACCTTAAAAATACCTCAAACAAAAGGAATATTAGAAATTACTGATATAATAAGCCAAGCGGAATTGGGTAAACTTCTAAATTCAAATATATTACCTAATGGATTCGTAAAAAGTAAATTAGAGGAAGTTAAAATTACATCTCCACTAATTCATCTTGCAACGCTTGTTACATATCGACGTGAGTATAAGTTTGATCAATTCATTATCGCTCTTGATAAATCAGTTTATTATGATTGCACAGACTATGAAATAGAAGTAGAGTGTGAAAATTATCAAGATGGGTTAAATTACTTCAACCAACTATTGAAACAATTTTCAATTCCTAAACGCCGTACTAAGCCCAAAATATTGAGAGCTTTTGAATATAAAAAAAGGCATAAAAAAAATAGGATAACCTAAATATCCTATTTTTTTATTAAATATTAATTTTAATAGCTTCTTTTAAAGCTTCTAAATAATCACATTTCTTATTTTGTGCTCTACAAATTTCATCATCGCACATTAATTGTTCACGAATTTCTCTAGGCAAGAAACTTCTAATTTCTTCATCATTATATCCAACTTGAAGTCTTTTTTCATCAACAATTATTGGTCGTCTCAAAATACTTGGATTTTCAATAATAAAATCAAATAATTCATGTATCTTCATACTATCTATATCTATATTATTTTCCATAATTATTTTAGACCGATTAGAAATAATGTCTTCGAATCCATTCTCAGACTTATTCAAAATTTTTATAATATCCGCTTTGGTTAATTTTTGATTAAATATGTTAAATTCACGAAATTGAATACCCTGTTCCTCAAACCACTTTTTGGCTTTACGACATGATGCGCAACTAGGTGTTGTATAAATTTCTATCATCTTAATCACCATCCTACTCATTATATTTTACAATATATTTGTGAAAATGACAATATAATTCTATCAATATGCTTTTTGAAATTTCTAATCAAATCCTTTTAATACTTCACTTTTCAATTAACACATGTTATAATGTTAATATTAAATTATTCGAGGTATAACATGAAGACTATATTTTCTGGCATTAAACCTAGTGGAGACTTAACACTAGGGAATTACATAGGGGCTATATCTAACTTTGTTCAATTACAAAATGAAAACAAATGTTTATTTTGTGTTGTAGACTTACACGCTATTACAGTTCCACAAGAAAAACTAGAATTACGTAAACGGACAAAAGACATAGCTGCGTTATATTTAGCTTGTGGTATTGACCCAAATAAAGCTACTATTTTTATTCAATCTGAAGTAAGTGCCCACAACCAACTAGCTTGGATTTTAGAATGTAACACTTATGTCGGTGAACTAAATCGCATGACCCAATATAAAGACAAAGTATTAAAAGAGGGTACAAGTGCCTTAACAAGTGGTATTTACACCTATCCTGTTTTAATGGCTGCTGATATATTACTTTATGACTCAAGTTTAGTTCCTGTAGGTGAGGATCAACTGCAACATGTAGAAATTGCTCGTGATATCGCTGTACGTTTTAACAACAAATATGGAGAAACGTTTGTCATTCCTGAGCATTATGTACCTAAAATTGGCGCAAGAATCATGGATTTACAGAATCCTACTATAAAAATGAGTAAAAGTTCTAGCGCTAAGGGGTGCATATTACTTCTTGATGATCCAAAAATAATTCGCAAAAAAATAATGTCTGCAATAACTGACAGTGAGTCATCTATAAAATATGACATCAAAAATAAGCCTGGCATTAGTAACTTATTATCTATTTTTTCAATTATAAGCAATATATCTATTAAAGATTTAGAATCACAATTTGTAAATTCAAATTACGGCGAGTTTAAAAAGGCCTTAGCTGATGAACTTGTAGACTTCATCACTTCAATTCAAAAAAGATTTGTTGAAATTAGAAATTCGCAACAATTAGACGATATTTTAGATCAAGGAGCAATCACCGCAAATAATATTGGATCAAGGAAAATTAAAAAAGTTTATAAAAAAGTAGGTTTATTAAGAAAATAAACCTACTTTTTTTGTTTATCTCTAAACAATTCTTCTTTGCCAATTACCAAACTTATATAACCAAAATCCTAAGACGCAAACAATGAAATTACTAAATATCATTGCATACCAAATTCCACTACTTCCGAAATTAGTATAATTTTTAAAAATTAAAATCAAAGGTATTCGTATCCCCCAAAGTCGTATCATCGACATAATAAAAGTGTATACACTTTTACCTGCACCAATAAAAACACCAGTAAAGTTTTGATAAATACCCATAAAAGGGGTTGCAAAACCAATAAACATCAAATAAGTCATTGATAATTGGATTGTTTCCTCTTTACTAACAAATATTTTCACAACTCCTAGCCTTATAGGATATGGTAAAATAAAAGCCATTCCAAGAACCATCGCGATAAGCGTTAATTTAAGGGAAGAATAAAAAGATTGTTTGGCTCGTTCATAGTTTTTGTTACCGATATTTTGTCCTATATAAAAGGCTAATGAGCTACCTATTCCCAACGCAGGCATCATAATAACATTATTTATACGATTCCCTACCCCAAATGCGGCCATTGTTGACTCACCATATGAAAGGATAAAAGCATTTAAAACGATAAATCCTAATGAGTTAAATGTTCCACCGATGGAAGCTGGTATCATAATATTAAAGATCTTTTTTACCATTACCCATTTTAGTTTTATTTCCTTGATTAAAAGATGAACTGAACTTTTATCAAAAAAAGCCTTATATAACCAAAATGGTAAAACAATAACTTTTGCTAATACTGTAGCATAGGCAACTCCTGGTACACCTAATTTAAAAACAATTATAAATAAAGGGTCTAAAATAACATTTAAAATAACTGATGTACCTGTAAATATTACTGGTGTTAATGTATCACCATAGGCCTGTCTCATAGAAGTAAAAATTAATAAAAGAAAATCAAGAGTTGTGCCTAGAAACATAATTTTTAAATAACTTAGGCCTAGTCGGTAAATCTCTGGATATCTATCTATTTGCATAATATTGAGTATAAAGGGTGCAAGTGTAAAAGCCAGAATTGTCATAAATATTCCCACAAACAATGCAAACATAAATATTTGACTAGCAAGTTTATTTGCCTTATCTTTTTCATTTGCTCCAATATGTTGACTTAGCATCGCCATACCAGCAATTTGTAAGCCTGATCCAAATGCTATAAACAACATTAAAACTGGCCAAACATTACTTAAAGCTGCTACCTCAGTATCTACATCACTTATTTTTGAAATCCAAAATGTATCAGCTAAGTTATATAATGTTTGCATCAAGTTATTAATAACTATCGGAATTGACAAAATTAATAAGCCTTTATACAGATTTCCTGTTAAAACAATTCCCCTTTTTTCTTCATTACTCATCCTTAAAATCATAAATCTCACATCCAATGATTAATATTATATCATTATTTCAAAAAATAGATAAGTCTATTTAGCAAAAAAAAGACACTATAAATTGAATTATAGTGCCAAATTTTAAATACGACCTTCTATTAAATTATTTACTTGTCCATTTAGAGATTTCTTCTGCTGTACCTAATACGAAATGTCCTGGTGTAACTTCTGTCCATGTTCCTGCGTAATAATCTACTTCAGCTTTATTATAATCAATACGTTTACGAGAGTGTTCATAATCAGGATCAGGTTGTGGAATTGCAGATAATAATGAACGAGTATATGGATGAATAGGGTGATAATTAATATCTTCAGAAGTCCCTAATTCAACAATTCGTCCCAAATGCATAACTGCAATACGATCTGATATGTAATGAACCATAGATAAATCATGCGCAATAAACAAGTATGTTAAACCGAAATCAGCTTTTAAATCATTTAATAAATTAACAACTTGAGCTTGAATCGATACATCTAATGCCGAAATTGGCTCATCAGCTATAATAAAATCTGGATTAGTAATTAGTGCACGAGCAATCCCAATACGTTGACGTTGTCCACCTGAAAATTCATGTGGATACCTATAAGCATGGTCTTCGCTTAGTCCTACTAAATCTAATAATTTCATTACTTTTTCTTTTCGTTCTTCTTCAGTTTCAAATAAATGATGGACATCTAATCCTTCAGCTATGATATCTATTACACGCATTCTTGGATTTAAACTTGCCATCGGATCTTGGAAAATCATTTGCATTGATTGTCTCAAATCTGGTTTTACGATATTATCATTAGATGCAGTTTTAATTCTTTCTTCTAACTTAGCTATTATTTCAGCATTTTCAGTTTTTCCAAGTTTTAACTCTTTTTTTAAAATTTTTATTTGTTCTTTCCACTCATCAATAGAATGTTGGCCGACTGTTATACGTTCACCTTTGTAGTAAACCTCTCCTCCAGTAGGTTCATACAACTTTATAATACTTCTACCAGTAGTTGATTTACCTGAACCAGATTCACCAACTAAACCGAAAGTCTCCCCTTTATAAATTTTAAACGATATATCATCTACGGCTTTAACTATGACTCCGCCTTTTATTTTAAAATACTGCTTTAAATTTCTAACATCTAATATTAACTCTTTATTTTCATTTTTAGCCATTATTAGTCACCCCTTTTTTTGCACCACGTCTTTGAACAACTTTAGGTGGTTCTACTTTAGGTGCATCTGGATGTAACAACCATGTTGCTGCGTAATGAGTATCAGATATTTTAAACATTGGTGGCTGCTCTTCGAAATCTAACTCTAAAGCATAGTTACTACGAAGGGCGAAAGCATCACCTTTAGGTGGATCTAAAAGGTTAGGTGGAGTTCCTGGAATAGAATATAGTTTTTCACCTAAGTTATCTGTATTTGGTTTAGATGCAAGCAATCCCCATGTATATGGGTGAGCTGGTGTATAGAATACATCAGAACTTGTTCCAATTTCACAAATTTTACCAGCATACATTACTGCAACACGATCGGCAATATTTGCGACAACACCTAAATCATGAGTAATAAATATTACTGCAGCTTTTGTTTGTTGTTGTAGTTCTTTAATTAAGTCAATTATCTGAGCTTGGATAGTAACATCTAGCGCAGTTGTAGGCTCATCACAAATTAAGATATTTGGATTACAAGCAAGTGCTACTGCGATAACTATACGTTGACGCATTCCACCAGAAAATTCATGTGGATATTGTTTCATTCGTTTTGTAGGTCGATCTATTTTTACCATTGAAATTAATTCAATTGCTTTTTGTCGTGCATCTTTTTTTGATAGATTTTGATGCTTCATAATTGGTTCCATAATTTGTTTACCAATTGTCATTGTTGGATTTAATGAAGTCATTGGATCTTGGAACACCATGGCAATTTCAGCACCACGAATTTTATGCATTTCACCATCTCTTAATTTTGCAATATCAACAATTGTACCATCTTCATAATGATATAATATTTCTCCATGTTTAATATTTCCATTATCAGCTAGTAAACGCATAACAGATTTAGTCATAACAGATTTACCAGATCCAGACTCGCCAACTACTGCCAGTGTTTCTCCTCGATGTAAATCAAAACTAACATCACGAATAGCTTGAACTGTTCCACCGTGAGTTTCAAATGTAACATTTAAATTTTTAACTTCTAATAATTTCTCCATGATATCTCCTTCCTATCGTCCTCTTAACCGTGGATCTAAGGCATCCCTTAAACCGTTAGCTAATAGGTTAATTGCTAGCATGACAATTGATAAGACAATAGTCGGAATCCATAACAAGTATGCACTAACAGACCTTTGAGTTATACCGTTATTTATTAAAGTCCCAAGTGAAGCTTGATCAGTTGGTAAACCTAATCCTATGAAGGATAATGAAGCTTCATAGAAAATTGCAGCGGGAATACTAAATGTTGCTAGGATAACAATCTGACCAATGATATTCGGAAATATATGTTTAAATATCAGCCGTTTAGTACTAGCTCCGATTGTCCTAGAAGCTAAAACAAAATCATGCTCCCTGTACCTTAAGTACTGGGCCCTTACCATTCGGGCAACACCAATCCAACCAGTTAAACCTAAAGCTATAATTAGCGCTCCAAATCCTCGGTCCATAAATGATAATAATAGGATCAGTAACACGATACTAGGAATACTTCCGTAAATTTCAATAAAACGCATCATAATATTATCTACTTTTGTACCACCGTAAAATCCACATATTGATCCATAAATAACACCCATCACAATATCAAATACAGCAGCTAATAAACCTATTGCTAACGAGTTACGAACTCCAGCCCAAACCCTAGTCCAGTTATCGCGTGCTAATTGATCTGTTCCAAATGTAAAGTACAATTGCTCAATTCCATTTTGCTTATATACATCTAAATCAATAGTACACATCTCTTTACCAGTGTTACCTTCTTCACATTCAACTATTTCATATGTATCTTTAGGATACTTAACTTCATTTTCTAAAGCAATCTTAGGCAAAAGTTTATCAACTCTGCCATCAAACCAACCTAACCATTCTAGACCTTTAATTCTAGGAGGTACACTGGTTAAACTTTTTTTACTTATCATTTGACCTGTGTCAGGATCTTTAATTTGTGGTTCAATTACAGTTGAATGAGGTGTAGTTGATGTTATAAATATAGAAAATATAAAAATGAATCCAATCAAAATCAAACTTATAGTAGCAATTTTATTATGAAGTAAGCGTCTAAAAGAATCTTTCCAATAACCTAAACTAACACCACTAATTTCTTCAGACTCTTCAATACGATTTGAAACTAATTTTAACTTTGATTTATCAATTTTAATTTTTGAAAAGTCATTTTTCATATTATTCATTTACCTCACCCCCTGCATTATCACTTTGAAATTTTCTCTTAATACTTTTAATCAACTTCCCAATTAAACCAAGTTTAGAATTTGATGCTAATCTTATACGTGGGTCAATTACACCATATAAGATATCAACAATTAATATTACAGTAACATACATAAAGCTATAAAAGAAATTTATTGCTAATGTAGCATAAGTCTCTTTAGCTAAAGTAAATGTTACTAAACTGTTTGATAATCCTGGTATATTAAAAAAACGTTCTATAACTAATGATCCAGCGATAAGATTAATTGCCATTGGCCCAATAATTGTAATTACAGGAATTAAGGCATTTCTAATCGCATGTTTAAATATAACAGCAGGTTTAGATAAACCTTTAGCTTGTGCTAAGAGAATATAATCTGAACTAAATACCTCTACTAATTCTGTTCTCATATATCGCATGATAGATGCAATTGGTAAAACTGAAAGAGCTATAATTGGCATGATCATTCCTAAATTTTGGTCTTTTAATGAGTGTCCTATATCTGGATTAGCTTCTCGATAAAACAAAGGCAACCAATCTAAATTTATCGCGAAAACCTCTTGCAAGATGGCTGCAAATACAAAAGACGGAATGGATACTCCTATTACCCCTAATACAGTTACTGAATTATCCAGCCATGAGTTTCGCCTAATTGCGGCTAATGCCCCAAAAGTTATACCAATCACAGTCCCAATTATAAGAGCTATACCACCAATTTTTGCGGTTAAAGGTAACCTATCGATAATATACTCTTCAAAAATATCATCATAAGTGTTGGTAGCTATTGTACCACCAAAGTCAAGTTTTGATACTTTATACATATAACGTCCATACTGCACTAGCACGGGATCATTTAAACCATACTTATCTTCTATTCTCTCGCGCTGAGATGGAGTTAAACGAGGGTTCTGGAATGGAGAGCCGGGCATTAAATATAATAAAAGAAAGTTAATTGTTAATATTAAAAACAAAGTCACAAAAATCATTAAGATTCGGTTCCAAACATACCTCAACATGTATATCCCTCCTTATTATTAGTATATTTAATTCTATCATAATAAATTTGTTATTACAACAGTATAAAATTGTAAGTTTTTTGATTTAAAAAGTCGTATTTTTAATTACTTTTCCATTCAAAAAGATTACTATAAGCACTTACTTATAGTAATCTTTATATACTTTTATTTTGTACTTATTTTAATATCCAATTTTGCTACATTCTTAGTGATTATTAATGTTAAATTCTAAGTACCAAGCTGTAGTTGATCCAGTAGTACGAACATCACTACGAGCACCATATGTTTCTACTAAAGCACCTGTTCGTAATATAACAGAGTCAATATCACCATCTAAGTACATTTGTACTTGTACTTCTGGTTCTGCAGATTCAACTAATTCGTAAATTACTTTATCAATACTTACTGTATCTTTATCCCAGTAAAGATCACTCTTTTGTAGTGTATGACCATTATTATCCCAATTACTCAAGTAATATGCACCATTATATAGTAAGTTCTCAGGAGTTAGAGTTTTACCATAATCTTCACCTAAAGATGTATAGAATGCTTCGTTTACAGGATAGAATGAAGGGAATGACATCATACCTAAGAAATAATCAGCAGCAGTATTTAATGTTACTGTTAATTCAAATTCGCCAGTTGCTTCTACACCTAATTTAGCTAGTTCAGTATCAATTTCAGCATCAGTCATGTCAGTTACATCTTCATATGCAATTTCCCAACCTTTAACACCAATTGTTTCTAATAAATATGAATATTCACTAGCTACTCTAGGATCTGCTAATTTTCTCCAAGCAAATACGAAATCTTCAGCTGTAACTACTTCGTTATTGTATTGAGTGCCATCTGATTTAACCCATGGTTGGTCTTCTCTTAATGTGAAAGTATAAACTTTACCATCTTCACTTACAGTATAACTTTCAGCCATACCAGGTAGGTATTGTTCATTACTTTGAGGATTTCCAGCAACCATTAAACCTTCATTTATTTGTGCCAAATTATAGAATGACACTTGGTCAGTTGTAGTAAATGAAGCCATATCAGGAATTTTTGAAGTTTCTAACAATTTTAAAACTGTTTCATCTCCATCAATTCTAGCAGCTTTTAAGTCAGCTTCTTTAGCAGCCCATGCATCATCAGTTGTATCCCAAGAAACCCATTTTAAGATATAGTCAGGACCAACAGATTGTGTATAAAAGTTTTGAAGTTGAGTTCTTCTTAAACCTACAGAATTAGATTGGAAGATTGGAAGTAAAGCTACATCATCTTGAAGTAAGATTTTTTCTGCTCTTACATATGCATCTAATCTTTCTTGACCTTGGAATGCTCCAATTTTAGCTTGGTTGATTAGATAATCATATTCAGGATTACTATAATGAATATTATTATGTCCATTACCAGTAACAAATAAATCTAAATATGTAATTGGATCCATGTAGTCAGGTCCCCAACCAGAGAATAAAATATCGAAATCACCAGTAGGCGCTTTATCAAGTTTTTCTCCGAAAGTTACACTAATAATTTTAATTTTAGTACCAGTTAAGTTCTTTTCAATTTCAGCTTTTACATGGTCATATAATGAAGTCCAAGATGCAGTATTATGAACTAGCATTTTAAAGACTACAGTTTCATCTTTTTCAATACCAAAACGTTTTCTAGAGTCTTCCCAAAGTTGTTTAGCTTCTTCTATATTGTAATGATTATATCCAGAAGGTGATTGTGATTCAGCACTACCTGCTGGCATGTCATATTTTGTGAATGGTAAGAAATCGCCAAATACTTGTTCAGCTCTAACACGAAAATCTACACCTTCACCATTATCGCCAATACCACCATAAAAATTATATGGGATATAATAATCTGCAGGGTATGATTCGTTTGCTAAAATAGTATCTGTATAATAAGCTTTATCAATAGCCATTGAGATTGCGCGACGTACGTTAACGTCTTGAATCATTCCACTACCAGAAATTTCTTTATCGCCTTTACAACCAGCAAGTAAAATCGCAAGTGTTAAGACAAATAAAATACTTAAGACTTTCTTCATAGGTTCTCTTCCTCCTAAAATTTTATTTTTATAGTATCCCCTATTTGATACTTGTTGTAAGTATATCATCTTAACTTATTCTTGTAAAGATTTTTTTAATGAAAAGACATATATTTTAAAAAATATAACTACTATTAGAGTTTATACAGTTATTTTATAAAAAAGGGGGTTATTCACGAAAAAAATATCTAAACATGTGAAAATTTACAAATAACTTTACAGGAATTACTTACTTGAGATACTACATATTTTTATATTATTTTTTTCATAATTTCGAAATAATTTTATTTAAATTATCAATTTTATTTTCGACACTTTTCAATTTTTTATGCAATTACCTATAAAGCATTCACTTTTATAATTTTTTTTGTTATAATGCTAATCATATATGAGAGGTGAAAAAAATGAATATTAAGAAGAACTTTCTTGTTTTATCATTATTCATACTAGGGATTGCTATTATGGTAACTGTTTTTGGCGAAATTACTTATAAAAGGTTTATTGATAGTTGGTTTATTACTTCAAGTTTATTTACTTCAGTTTTATTATTTAAAGTAGTATTAGATCGTGGCGGTTTTGATGTTTTTCGGTACAGTTGGCATAAGACAAAAAAATATGTTTTATTCTTCTTACCTAAATATTGGAAATCAGACGAAAAAGATGCTGGACTAATAAATGCTGATGGTGAAAAAGTTAAAATAGATAGTATTTATGACTTTGTTGAATATCGGAAAAGTAAAATTTGGAAAAACATGCCCATTTTACTTGTTACTTCATTCACCCATTTAGCTATTACCATTGTACTTTCATTATTAATATATTTTTATTAATTTAATAAAATTTACAGAAAAATAGCTGTTCTATCAAAGAGAGCAGCTATTTTTTATGTTAATCTAATATTTTATCCATAATATTTACTGTTAAATAATAATAAAAATACAATACTAATAGCAACAAATAACAAGCCAACATTAATTAAATACAAAAATGAAACTTTCCCATTTTCTTCTCTGTGTTGTCGATACTCTATATAACTACGTTTCAACTTTCGATTTTCACGTTTTCTAAATGCATTAAATACGGCATGAACTCCATAAGTAACAGTATCAAAGATATGTTCATTTGTAGCTAAAATTAAAAGACCAAATGATATAAAGAATACTCCAGGAATAAAGAAAGCATCCGTTAAGTCCGAATAAAACTGAAGTATATCTTTTTGTATAAAGGTATTTTTAAGTAGCAAAACCCCTAAAGTAGTAAATAAACCTATTACAACAGAAATAATATATTTACGTAAATTTTTCATCAAACAATACAATTTACTTTAATTGTTTCTTATATTTTTGAAACTCAGCTTCATTACATAGTATAAAATGTTCTTCAGTAATTTCACGTAATTTAGGTTTATCTACAGAATAATCATGTTCTAGTACAGCATTATAAATTATTCTTTCCCTTTGTTTTTCAAAATGAGGATCTGGAACCGGAATTGCAGATAATAATGATTTTGTATACGGATGAAGTGGGTTTTTAAATAACTCATCAGCTGGAGCTAATTCAACCATATTTCCATAATACATAACACAAATACGATCACAAAAATATTTAATAACTGATAAATCATGGGCAATAAACATAATTGTTATTCCAAATTTCTCTCGTAAATCACTTAAAAGATTTATAATTTGTGCTTGGACAGAAACGTCAAGAGCAGAAACTGGTTCATCAGCGATAATTAACTCAGGATTCATTATAAGGGCACGAGCTACACCAATTCTTTGGCGTTGCCCTCCACTAAATTCATGAGGATAACGAGAAGCATGCTCAGGTACAAGACCAACTAGCTCTAGCATTTCATATACACGTCTATCAATATATTTCTTATCCCTAACCCCCTGAATTTTTAATCCTTCCGCGATAATTTCACGAACAGTCATCCGTGGATTTATTGATGCTATTGGATCTTGGAAAACCATTTGCATTTTTGTCATTATGTTTTCTTTTTTTGCTAATTTAATTTCCTTATCCATTTCCTTATTTAGTTTTTTTAATGCTTCTTCATCTTGCTTAGTATTTGCCTCTTTAATTTTCTGTTCATATTTATTGTGAATCTTTTCAATTATAGCATCAATATAGGAACTACTATAATATTTATTATCATATTTAGCTTTTCTAATAAGCTCTAATTGTTCACTAATAGCGTTTTTAGCCTCTGCTTTTAGACTTGAAATTTTTTGTTCAAGTTCTTGTTTTGATAATTTACTAGAATCTGTTTTGAACTCATTTTTTAATCGTTTAATCTCTTCGTAAGTCCGAATCCGAGTGCGTTTTATTTCTTTATCATTCCATCTTGTACCAGCTGAAATTCTTTGACCTTTAAAAAATATATCACCTGAAGTTATTTTATATAACTTAATAATTGAACGTCCAATTGTGGTTTTTCCACACCCAGACTCACCTACAATACCAAAGTTTTCGCCTTTTTTAACTTCAAAACTAACATCATGAACAGCTTTTAAATACGACTTACCGATTTTAAAATATTGTTTCAAACGAGAAACTTTTAATATTATTCCTTTTTCATTATTCACCATTGAGATTCACCCCTAACTGTTTCTTTACACGTTCAATACGCTCTGTAACGATTCTAGGTTTTTCTACCTTAGGTGCTTTTGGATGTAATAACCATGTTGCAGCATAGTGCGTCTCAGAAATTTTAAACAATGGTGGCTGTTTTTCAAAGTCAATCTTCATTGCATATTTATTTCTAACCGCAAATGCATCACCTATAGGTGGATGAATCATATTTGGGGGTGTACCTGGAATAGATTCAAGCTTTTCTTTTGTATCTAAATCTGGCATTGAAGAAAGAAGTGCCCAAGTGTATGGATGCCTTGGATTATAAAAGATTTCATCTACATTTCCATACTCTACTATCTTACCCGCATACATAACTGCAATTCTATCAGCCATATTAGCAATAACACCCAAGTCGTGTGTTATAAAAATTACAGACAGATTATGTTCATTTTTAATTTTATTAATTAATTCAAGAATTTGTGATTGAATTGTAACATCTAAAGCTGTTGTTGGTTCATCACAAATAAGGATATCCGGATTAAAACTAATCGCTATCGCAATAACTATTCTTTGTCGCATACCGCCTGAAAATTGAAATGGATATTGTTTATATCGTTTCTCAGGATCTTTTATACCTACTTCTCTCATTAATGATAATGCATTTTGTTTAGCTTCAAAAATTGATACAACATTTACATAATCACTTACATGTTCTTTGTAATCTACATCTAAGTTATTAACAACTTCATCTAAATCAATCTTCCCATGAATATTTTCATTGATTGATTCAATTAACTTGCAGTAGTACTCATTAATTTTAGCCAATTTTTCAGAACAATCAGTAAATTGATTTGTACTATTTTTGGATTTTTTTGAATCTTTTTTTATTGAAATCTTTGTTTCAAAATAGTCATTAAAATGTACTCCTAATTGAGATATTAAAGCATTAAAAAATTTATCTTTACCAGGCGATAATAAATCAGCAGCTTGATGAATTTGTTTATTTACTTGCTTAATAAGTCTTTTTGATTCAGATTTAGTAAATGTTTCATCAAATATTTTTTGATTTTCTAACAGATATTCAACTAAAGCCTTTTTCTGATTAACAGATTTCCTTCGTGAATTTTGAACAGCTTTTTTAAGATATTTAAAATACTTGTCAAGAAACACTTGTACATTTTCTTCTTCACTCAATTTTAATTCTTTTCCTGCATCTATATAAGTTTTATTTGCTATAGCAATTGAGAAAAAATCTGGTTTTTCTATAGCTAATACAGTTTTAATTTCTTCATGTATTGAATTTAGAGTTGATGTTAATTTAGTTTTAAATTCAGTAAATTCAATTTTCTTTTTTCTGTATGTATTTATAAGCATTTTAACTTCATCTGTGTTCTTGAATACCAAACTATTACTCTTTTTAAGTGATTTATTAATACTACGATAAATTCTTTTTGCAAATTGACTAAAAGTAGTAGAAATAGATTCAATATTATTACCTTGAGTCTCAACAATCATAATATTTTCACTCAATATCTTTTCAGCACTTACTAAATTATCTTTAATATGCTTATAATCTAATTCCAGTTTTGCAGATTGAATTAAAACCTTACGATATATTTTTACTATTTCTTTGAGGTCTTTACTATCTTTATAAGATAAACTATTTAAATTGTACAATATTGATTTATTAAAAATCCTTATGTTTTGTCTACCTACTCTATGTGAGGTCTTTGACTTTAAAACCATAGCCTCAGTTATTTGCTTCCCAATTCTCATAATAGGATTTAAACTTGATAGTGGATCTTGATAGATCATTGAAATTCTAGATCCCCGGATATCATAGAAAGTACTCTCCGAAATCCTTAATAAATCAAGCCCATCAAAATATAATTCCCCACCATCGATGATTCTATTTCCTGCTAATATCCCAAGAATAGCACGTGCTGTGACTGATTTACCAGAACCTGACTCACCAACTATACCAAGGGTTTCGCCCTTGTATAAATCAAAATTAATATCACGAACAGCCTTTACATTCCCATTATTTGTTCTAAATGAAATTTTTAAATTTTTAACTTCTAAAATTTTTTCCATTCTATTCCTCAACTCCTCTTAAGGAAGGATTAAATGCATCTCTTAATCCATTTCCAAACACGTTAAAAGATATCATTAAAATTGAGATAAAAACTGCAGGAAATGTAATAATGTGTGGATTTGTTCTAATACTAGCTTGTCCGTCAGATAAAAGCGATCCAATACTAGTTAATGTTGGAGATGACGACAAGTCTACTATATTTAAATATGAGAGCATAGATTCAGTGAATATGACTCCTGGAATCACTAGAACTGTAGCTGTAATTATCGGTCCAATAGCATTTGGCAAGATATGCCGAAAAATTAATCTATGATCTTTAGCACCTAATGTTCTAGCAGCTAAAACATACTCTCGATTCTTATAACGATAGAACTGCTGTCGAACTGTATTCGACGTACCAATCCATCCAGTTACAACAAACGCAAAAAGTAAAGTCGGAAGCACCCCTAATTTGTCAGATAAATGCAATTGGAACAGTGTTACGAGTACAATAAATGGTAGGGCAGATAATATTTCAACTAATCGTTGCATTAATAAGTCTGAAGTTGATCCGTAATATCCTTCCACTGCACCATAAAAAACACCAATTGTAATATTGATAACAGCCACAGCTAAACCTAGTAACAGTGACAAACGTGCACCTGTTGCTAAACGAACAAAAATATCTTGCCCATGGGAATTACTTCCAAATATAAAACTTGGTTCATGTCCATTTTCAAAAACGAAATTCTCATAGTTTAAAACCCTAATTGAATATTGAGTTCCTTTCCCAGAACGATCAACTTCATAAACTGGTTCTCCCTGAATTCTAAATGGTCCTGGCTCAATTTTTTGATCCCCAGAACGAAAAGCTTCATTAACTGGTCCTCCATCTTTAATTAAAATATTATCTCCATTTGCATCATTAGAAGAAATGAAATCTTTTAATAAAGGATACATCAGTTGAATACCCGATTCTTTCTCATAAGCTTTAATTTCAGTTAATTCTTTTCCGGATACTAATTTATAAATAAATCCTTCATATTTGTATGTATTAACTCTAACTTTATAATAAGTTACATTTCTGTTCTTTTTTAAATCAAATTTCTCATACGTTCCGAGGTCTTCTAGTATATATCCAGCTTCCGGAATTTCTTCTGTATAAAATTTATACTGTTTCTCATTCAAATCAACTTTTTTTGTACCATCCCAAAAACCAAATCGAGAAAAATATTCACTTTTTGGCAAAGCGTTCTTAAAGTGCATGTCACTATAACTCATATCAAAATCTGTCATCATTTGGCCAAAAATTGCAAATAGTATAATAATGAATAATACAAAGGCTGCTATTACTGAACCAACACTTTTTCTAAAACGATGCCATGCATCTTTGAAATATCCTATTGGCTTTGTTTTAAATTTCTCATCATAAATTTTTTCGTTTTGTTGAACAAATTGAAATTTATCATCTGGAATTTCTGGAAAATTGCTAGCTTTCACTTTTCCTACCTCCTATTCGAATACGTGGGTCAACGATTCCATAACTTAAATCGACAAATAGCACAGCAAGTAATCCTATTGCTACATAGAACATTGCTATAGCTAAAAATAAGTTATAGTCAAGCGATTCAATTGATGCTAAGTATAATTTACCAATCCCTGGAATTGAAAAAATTTTTTCAATTATTAAAGATCCGCCTAAAATACCAATGAAATTACCTATAATAATTGGCATTACTACAACTAATGAGTTTCTAAAGCCATGTCTATAAATAGCTTGTCTTCTCGAAAGTCCCTTAGTTCGTGCTAATAGCATAAAATCACTAGTCAATACTTCAGTTAATTCTGCTCTTGTATATCGTGTCAAAGTCGCTATAGGACCAAAAGACAATGCCATTATAGGCAATGCTATCGACATAAACATTGACCATGAAAAATAGGCATAACCCGCTTCCATCGTCAGAGGAAAAATGCCTAGTTTGTAACCAAATACATATTGCACTAAAAAGGCATATACATAAGAAGGTACTGAAATAAACAACATAACTCCAACAGTTATTAAATAATCAGGTAATTTATTTTTCCTAAGAGCAGCCATAACACCAAAAATTATCCCAAGAGGTATTGAGATAAAAAAAGAATAAAAGTTAACAAGCATTGTCGGACCTAATCTATCATAAATAATTTCTGCTACGGGTGCTAAGTATTTATATTTTGTTGAAAATCCCCAATCAAATTCGGTAAATAGTTTCCTTAAGAATATTCCATATTGTGTGATTATTGGTTTATCTAACCCATAAGCAGTCCTTAATGCTCTTATCTTAAACTCGTGGTCAGAATCTGGTGCAACTGGAATATTAAATGGTAACATTCTAATTAAAACAAAACAAAAGGTCATAATAATGAAGAATGTCATCAACATTAAAAGAATCCTTTTTATAATATATTTTCCCATATGCTCACTCCTTATTTCAAATAAAAATTCCATATTAAATAAGATAATTGTAATAGCTTATATTTCATAATGAAAAATTAAATTTAATAGAAATAATGCATTATATTTCTCCTGTAAATTGATTTCAACACTTAAATTAATATGCGGAGCCTTATAATGCATTATTAACATTACTATTTTCAACTTATAATCATAGAACCAAAATTTAAGAAAATACTAAATAAACAAAATCCAAGAACAGCACTAGGTTGTTCTTGGATTTTACCTAAAACTGCATTATATTAATCTGTGTAGTCAATCTCATTAGAAGCATAATCTTCCCATTCAGCATCAGTAAAGTTAAATGTCATAGAACGTATTCCACCAAATACTACGAGAGGAACAAATTCATCTGTAGCATAATTAATCTTATCAGATATCATTACCAAAGATGTTCTAGCATAAACTGGAATTGTTCTATATTGAATTAAAATATTGTATTCCATTTCAGCTAAAATTTCAAGTCTTAGTTCATAGCTAGCTTCCATAGCAGAATATTCACCCTCATTTAATGCAATATACCAATTATAGTAAGTTTTTGTAACGTCTGTTCCATCAATTACCATTGTGAATGTTTCAGTTTCTGGGTCAAAACCATATTCATTATGCGTACCATTTACAGTATATACTTGCATAAATCCGAATGGATCCATGCTCATTCCACCCCAAGTTGCCCAGATAACATCAAAGTCTCCTCTTTCAGCAGAATCATAATACTTCGCATCTGTTCTAGTACTAAATATAATTCTACCTTGAAGATCAGTACCAAAAGTTGCATCGTTTAATGCATTTTGAAGGAATATTACTTTATCTGTATATGCATTATCAAATTTATAAATAGAGAATTCTATTTCTACTATATCATCAGCATCAATTTTTCCAGCAGCAAATTGTTCATCATAAGCTTCTTGGAATAATTGAGTAGCTTTCTCTAAATCATATCCGGTAGGATAATCAGTTCCATAAATTCTATTTAAAATATTAGCATATGCTTGTGTTGTATTATAAATTTCACCTGTATCTACATTTGAAACATATAAACTATTATATAATCCTAGTGTAGCTTGTGAACCAGCAGTTTGTGTTTGAACAAAGTCTTGGCGATTTAAAGCCAATGAAATAGCTTCACGGAATTTAATGTTTGCAAAAATCTCTTTGTCAACATTGCTTCCTGCAGCATCTTCATGTTCTTTAAGCAAGACTGGATCAGTGTTGAAAGTTAACTTAGATGAATAAGATTCTGGTTCGTATAATAAATTTTCGCTAAACTTGAATTCATCCACATCTTCTTGAGTAAGACCAACTTCATCTAAATCTCCACTTAAATATGAAAGTAAAGTAGTATTATGATCAGCGAGGATAGAAATTTCAATATCAGTTGCTTGGAATTGTCCTTCATGATTAATATCAGAATAGCCATACCACTCATCATTTTTTGTTAAAGCAATTAATTTGTCATCTTGGTATGTTACTAATTTATACGGACCATATGCCATATATGTACTTACAGAAGTAGCATAATTTGTTGATACACTACCACCTTCGATAGTTACTTTACCTGCTTCATATAAATCTTCATATACAATCCAGTTACTTGATAAATTGTATTTTAAATAAAAATCAGTAATTGGTTTAGCTAAAACTAATGTAATTTCATATTCGCCAGTTTTAATTAATCCAACATTTTCCCAATCTAATACAGGGAATGTATATTGAACATATAATTCATCTAAGACCCATTCATCTATTCCAGCTTCATCAGTCCAACCTTGTCTTAATACTTCTGCCTTATAATCAGCATAAAGTTCAGCCAAGGTTTTATCAGTTGCTACTACTTTATCTTCAGGTTCATCATCAGAATAAAGATCATCTCCAAATGAATAGACCCAGTTAATATATGTTGTTAAATCTTCAGTAGTTGCTTGAGTAATTGCTTCTGCAAGTGTTCCAATACCAAATGTCTCCATATATTTACCTAAAGTAATAAATGTTGATTGACCTTGTTTTAGATATTCTTCTGCATTATCAATAACTAAAGTACCTGTAATATAACCATCAGCACGATAGTTTTGCATTTCAGGATTTAATAATTGTTGCATTGAATAAATATAAGTGTCAGCATTAATTACTGTACCATTTGCCCATTTAGCATCTTCATTTAATGCAATCTTAAATGCATATCCTGTTTCTGCATCATCTGGCACATCAAACAATGTATTTTCAGCATAATCTAAAGTAACGTCTACTGGATTACCTGCTGCCATTTCTGAAATAATATCATAACCGTCCATTTCCTCATTTAAAACAAAATCATAAAGACCCATTTCAGTATAATTCATAATCATTGAATCGGTATTAGTTTCCCATATATGAACGTTAAAATTATTAGGCATCCCTAAACTAGCAAATGCGTAAGTATACGTGTCATCGACAACTGTACCAGGGTCTTCTGTAGTAGTAGTATTGCCTCCAGTTGTAGTAGTATCATTCTTGTCTTTTTTACAAGAAGAAATAACAACTAGAGTTAAAACTAGTAACAATAAAGTCAATGTTTTTTTCATGCAATTCTCTCCTTTATAAATAATTTTTCCTCCATTTTTTTATAAATATATCTATGGAGTTTATAATAGTGTACATTAATTGTATATGCCAGTCAAGAAAGATTTATAATAAACTATTATATTTCCCACAATTTTGTTTTTTTATTCAATTTTGAGTAAAATTTTAATAATAACTAGAACTTTTGATGTTTTTTGTCGAAAAAAACGACTTTAAAACTTTTATCCATCAAAAAAATCAGTCGAATACATATTTATAATTCAACTGATTTTTCTGATTAAAATAATTCTTTTTCTATTTTATAAAAATCATACCATTTATGGCATCAACTGTCACAAGTTTATGGGGTTTAATTTCATTTTTTATAATCATTTCTGCAATTGGGGTTTCAACATATCGTGAGATATACCTTTTTAATGGTCTAGCCCCAAAGATAGGATCATATCCAAGTTTCGCTATATGGTGAATAGCATTAGGAGTAAAATCAACATCAATATATTGATCTTTAAGTCTCTGTTGTAACTCTCCTTTAAACTTATCAACTATTTCAATTACCACATCCTCATCTAATGGATTAAACTTAACAATTTCGTCAATCCGATTTAAAAATTCTGGTTTAAAATGATTTTTTAAATCTAAATCTATTTTTTCATAGGCATCAATTATATCATTCTCTAATAAATGCTGCGAACCAAGATTTGATGTCATAATAATAATCGTATTTTT
Source organism: Haloplasmatales bacterium 4B (assembly GCA_003586005.1). Lineage (GTDB taxonomy): Bacteria > Bacillota_I > Bacilli_A > Haloplasmatales > Haloplasmataceae > NSKI01. The sequence continues at coordinate 14,143 of NSKI01000004.1, read as the reverse complement.
AAAGTCAACGGTTCTTCCTTGTGAATCTGTAATTCTTCCATCATCTAATATTTGCAATAAAATATTAAAAACTTCAATATGCGCTTTTTCAATTTCATCTAATAATACAATTGAATATGGTTTACGTCTAACCGCTTCTGTAAGTTGACCCCCTTCTTCATATCCAACATACCCAGGAGGAGCTCCAATTAAACGTGATACACTAAACTTTTCCATATATTCACTCATATCAATACGAACTATATGATCTTCACTATCAAATAAAGCTTCTGCTAAGGATTTAGCTACCTCTGTTTTCCCAACACCAGTAGGACCTAAAAATAGAAATGAACCAATTGGTTTTTTAGGATCTTTTATTCCTGCTCTCGCTCTAATAATCGCATTAGATACTAAACGAATTGCTTCTTTTTGCCCTTTAACACGCTTTTGTAGAATATCTTGTAGGTTAATTAGTTTTTCTTTTTCACTTTGAACAAGCTTTGATAAAGGTATTTTTGTCCAACGTGAGATAATTTCAGCGATTTCTTCCTCAGCCACATTTTCTCTTAACATCGCATTTTGTTCTTCTTTATTTTCTAATTCAGAAATTTCTTTCTCTAATATTGGTATCACACCATACTTTATTTCAGCGGCTTTGTTCAAATCATATTTACCTTCTGCGATTTCTAAATCATGTTTAGCTTGATCTAATTTCCCTTTTGCAGCTTGTAATTGATTAATCCCCCTCTTTTCTTTTTCATATTGAGCTTTCATAATATTTTGTTGTTCCTTTAGGTTTGCTAATTCTTGTTGTAAAACAGTTAATCTTTCATGAGAAATTTCATCTTTCTCTTTTTTTAAGGCAGCTGCCTCAATTTCATATTGCATGATTCTTCGATTTACTTTATCTAGTTCTTCTGGAAGTGAATCTATTTCAATCCGAATTGTAGCGCAAGCTTCATCGATTAAATCAATAGCCTTATCTGGCAAAAAACGATCTGTTATATACCGATTAGATAAAGTTGCAGCTGCAACAATCGCACTATCAGTTATCTTAACACCGTGATGAACTTCAAATCTTTCTTTTAGTCCACGAAGAATACTAATTGTATCTAAAACTGAAGATTCATCAACTAAAACCTTTTGAAAACGTCTTTCAAGAGCTGGGTCTTTTTCAATATATTTACGATATTCATTTAGAGTTGTTGCTCCAATACAATGAAGTTCCCCACGAGCAAGCATTGGCTTTAATAAATTTCCAGCATCCATTGCACCCTCAGTCTTACCTGCTCCAACAATTGTATGAATTTCATCAATAAATAATATAATCCTACCCTCACTTTGCTTGATTTCATTTAAGACAGCTTTTAATCGTTCTTCAAATTCACCACGATATTTTGCCCCAGCCACTAAACTAGCCATATCAAGTTCAAATATTGTTTTATTTCTCAAGGTGTCCGGAACATCATTCTTAACAATCCTTTGAGCTAGCCCTTCAACAATAGCTGTCTTTCCAACCCCAGGTTCTCCAATTAACACAGGATTGTTCTTTGTTTTTCGTGATAAAATACGTATCGCCCGTCTTACCTCCTCATCACGACCAATTACTGGGTCAATTTTACCACCTCTTGCATCTTCAACTAAATCACGTCCATACTTTTCTAAAACCTCATAAGTTGCTTCTGGATTTTGTGTTTTCACTTTTTTATTACCTCTTATCTTTTTAATCATTTCTTCAACTAGTTTCGCATCAATTCGCAATTTTTTAATTATTTCTTTATGTTTATAATTATCTGTTTTTATATATGCTAAAATTATATGTTCAACAGATAGATATTCATCTTCCAATTTTTTCTTAATAAGCTCTGCATCTATTAATAATTGATTCAATGAGCTCGAAAGATAAACTTGTGGATTATTAGTCTCAATTTTGGGTAACGATTGGACTAAACGACTTAATTCATTAATAAACTGTTTAAAATTGATACTACTTAATTCAAAAACTCTTTTAAGAAGCGAATCACCAATATTAGCTAAATTAAGCATTAGGTGCTCAATTTCAATTTGTTGATTGTGATTACTTATAGCTGTATTTTGGGCACCTACTACAGCTTGTTGTAATTTCTCAGTAAACTGATTAACATCCATATAAATACCTACCTTCCATTAGTAATCTTTTCTTTTAGCACTCTCGATATCAGAGTGCTAATCTAGATATATCATACACCCTTTATTAGCACTCTGTCAATAGAAGTGCTAATTTTATTTATTTTTTTTTTGTAAATTGACATATCATCCATTCTTTACTATAGTATAATTAATAATATAATCGAGGTGATAATATGTATTGTAGAAACTGTGGTAGTGATGTTCCATCTTTAAACACCACTTGTACAAAATGTGGCTTTCTCCCCTTAACTGGTAATTCTTACTGTCAAGAATGTGGACAAATTACTGGTATTAATCAAGAATATTGTTCTTATTGTAATACCGATTTAAGGCATTTAGAAGAAGCATATTTTACAAACAAAAATTACGTAAACAAAGTTAATGATGATGTCCCAAATGCAGGTGCTAATATTGCAGCTTGCTGTTCTCTCCCTTTTACAGGTGGGCTTCCAATTGTTGGTTTAATATTATACCTAGTTTGGAAGGACAACAAACCAAACGCCGCTAATTCTGTTTGTTTATGGTCTTTATTTCCATTTATCTTTATTGTTCTTTTCTATATTTTGTTTTTTATACTTGGAGGTTTATCAGCCTTTTTATAATAATACTAAACTTTTACTTGACTAATATAACAATTTATTATATTCTAAAAACTAAACTTAAATTACCTGAGGTGAAGCAATGAACAACCCATATTTAATTTTATTAGATTTAGACGGAACAACACTATATGATTGGCAAACACTAAATGACGAAACAATTGCGGTTATTAGACAAGTAAAAGCTCTCGGACATATAGTTTGTATAGTAACAGGTAGGCCTTATCGATCATCAAAAATATTTTATGATAAATTGCAATTAGATACACCTATTATCAATTACAATGGTGCTTTAATTCATCATCCTCATAATCATCACTTCGATGAAATAACAAGGGAAATTGATTTAAACAATATCCTAAAAGTATTTAATGACATTAGTCATCTAATTGAAAATGCTTTTTGTGAATATTATGAAGATATATATTTATATAAAATGAGTGAAGATATTATGCCACTTATTCATCCCGAGGGCGGTAATATAATCGCTGGTGATTTTAAACAAACATTGAAATTAAATCCTAATGGTTTTGTATTATTAACATATCCCAATAAACACAATGAAGTAGGAAAATATTTAGATGAAAATTTCAAGGGAATTCTTAACTACAGAAATTGGGGTGGAGAATATTCACAAATAATAGAAATATACACTCCTGAAACTTCTAAAGGGATAGGTTTAAATTATTTATCAACATATTTTGAAATTCCTAAAGAAAAAATACTGGCTTTTGGTGATGGGGAAAATGATGTTGAAATGATTAGGAATGCTGGTATCGGAGTTGCTATGGCAAATGCAGTCGATTCTGTCAAAAAAGAAGCACAACATATAACAAAAAGCAATTCTGAAAATGGCGTTGCCACATTTCTAAAAGAATTTTTCAACCTATAATGAAAAAGAATTTTTTCGATATTTTTTTTGTTTGTCATAAATTACCATCACGGTCATTTTTTTATAAAAATAAACAATTCCCAATATGCGCACGTTGCACAGGTATTTTTATTGGCTATATATTAGCAACTATCTACTTTTTTTTGGGACTAATATTTTCTTATCAATATCCTAATATTTATATTTCTGTAATACTAGTAATACCCACGTTAATTGATGGAGTAATCCAGTATTTTACTAATTATGAAAGTGGTAATTATCGTCGTTTAGTATCTGGAATAATTGCTGGGTTTGGAGTTATTTGTATCTTAAGACATATCGCAATAATTGGTATGTCCCATGGATTGTGGCTAGTTGAACAATTTGTAAAATAATAAACAGAAGGACTAAGTCCTTCTGTTTATTATTTTATACCAATAACTTTATCTTCATCATAATGTAAATAAAGATTAAACGGCTTATTTTCTATAATGTTCATTATAAAATATTGATCACCCTCCCATAATGGTAAACCTAATATCTTATCTATATCAATCCATTGTAATTCACCTTCATTACAATGGCCGATTTCAAATTCATAATTGTAACCAACAAAACAATACATAACTTCTGTTCCTTTTTGATAGCCAAAGTTTTTAAAAGTTACTTTTCCTACATAGTTATATTTTATAAGTTTAATTCCTGCTTCTTCATATACTTCGCGCAAAACACACTCTGCCTTTGATTCACCTTTTTCTAACTTTCCACCCAATCCATTATATTTATTTTTATGTACATCATTTTTCTTTTTATTTCTTAACATCATTAATACTTTTTCATTTTTAACAATTAAGCATAAAGTTGTTTCTTTAATTTTATCAATATGTATATAATAATAAATAGTAAGAGTTGTTATTAATATATTTACACCAGTAATAAACCAAATTTTGAAAAATAATGAAATAAAAGTTAAGAAAGTTAATAAGTAAAGTAAGTAGCGAATTATTACTTTTTTTTGTTCATAAGTCATGTAAATGCCTCTAAAAATTTTATTATTTCACTTCAAAAATTTTCATTAAGTTTGTTGTATGTTGTTTTGCTACTCCAGCAGTAATAATTGCGATTTCACCTTTTTCAAGACCAGCAACATCAACTGCAACTTTCTCAGCAATTTTAACTAAATCTTCAGAAGAAGACACTTCATCAACTACAACTGGTGTTACACCCCAACATAACGCAAGCGAACGAGCAGTATCATAAGATGGCGTTACCGCGATAATCGGGCATGATGGACGATATTTAGAAATTAATTTTGCTGTATAACCTGACATTGTAGCGGCAACAATAACACTTGCTCCTAAATCTGCCGCTGAATCTGCAACTGATAGTCCTATAGCTGACTCTATTGTGTGTGGACTAGATAGAATAGCCCTATTGATCATTACTTCATGATTAATTTCATCTTCCATTCTTTCAGCTATCGCAGCTTGAGTTTCAGTACTTCTTACTGGGTAATCACCAGCTGCCGATTCGCCTGAAAGCATTACAGCGTCAGACCCATCTAATATCGCATTTGCGACATCTGAAACTTCTGCACGAGTTGGGCGGGGATTTTTCTGCATTGACTCTAACATTTGCGTAGCTGTAACAACTATTTTTCCAGCTTCATTACATTGACGAATCAAACGTTTTTGAATTACTGGAACCTCTTCAGCTGGTACTTCAACCCCTAAATCACCACGAGCAACCATGATACCATCTGCAACTTCCAAAATTTCTTCAGCGTTTTCAACGCCTTCTTGATTTTCAATTTTAGCAATAATTTGAATTCTTTCACCATTATGTGCTTTTAAAATTTCTTTTATTTCTAGAATATCTGATTTGCGACGTACAAATGAGGCAGCGATAAAGTCTAATCCCTTATCACAAGCAAAGATGATATCACTTTTGTCTTTTTTAGAAATAAATGGCATATTTAATTTAGCACCAGGAACATTTATCCCACGACGATTTTTAACTCCGTGCGTATTTAAGGCTTTAGTTAATACATATCTGCCTTTACTATCTTCGCCTTTATCTAATACTTTTAATTCCAAATAACCATCATCAACTAAAATTGTTCCACCAACATTTACATCATCAATTAAACCTGAATATGAAATTGAAAACTCTGTATGAGTTCCTAATATCTCACTCATATAAACCTTAACTTCTGTGTCTACTTTTATAATAGTTGGTTCATCACCTGATGAAAATTTATGTGTACGAATTTCTGGTCCTTTAGTATCTAAAAGTAAAGCTACATTTGTTTTCTTTTCGATGTTTATCTCTCTAATTGACTCAATTCGTTTACCATGTTCTTCAAAATCACCATGAGAAAAATTCATTCTAATAACATTCATACCTGCATCGACTAATTTTTCCATTATTTCTTTTTTTTCAGACTTTGGACCTATTGTACAAATAATTTTCGTTTTTTTAAATTGATATGCCATATGACTTCCTCCTAAGATAATGTTTTACATAATTCATAAATATCTGTATTATCGCTGTGTTCCATTTCTAATGCTTCATATATATCATAATTTACTAATCTGTTGTTTTTAATTCCGACACAGCGACCGCCTAAATTTGAAACAAGCATGTCAACAGCGTAAGCTCCTAATCTACTCGCTAAAACGCGATCAAAAGCAGTTGGTGTCCCACCTCTTTGAACATGTCCAATTATTGTAGCCCGAGATTCAATTCCTGTCCGTTTTTCAATAGATTTAGCTAATTCAATTGGGTCTGTTAATAGTTCAGCTAAAGCTATGATAAAATGACGTTTACCTTTAGTTTTAGCTTCCTCAATTCTTGATATTACAGAATCTATATTAAATCCTATTTCTGGAGTAATTAAGTCTTCAACACCAGAAGCAAGACCTCCAAACAAAGCTAAGTCACCACAATTTCTTCCCATAACTTCGACAACATTACAACGATAATGGCTTGAAGTTGTATCTCTTAATTTATCAATTGCTTCAACCACAGTGTTTAACGCTGTATCAAAACCAATTGTATAATCTGTAGAGGCTATATCATTATCAATGGTTCCTGGAACGCCTATACAATTAACACCCATTTCAGTTAATTTTTTAGCTCCTATAAAAGAACCATCCCCCCCTAGTACAACTAAGGCATCAATGTTATTTTTATTTAATTGATCAATAGCTATTTGTCTAACTTCAGGATTCTTAAATTCAGGAAGTCTGGCAGTTCCTAAAAACGTTCCACCACGATTAAGTTTTTCACTAACATCATATGATTTCAATTGAAAAAGATCACCTTTTACTAAGCCAGCGTATCCATCCTTAATTCCAAATACTTCAATTCCATAATGAAACGCTTGTCTAGTGATTGCACGAATACAAGCATTCATACCCGGTGCATCTCCTCCTGAAGTTAATATTCCTATACGTTTAACCATTTTTATCACCTCTAGTTTATTACATACCTAAATAATAATTTAACATACATTAACAAAAGAAACAATTAAAAATAATATGTAAGCGTTTATATATAGAAGAATCTTTCATGTAAGCGCTTAATCTATTAATTTCATATCATAGATTACAAGTTGTAATTTTTCATTTCTTTCTTGGACCTTTGAGGTAATCATAAATAAATGGTCCTTTGTCAATTCCCTTTTTAACTTTTGATACACACTTGGGAAGACAACTCCAATAATACTTACAGTATCATCAGTTATAGTTAATGTTGCCATTTCCTCATTATTCTTCGTCTTTGTTTTCCTAATATTTTCAACAAAACCGACTAATTCAATTTTTTTATCCACATATTTCAAAGTATAACTTGGTAAAATTAAATTTTTTTCTTGATTTTCCTTGATATATTTGCTGATAGGGTGTGCCGTTAAATAAAAACCTAATAAATCTTTTTCTCTTCTCATTAGCTCACTTGTTGAATATTCATCACTCTTTTCAACTAGTTCGATTTTATCCGTAAAATACCCACTAGGATTAAACCGACAATAATCAATTATCTTATCATAGTTTTCAATCATTGTTTTTTTACTTAATTTAAATTCATCAAGGGCGCCTACAAAAACAAGTGATTGAAAAATATTTTGTTTTAAAAATGGTTGACACCTATTAACAAAATCAAAATAATTTTTAAATATACCTTTTTTACGCTCAGCTAAAATTGCCTCACTTACCGTTTGTCCAATCCCTTTTGTGACCAAAAATGACATCCTAATATTATTATTGTCTTCTGATACATATAATTTATAACTTTTATTAATAGAAATTGGAAGTATCTGAATCCCATAACGCTTACAGTCTCTAAGGTAGCGGCTCGTTTGCGACTGACTACCGATAACGTTTGTTAACATGACAACCATAAAAGGCGTTAAATAATTCGCCTTTAGATATGCCATTTGGTAAGAGATGAGGGCATAGGCTACTGAATGACTGCGGTTAAAACCATAATCACCAAATTTAACAATATAATCGTATAATGTCTCACTAGTTATCTTATCATATCCATTATGTACTGCTCTTTCAATAAAGATAAGCCGTTCATGCTTTAACACAGCTTTTTGTTTTTTACTGACAGCACGACGTAGCAAATCTGCTTGTGCTAAACTATAACCAGCTATTTTTTGAGCTATCATCATAATTTGCTCCTGATAAACTATAATACCATATGTACTTTTTAAAATTGGTTTTAAATCAGTATGCAAATAATCAATTGGTTGAGTTTTATTTTTTCTAGCTATATAAAGAGGTATATTATTCATCGGACCAGGGCGAAATAAGGCATTAACAGCAACAATATCTTCAAAAGTAGATGCCTTAATATCTTGTAACACATTTCTCATCCCTAAAGATTCCAACTGAAAAATACCTGTTGTTTCACCTCTAGCAATCAAACGATATGTTTTAGCATCATTTAGAGGAATAGAGTTTAAATCAACATCTATATTTAAACTTGATTTTATTAAATCTAAAATTTGACTAATCGCAGTTAAATTACGAATTCCTAAAAAATCCATCTTCAATAAACCTAAAGCCTCTAAATCATTAGCTTCATATTGAGTCTGTAATATATCGTCAAAGCTATTTTGTAACCCAGAAATTCCTCGCAAATCATCCTCGCATATAATGATACCTGCTGCGTGTGTAGCTGTATTTCTAGGAATAGTTTCAATTTTTTTAGCGATGGTAAATAATTTATTAACCTCAGAATACTCAGATATTAATTGTTGCAATTCTGGGCAGGCTTTAATATTATCTTCGATATTAAACTTCGAGTCGATAAAAGAAACAATTTCATTTATCCGTGAATCCTTTATATCCATTACTTTAGCAACTTCTCTTATAGCACTTCTTGAGGCAAAGGTACCAAAGGTGATGATATGGGCAACATTATTTTTCCCATACTTATTTTGGACATATTTAATAACTTCATCTCTTCTATTATCTTGAAAATCTAAATCGATATCAGGCAAAGAAATTCGTTCAGGATTTAAAAAACGTTCAAAAAGTAAGTTATATTCTACTGGGTCAATATTTGTGATTCCCAATACATAGGACACTAAACTTCCAGCAGAACTTCCTCGACCAGGTCCAACAAAGATATTATTTTGTTTAGCGTACTTAACAAAATCATAGACAATTAGAAAATAATCAATATAATTCATTTTTGAAATAACTTCTAATTCATATTTTAACCTTTCTAAATAATTAAAAGGTATATTTGACGTATCTAATCTTTTTTCAAGACCCTTTTTACAAAGTATTTTTAAATAATCATAACTAGATATAGAATTAGGTGTAGTGTATTTAGGTATATATAACTTATTAAAATCAATAAAAACATTACAATCTTGGGCAATTTTATTAGTATTAAGAACTGCTTCATGATAATTTATAAAAAAACGATTAAAATCAGTTTCACTTAGTAGACAAAAATTACTGGAAAATAAATTGATAGTTTGAGAATTAATTTTTTCACCTTTGCTAATAGCTTCTAAATATCTTAAAGTAATCGCATCTTCTTGGTTTGTGTAACGAACTTCATTTAAAGCAACAAGTGCTATTTGGTTATCTACAGCCTTATTAATTACCAATTTATTTAGATTAGCAACATTATCGTTAACCTCGGGAAATAATGATATATATAAATTATTATTAAATATCTTTTTTAAGGAATTTAAATATTCTTGAAATAATTTATTATTACTTAAGATTAATTGTTGAAAAAAATTATTCTTTGTTGGTATAATCGCTATTAAATTCGCTGAAAAATTTTTTAATTTATCAATTGACATTAAACTTGATTCATTTAATTGTACTTCTGAAGCTATTTGAAGAAGATGCTTATAACCTTGATTATTTTTTGCTAACAAAATAAGAGGAGCAAATGCATTAATAAAAACAGTTATCCCTAATATTGGTTTAATATCTGCTTTTTTACAAGCTTTGTAAAATTTAATTAACCCATAGACATTTGCTTCATCTGTGATTGCTATAGCTTTTATATTATTCTTTTTAGCATTTTCAATATAATCATCAATTTTCAAACAACTTTTAAGTAAAGAATAAACTGTTTTTGTATATAATTGTGCATACACTACTATCACCTCAATTATTCATATTATATTTATTATACTAAAGAATAGCAATTTTAAAAAGGATATATCCTTGAATAAAAAAAGTATTTTTATATTATAATTTTTGTATACAAAAATTATAAAAGTCAAAAAAAACGCAAAGAATTTTCCTTTGCGTTTTCAAATAATTATTTAATTAATCTTAAAGTATCAATTGCGATAACTAATTCTTCATCTGTTGGGATTACAAATACTTTCACCTTAGATTCAGGAGTAGAAATAATTTTTTCTTCTCCCATAACTTTATTTGCCTCGTTATCTAAAATTATACCTAAAGAACTACCTAAACGCTCAACAATCGCTTTACGTGCAGGTTCACTATTTTCACCAATACCAGCAGTAAATACAATTGCATCACACCCACCTAAAAGAATAAAGTATGAACCAATAAAATCACAAACTCTTTTAACAAATAAATTAAAGGCGCGTACACAATTTCCATCAAATTCATTTACGCCATTAACAATGTCTCTCATGTCAGAAGATTTATTAGAGATTCCTTTTAGGCCAGATTCATTATTTAAAGCAGTAATTGCTTTTTCAATACTTATTCCTTCTTTTTCCATTACATAAGGTAATATTGATGGATCTATATCTCCTGAACGAGTACCCATCATTATTCCCGCTAGTGGTGTAAAGCCCATTGAAGTATCAATTGATTTTCCATTTTTAATAGCAGAAATCGATCCACCATTTCCAATATGAACAGTAATGATTTTAGTTACTTCTTTATTTAATAATTCAATTGCGCGCTGGGAAACGTATTTATGACTTGTTCCATGAAATCCATAACGTCTTACACCATAAGCTTTATACCATTTATATGGTGCCGGGTATAGATAAGCCTCTTCTGGCATTGTTTGATGAAATGCGGTATCAAAAACAGCCACTTGTTTAACATTAGGCAATATTTCACTAAAAGCTCTAATACCAGTTGCATTTGCAGGGTTATGTAAAGGAGCAAAATCCTTTAATGCTTCTATTTCATTAATTACTTCATCTGTTATTAAAACAGAATCAACAAATTTCTCCCCGCCATGAACAACACGATGTCCTACACCACGAATTTCTTCATAGTTTTCAACAATTTTCAAATTAATTAATGAATCCAATAGCATCTGTACAGCAACAGAATGATTTGGGATTGATTTAACCTCTTTAATTTTGTCTCCATTCACTTTAATCGTATAAATAGAATCATCAAAACCAATTCTTTCAATTAAACCTGAGGTAATCACTGTTTTTTGTGGCATCTCTAGTAATTGAAATTTTAAAGATGAGCTTCCCGCGTTAATTGCTAAAATCTTCATAGTAACCTCCAATTAATTTTTATGATTATTATCATACCATTGATTTATTTTATCAATAGCGTTCATCACCTTATCTTTTTCTGAAAAATTAGGGAACCTAAGCATTAATATTTCAGTGTTAATTAAAATATTTTCGCCTCTTTTTCTTAAAACTAATATACTTTTTTGATATTTTGGATCTTTAAATAAACTTAATGGTAATTCAATAATTGCCATAATATGAGTATTATTTAAAATGGTTTCTTTAATCTTTACGTTATGAGTTTGATTAAAAAAATCATTAGGGATTAAATAGATAAAATAGCCACCGACTTTAGTATAATTCATTAAATTATCCAGTAATTTAACAGTATCTAAATTTTCTGTTATTGGCAAATCGCAAATAAGTAAATCTACAGGAGGAATAAGCAATTTTTTCATACTATTCTGATTAAAAAATTCAATTTTGTATTCTAATAGATTTGCAAGCCTTAATGCAAAGTTTAAATATGTAGTTTCAGTATCTACGCCATATATTTTCCCAAATTTACTACAACTATTATTAAGCATCGTAATTAATAAATTACCGGTACCTACAGTTGCATCAAAAACATCAATCGATTTGTGGTTATGAAAAAATTTATCTACTAAAAAAGCAAATATAACTCCAATTGAATCAGGAGTTATTTCATTCATATTCATAAATTGATGCTTAAAAGCTTTTAGCATCGCTAAAAGAAAAGCTTTACGAATATCTTCTTTACTAAAAGAATCTTCACTTATTTTTTGATAAAATTCAGAAATTTTTTCTACAACTACTATGTCAAGTGAGTTAATAGACTCGTCATTAGATAGGACAAAGTCATATGTTAGCAAGAGACTATCAACATAACTCTTTTTAGTTTGTTCATAAATATATAAAGTTGTCTTATCAATAAAATCATAGAACTTTTCTATTTTTGTTTGTTTTAAATTTGCCATATTATCACCCTATCCAAAATACTATTTTACACTATATTTTCGATTTTGTCATTAATTAAACAAATAAAAGATTATAAAAAAAAGCTGAATAAAACCATTCAGCTTTCAGCTTGTTTATTTTTACCTAAGCCATTCATAACTTTAGGAGTTACTAACTTGACTTTCGCCATCAATTCAGGAATAAAATCAATTATTTTTTCATATATATGAGTCTGATTTTCTAGTGATAACACTTTTACTTCATCTTCTTTATCTACTACTAGAAAAGCAATTGGGGTTATAGAAACTGTCCCTCCACTCCCACCTCCAAATGGAGCAGTTTGATTTTCTTGGCGATTTTCCGCTTTTTGTTCTGTTCCACCTGAAGCGAACCCAAACTTAACTTTTGAAATGGGAATAATCGTTGTTCCTTCTTTAGTTGCTACCGGTTGTCCGACAATGGTATCAACATCAACCATGTCTTTAATATTTTCCATAGATATTTTCATAAAACTATGTATTGGATGTTCCATTTATAATCACCTCTTATGTTATTATGTAGCCCTTTTTATTAATAATGGAATTTTTGCGATGTATTTTACACCTACTCTTATAATTTTTGCTAAATTAGTTTTTATTATACAGTCAAAATAAATAAAAATGTCATTATCAATATAATTGAACTTTGTATCAACATCTATATCCTTTACTCTTTTAAAATTATCATACATTGTATCAACAAATATTGTCTGTGCTACAGAATAAATCGGTAATAATGATAAACCTAAAAGCGGATTTTCCATCGGAAGTGCAGTATACCAATATAGATGCTTTATACTTGACTTTTTAAATAAATCACGATAAATTGGCCTAACACTCAACATTTTCTTATAATTCTCAATAGCCTCCATAATATTAAAATCTCTATCTTCATCTTTTTTTCGAGTTGAAAAATAATTAACAATTTTACTTAAGTTTATAGGAACACGAATAAAACCAAACATAATCAAATAACACTTTAATTTCCCTTCTGTGTAAAAAGTTATATACCATGGGAAAAAGAAAACCAATAAATATAAACAAAACGACAGTAGAATATAATAAACAATCATAACTATCACCAAATATATCTAATAGGATAATTTCACTAATTATCTTTAGTAATTATATAAATTATATTCATTAATTTAGTTTATATTTTATCTAAATTGTAATAAAAATTATTGTGTGTTATAATAGTAAATTGGTGATATTATGATTAATAAATTATTTATAAAAATGATTCATTTTTATCAAAAATATATTTCAAAATTTTTAGGAAGTAATTGCCGTCACATTCCAAGTTGCTCAAACTATGCTATTGAAGCATATCAAAAACATAACTTTTTTTATGCAACTTATTTAACCATTTATCGGGTATTACGATGTAATCCCTTTGGATCATGTGGATTTGATCCAGTTCCAGAACCGAAAGACAAAAACAAAAAAAGTAGATGATATTTTATTATTCATCTACTTTTTTTGGTTCTATAATATCTGGTGTGGGTGAAAACTCACATCAGTTTTTTTGTACACAAAAAGAGACATAAATCCAATTTCC
>NSKI01000047.1 GCA_003586005.1 Haloplasmatales bacterium 4B | reverse complement strand
TTCTGGTATTTTTCTTGTTCATTCATATAAAAATCCTCCCGCCAATTTACTGATGGGAGGATTATCTCATATATTTAAATTTTCTTTTGAGATATTTGTTTATTCATTATATATAATTTTATCCAATGCAGGATACCAGTCTTCACCAAAATATTTTGCCTTAACCGCATCTTCAACTATGATAGGAGAATAGGAATTATGAAAATTTAACTTATTTATATCATTCTTAGTTGCATTTCTTATTATATTACCTTCATGAGATAGGACTTTATATCCATCTAAAGTTTCAATAATATATTCTGGAAAATTTAAATTTGATGGTATAGGTTGGTTTCCAATTACTTCCCATTTACCATTAGTTAGAAATAAATTTACAGTATTAACATAATAAATTATTTTATTTTTTGTAATTATATTTATGTCTAAATTATCTTCATTACTAGTATAATCATAAATAATAACACTTATTGATGTTTTACCTTTACAAACTAGTTGTCCAAAACAAGATAAATTCTCATTAATTTTTATCCGAAAAACATCTCCTATATTAGTCATTTTTGTTTTTTTCTTCATTTCAAATCTCCTTACGTTATTTTATTCCAAATATATCCCAATATTTTCTTGCAATTTGATGGCGACCATTCTCTAACAGTCCTCCCTCCCTTGCAATTCCTCCATACTTATTTATCATCCTTTGTTCTAATATATCTAGTTCTCTCCCTGGGGTTGAACGTCTTATTTTTTTAAATTCATATACAGCATTTGGATTCTTTCTTGCATTTTCTAATTGTCTTTGTGCATACCTTGCATCACTTTTAGTTTGTCCAATATACTCTTTACCCGTTTTTGAATTAGTTCTTTTGTAAACAATTCCTTCAGACTTACCCGCTCCCTAAGCTTAAACACTTATACCTTACATTTACTCTGTCGCTCCCTATTCTATTTTTTAAATTTTTATTTCCTTAATTATATCACATTATAATTTAAAATTACAGTTCTGGCATGCGATATTCCGTCTTATTTTTAAGCATTCCATAAATAATATTAACTCATCTTCTCATGATACAAACTAACGCTTGTAGTTTTGTTTTACCTTCTGCTATTTTACGTAAGAAGTATTCGTAAAATTCCGAATTTCTTGGTATCTTACTTCCTCATGAAGTTTGAACCATTTGTACTGCATAAAGTAGAAGATCCCATGTAGCGTTCGTTTCCCTTGTTTAGATTTCTCTTCTTTGCCTTTACCTGCTGAACTAAATTTGACTGGTGCAATACCCGCACAAATCGCGCAAGTTTATTCGCATTTGAAAACCTGTTAATGTCTCCTATTTCCGCTAATAACTTAGCAGCCGTAACCCTATCAACTCCTGATATTGATGTTAACTTACAATCAAATAGTTTCATCATCTTCTCGAGTTCTATTTCTAGTTCAACTAATTCACCATTTTTGTGTTCAAGGTCTTTCACAAGCTTTATTGAAATAAAATCTCTGACCTCTTGATGCTCTCTTTTGGTATTACCATCTAGCGCTATCGCATTAAGGATTTTCTTTGCTCGATTCGTTGAACATTGGTTATGGCTAATGGGTCTTAATTCTGATGCTAACTTTTTATAACTGGGATAGAAATAAACCAATTGTTCATGTAATTGATTTTTAAGTCTTGTGATTTCAATAACCACATTATCTCTTCTGTTTACAAGCTGTGCTAATGTCCAATAAGCATTCTCTGGTTTAGCGTCTGGCAATTCATCTAACATATTTTAAGTCCTTTAGGGTATTTAAAGATGCGATGCTCTCCACCACTTCCGGTAATTGCGATTACTGTATCAGGTAATTGTCCATGTAACTTTTCAAGTGATTTTAAGGTTTGATTTCCATCATATTTGGTATCAATATTTAAAACTAACCAACCGCTTCTTTCTCCTGTTGGAATACCGATATTAGCATGAGGATATTGATTCCACCAATTGGTGATGATATTTTTATCTGTCGTTGCTTTTAATTGCCACCCACTAAATATTGGATGTTTACCAGTACTTGAACATTTATGACCTTGCTTACAAGTGCAAGTTCCATCTTCGTTTATTCCATGTAGTGGCATTACTGGTATCCCAATATCAGCATATCTTCATTCCATATCTAGAATCTCATTAGTCATTTATCTTCCTCCTTTCTAAGCATATAAAAAAAGCCTAACACATAATCTTAATCTCATAAGATTACCTGCTAGGCTCGATGGTAGCTCAATAATTGGCTCCTTTTGGCTTTATGCTTTTTATTCACTTTAACTTACCTTCTTTAGTTTCACGGTATTCTTGCATCTTGGACATTTGATGGTGCCGACAACATATTCTGCATCAAGTAGACGCTGATTACAATGTGGACATCTAATCGGTTGTTCTTTAATTATTTTCTTCATCTTCCCAAAATGCACTTCCTTCATCAAGACTTTCTCTTTCAATTCTTGGTTTATAACCATACTTTGGCTTAAACTCTTCATAGAAAGCTTTATCTTCTCCTCTTAACTCTAGTCCTTGATTTATCTCTTCTTGAAGTAATCTAAAACGTTCTCTTGTTTCCTCTTCAAATGTGAATTGATAAATCATTTCATACAATTCTTTAGCAGAAATGACTCCCTCTTCATTATAAGAAAACTCAAGTAAAATTTCTCTATTGGTTCCCCATGCAACCTTTTTCGCGTTATCTTGTGCCCATCTTTTAATAATCATATTTTGAATAGCAAGATACATTGGAACTTTAACATTTTCACTATACTTTTCTAGCTTCTTATAAAATGTTGTATCAAAGTTAACCATTAATGTAATCGCACGAATGATCATTTCATTTCTTGATATTCCAAGTGCTTTAGCCGTTTCATCCATTAAAGAAACTTCAGGACAATCCTTCGTTATTCGGATATTAATTAAATCTGGCATATTATGACCTCCTTTATGTTATTCTAATTATATTATATACTAATTAATATAATTTGTAAATACTTTATATAAAATATTGTAAAGTTTTTATAATTGACAAAAAGAAAACCCAGCAAACCTGTGTTATTGGTTTGCCGGGTCATAAACAGAATCTAAATTAAATGATTGTATATGATACTTCATTTATAATTACTTCATTGGTTTCTACATAAAATGCTGAGTTCCAAATTTCAAATATTAAATTAGGTTTAGAATAAAAATTATTATCCCATTCATCACCAGATATATTAATTTTTGCACTGGAACTAATACTAACAGATTCTAATTCTAAAAATTCCCAGAAGTTAATATTTTTTCTTTCCTCACCCTGATTATTAATCCAACTGAATGAAGAAACATTTATCAATATAATATTAAATGTTTTTGTTTCGTTATTTTCTGTTATTTTAATTTTTAAAAAAATTTTATGATTGTATAAATCAATTTTTTCAAATATTATTTCACTTCCTCCAAAATTATCTAATATTTTAGATAGATCATTCATTTCTTTAGCTCCAATCATTTTATAAATTTATCAATTACATTTATTATATCATCATAACTATTAGGCTCAATGTCAATATGTGTTAAACCTCTATCACTTGTTAAATTACCAAACTTATCAACAGACCCCTTACCATCAATAGAAATTCTATAATAATTAGTTCTACCACCACCACTATTCATGATTCGGGTCGTTACATTATTAGTTTTTACAACATAACCATCGCCTTTAGCTGGTCCTACAGTTCCATTGTAATTTTTAGCAACTTTATTCGAAAATTGTTCGTTAGTTAAGGATTCAGCCTTACCCGCTCCCTTTGTCCTATCCATAGCGCCAAGAGCCATTGAAGCAGCTCCGGCTGTATATAAGCCTATTTTGAGAGCATCATAATTTTCTTGATTACCGCCAAGGATATCATCTCGTATAACATTATGACCACTAATAACTTCTCCAGCATCACTAGCGCCAGTTGCACCTATCAAAACACCTGTTGTTACTGTTCCTACGGTAACAGCTGATGCTGCTAATCCTGCAAGCGCTGCTGAACCACCATAAGTAGATACTAAAGCTCCGGCTACTACACCAGCTGATCCAGCTGATGCTACAACCGCTGTTACTATTACTGCTGTTACTACTACAATTGCAGCAACTTTTGCAGCCTTCTTCAT
>NSKI01000046.1 GCA_003586005.1 Haloplasmatales bacterium 4B | reverse complement strand
GGGGGACTCATTATATATAGAAAAACAAAATATATAAAGGTTTTGTATTAGTTTTATAAAAAAACTTTTACACTACCTATTTAAGAAAGAAGGGATATTTTATGAATAATAAAAAGCAAAAAACAATTAATAAAGAAACTAAAATGTGTACAATAGATAACCCATGTCCTTTAAAGCGACTTTTCAGAAAATTATTTATAAAAAAAACTAAATAATATTTATTAAAAATACCAAATTCCCATTTGGTATTTTTTTATTATAATTAATATTTTTTTTTGTAACTTAATAATAATAGACTTGTAAATAAATAAAAAGAAAAAGGGATTAAATAAAAATAATTTTCTGATTCATATGAAATCATTAATAATATATATAATAATGCTAAAATGATACATAACGAACCAATATATATTTTAAAAATCGTTTTATAAAAGAAGGAATAAATAACTAAAATCAACGAGAAAAAAAATAAGCCATTATTAATTAATGCGGCAAATTCAGCTATAAATGTTTTAGAAGATATTGGTATAGATATTAAAAAGAAAAAACTAAATATAGATCCAATTGTAGCTGATACAAATAATATTATATTTGGATATCTCTTTCTCATTAAATTACACTCCCAATATTACGTTAAAATTGCATAGGTAGTTAAAAGTTGACAAAATTCATAAATATTTGTGCCCTTAGACAATGTAAATTTTACTGGTTCATTAACTCCTTCAAACCATATATATACTTCACTATCGATATCAAAATACGGTGAGTTTTCAATTTGATAACGACATAGTCTTTTTAGAGGATAACTCACTATCAACTTTTTCTTTCCTGTAATCCCTTGTTTATCTACTGTAATCAACCTACAATTAGTTAAGACAACAAGATCTCTTACTAACTTATAAGCAATTACTACTTTTTCTCCCTCTCCTAACATTTTTTCATATTGTTTTTCAATTTTTTCTTCATTGGCATCGGTACTGTTAAATAAACCCATAAATAAACCTACCTTTCTATAGTTTATACTATATATTAATAAGTTTATTCATAAATTATGATTAATTTACTATCTTTTAATAAAACAAGCAATAAAGAATATATCCGCATCTTTTACTTGGTCAATAATTTGCACCATTCCCGCTTCACCTAAGCCTAATTTTATAAATGGCGCTATACTTAAACTAAAATCAGGATAAGTATTTAAAATATACTCAACCATTTTTTCATTTTCTTTTTTATTAATCGTACAAGTACTATATACTAATGTCCCATTATGTTTAACTAATTTAATCGCACTATCAATAATTTCTTTTTGGATTTTTATAATTTCATCTAGGTCAGTTGGTTTTTTATTATATTTAATCTCTGGTTTTCTCCTTATAACTCCTAAACCAGAACAGGGTGCGTCAACCAAAACCCGGTCGAAGCTTTCACATTTAAATTTAGTACTTAACTTAGTAGCGTCTAATAATGTTGGTTTAATACTCCTTAATCCTAATCTATTGGCATTATATTGAATTAGTTTTATTTTATGCTCATGAATGTCACAAGCTATAATAGTTCCAATATCATCCATTAATTCAGCAATATGTGTGCTTTTCCCTCCAGGAGCTGCGCAAACATCAATTATCTTTTCACCTCTTTGTGGAGATAAAATTTTCGAAACTAACATTGAAGATAAATCTTGAACATTTAAATAACCTTCTTTATAAAGACTTATATTTGCGATATTTTCTGCTTTTAAATAAATCCCTTCCAATAAATCTGTAAGTTCATAATCTATTTTATATGCTTCGATTTTTTTCAGAATATTTTCTTTACTATCTTTATATAAATTTAATCTCGCAAATTGATAAGGTTTAGTGTTATTTAAAAAACAAATTTTCTTAGCGGTAGTAAAATCATATTGTTTTATCCACATTTTTACAATCCATATTGGATGTGAGGTTTCAATAGATAACTTCTCAATCTTATCTTCTATTTCATTTAAGTTTCTAACACCATGTCTTGTGACATTACGCAAAACCGCATTGACAAAATTAGCAGTATCTTGATTTATTATTTTAGCCATATTTACTGATTCATTTATTATTGCGTGATCTGGTATTTTATCTAAATAAACCATTTGGTAAACAGCCATTCTTAAGATATTACGAATATAATTTTTGATTTTTTTATGCTCAATATAGCCTGATAAATAGTAATCTAGGGTCATTTTGTACTGAATGGTTCCATACACTAATTCTGTCAACAACCTAATATCTTTATTATTTAATTCAGAGTTTTTAATTGTTTCATTTAATAATAAATTACTATAAGCACCTTCGTTCAAGACTTTATTAATAATTTCTATGGCTATATTTCTAACATTTTTCATCTTTTTCACCTATTCTAAAAATTCATCTTTAAGTTCAATTACTTCAACGTCACTAATTTCATTGTTAATTAATTTTGCATATTGTCTAATTCCACCTAGTTCAGTAAATGTATGACTACCTAGAATAATCGTTAAACCGATATGTTTTGCGTATAATAAAGTTTTTAATTTTTTTTCACCAGTAATATAAACATCGCTTTTTAAAGTATTGGCTTCAAATAGTGATTCTATATCACTTCCACTACCTGCAACTATACCAATTCGTTTTACCAAACGATTATTGTTATTCCATATCCTTACCTTATGGTTAAAAATTTTTTCTAATTTTTCAGTTAATAAAAGTAAAGTTATCGGTTCCTCAAGTTCACCAACAACTCCAAAAGCATATTTATCAATTTTAGATATTTTATCAATAACTTTTAAATCTAGATCATTTGCTAGTGTCCCAGTAGGCCCAAAGGGCATACTATCAAGTGGCAAATGATTAAAAAAATGAATTATGCCATATTCTTCTAATAATCTAAGACAATCATCTCTTAATTCAAAATAATCTTCCCATACATTATGATGGGTTAATAGTAAATCTATATGGTTGATATTAGCCTGTTTTATAATTTCAGGAGTTAAATTAACACTATAACCAATTTTATTAAGTTCTTTCTCAATATAATTATTAAAGCCATATTGATTACCATCATTAAAAAAAGCAAGAGTATCCTTTGGAAATAAAGCTAATGCTGCATTTTCAAATTCTTTTGTTTTCAATAATCATCATCCTCTTCATCTTCATCGTTAAGTTTATCTTTATAAATTATCATTGCTGAGTAACAATAAATTTGTGATTTATAATCATAAAGGGTACTAATTTGATATTTTATATCAATAAATTGTTCATCTTTTAGTTTTTCAAGAAATTCATTAATTTTTTCTTGTAAATCCACTTCATGTTCTTCATCAAAAATCCTAACTTTAATCATAACTCATCTTCCTATCCAATTTTTTCTTTAGCAAAATTCCCAAAAATATTTTGACTCTTAAATACATTAGTGAAAGCAGATTGGTCAATTTCTTTAATCGTAGCGATTACGTTATATAACTCATAACTTGAAACGACCATAAGTAAAATCGATTTGTCTTTTTTTGAATAAGCTCCAACAGCTGGAAGCACAGTTATACCCCGATAAATTCGCTGATGTAATATTTCTATTAATTCATCTTTAAAATCTGTCACAATCATTAGCGTTAATTTATTATGACGAGTATGTATTTTATCAATAACAAGTGTTGCAATAAATAGATTTATAATGGTATATAATGCAAATAGCCATGAATCAGTGATCCCAACAACTAAAATGATTAAAGCATTTAAAATGAATGAATATTTTCCAAAAGACCCATTACGCTTTATCGAAAGAAATTGGCTAACAATATCCATTCCTCCTGTTGAAGAACCAACTTTTAAAGTTAAACCAATTCCAACCCCAGTGATGACACCACCAACAATTGCACTAAGCATATAATCTTCAAATATTTTTTCGGCTATAACTATCTCTGGTATCGGAATTAATAAAAGTGCAAACATACCAAAAGTTACTGAGATAAAACTTAACATCGTAAATCGTCGACCAAGAGTTTTAAAACCTAAATAAAAAACAGGAACATTTAATAAAAACCATAATATACTCACTCCAATATCACTTGAGATATCTTTATTAAAGTTATTTTGAATAAAACTAAATAATAATTGAGCTATCCCCGTAAATCCACCAGTTTTTAAGTTAGCTGGCATTATAAACCATTTAATTCCTATTGTATATAATGTAGCCCCAAAAAGGGTAATAAAAATATTAATAAG
>NSKI01000045.1 GCA_003586005.1 Haloplasmatales bacterium 4B | reverse complement strand
CAGGAATAAATTTAAGTGAAATAAATCCATATCGATACCGTGGGTATAGATATGATGATGAAACTAAATTTTATTATTTAAACAGTCGTTATTATAATCCTGAAATTAGTAGATTTATTAATGGTGATGGATTATTAGGGGAAACAGGAGATATATTAGGTCATAATTTATATAGTTATTGTCAGAATAATCCTGTTATGATGGTTGATCCTAGTGGGTACTGGCCAAAATGGATGAAAGTTGCTTTTGTAGCTGTAGCTGTAGTTGCTGTAGTAGCAGCTGCAGTAGTACTTGCACCTGCTGTGATTGCAGCAGCTTCCACAATTGCAGCATCAGGAGCAGGAGCAGCTATTGCTGCTGGCGGGGTAGCTATAACTACTGGAGAAGCTGCAACTGCTATTGGTCTATTAGGTATTGGTTATTTATCAGCCTCCATTGCAGCAACCGATGGTGCTGTAATAGATGATGCTATATCAGAGGTTCAAACACAAACAAAAGTAAAAAAACCTTATGAATACCATCATATGGTTCCTCAAGGTTCGTCAAAGACACAAGGCGCAAGAGATATACTCAGACGAGTTGGAATAGGAATTAATTCACCTGAAAATTTAATTATTTTAGAATATGGCAGACATCGTGGTATTCATACTAATGCGTATTACAATCATGTTGAAGATACTATAACAGGTGTATATGATCCTTATGCTTCAGACTTTTCAAATCGTATTAGAGTTGAAGTTGCGTTAGCTGAGTTAAGGTGGGAAATTATGACAGGGAAATGGTGAAAAATTGAATATAGAAGATAGAGGTGAAATTAAATGGATGTAATAAATTTAAATTGTAAAAATTATACTAGAATAAAAATGTCCAATGATAATCAGTACTTGGCTGCTGCTACAACAAATAAAGTAATTATATATGAATTTGACAGTTTTAAGATTATATCACAATTTGCAGAAATAAAAAATCCAAGTTATATTCAATTTTCTCCAGATAATAAATTATTAGCAATAAAATCAACGTCAGGTGCAATTGGCCTGTTTTCCCTTGAAAGTTACTCGTTTTTAAGAAAATTTAAATATTTTCGGGAAGGCGGTGATGGAAGTAATATATACTTTACTCCTGATAATCAATTTATTATTGATGGAGATTGGCTTGGGAATATCCGCCTTATTAATATAGATGATGGATTAATAACTATTTTAGATAAAAATGAAAACACAATGATTAAACGCATAGAATATGATGAAAAGGGTAGAGTTTTCCATATACAAAAATTCTATCGAGGTGGAATAAGTATAACTGATGAAAGTTACCATTCAGTAAGTAGATGGAAATATAGTAAAAATGAGAAAAAAATATTTCCATTAGATGAATCAAATAAGCTTAGTAGAATAGGTAATGAATTAGTATACAACATAGAAAAAAGGTATTATATAAATATACATATAAAATCACCTAAAAATAAACAACGAGAGATTGTTTTATATAATTACAGGCTTGATTCAGTAATGTGCCGAAAACATATTACAGGTGAAGTGATAAATTATTATACAAATTCATCAATATCTGGAGATGGAAATTATTTTGGAATTGTTTTTGCTAATAAAGTCCAAATTTATTCTACAGATGAATTTAAATTAGAAAAAGAAATCGATGTTGAGTTTCCCAAGCATATAGAATTTACTTTCGATAATAAATACTTTTACATAACAAATCAAAAAGGTAATGCATACATTTATAAAATAGATTTCTAATTTTTAAATTGATATAACAATTGACAGAATTTGATTAAACTCCAATTACCTAACAGTTAATTGGAGTTTAATAACATCTTGCATAATACTAGTGTATTTATCAATTAGGGTCCGTTTTACAAGGATGTCGAGACAGGCTGGTACTATCTTAACAGTCGTTATTATAATCCTGAAATTGGTCGGTTTATCAATGCGGATGGATTAATTGGTAAAACTGGAGATATATTAGGTCATAATTTATATAGTTATTGTCAGAATAATCCTGTTATGATGGTTGACCCTAGTGGGTATTGGCCAAAATGGTTGAAGAAGGCTGCAAAAAAAACAAGTAATTGGGTAAGTGGAGCTTACGCTGATACTTCAGATTGGGTAAGTGAAGCGTATAATGATACTAATA
Organism: Haloplasmatales bacterium 4B; assembly: GCA_003586005.1. GTDB lineage: Bacteria > Bacillota_I > Bacilli_A > Haloplasmatales > Haloplasmataceae > NSKI01. The sequence continues at coordinate 2,412 of NSKI01000045.1, read as the reverse complement.
AAAGGATTAAAGATGAAATAACAACACCTGTATCAGAATTAGGTAGTAATTTATTAAGTATGTTTAAAGAGCATACTAAAAATGCTAGAAATAGTACAAAAGGTAAACACCAAAAGGGACAGACAAGAAGAAAAAAAGATAATTTTGGTGAAAAAGGAGATGTAAGAAGGAATCCTAATCCAAATAAGAGAAGGGAAAATCTTGAACTTGTTGAGATTACAGGCTATGCGTTGATTGGTATAGGTTCAGTTGCCTCAATAATTATTGTAGCAAATGATATCACAGGTGTAGGAGTTGTAGATGACCCTGCTCTTATTCTTACTACTGGTATTATAGTAATTGGATTAAATTTAATTATAATAAAAGAAAATAAATTACGGAGGGAAAATATGATTAATGAATTAATAAAAATTAAAGAAAAAATAAAAATTGCTTCAATTTATATTAATAACGATGATATAACCAAGTTCATGGTTGGGTATGTGATTGGAGTAGATGATAAGTGGTTTATACTGTCATGTATTTCTCCAACTGGTATATACGATGGTTTAATTATTGACCAGGTTAATAAAGTATTAAGAATCAATTTAGATAGTAAGTATGAGAAGAAAATTTCATTATTAGAACAAGAAAACAACCAAAAATCAGAAATATTTACTTTTGGTGAAGATAATATAATTTTAGAATTTTTAAATTTTGCAAAGATAAATAAACACTTTATATCAATAGAAATTGAAAATAGTGGATATTATGAATTACAGGGACATATTAATACAATTAATGATGATATTATTATTATTGACGAAATTTCTGAATACGGTGAAAATGATGGAAATTCAATTATAAAAATTTGTAGCATTACAAAAATGAGAATAAATTCTGAAGACGAAAAGTTATTAAAAAAACTAAATGAAATTTCATTTTAGAATCAAAACATTCCAATAATAAAACTAGCTCCAACCATAAAAATCATTGGTTGAAGTTTGGTATATAATCTAATTACAGGACAACATGCAATGGCACTAGAAAATAAATTACAACTGATGATAAGAAATAATCCTGGGCACATTTTTGAACTTATTCCATAATGAGGTGATATAATGAATAATCCTATGAAATATTTGATAGGTTACAAGTATGCAATAGAGTTTTTTTATGAAAAAAAACCATTTCTGAGTATGATATATTAAATAATTTTTACCATAATATCACTAATTTATTCAATATTTCAATTGATGAAATCAATTATAGTGATTATAAAAGTAAAACAAAATTCATGAAATATACAAACAAAAATATTGAGAAAATAAATAATATTTATAATGATTTAATTTCAATTGGAATAAAAAAATTTAAAGAAATAAAAAACTACCAAGATTGTCAGTTAGATATTACATATGCTGCGGCCATTTACTATGGAGGAGTATATTTTGGCCTTCTTGGATCCGGTGCATCTTATTTAATACCTTTATTGGGACAGTAAATAGATTTAGGAGAGTGGAAGTATTGAGTAAAAAGGTGAAAATATATTCTATAGTTGCGATAATATTATTCATAATTTATTGGTCAGTAGCTGCGACGATAGGTAATGTATCATCTGATAGGGAATACTATTTGCCTACATTAATTTTGATTATCTTATTTATCATTGTAGATTCAATTATGATAAGATTTCGGGTTAGAAAAATAAAGCAACTAATATTACAAAATGAACATGAATTGTTAATACAAAAAGCCAAAAATTTGACATATGTTAATCTTATTAACTACCAAATAATATATTTAAGTATAGCAGTAAATTCATTACAAAATGATGATATAAATCATTTCTACAGTTATATCAGAATGGTTAACCACAGAAAACTTCGAGCGATAAGATATTTCTGGGAAACAATAAAGTATATTTTAGATGAGGATTTGCTAAACGCTGAAAATACTTATAAACTCTTTTTTGAATCACCTAGAAGTTTATATAAAGGAATGTTACATTTTGAATGGTATGAAAATCTTCTATCTGGTTATATCGCTTTTTATCGCGGACAAGAACAAATCGCAAAAGAAAAGTTATCTTCATCATGTAATGAAACGAAAAATGTTATCATTAAGAAACTATGTGATAAAATCTTAAGTAAAGACTACTAAACAGATGTTCTAAAGGATTTATATGATAGATATATTATTGAATTGAAAAAACAGGATTCAACTCGTGGTACTTGGTGCACAAGTAGATCTTGGTTATATTGGAGCAACCCTAGTAGTAACTGGCGTAGGTGCTACTGCAGCAACTGCTAATCTAGCATTTTTATTAGTGTCTTTTGCAGGATTAGGTCTTGTAATGGGAGGAGGGTATTATGTAGAAGAGGGGCAAAATTATCTGTATGACAAATTAAATATTGACTAGAGGTGAAATAA
>NSKI01000044.1 GCA_003586005.1 Haloplasmatales bacterium 4B | reverse complement strand
AAGTGTAATAAATATTATCAGTTGACACTAATACATTATTAACATAATGCATTACTTGTTCATTTATGACTTTATCCACTTCTAAATAATAGAAGTATTCATCATAATTATTAATACCAGTTATACAAGTAAATTCTTCCTAATGTGCAATTAACTTAATCATTTTATTATGTTTATTTTGAAACTCTACAGGCCAATCAACTTTTAAGTCTCAGGTAATATAACCAAAAACCATTATATTCCCAATGTAAGATTTTTAATCTTGTACGATCACGATTACAGAAAACAAATAAGCTATTTGAAAATGGATCCAATTCAAAACTATCCTGTACAATCAACGAAAGTCCGTCGACCGATTTTCTTAAGTCAGTAGCGCCTGGTTATTCTAATCTTAGAATAACCTGGATTATACTTATCTTTTTATTATCCTCATCTTTTAGGAAAAGATTGAAAACAAAAGATTATTAATCACAAAGATGAGGATAATATTTTTATCTTAATCCACAAAGACGAGCTAATTCTTCCTCGTCTTTCAGCCACATAGGTTGCTCTTCTGGTATATCATTAACGCTTGCCCCCATAGCCTCCTTCATCATTTCTATGGATGGAGTAGCATAGATACGCGTAGTCTGTGTTGATGCATGTCCAAGAATTCTTGATACCAGTTCAAGTTCAACTCCATTTTGATACAGTTTAGTTGCTCTGGTTCGCCTGAACATGTGTGGGTGAACTTTTTTAGGTAAAGTAGGGTGCTCTGGTCTGATCTTCTCAGCATATTTTTTTATCAATCTCTCTACATTTCCAGTTGACATTGGAGCAAGGACTCCTTTTATAATTGTATAAAACAGTGGTCGTTCTAGTTCAATTTTTTCATGGAATAATCTCAGATATTTCTTCAAATGAGCTACCGTCTTATCTGTTATAGCAACAATTCTTTCCTTATCACCCTTACCATGTACTCGGATATATGGGATAGAGGCTTCAAAGTTTAATGAGTTTGTCTTTAGTTCCAGCAATTCATTTACCCTTATTGCTGAATCGTAAAGTAAAATCATCAAAGCCTGATCTCTTATACCAAGTCTAGTATTATTCGCCGGTGCAGACAGTAGTGCGGCAAAATCATTTTCATTTATGATTTCTTTTATCTTCTTTGGCTCTCGAAGAAATGGTACTTTGGATGCTCCAAGTGCGAAAGGCTGCATAGATATATCTCCATCTGCCACATACCATAGATATGCTCGTATTGCAGCCAATCTATTATTACAGGTTGATTCAGAACATCCTGTTGATTTAAGGAATGCCATGAAATTCAACAGGAAATCATGTGTACACTCAGAGAATTTAAACTTTCTTATAGAGACTTTTTTTGTATCCGTCACATATCTTCGAAAAACTGTAAGTCCATCCTGATATGTAGAAATAGTATTTGTACTTCGAACAGCTTGCCTAGGAAGATATAGATTTAAGAAATCATTAGTCTTTGAGAAAAATAACTCCTGACTTAACTTTTTAGTATTCATAGTCTTTCACCTCCGGAATAATCTGAGATGATGCTGTATCCTTAGCTCTTATAATTTTAAAAGCTGACTCTATCTGGTGATAATAATAGAAAGTATCTTCAACACTAGAATGTCCCAAATATCTGCTCAAATATGGAATCATGCCGTCAAGTCCAATTCCCTGTTCCATCCATTTGTTCATTCTGATAACCACGAAACTGTGTCTTAGAGAATGAACTGTTGGTTTTTTTGAGTAATTTTTTGTATGCTCAGTTTTATTCCAAAAATACTTAAACTTTATATTAATTGAGGCTGCCTGCAATGGTATTTCGGGATTGGCTGCAGGAAAAAATAATTTGGAATGAATACCATAGCGTTTTTTTAGTAAAGCAAGATATTCATTACATAGTTTTATTAAATCCTTTGGAATAAATACAATTCTATCTTTCATACCCTTTGATTGCCGTATCATGGTCTTTCCAGATTCTAAATCAACATCTTCTATTTTGAGCTTTCTTGCTTCAGATACTCTTAATCCACAGCAAAATATAATTCGAAATAAAACCTTATACTCAAAAGCAAGCCGGTTAAAGCGATCTGCATTAATGCCAGAAACGTATGAATCAACCTCTGTAAAAAAATCTGTTACTTCAGTCTCATTTAAGACATATATCAGCTTATGGTGATGATCTGAAAAATTCGATGGAATGTAGCATTCCATTCCTCCCGATGCCATATATATTGCTAGTTGACGGATTACAGAAATTCTTGAACCTACAGCAGACCTGCCTTCATTGCCATTACTTGTTCCCCAATCATGTACAAGATCTTTAGTAATTATTGCTTCAGTAATTACGCTATTTAGGCAAAATTTATCAAACCGTATTAAAATATATTTTGCCGAGTCATAAATAAATCCTTCCGCATTTTTCTCTATAAGAAGTTGTTTGATATAATCTGAAAAGCAGCTTTTAAATTCGTAATCATCTAGAATCATAAGTCACCTCCCAGAGATATGTTGCATTCACTTAGGGAAAGCGAGCATCTTATCATTTTTTCTTCATCAAAAGATAGATATTTTATCACGGTTGTGTTATCTTGATGCCCCAGAGAATCGATAACTGCTTCAATTCCTGCATTTCTTCTTAATATAGAAGTAGCAAACGTACGTCTTAACGAATGAAAGCCAACCCTATTTAAAGTTCTTCTTTCAGGAAGTATGGTATATAGTGCATTATTGCAGATTTTATTAGTTAACTTACCATATGGAGCCTTATGTTTGAGAAAAACAATCTCATTATCCACCTTAGGTCTGGCATACTTTATATAGGCATAAATTGCATTTCCAACATCAGCTGGCAGTGGCAGAGTAATTGCTGCACGAGTCTTTGTTTGAACAACAGAGATAATACTTTCTTTCCAATGAATATCAGTCATCTTAAGATTGATTACATCAGAAGACCTTAATCCCATTCTAAGTCCTATTAGCACCATAGCTGTATTTCTGAGTTCTGCAAATGTTTTGCTTGTTTCTTTATATTTATAGATATCTTCAATTTCGATATCTGAAAGTACATCTACAATCTTAACTTCTTTTGCCACTCTTGAATTCAATGCAAGATGAATATTTTTTAATGTTATGAAGTCATTATCTTCTAGAAATGTTACAAATCGTCTGATATTGGCAACCCTCGTTGAATAGCCCCTAAATGTGGCATGGGTAGCTGTTTGTAAAAACTCCTTTAATATATCAATTGTCAGTTCATCAAAGCTATGAAAGTTCTTCGCTAAAATATAATCACAAAGGCTAAAAACATTATACTTGTATGCTCTTACAGTGCTATGTTCATGAAAACTTCTAATAAGCCAGTCGAAATAATCTTCAACTGCAGATTTACACCAATCAGGATAATTTGCCATCCGATCAATCTTAGGAAAATACTTCTTATCAAAGAAGATTTTTTCACCAGATATGTATTCACCTAAAACTGCCAACACTCTACGCCATGCCATACAACTGTTACCTATTATTGGAGTTATCACGTCATACCAGATGGAAGCAATCTCAGGATTATAGTTTAGCTCATTTATTGACAAGAACACATATAAAGTACGTACTGTATGACTTACGGTTTGTAAAATAGTGTAGGAATAATCATTATTATGATACAGTTCTTTAATTTCTTCTAAATATCCTAGTGTTTCATTAGCATTACAAACAGGATTCGATTGACTTAAATATCTGATTCTTTCAATCTGTTTTGCGGAAAATCTTTCGATAACGGCTACATATGGGAATACATCATTATCCAAAATCATGCTATAAGCTGCTGGACAAAGTCTTTTTTCTTTACAGAAATCAAAGAACTGTCGCGCGTGACTGAGTAATATATATCTTGTTTCTTTGGTACAGTGAAAGCCATCTTCGTATAAGAAGATAAGAACACAATAGGATACTTCTTGGATATTTGAAGCTCCATGTTCATTGATTGTCAACAGAATCTCTGAAGTATATGTCTTTGCATACTTAAAAGAACGGGTTGTATAATCTTGACTGCGTACATCAAGATATGTATCAAGCAATTCTCTCCAAGATTCTGGAAGCTTGTCATAAGAGGGTTTGGTTAGCAGTAGATGATCATTAATAACAGTTCCTGTTGTAATAAATTCATCCAGTTGTTCCATGTACTTCCAGTAGACATGAAAAGCCTGCCTAGTTTGGTCTTTTTTCACTATCTTTATTAACCAGTGTCTAATAACTTCATATGATATAGATTTTTTCTGTGTCTCAAGATATCTGCCGAATTCCGTATAACAAGTCTCATGAGAATTACGGCTAGACCAGCATACTTTTCGCTCCTTCAGTAATTGCTTTAATCCTTCTACATATTCATAGTATTGATTCATATAATCATCTCCTGTTTTTGATGATTATATTATCCTATGCTAAAATATTTTTATCCTCATCTTTGTGATTAATAATCTTTTGTTTTCAATCTTTTCCTAAAAGATGAGGATAATAAAAAGATAAGTATAACCCTGGTGCTATATAGACTGCTTCAACTTTACTTATGTTTAACATACTTCCATCAATACTTTCATTACATCTTTTAA
>NSKI01000043.1 GCA_003586005.1 Haloplasmatales bacterium 4B | reverse complement strand
ATTGCGTAATATAAAGCTATAGTTCCAACATGAAAAAACTCATTATAGTTAGTATAGATATTTAACCTTTTTATCGCTGACTTGATTAGATACTCCTTTTCTTTCAGAAATTTTTTAAACCCTTCGGACATACAATGTCACTCCTTTATAATTTTTTATGATGGAGTAATTTTTTATTAATTACTTCATTTATATATACACCATAAAAAATTATTTTTTCTTATAAATTTTGAAAAATTGTAGATTTTTTGGTATTAATTGTATCGCATGTATATGAAAAATTTCAAACCAAAAAAACGCACGTTAGATAACACACGTTTTCATGTCATTTACTTTTGAATTATAGCATTAAAATTGAATATAATTCTTTTGAAAATATATCAATATAATGTGTATTTAATTGGTTCCAATAAAAAACTAATACCTATAAACAAAAAAATTCATATACACATATAGCACTTTTCTAGTAATTTAATATTTTTTAAAGCAAACAGAATAGTAATTTAACAAATAAATATTAGGTGATAAATCCTCAATTCATAAATACGAAAGAGCTTTACATATGTTCAGTTTATATCTCTATATCCATTGAGCAATAATTTGAAATAATATAAACCAAATTATCATAGATATCGGATATGTTAATAACAGAGCTAAAAATTCTTATTTTTCAAGAATTCATGTAACTTTCTTGGCATGATGTCATTTAGTCTTTTAACATCATTTTCTTCTAAACTAATAAGATTTAATTTATTACCTTCATACAATTTAATTTTCTTTTCTTTACGTTCTAGGTAGTTTTGATCATCATTTAATCCCCAAAACTCAATATAAACATTTCCTTCTGGTATATAAAAGTCAGATAAGACTACAGCATCTGGTTCACTTACCATAAACACACTTTTCTCATATGCATGCACTATTTTACTATTGTATAACCAATTATCAATTAACATTTCAGAATAAGAACGAACATAATGTCCATCATCGCATTGGTGTTCAGCAGGCCATTGTTTGCGGTAATCCTCATCATCAAATGTAGCTCTTTTAGTGTTTGTATCATTTTCAGTATGTTCTTTTCTTTCGTTTGCATATTTTGTTAAGTTTTCGATATCTTTTGCTAGTCTATCCTTTAAATAATTATCTTTATGGTATAACTTTAACTCTTCAGAAATTGCGATTAATCGAATAGTACCTTTCATAACATATTCTGGATTCTTAATTCGATAAAGCATCCTTCTTTGTGCAAAATAGTGATCTTTAATCTCTTGAGCATGGCGATTACCTATAAATTCTTTTTTTACACTTTCTTTTTCTTTATAACAGTCTATACAGAGTGGACCACTTTTTGCTTCTGCTCCACATACAATGCATGTATCATTTGCTTCTTGTGTTTTTTCACAACAACCTTCCTCTGTTTTATACCACTTACCGCATGTTTCACATTTTTGAACTCCGCCACTATTTTTTAATTTGTTACAAGCTATACAAATCGGATATTTTCCTGATGTTTTTCCACATACTTGACATTTATTATCTTCCATAATCATAACCTCCTAAATTTTTAATTAATTAATAATATTATAACAAATCATGAGAAGATTTTGTATCAATAATTATAGACGTTATATAAACCATAAACATTTTATCATCTAGCAAAAAATTTTATAGGATAAGGTTTAATTTATAGAATATCTGGATTAAAATATAATCAATTTAACTTATGTAACTTCATTATAAGTTTTAGGTACTTGTTTTTTAAATTTATCCATTATATTCATTTCCCATATAATGTGTGATTTATGGTTCTACATAATCCGTCGTGTTTGTATTGATTATTTAATGTTTGTTATATACTTCCCTTTATTATTATACCATTTTATTACAAATAACATTTAAGCAATATATAATTATGTTATAATAGGTAAAGAACGAGTAAATGAGGGTGCAATATATGAATTTAATAACTAAATTTCGAGTTAAACGAGTTACTAAGAAAGTTAATTTATTTTTAGATCAATACTCAACATTAGAAAAATACAGAATTTATTTCGATCAAAAATTTATTTATATGTTTACAAAGCGATTTAAAGGTGTTAACAATTTTTTCAACTCAAAAACAGCTTTTAAAATTTTTAGAAAGACTGAAAATCATTATTTGAGTAATCTTAAGAAAGAGTTCATCGATAAGTACGAAAATATTTATGATCACTTTCAAACACTAAATTACTTAATAGATTTTCATAAATTAAATGCAAGTGAATTTCTTAATGATTTGAATCAAATAAAAAAGAATCCTGAAGATCAAGATTCAATATACCTATTACTAGATAAATATCAATCATCTTTTAATTTCGTTGATGCTGGTAATGACATGCGACTAGAATATTTCTCAGAATTAATGAATTATTATACCAATATCCAAAGATATATCGAAACTTGGAATGCTATAAAAAAATCTTATCAAGATACGCTTGAATTCATAAATCTAGTTAAGGAATACAAGCAAGGGTATATCAATGAAACAGAATTAGTTAATTTAAAAAAATTTAAGGAGTCAATAAATTATTTATGTCTAAAGGATTTACAAGAAGAGATTACTTGGAACAAAGGAGTCATATCTAGGTCAACTGATTTTATTAATAACATTGATTCAAAAGTAAAAAATCATAATTACGAATACTTGGAAACAACTTTATCTAACGACTTCTTAGATATATACTATAATGATAATAATGCATTATTAAATACTAATGATTTTTATATAACAAATAAAATTAAAAGATTAATGAAATTGGAGAATGTTCCTATTAAAGTTATTAATTCTTTTTTTCAATCAAAACATTCTAGTATTGATGATCAATTTGAAAAATATATTCATAGAAAATTGCTATCACTTTATAGAGAATGCAAAATATTAACAAATACTTATTTTGGTACAAATTATGATAATATACCTTATTGTCAAGTGGATTTAATCCTCTTCTATAAGGGACAAATATATGTACTAGAATTAAAAGACTATTCTGGAAAAATTTATGGCAGTTATAACGGCGAACATTGGAAACAGATTTTTATAAATAAGTATAAGTACCGTAGTAGCAGAAGAATTTATACAAAAATCAATAAACAACTTATAAACAATCCAATAAAGCAAAACAAGTGGCATATACAAATTCTTAAAAAAATCTATAATTACCCTTATAAAAATATTATTTTATTTAGCGATAACTCGGAATTGTTTGTTCCCAATAGTAATGTTTTTAATTATAGTGATTTTATTAAATATTTAAATGATCAACCTGTGGTAGAAGATAAAGGTTTATGTAATGAAATATATTATCGGTTATGCTTATTAAATAAAGGAGAAGACTCTACAGTTAAACATCAGCATATCAAATCAATAAACCGACTTCACGGATAATAGTTTCTAAAATTATATGAAGTAATAATTATTAAATTATAAATGGAAATATCGCTTTATTATTATAGAATATACTTTTTATCTACTATATTTCATCAAATATATCATCATTCTCTTTTAGATAGTTAGTTGTAATTATGTCAATAACCTGGAGTTGGTCCAGTTTCTACAGTTTTTTTCTATTATATACGAAAATATACAGTAAAAAAAAGCCACAGCATCATACCTTGGCTCACTTACTTTCACTGTATTTCTTTATTATTTGCCCATTTTGGACGTGGATATTATGGCGGAGATGGGGCGTACATAACTATATCCGCTACCACTAGAAGGAAAGAAATCTATTTAAATATCTATAGTCACTATTTTAGTGACTACTTTTAACAAATTTTTAAATTAAATATGAATAATCTATTATTTTATTTTCTATCATATTTTTTAAAATGTCTCCATTTTTAATACGATTTCTTATTTCAATAAAATCTTCTTTAGTTCTAATCTTTAGTAAGTTAATAAGTTTAAAATACAGTGGGTCATCCTTATCAAGTGTTTTATTTTGAATCAAGAATAATATTTCCTTATTTGAGATGTTTATAATTTTATCATATGCCTAATGCTACACACATTTTTACGATCGGATACTTACCTGAATTGGCTTTTATTATTTTGGTTTTCGTCCCATTATCAGTGCCGCTTGCTTTAAAATATCATTTTCCATTTCAAGCTGTTGATTTCTTTTTCTTAGTTCTATTAACTCCTTTTGTTCATCTGTTAAATTATCTTTTTCTTTGAATGAACCAGTGTTATTAAATTGATTAATCCATTTAGGAAGACTCGATGGAGTTAAATCATATTCTTTAATAATTTCAGAACTAGCTTTACCATTCAAATATAATTGTACCATTTGTTTCTTAAACGCTTCTGTAAAATTTCTTCTTGTTCTCCTATTAGACATGTTAAAATTCCTCCGCTTTTCTATTACTTCTATTTTAACATCTCTTTATAAAAAGTGTACAACTAATTGTAACCTATCCATGTTACCATAAAAGCTACCAGATTGATACTGTGGGGTATCTATGCCTGCATACGCTATAGATACCTTACTAAATGTTCGTACATCTCCTTTTCAATTATTAGCCTAACTACTATTCTATTTTCAACACCATTCGTAGTCTGTAAAGTCCACAGAGTTGCTTGCATGAATAAACTGCTTAGAATTATATTTTCCCTACATATAAAGAAAGAGTTATTTAAACAAGCATAGTTATTGTATCATGATTATTTTAGGTTCTATAATATCTGGTGTGGGTGAAAACTCACATCAGTTTTTTTGTATACAAAAAGATACATATTTCCAATTTCCTGATACAATTAATTTGACGAAAAAACTGAAAGGATTTGAATTTATGTCTCTATCTAAGTATATCGTAAAACTATTAAATTTAAAAGATAAAAATATTTCTTTTGATAATAATTTTTATTCCGAAGAAGTTATAAAGGAAGTTCGATCACAAGTCTATTACGCTAAATTAACCTATAAACCTAAGTCTTGTCCTTGCTGCGGGCATGTCTATGATGAAAAGATTCAAAGACATGGCTTTAAAACTTAAACCATTACTTTACCTAACGTATCAAATATGAATGCTTATTTAAAACTTAAAAAACAACGTATGATTTGTCATCATTGTGGAGATACCTTCACTCTCTCAACCTCAGTTGTTAACCCTAATTGCTTTATATCCAATTTAGTCAAATTAGATGCATTAACCACTTCGTCTTTGTATTCACTAACTCACTTCGTATGATTTGCCATGTTTTTTTAATTCTACTATTATTAATTTAAAATCCCTACTGTAATTTTTACCTTTAGCCATTCTAGTTCTTCACTAGTCTATATCTAATATATCTTAATAGACACTAGGTGGTCCACCCTTATATTATAACTACAATATTTTAGTTTATA
>NSKI01000042.1 GCA_003586005.1 Haloplasmatales bacterium 4B | reverse complement strand
GATATATCTGGTACAATAAAAGTAAATTACGAATATGATGCATGGGGAAACATCATAAATATTACTGACAATTCAGGAATAAATTTAAGTGAAATAAATCCATATCGATACCGTGGGTATAGATATGATGATGAAACTAAATTTTATTATTTAAACAGTCGTTATTATAATCCTGAAATTAGTAGGTTTATCAATGCGGATGGATTAATTGGTAAAACTGGAGATATATTAGGCCATAATTTATATAGTTATTGTCAGAATAATCCTGTTATGATGGTTGATTCTAGTGGGTATGGACCTATTAGTTGGCTCAAAAAGAAAAGTAAAAAGTTACTTAAAAAGATTGATGTTGCCATAGAAATAATTCAATTTGGTGTTGCGTTAATGGATAAGAAAGGAACAGTTTCTGTTGGAATAAATGGAGCAGCAGCAGCTGGGCCTGGTGGGGCTATTTCTGCTCAAATATCAGTTGATAAGAAGGGGAATATAGCATTACAAACTAGTGTTTACGGAGGTGCTGGCTTCCCTAGTGCTTCAGTTACAGGATTTGTTACTATAATGGGAAATACAAATTCTGTAGATGATTTAGAGGGTTGGGGTTCTCAAACTGGCGGTTCAGGAAGTTTATTACTTGGAATTGGAGAAGAATTTTCAATGTCATTTGATAAAGAATCTAACGATTTATTTTATGGAACAACTACCTCAGTAGGTATTTGGACAACCCCTACTGTTATAGAAATGCACGGAGAAGTTGGATACACTACAACTATAGTACAGTTAAATATATTTGATGTTTGTCAAGGCTTACTGAGAAAAATTCGTGGGGAGGATTAAAATGTTTTTTAAGAAGAGGCATTTCCTATTAATTATTATATTTTCTTTGGTACAGTTTATTTGGGTTTTTAGCCCTGTAATTACAAGCTTTAAAGATATAACAGATAATGGCAGTTACATTACAGATAACGAGTCTATTCTGATATTACCAAAAGGAATTTTGGTTGATAAGAATGAAAATATTTATATTCTAAATGATTATTTTAACAAAGTACAAATATATAATAAAGATGGAAAATTTTTATATTCCATTAACCCTGATATAACAGGCTCAATGACTATTAGTTTAGATGAAGAGGATAATCTCAACATCGCAATAAATGAAAGTAAAATCATCAATGTATATGATGAAAATGGATTTATAATTAATCAGATACAAGATTCACTTAATTTTCAATATAGAGAATTTGATAAAAATCTTAATAAAGTAGTATATTGTGATGAAAATAACTATTACAAATTTAGTAATTTTCTTGGGTATACAAAGATATATAAATATACAGATGGTAAAAAAGAATTAATTTATAAATTAGAAACTACTGATTATATTACTAAAATTAGTTTTATAATCATTGAAATTACACTATTTTTAAGTATTATATATATAATAAAAGATGTTAAACGATTAAATAAAGAAAATAAAAAAGAATAAGAATTTTGACAATTTATACAAAAAATTAATTTATTTAATGATAAAGTCATAAATGAACAAGTAATGCATTATGTTAATATTTAAGTGAAATAAATCCATATCGATACAGAGGTTATCGATATGATAATGAAACAGGCTGGTACTATCTGAATAGTCGTTATTATAATCCTGAAATTAGTAGATTTATAAATGCGGACGGGTTAATTGGCCAAACTGGAGAAATATTGTCTCATAATATGTATGCTTATACTTCAAATAATCCGGTGATGAGGATTGATCCGAATGGGTATCGGTACGTTGAAAATGAGCCAAGTATAAGTAGTTCATCTAAAAAAACAGCCTACGACTATTTTAATGAATATAATTCTAATTACTTTGGTGTATATTGGTCCGGAGCTACTCTCGATGGAGGAATTAACGGTGTCAATGGGATTTTTTATGGAGCTGGAAGAGAAGTTGGAGATGATATTGCTTTAACTTTAACTTCTAAATTCTTTGGAAATTTATTTTCAGTATTAGGTCTAGGTGTTCAAATTGGTGCTGCTAATAAACACTATTCAACAATTGATGACCCAGCTATACGTAATGAAGCTATGCAGTTAGAGGTAGGGAACATAGCTGTTGGATATGCTGGTGCATGGGGTGGTGCTAAAGTAGGTATGTCTATTGGTTTTGCACTTGGTGGTCCTGTTGGAGCTGTTGTAGGTGGAATTGTCGGTGGTGCTGCTGGATATTTTATAGCTGATAAAGCTTATGATTGGGGAGTGAAACGACTTTATGGTAGATAATATAAATAAAAGTTTTCATGAAAATATTAAAAGAACTTTATGGCGAAGATACAAAACTTTTCAAATAATATATTCTATTTCTCTTTTATTCTCATTAATAATAACAATATTCACTGTATATAAAATTTTCACTTTATTTGACAATTTACCTATTATTACATATTTATTAGTTCTTTATTTTGTAGTTGCGATAGCTTTGAATTTATATGGTTTTCTTCTTTGGAAATCTGTTTTTAAGTATTTTGAAAATTCAAAATACAGGCATAGTGAAGAAGTAATTAAAAAAATATTAATATTTTCTCTATTCCTAAATCCAGTATTATATTCGACTTATTGCCATGCATACAGTGGTAAATATGATCCTTTATTGGTATATGAATGTAAAAGTAATTCTAATAAAAAGAAAACTATTAAGGTCAAGTACACTGTATATTTAGTACAACTTTTAGAGAAAAAATTAAATTTTGAGGAACATAAAATGGTGATTTTTAATGATAAAATACGGACCATCGGCGTAAAAAATTTACTTTTAAACCAATATGTTTTCATTGTGTTAAAACAAGCTTTAGGTATAATTATCTCGATTCTATTTTTTATCGCAGGCTATATTATTTTATTTAATAGTATAGAATTAAATGATCTTTATCTTTCCCTTTCAGTATCCCAATTCCTGGGATTAATGGTTTTTAGTACATTTTATATGCAAATTTCAGGAATTATTGAATTTAAAAGAACATTAATAAGTGAAAATAACCTTATTGCTTTTATACAAACAAAGTTCCTGTTTAACGGTGTAGATCTTTATACAAGAAAATTATTTATAATTTTCAAAAGTATTAATGATACATATAAAGATATCAATTGGTAAGATAAACCCATCGAGGTATAATAGTTGAAGACAATAAATATTAATTCAAAATTATTTACATGTATTTTTAGTCATCACACAGTCTAAACAAATGAAGTTTGTTGATTCAAATGATTTAAATTAAATAAAGTCACAAAATTTAAATTCCTATCTTTCAAGTGAAAAAAGGTTTGAATAACAAAAATATGGTCCTCTTCACACTGAAGGGGGTCGTACTATTCTGTCTCTTATTTTCGCGTAAAACTAGCAAAACCGAGGTCTAAACACACGTAGAGAGCGTAGTTTTGCTAGTCAGTAAATAGAAATGATAACTAAATAATGTCCATTTATAAAAGGGCCATCAAGTGTTTTGATTTGGTCAAAGATATAAAGCCAAAAATGACCACTCTCTATACCATTCCCAATTCAAACACCTTAGATATCCTTACGACCTCTTATATAGTATCTAAAATCGTAGATATAGCTCGTTTAGATTTTTTAATGCCATTTTTCACAGAACGCGTGCAATCTACAAAAACAAAAGGATAGTAAGTTCTAATTATGATGAATACTTCTATTATTTAGAAGGCGATAAAGTCATAAATGAACAAGTAATGCATTATGTTAATAATGTATTAGTGTCAACTGATAATCTTTATTACACTTATGATGTTGATGGAACTTTAATCAGTATGAATTATAATGGAGAAGAATATTTTTATATGCGTAATTTACAACAAGATATAATTGCATTAATAGATATATCTGGTACAATAAAAGTAAATTACGAATATGATGCATGGGGAAACATTGTAAATATTACAGATAATTTAGGAATAAATTTAAGTGATATAAATCCATATCGATATCGAGGATATCGATATGATAATGAAACAGGCTGGTATTATCTAAACAGTCGTTATTATAATCCTGAAATTAGTAGATTTATCAATGCGGATGGATTATTAGGTAATATGGGAGATTTATTGTCACATAATATGTATGCTTATTGTCAGAATAACCCTGTGATGATGGTTGACCCTAGTGGGTATAACCCTATTAAAACAATGCTAGACCATGGCACATTCTTAAGTTTATTAAGTGAAAGAGGTATTGGTTTTGGTTCTCCAGGACTTGGTGGTGGTAATGCAAAGGTTGGGGATGCACTTATCGGAGATTATGCAATTACTGTTAAAACTGAAATAGGTATAGAAGATATTATAGATCAGTTAACAGGAGCATTTGACGATAGTAAAGAATTGGTAACAGACGCATGGGGTTGGACAACAAATGCAGCTTCAACTACGTGGAATTGGACAAAACAGTCAGGAATAGATACGTGGAATTGGCTTAATGGACCTCATTGGTACCAAACATTAGCTAGGGATACAATTGTTGGGGTTATTGTATTCGGTATCTCAGCAATTTTTATCCCTGTAACATTAACTGGTGTAATAATTGCTGGTGTTGGAATTGGTGTTGCATTTGTATTTGAACACTATATTTGGGAATGAAAGGATAAAAAAGATGAAAAAAAAATCATTAATTAGTTCAATAGTAATTTTAACCACAATTATTTTTGGGAATATAATAAATGAAATTACAAAAAATTATTTATTATCAGTTTTAATTACTGCATCTATTGAAATTGTGATTTTAGATGTTTATTATTTATTATTTACAAAAAAACTGTCATTTAAAGTTTATATTACTGCAGCTTTTAGCATAATTGGTCTGTTTATTTGTTTTTTATATTTATTTAATTTATTAATTTCAATAATGTTAATAATTTTTTTATTAACTCATTTATTTTTATTGTCATATTTAATTGTCTATGGAGAAGACAATACTAAATCTAGTTGAGAATAAAATATGTAATTATGTCAACACCCTGGACCACATAAAGTCTATTATTTTTTATTTGCGCTATATGTAAGAGCTCAGGTTTATTAAGTGAAAGAGGTATTGGTTTTGGTTCTCCAGGACTTGGTAGTGGTAATGCAAAGGTTGGGGATGCACTTATCGGAGATTATGCAATTACTGTTAAAACTGAAATAGGTATAGAAGATATTATAGATCAGATAACTGGAACATTTAATGATACAAAAGGCTGGACTATTGATGCATATAGAGATGTAAATCGATGGTATTATAATGATTTTGTCCCATTTACACAAAGCCCAATTTTCGGTGGAATAATTAATATTATTGGAGGATTAAGCATGCTTACTGGTGGAATTGCGATATTTGTTGTTCCTGGAGCACAACCTTTAAGCTATTGGATGATAGTTACAGGTGTTCTTCTAATAGTTGGTGGTATTGGTCTTACAATAAAAGGAATAGGTGACTTGGGTAGTTGAATTTAGGGGACTAGCTTTGAATAGTAAAACAAAAAAATGACAGTTTTGTTTTATAAAAATAAATATAATAAATTATGTGTTCTATCTAATCTTAATATTATGAAAGGAGAAGTATGAACTTGTTGTTTACAAGAAAACATACAAAAGTTATATGAAAATAAAAAGAAGAAATGTTTATATTTTTAGTGGAATTTCTAGTTGTTTTGTTATTTTTCTTTCGTTATTACAAATAATAAATGGGGATAAATCTTTTCTTATCCGTTTTGTATTGATTTGCTCAACACTCGCATTAATTTGTCTTATTATATCTTACAGTATAGAAAAAAATAAATAATTTAGGTTATGAATAAAATTGAACTTAAAAACAGATATATAATGGTTAACTTGTTAATA
This sequence comes from Haloplasmatales bacterium 4B, assembly GCA_003586005.1. Classification (GTDB taxonomy): domain Bacteria; phylum Bacillota_I; class Bacilli_A; order Haloplasmatales; family Haloplasmataceae; genus NSKI01. The sequence continues at coordinate 613 of NSKI01000042.1, read as the reverse complement.
AAATCAAATGATAAAAACATCTTTTACAACATAAAAAGATAAATAAATCCGATTGAGACCAAGGTTTTTTCTAATAATCTAAAACTAACATTATTGATAAAAAATAAATGAAATATTGGTTTTTGTGAAAAGAAGCAAATAGCATAAATGAGCTTGTCAAGTATTTTGTGCAAATTTTCGGAATTTTATTGGAGCGAATTAGAGATAAAACTTGATTCGCTCTTTAAATTTACCCATGACTAAAAGTTTACTCAGTAATTTTAGCCATGTGTAGATAAATTAATTTGGATATTGCTTTATCGTTTGGATATATCCTCAACACCAAGTGTTTTAATTTTTTTACAAGTCGCATGCAATCTGCAAAAACATAAGATAGTAAGTTCTAATTATGATGAATATTTCTATTATTTAGAAGGGGATAAAGTCATAAATGAACAAGTAATGCATTATGTTAATAATGTATTAGTATCAACTGATAATCTTTATTACACTTATGATGTTGATGGAACTTTAATCAGTATGAATTATAATGGATCAGAATATTTTTATATGCGTAATTTACAACAAGATATAATTGCATTAATAGATATATCTGGTACAATAAAAGTAAATT
>NSKI01000041.1 GCA_003586005.1 Haloplasmatales bacterium 4B | reverse complement strand
GTGAATTGTTTAAAAATCTTTTTTCTTTGTTTTGGAGTAAAATAAACTATCTTTCTCTTTAAAAATTTCACAAAAAAAATCCCCCTTTTTATATTTTACTATGTTATATCAGATAAATTAGATATAACATTATATAATAATATCAAAAAAAATAGTTTATTTTGTCAAAATTTGTCAATATCTACTATAAAGTAAAAAGCAATAGTTTCCTAATAAGAAACTATTGCTTTAATGACCTTTTAATAATTAAAAGAATATTGATTTAAATACTCTACCAATAACGTCAAAGTACGATGCCTTTTTCACACTATGTTCTACTGTTAAAGGTACAGTATAAACAACTTTACCATTTTTAAGTATTTCTAACTCACCAATTTTATCACCAGCTTTTACTGGTTTATCGTTCATTGAAAACTTAATTCTTTCATCTAAATCTTTTAATTCTTCACCTTTTTTGGTTACAAAATAAATTGGTTCGTAAGTAACAATTTTAACTTTATGTGGTGTTAGGAGAATATTAGAGTATTCACCAACCTTGAAATTTTTACTTTTATATTCAACTGCTTCATATTGACCAAATCCATAATTTAAAAGCTGAACAGTATCAAAACTCCTTTGATCTGGTGAAACTTCTCCCATAACAACACTTATCAAACGCATATTATTTTTTTTCATTGTTGCAGTTAAATTATAACCGCTTCCTCTAGTCCAACCAGTCTTTAATCCATCTATACCAGGTATGTGTTTTACTAATTTATTAGTATTAACTAACCAAAATCGATTATTTGTATCTTGTCTTATGTAATCTTCATAAATACTTGAATATTTTAAAGTAACCTCTTCATAATCCATTAGTAATGCTTTTGCAAGCATAGCAATGTCATATGCTGTTGTATAATGTCCATCTTCTAAGCCGGTTAGTCCAGTAGGGTCCATAAAAACAGTATTAACTAAACCTAATTCTTTTACCCTCTCATTCATCCGTTCAACAAATAATTCCTCACTACCGGCAACTACCTCTGCTAAAGCAACAGTAGCATCATTAGCACTAGCTATCACCATACATTTAAATAAATCTTCAACTGACATCTGTTCACCTGGTTCCAACCAAACTTGTGAACCACCATATCCTGCCGCATGTTCAGAAACCGTTACAACATCATTCCAATTAATCTGACCTTTATCAATTGCTTCTAAAACTAAATGAATTGATAAAATTTTTGTCATACTAGCTGGAGAACGTTTTTCTTCAATATTTTTCTCATAGAGTATTTCACCGGTATTTAATTCTATTAAGATTGCTGATTTTGCATTTTTTAAAAAATTAGATTGTGTTTGTGCTTTTGCATAATCTTCTCTAACAAAAGCTATTAAAAACATCATCATAATTAATGAAAATATAAACAAATATTTCTTTTTCATAAAATACACCTCTATAAATTAATATGAAAAATATTTATTTATATAACTATAAAAAGACATTATTTTAGCATTTATACAAAAATACTATTAATTATTTAACAACTCCTAAAATTAACGGTGTTTTTATAACTTTTTCGTCACTTGTTTGAAATAGTTGTCTAAATTGTTCAATTTTAATTTCATCAAGTTCAAAATTACTATGAATTTCACCAATGATTGAATCTTCGTTAATATAGTCGGCTATTTTTTTCTTTATCTTTAACCCTACAGCTAAATCAATAACTGAATCTTTTGTTTCACGTCCAGCGCCTAACATCATGGCATAATTTCCTACTGCAGTAGCGTTAATTGCTTTTATATATCCAGTTTTATTTGCTTTTACTTCATATACATATTTAGCTTTAGGAAGTAAGTCATAATTATTTACAACTAATTCATTTCCACCCTGAGCTTTAATGAATTCTTTAAATTTATTAAGTGCTTCATGATTATCAATCTGTGTTTTTAAAATTCCAATAGCTGTATCAATAGATTCAGCAACACCAGCATTAACTAAGATATGGGCCCCTAAATTTAGAACTAAGTCTTCAAATTCTCTCGGACCATTACCTTTTAATGTTTCAATCGCTTCAATTACTTCTAAACTATTTCCAACAGCTTCCCCTAATGGCTCTTCCATGTTAGTGATTAAAGCTGATATATTGCGGTTAAATTTTTTGCCGATTTTAACCATGGCGTTTGCTAGTTCCTTAGCTCCTTCTAAATCCTTCATAAATGCACCTGAACCAACTTTAACATCTAAAACTATTGTTTCAGCACCTGATGCGATTTTTTTACTCATTACTGATGCAGCAATTAAAGGTATCGATTCAACAGTTCCTGTTACATCACGAAGAGCATATAATTTTTTGTCAGCAGGACATATTTCTTTTGTTTGGCTGATAACTGCTATTCCAATATCATTAACTTGTTTAATAAAATCATCTTCACTTAATTCAATATTAAAGCCTGGTATTGATTCTAATTTATCTAATGTCCCACCAGTGTGACCTAAGCCTCTTCCGCTCATCTTAGCTAACTTTACATTACAGCTTGCTACAAGAGGACCTAAGGCAAGTGTTGTCTTATCACCCACACCACCTGTGGAATGTTTATCAACTGTTTTCCCTGTTATATTTGAAAGATCAATTGCATCTCCACTATTTACAATAGCGTTTGTTAAGTAAAATCTTTCATCAACATTCATATCTTGAAAACAAATAGCCATCGCTAAACTAGCAACTTGATAATCTGGAATTTTACCTTCAGTATATCCATTAATAATCCAGTTAATTTCTGACTCTGTTAATGACTCCTTATTCCTTTTCTTAATAATTAGATCTACCATTCTCATTGTTATTACATCTCCTTTGTAAATGAATACGTTATTATTATATCATGTTTCCTCAAAAACATAAAACTATATGATATAATATTAATGCAACATTTATCGGAGGTAAAAAGATGTCAAAGATTGCATTAGTTAGGCATGGTGAAACAGATTATAATAAAAATAGAATTATCCAAGGAAGAATAGATATTCCATTAAATGAAAACGGAAAACTACAAGCCTTAAAAACTGCTGAATATTTTAAGAATAAACGAGTTGATTTAATGATTTCATCTCCTTTAGTTAGAGCTAAAGTTACATCACAAATTATTGCTGAGGAAATTCATTATAATAATGAAATTTTAATAGATGAAGCCTTTATTGAAAGGAACTTTGGCGACGCTGATGGAAAAGAAATCGACCATTATATTAACCTAGTACATCAAGAAAAAATAGTTGGTTTAGAAGACAGCAAAGTAATAAGTGCCAGAATGATTAATGGAATCATTAACGTCTGTCAAAAACATCCTGAAAAAAATATTGTTATTGTCTGTCACTCCCATTCAATTAAAGGTGTTTTAGCAGCGCTAGAACCAGAAAAATATGATTTTAAAATTAATTTAGTAAATTGTGGGATTACTTTATTAGAGTATAAAAATAAAGTTCTATCTATTTTAAGACCAAGTTTTAATGATTATATTTAATTTAAAAATTTAACATCTTTTTTTACACAATTACATTATGTAATTGTGTTTTTTATATTTCATATATCTGTATGAAATAATTTAACCTACAAAAAATAAAAGAAAAGGTGGAAATTATGAAAAAAAAGATTTGTTTATTTTTTATACTCATTTTTTTAGTAATTTTTAAACTAAATGTTTTAGCAAATATTGATATTAATCACATCGATTTTAATGACGAACAGTTTGAAAAGGCAATTAGAAAAAAAATTAATAAGCCCCATGGTAATATTTTTTATAAAGATGTAAATAGAATTACTGAATTGACCATTAACCATCAACAAATAAAAGATATTTATGGTATTCAATTTATGGATAATTTAATAAAATTAGATCTAAGTCATAATAAAATAAATAATTTAGAGTATCTAGATAATTTAAAAAAATTAACTCATTTAGAGTTAAATTATAATCAGATAAGTAGTCTCAAGAGTTTAGAAACTTTAGATAACTTAATATTATTAGGTTTAGAGAAAAATAATATTAATAATATTCAACCACTTGAAAAACTTACACAGTTAAAAGCACTTGACTTAGCATTTAATAATATTTTTGACATTACACCTTTAAAAAACCTTACCGAGCTAATAAACCTTGATCTATATGGTAACAAAGTAAAAGATATCAATCCCGTTGGAAATTTAATTAAACTAATAAAACTTTCTTTAGGTAAAAATAAAATCCAGAAAATTGATGCTTTATCTACTTTAAGTAATTTATTATCTGTTCAACTTGCTGAAAATAACATTAATGATATCAAGCCACTTTCTCATTTAAACAAATTAATATATTTATATTTAAATGGAAACAAATTATCGTCTGTAAAAAAGCTCAAGTATTTATCAAATTTACAACAACTTCTTTTAGGAGATAATAAAATATCTAGCTTAAGGGGGTTAGAGAAATTAACTAAAGTAAGCTCTTTGTCGCTAAATGATAATCTTATAACTGATATAACTCCATTATCAAATTTAATTAATTTAAAATCATTATCACTAAAAAATAACAAGATTAAAAATATTGAACCATTAGTTAAATTATCAAAACTAACTAATTTAAATTTAAGTAAAAATATGATAAGCGATGTTAAGGTATTAGCTAATAGTCAAAATTTACGAAACATTGATATATCTGGTAATAAAATTACCGATATATCAACACTTAGAAATTTAAAATATTTAACCCTTTCAACTATTAATTTTAATAATAACCCCTTACCAAATTATCTTTTCAATGATTTATTTATCCATTTATATATAATAGACGAACTAACAAACCCCATTTCCACGGCAATAAAAAATTACTATGGTGAATTTAGACAATATATGTTTGCTGGTATCCTAGAATTAACTAAAGAAAAAGATAGTTACCGAATTAAAGTAATTGTTCAAACATTTGCTGGGACTCATAACCCATCATATGGTGAAGACATTATAACTTTTATTAAAAATAAAAATGAAACTAAAATTGTGTCATTTAAACATCAAGACTTATAATTTCATTTAAAATGTCAAAACTAATTCTAGCATAAGGAGGAATTTTTATGAATAAGTCACTATGGTTAGATATTCCGATTAAAAAACATTATCCTAAAGTAGAAAGCGATTTAGAAGTTGATATTTTAGTTATAGGTGGTGGAATAACCGGTATAACAAGTGCTCTATTACTTATTGAAGAAGGTTATAAAGTTGGGATTATTGAAAGTAATCGCTTTTTTCATAGTACAACAGGCAATACAACCGCAAAAGTAACTATTCAACATGGACTTGTATATGATAAATTAATTTCAAAGCATGGCATAAATAAAGCTCAATTATATAAAAACTCCAATGAAAAAGCAATTGAACTAATTAAATCAATGATAAATGAATATCAAATTGAATGTGATTATGAAACAAAACCAGCTTTTGTATATACCCAAAAAGATATGTATATAAATAATATTGAAAAAGAATTTAGAGCAGCTGAAAAATTAGGAATTGATGCTTTTATAACAGATGATTTAGGGTTGCCTTTTCAAGTTAAAACTGCTATAGGTTTTAAAAATCAGGGTCAGTTCCATGTTTTAAAATATTGTCAAAAATTATTAGAGGAATTTGAAAAAAATGATGACAGCTATATTTTTGAGGATACAAAAGTAATTGATATTAAAGAAGACAATAACTTTTGTCATACTCATTTAGAAAATGGCAAGAAAGTAAAATCTCGACATGTAATTGTAGCATCACACTTTCCATGTCATGATTTATTAAATTTTTATTTTGCAAAATTAAAACCATCATCAACATATTTAATATCAGTTAAAAATGAAATAAAACTTCCTAATGGCCTGTATCTAAATGTCGAAAAACCTTCACGGACGATGAGAAATCAAAAATTCGATGGTGAAGATATTTTAATCGTAGGTGGCGAAAACCACCAGACAGGTCATTTTAAAAAAGAAGATTACTTTGAAATAATCTACAAATTTGCAAAAGATAATTTTAACGCAACAAAAAAAATGCATGAATGGATGACTCAAGATTTTTATACTTTTGATAAATTGCCTTATATAGGAAGAATTAACAATAAATATCAAAATGTATATATTGCTACTGGTTATAAAAAATGGGGGATGACCCAAAGTCATGTAGCTGCGATGGTTTTAAAAGATATTATCAATAACAAGAAAAATGATTACATTGATTTATATGATCCGATTAGATTAAGTGATAAATTATCTTATCAATTTTACCATTATAATTTAAGTAGTGCAAAAACACTAATTACTGGAAGATTAAAAAGTGCCCCAAAAAAATTAAATTTAGAAATTGGTGAAGGTAAAGTATTTTCACATAACGGTAAAAAATATGGTGCTTATAAAGATGATAATGAACAAATTTATGTGGTTGATGTTACTTGTCCACATTTAAAATGTATTTTACAATTTAACCAAGATGAAAGAACTTATGATTGCCCTTGCCATGGTTCACGTTTTACATTTAAAGGTAAATATATTGATGGACCTTCAATAAAAGACTTAAAAAGAATAAATTTTAAGAATATTGAATAAAAAATTCCTATTTCCACTAAAAAAGGGGCTGTAAAAAAATAGTTTTTTGAAACTATGGAGTGATACAGCTCCTTTTTATTTTTTAAAATATTGATGTTAATAAAAAAATGCTTATTTACGAGCACACTTAAAAGGATTTTCGAAGAAAACCCCATTTTTCAATATTCAATCAATTACTTTATTGAATCATT
>NSKI01000040.1 GCA_003586005.1 Haloplasmatales bacterium 4B | reverse complement strand
ATTAATGCAATTATATCTTGTTGTAAATTACGCATATAAAAATATTCTTCTCCATTATAATTCATACTGATTAAAGTTCCATCAACATCATAAGTGTAATAAAGATTATCAGTTGACACTAATACATTATTAACATAATGCATTACTTGTTCATTTATGACTTTATCGCCTTCTAAATAATAGAAGTATTCATCATAATTATTAACATCTGTTGAAACTTTTTTATAAGTTCTATATCCTGCATCATTATATCGATAATCAATTATTTCTCCAGTTGATTGATTTGTTAATTTAACTAACTGTCTACCTTCCCACTCATAAATATATTTACCATCATTTAATGGATTACCCAATCCATCATAAGTGTAACTTGCGATTATATCTCCATTTAATTTAATTTCTTTTAACTGATCTTTCCAACCAGTACTGTTATAAACATATTCCGTTATATTTATTGGTGTTCCTAAAGTTCCTGTTGTGTAAGTATACTCTTTCTTAAAAAGCATATTTCCATTACTATCATATTCATATGTATACGTAACTTCTTCATTTAAGGTTTTAATATTTTCACGTATTAACTGATTTAAACTATCATAAATATATGAATAACTTGCTATTACTGTTCCACTACTGTTTTTTTCTGTGATTGAAGTTATATTGCCAATTTCATCATATGTATAATAAATTTCTTTATGAACTGTAGTTCCTTTTCCTAGTTTAATTGAATCTATTCTATATGTGCTATAGCCATTAACAACCTCATTATCATCGTAATAATACGTTTCTTCAAAAATTTCTGTTGTTCCAACATTTATTGTAAACCCTGATAAACGTTGTAATAAATATAGATCATAATTATATTGTTTTGTTATTTCATTTCCATCTACGTTATATTGCGTTTTATCATAAACACCATTTAAATAATCATTAAAATAATTTGTTTCTCTTATTTGTCCATCAATTATTGTTGTAAACTTATTCACATCACCATGAAGCTCATCATAAGCATAACTTACTTTATTTTCATCTTCATCACTTACACTTATTAATCGACCGAGTGAATCGTAATTATAAAAATATATTTTCCCATTCACATTATCAACTAATTGTGCTAGTAAATTACTTGAATCATACTTATATTCAAATCGAAGAGTATTATTAAAGAATATCTTTGTGATTCGATCTTCATCATCATATTCAAATTTTATTTTATCTCCATTACCATAAATTTGTTCTAATAATTGATTCTTATAATACGTAGTACCATTTATAATTTCTTCAGTATAAACATATTCCATTAAGGTTTGGTTAGCTACCCTTACTTCAATTATTCTACCTAAATCATCATAAACAAATTTATAAGAATACCCATTAATTGTAATTGTATCTAATCTTCCATCCACATAGATATAACTGTTTTCACTATCATCTTCAGTAACAGATGTTAGCCTACCTAAATCATCATATATAAAACTTGTTTCTTGACCCTTTTGATCTCTTAGTGCTTCTAATAAACCTGTTACTGTATCAAAATCATAATCTACAGATTCATTAAACTCATCAGTTTCTTTATCTACATACTGACTATAACTTGAATATGAAGTTTTATTTTCAAAATAATCATAAATTGTATGTAAAGTTCTAATTGGTATCAATGTGCATCCATATTCATCACAAACCTTTTTATACGTAGTCGTATAATAGCTATCTGTTTCCCCAATTCTTGTGCTTAACACATTTCCATTTGAATCATATGTAAAGGTAATTTTGGAATTATTTTTTAAAGATGCAATTTGTCTATTACTATTATAGGAAATATTAGTTTCATTTTCTACACCGCCATTATCTCCTATTGGGTTTATAGCGATGATATCATTACCTAAATATTCATACTGGGTTTCTTTACCTAATGCATCAACTGTAGAATTAATATTCCCATCACTTGAAACATTATATTTAGTCCCAAATGTATCAACATATAATTGTATACCATCAAGATAAACATCATTTACAGCGTCTAGTACAATACTTACTTCAATTTGTGTTACCAAAGTTTCATTTTCTAGTTCAATAAAATCTGTCATATACTGCCAGTTCTCTATATCATTATTAAATTCTAATACATATGTAACAGGTTCACTAGAGTCCGCAAAAGAAAATTTAACTTGCACTTTTAGACTTTCTTTATAATTAATTAGCTTTGTCTTAGCCCACCCGCCTATTATAAGGCTACTAAAATTCTGATTAACATCAATTATTTGAGTGATGGTTTTTACCCCATCTCCTCCTCTAATTCTAACTACATTATTACCTAAAACATTATCATAGATATCATTTTCAATCAAATCAACATTACTAATGATACTTATTCCTGATTTTGGATCTAATCCATTCCATGAATCATCAAATTCAAAGGACTGATTATTAATTAGATTATATCTCGTATCAATAAAGCCTTGTGTTAATCGCTCTCTCTAAATTGTTTAACACGTTCCTTCCATAATAATCTGTTTTTCTCTTTTTCTGTCATGTAAAAAATCCTCCTAAATATTTTTATTTAAGAGGATTATCTCATATCACTAAATTAATTAAAATGTGTGCTGGTTTTTACGCTTACAAAATATTTAATTTTTTTGTGCAGTCAAGTTGACTGAAATAGATCAAATCAAAAAAGTAATTACAATTTTAATATAAATTTATAGAATAGTTTTTCTATTCTTATATTAAGAAATTATAATCTTTTCTATATACTCCTGATTCTCTTTAATAATAAATTTTATCTTATCATTGAATAAATACATTTCATAATTAAATGAGTTTAAATAGAAAATCATAACATAATTAACTATAATTCCAGAATAATATATAAATATTGATTTTGTAAATACAATAGAAATAAAAATTGCCGAACATATTGTAATAGCTAAAATATGTTTTATTAGATTTAAGTTATTACTTATTTTAATAATATTATATTCATTAGTAATTTGTTTTGATTTAGAAAAAAACTGCCCGAACTTATCATCGTTTTCATATTTTTCTTTAATTCCTAAAGATACACATAATACAACTATTATAACTAAATTAATATACTTATCCATTTCATCAAATACTCCTGTTAAATTAATGTTGTAATATAATATAGTTAAAGATAAAAGTATAATATCAACAGCAATAAATAGAAAATAGATCTTACGTTTAGCCATGCTTATCATAATATAGAATATTTCTTGGGAGAAAGACAAAAGATAATTAATTATCACGTAAAATATAAAGGAATAATATAAATAATCAATATATTTATGAGAATAACTTTTCACTTCTAAAATAGTCCACACTAATATACTTGCTACTATTAAATTTTTAATTGTGAAGACCTTAATATTTTTATTTTTACTAATTAAGTAAGTACATAAAAACACTATACTCAAAGGTAAAATATAGTAAATTAAATTAGCCAAACTTAACACCTCATTTCATCGTGGATCCCAACCTAATTTTTGAGCTTGATCATAAGAATAATCTTCGTCAAAAAATGATCTTACAGTTTTAGATACATTATATGCACTTGAAGTATAAGCAAAATAAAATCCAGCTCGTGATAATGTAGATGACGATTGTAATGGTTTACTTGTTAAATTATTTTTTACTGATGTTAATGCTAATTGTCCGAAACTTTTACCATTTAGTGCAACATCCATTTTGTAAGTACTACTAAATAAAGCTGTAACTCCAGTTGTTTTAGTATTTGTTAACGCTGGCATAGCAGTTTTCATTCCAGCGTTCTGTAATAGTATATCGTCAGTCGTAGAAAAGACTGCGTCAACAACGTCATCATATATTTCTCCACCAGTATCTCCGTCAGCCTTACTTTTATGATACTGAGCTACTCCAACTGTTGTCATATTAGCTATTGTATTAATTGCATAAGTTATGGCTATTGTGGCAGCTACTGATCCAGCACCTCCTGTTGCAACTGAGACTCCTACTGCTAATGCAACTACCCCTACTACAGCAGCTACAGTTATTGTTGCTTTTAGCCATTTAGGCCAATACCCACTAGGGTCAACCATCATCACTGGACTATTCTGACAATAACTATATAAATTATGGCCTAATATATCTCCAGTTTTACCAATTAATCCATCCGCATTTATAAATCTACTAATTTCAGGATTATAATAACGACTGTTCAGGTAGTACCAGCCTGTCTCTTCATCATATCGATATCCTCGATATCGATATGGATTTATTTCACCTAAATTTGTTCCTGAATTGTCAGTAATATTTATGATGTTTCCCCATGCATCATATTCGTAATTTACTTTTATTGTACCAGATATATCAATTAATGCAATTATATCTTGTTGTAAATTACGTAAATAAAAATATTCTTCTCCATTATAATTCATACTGATTAAAGTTCCATCAACATCATAAGTGTAATAAATATTATCAGTTGAAACTTTAAAATCCTCATATTTTACATTATCCTTTTAATTATTTTTTTTATTAATTTTATTTACCTATCAGTTTTGCATCATAATTCTAGTTTCCTATAAAAACTATTAAGTTAAATTATCAACTATTTTATGTAAATTTAGAAACTTTGAAATAAACCTCTCTTTTAATAAGTTAATAAACAAAATTCTTATATGCAATAATTATAATGAAATCCTCAGGATTAATTGGTAAAAGCCTTGTTTTAAGCCGCTTTTACACATTCCTGAGGATTTTCTAAAGATAAGGATAAATCTTTGTTATTTGCTTCAAAGTCAATTTAATTAATTAGAATCCTGTAAAAAGTTCTACTTTTAATACAAAAGTACTTTTTGGTAAATATTCTACTTCTATATAGTCACCAATCTCTAAATCACCAATTGTCATGAAGTATAATTTTTCTCCATTAATTGTAACAATACTAGCATCTCCTACTGCTTCACCCTCATAGTAATATCGTGAGGAATGCTTTACACGTTCTATATTTTGAATTTCTCCAATTATTGAAATATAGTCTTTTTCGTTCTCTTGTATTAAATGTATTCCATACTTTAAATTTCCTATAGCAGAAATAATTAATGAAAAACAAATATAAAGTATGATTAAATATGCAAAAATAGAACCTTTTTGCTTAGAGAAAATACCATGTACTATGATAAAAATAACTATTAGAACAACAACTATACTTATTTTAATAATAGAATGAATCAACGTCGTTGTATAATATTGATTATAATCAAAAACCATTACTTTTTACTCCAATCATAATAAAATACAGATTCATAATAGTCATATCCTGTATAATAACTAGCACCAATCCCAAATGTTAACGACTTAACTCTAACTTGTTCATCTTTGTTTTCTTCTCTAGGGTCATAACAGTAATCATAACCTATAAAAAATCCTCCAGATGCATCAAGGAATGGTCCACCGTACGAATTTTGTCCATTATAGTTTTCAACAAAACCAACTGAGTAAGTAAGCGATGTACCAATTTTTTTCTAATTGAACCTTACCATTCACGCCATTGTTCTGTAATATCACCAATATAATCATATTCTATAGTATCTAATACGGAGTGTATAAAATCTACTAATTCTTCTCTTTCATTTGTCTCAATCACGCCTTCATATTTATGACTAATATTATTTAATTCAATAATTAATTTATGAATTAATTCTTTAACAGATTTACTATCATTATAGCCATCCATATTTATTAATGCTTGAACAAATTGATTTAAGGTATTAGAGACTGCATTTATACTTTCCTGTGTGTAGAAAAGTCCCATATCATCATCTTCGTCTAAATAAGTTTGCCAAATATCAGTGGGTTTACATTGACTTTTTAAGATATCCAATTTCTTTCTAATTTCTAATAAGCTATTCTTCTCCATAGTTCTATCTCCTCATCTCCCATTTTACGTTCTCCATACTGAAAATCACAATCTTTTGCTTTTTTATTTTCATTTTGTTTAACTATAAAGTAATGTTTTCTAATAGGGTATATTACTACATGTTCTAAATATATTAAAGGTGTCAAATTACCATCAATAACATTTGAACTATCAGAGACAAAAGATTTCAAATTCTTTAAATTAGAAATAAATTCTAAATTAGGTACTAATTTAACACGGTCTATGCACAAAAATACAAGTTCACTTAAATCTTTAATAGAATCGAAATCTTTAATTTTATTGCAATTTTCAATTCGTAAACTTTTTAAATTGCTACCTAAAAAACTTAAGTGTTCAATGGTTTCAAGTTTTTTCATATCTTCAAGTATTATCACTTTTAAGTTTTTTAAATTTTCAATCCCCTCTAAAGTAGTAATGTTTATATTACCTAATAAAAGTGTATCTATGTTATTTAAGTTTTTTAAGATATTTAGATTTTTAAAATTACCCGTCGAATAAAACCCAACTAATTCTAAAGATTTTAATGACTTAGCTTCATCAATACCTTTTGCATTATTAGGATAAGCGGTAGTAAATGATTCTAATCCTTCGATTTTATTAACATAAATTTCATTTGAACCTGATATACCTAAATATTTTAGTTTTTTAAGTTGATAAAGAGGAGAATAATCTATGTCACCTACTATATATAAATATTTTATATGTGGAATTTCAAATAGAAAATTTAAAGATTCAATATTACTTTTACCAATATCAATTATAACTTTATTGATATTTTTTTTATTTATATATTCAATATATTTATTAGTATCATTATCAATTACATAAATAGCTTCTTTATTCAATAATGCTCCTTTATAATCAAAAATTGAATCAAATAAAAAGCCATCTTTTTCTAAATAAAGATTTAGTGAATTATCCATTAATAAAATCCTTTCTTTTTTTAAAAATGATCATTACCATATAAATGTCCTTCGTCTTCATAAAAATACTTTCTTCCAGGACTCCAAATTCTATTATATAATCTTCTTACTCTTGTTTTTGGATTAACATAGCCATAGTCAACCATCCACATATATTCAGTCTTAAAGGCTTCTCTGTCAGATGTAGCTCTTTGATAACGAAATCTCACTGGTAAAGAACCAGGATGAAGAACAGATTCACGAATGGCAGATGCAATCATTCTAAAATGAGAACCCTTACCGACATAATATTTTTCATCACTGAATTGTATAGCATAGGTACCAGCATTTTCTTTTTTTAATTCTAAAGCAGTAACTGCTATTAATGCTTTTATTTCCTGCTTAGCATTATCTTTTATTTTTTGGATACCACTATCAATTGTTTGAACCGCACTATCAACCCAACCGCCAACAGTGTCTAATGCATCACTCGCACCAGGAATACCTAGTTTAGCACCTAACCACAATACTCCACAGGCTATACCACCCAAAACAATTATTTCATCCACTGGACCAGTAAATATATCATCTAGGACAAACCACATGCCTGTACTATCAGTTCTCATAACAGGATTATTCTGACAATAACTATATAAATTATGACCTAATATATCTCCAGTTTTACCAATTAATCCATCCGCATTTATAAATCTACTAATTTCAGGATTATAATAACGACT
>NSKI01000039.1 GCA_003586005.1 Haloplasmatales bacterium 4B | reverse complement strand
ATCATCTTCAATAATTGGAGCTAAATAGTCATTTTGATATAAGTCAATAAACATTTCAATTTTACTGTATTTGTTTAATTTTTTTAGTTCAATCTTGGATATTTTTTGAAATGTTCGTTTAATTCCAGAGGAAGATTTACATCTACTATTTTGTTAAAAAAGTTTGTTATAACAAGATACTGATTATTTTAATTTTATCTTCATTTTTCTAATTTAATAATTTATAAATAACTAGATCTGATATATTTTTTCTAGTTATAAGTTTAAATCTTTTTTACTCTCTTTTATTCTTTATTATTGAAATCGTGTGTTAATGACGTTCATAATTGTATTTACTACATCTTCTTCTTTTCCTTGCGAAAGATTTTCATTATGTTTTAACCTTTTACAGAACCTGATGTTAAGCCTGATATAAAATGTTTTTGCAAAATCAAATAAAATATAATTACTGGTATCATTGACATCGTTGTCATTGCAAATACATATCCCCAATCAGTTCGATTATGTGCTTGGAAAAACATTGATATCGCAACAGGTAAGGTTCTTATACCGTCAGATTTTAAAATAGCCTGTGACCATCCCAATTCTTCAAAAGGAAACAAAAAATTCAAAATGCTGACAGCAGCAATTGCGGGTGAAGCCATTGGTATTATAATGTGCCTATACACAGAAAACACACTACCTCCATCAATAAATATAGATTCATCTAATTCTTTAGGAATGTTATCTTCAATATAGCCCTTTAATAAAAATGTAGAAAAAGGTATCACCCAGGCTGAATAAAACAATATTACACCCCAAGTATTATCAATCAATCCAAACCGTGCGGCCAATTCAAACTGAGGAATAATCATTGCCATTCCTGGTATCAACATAATTGATATGATGCATCCAAATAAGATTTTCTTACCTGGAATTTTTAACCTTGCAAACGAATAAGCCAACAAAGAAGATATTAATCCTGAAATTAATACTGTCATTCCAGCAACAAAAATTGTATTAAATAAATATTTGTAGAAGTTTACATAGTCTAAAATATATGCATAATTGGACAAGGTAATTTCTTTTAATTTTGGAAATAAAACTGGGGGATACAAAAAAGTTTTATTGTTTTCTTTTAACGATGAAATTACCATATAAAACATCGGAATGACTGTAATAAAAATGCCCAAAAACAACAACAAATACCTTATAACCATCATCAAATCTATCTTGTATTTTTGTTTTAAATACAAAGATAAACTTTTTCTTTTTTTATCCATATCTACGCCTCCTTTCCCCTTGCTGATACGCTAAACACAATAATAGTGATAATAGTTATTAACATTGTAATAATAACCGATAACGCCGCTGAATATCCCATATTCAAAGCTCCAAAAGTTTGAAAATACATCCAAGTCAAGACTACTTCTGTTTGATGAGAGGGGTTACCACCGGTTAAAATAGCGATTGGAGTATACGTATTAAATGCTCCTATTATCAACATAATTAAGGCAAATACTATAGAACCCCTAATGCTTGGCAAAGTAATTTTATAAAATTTTTGTCTTCTATTTGCACCATCAATATCAGCTGCCTCGTAATATTCTTTTGGTACTGCTTGAAGAGCAGCAAGGAAAATAATCATATTCCAACCAATTCCTTTCCAAATTCCAAGAAGTATTGCGGCAAATATAGCAGACCATCTTGTACTTAACCACCCCACTGGTTCATCAACTATTTTTAATATGTCTAAAAGAAAATAATTTAATAGTCCATTATTGCTGAATATATATCTAAAAAGCAATGCTACAACAACCCACGATGTAATTACAGGCAAATAATACGCAAGTCTAAATGAAACACTAAATTTAGTGATCCCATTAATTAAAACAGCTATTAATAAACCTAAAACCATCTGTAGCGGTACTGTAACAACCGCATAAACAACTGTGTTTACTAATGATATCCCTGCTCTTGGATCTGCGAATACGGTTTTATAATTATCTAAACCAACAAATGGAGATATTTGTTGGAATCCTATTTTCCAATCGTAAAAACTCATTACTATCATTTTAATAATTGGATAGAAAGTAAATATAGAAACATACATCATACCAGGTAAAAATATTACCAACATTCTCCAATCGAACTTTTTTATTGAATTTCTCAAAAAACCTTTCATATATACCTCCATGACGGTACGGCCCTAAGCAGTCACAAACAAGACATCATAATTAGCGTACCAAATTTTGTATTCATTTTGAGTTTTAAGTAATAATCTTTAATCTCTTAAGAAAAAAGTTGATAAAGTTATTGAATCTATCAAAAGTGGTAACATTGATTCAGATCAATTATTCAAATTAGATATTTGTTATTACCACATTGATTAATTAAACAACTATATAGACCGCATTGAACAAAAATTAATTAATATGGTTGAACCTTTTGAAACATATGTTAATCTTGCTTCTTTTGTTCCTGGTATTCAACGATTCTCTATTATTTGGGTTATTGCTGAAATAGGAACTGATATGAGTGTTTTTCAAGATACTGAACACTTAGTTTTTTCAGCTTGTATTACTACCAACATTTTAAAAAGCTGGTGTTTATATAAAGGCATTAATAATTCAATTAGAGATTGTTCAAATAGTTATTATAAACATAAGTATGAATCTATTAAAAGGCGTCATGGTCACAAAAAAGCCATACGAATGATGTTAACTGCAATATATCACATGTTTTCATCTAGTGAAATTTGGAATCCTTATGATCTAAATAATATAAATAACCAAAACCAGTTTGGGATTAGATATTTTTGAAATAAAACAAATCGATTTAATTACAAATTAGCAAACATTAATGCTCATATCTTGATATTGGGTCCATTTTGTGTTCTACAGATTATCAAAGGATAAGCTAGTAATTTTCAAACTTCTCTCCTTCAAAACAAGAAAAAGCAGTAGTCTGTAATTAAATTTACAAATCATCCGCATTTTCTTGTAATCTATTGAATTTTATTAATTAGAGAGCAATTCATCTATTTCTGCTGCTGCTTGATCAAGAGCTACTTTGACACTTTTTTGTCCAGTAATTGCTTCCGCCACTTTAGATGCTATAATATCTTCTACTTCACTCCATTGTGAAATTACAGGTCTAGCTTTTGCTGTTAATAACGCTTCTTTAAAAACTGGTAATAACGGCATTATTTCAAGCACTTCTGAATCTGATAAAGCTTCAATATTTACTGGCATTTGTCCAACCTTAGCCATTTCAACTTGTGCATGTTTACTCGTCATAAATTTAACAAATTCCCAAGATGCATTTTTATGAGCCTCATCAGATGTTTTAAATTGCATGAAATTTTCTCCACCTAATACACTGATTGACCCATTACTTCCTGGAGGTAGTGGAATAGCTCCATAGTCAACACCAGCTGCAATGTTCGCATTTTCTCTCCATGGTCCATCTAGCTGAAGTGCATAAGTTCCAGCTGCCCATCCATCTGTATCACCTATAGCTCCTGGGTCCATGGATGGTCCACCTAGAGCATTAGCTGCATATAAATCAGCAAGTTTTTGGGTAACATCTATAACTATTTGACTATTAATATAACCATCAGCAGTCGTATTATCTGGAGACAATACATCTCCCCCTTCGCTCCAAATATATGGACCAATATTCCATATACCTGTCCAAGGTTCTACCATACCAACTACCGGTGGATTACTTAACTCTGATGCAGCATCCCAT
The DNA here is from genome assembly GCA_003586005.1 of Haloplasmatales bacterium 4B. Lineage (GTDB taxonomy): Bacteria > Bacillota_I > Bacilli_A > Haloplasmatales > Haloplasmataceae > NSKI01. The sequence goes on along the minus strand of NSKI01000039.1, from coordinate 4,271 downwards.
AATTCATCTAATGATTCAGGAACATCAACATTTGCATCGTTTAATAATGTTTTATTGTAAAATAATATTTTAGTATTCGTGTTGGCAGCGATTCCATAAAAATCATCTCCCATTTTATTTGAACTATTTGGTGCTGCAAGAACCTTTTCAGTTTGAAGGTCATAATCATCAAAATTACTCATAGGTTCTAGCACATTCAAACTTTGGAATTGAGGAACAAATGCAATATCACCTCGTAAGACATCGGGTAATATTCCAGTTGAAGACCCTAACACAACACTACTTTTAAGTGATCCCCACTCCATATAAACTTGATTGACTTTTATATTAGTGTTATCAGCTTCAAATTCATCTATTAAATTTTCTAACACTTCTATTTGCCCATCACTTGCAGAATAATTATGCCAAAATTCAATGGTTACTTTTTCTGACTCTTTGTTTGAACAGCCTGCTATCAATATTATCATTGTAAAAAATAGGGTGAATGCAATAATTTTTCTTTTCATTTTTTTCTCCTCCTTATAATTTTCATTTAAACTAATAAATCAATTTTAGATACATTTTTTAGATAACAATTTCAATTCTCATATCACCTCCCACTTTAGTAACTTTTATAATTCTAAACGCTTTAGCAGCAATATGGATCTGAATTTTATGTTCTTCGCTCTTTATACTAGGAACATAGAAATTTGTTTTTAAACCATTAATTCGATTGTTAAACAAAACAATGATGGTCTCTTCTTCGAATTCTCTAATAAATCCATATATTCTTTCATCAACATCAAAATGTTTAAAATCACCATATTTGAGTGCTTTATTATTATTTCTTATCTGAATCATTTTTTTGTAGAAAGTGAGAATATCCTCATTCATTGATTCCCATTTCATTGTAGCTCTACAGATGGGATCACTTTCTCCTTCCAAGCCTATTTCGTCTCCATAGTACACAACTGGCATACCTGGAAAAGTCATTTGAAAGGCAATGGCCATCTTAAAACTGTTTAATTCTCCGTTACAAACTGTTAAGAACCTTGTAGTGTCGTGACTACCTAACATGTTGTAAAGAATGTGATGTACTTGATAAGGATAATGAAATAATAGGTATTCTATTCTTTCTTTAAATTTTTCTTTGTCAATGATATTTTTTGCAAGATAGTCGACAACACAATCTCTGAATTTGTAATTCATGATTGTATCCATTTGATCGCCATTAATCAAATCTCTACCATCTCTCCACGTTTCTCCAACTAGCAACATATTTTTATTATGTCTTTTAATCGATTTTCTAAACTCCTGCCAAAAAGTAAAGTCAACCTCATCTGCAACATCAAGACGCCAACCATCAATACCTGTTTCTTTGATCCAATATTCCCCAACTGATCGTATATATTTTCTTAATTCTTCATTTGAATATCTTAATTTAGGCATCCATTTATAATCTCCCACACATTCATAATTGATGTTTTCTGTATGGATTTTGTTACCTTCAATATAGAACCAATCCCAATATTTCGATTTCGGTCCTAAATTGATTACATCTTGAAATTGAAAAGAATAATATCCGATATGGTTAAATACTCCATCTAAAATGATTTTCATTTCATTTTTGTGACAAAGATTTACTAAGTCTTTTAAATCGTCAATTGTTCCAAATGATGGATCAATTTCAAAGTAATTACTAATATCATATTTGTGATTTGATGGAGACAAAAATATTGGAGTTAAACATATTAATTTCACATCCAAATCTTTTAGGTAATCGATTTTCTGAATAATACCTCTAATATCCCCTCCAAAAAAATTAATTCGGTTGGGTGGAGTATTCCAATTCTCGACATTTTTGGGATCGTTATCCTTATTTCCGTTGAAAAATCTATCTACAAAGATGTGGTAGCCGACAATTCCCTTTGTCCAACTAGGTATTTCAAACACATCATTTTCATTCGTGCTTTGATACTCAAAAACCTTCACAGGATATTCTTTTGATAATCCGTATGGTGAGTAATATAAAGATTCCCGACCAATTATTATCTCAAAGCAATAGTTCAAATATCTAACAGATTCCTCAAACGTTAATTCCGTACTGTAATAATTGCTTGAGCCATTATGGTTAAAATTATTTAGGGTTCTTTTTTTTACATCGTGTTCTTTAGATCTTTTCCAGTACAAGATGTTAACCGAACAATTATTTTTACCCACGCATTCTAGCTTAACTATTACTGAATTTCTACTGATGGGATATATAAATTCCCTTGTTTCAAAATGTCTTATCAAAATTTGCTTCATAATTTCATATGATAAATAACATAAAGAATCGTTATTTATCGAATCTCCTCTCACATGTGTTAATAAATCGTTATTCATATGAATAATTGTTGTAAATCTCAGGTTTCCACAAATCAACTAGTTTAACTAGTACTAACCTGATTATTTATTCTTAATCGTCGATTCACGTTCTTCAATCTTAGTTGAAATCAATAAACCTTGATATCTTGTTTGAGGATTTTCAATCAATTCAAAAAGTAACTTAGCTGATTGATAGCCTAATTCATAAACATCAACATTTACAGTGGTAATCGTTGGATACGATAATTCAGCAATTTGCTGATTGTCAAAACTGATAATACCTATGTCTTCTGGAATTGATAACCCAGCCTCTTGAATCGCTCTAATTACTCCTATACTTATTATGTTGTCCGCACAAATAACAGCATCGGGGATAACGGGTCCATTTAATAATTTTTTCATGTTATGGTATCCGTCATCTTTTGAATTGCCACATTCGACATTAATTACTTCTTGTTTACTCTCAAGTATGGCGTTCATATAACCATCATATCGTCTTTTACTAAACAATTTGGTTTTGTCAAGACCAAGAAAAGCAATATTTTCATACCCTTTGTCTAATAAAGAATATGTTGCCATTTCTGTGCCTTTTTTGTTGTCGATATCAACCCAGCTAACTGATTCTTTTAGATTGGTGGGTTCTCCAATAGATACAAATGGAACTCCATCTTTTTTAAGTTCATCAACCAATTTTGAATTCAAGATTGACGATGGCAAAATGACTCCTTCAGTCCTTTTCGCTTTGACAAGCCATTCGAGTACGCTTTGTTTTTTCATCGTCGTATTTAAGTTAGCCACAATTAAACTAAACTCTTTTTTGTAAACAAGTCTTTCAATCCCATGCATTATTTCATAGAAAAAAGGATTTTGAAAGGATTTTTCATCATCAACATCCACAAGTAATGTGACAGTGTATGATTTATTGTTAATCAAACCTTTTGCCATGCTGTTTGGAGAAAAATTCAATCTTTTTATTTCTTTTATAACCTTTTCTTTAGTCTTCGAAGATATTGAAGGACTATTATTTATTGTTCTTGAGACAGTTGAACTGGACACACCGGCCGCTTTTGCAACATCTTTTATAGTAACCATATATCATCACCAAATTTCTGTATTCTATCAATAAATTAATTTATATGCAATCGTTTTTATATTTAAAATAAATTTAGGTCATACATATCAAATTATCTTAGAGGTAATTCAATGTTAATTATATATTTTATGCAAACGTTTGCATAACTTATTTGAAGTTTAACACTCAATGTTGTTGATGTCAAGTATATTTTTAATTTTTTTAAAATTATACTTATGATACGTTAAGCAAATACACTGAGGTAGGGAGAATCTTTTCAATTACAACACACACATTATTAATGCGCCATAAAAAACCTCCATACAAATTCCTTGAAGAAATTTTGAATCCGTGGTATCTATGAAAAAAGTACAATTAGATGTATTCTCTGTTGATGCGAATCATCTAATCATGATGTTGTTTATGATAATCTATTATAAAAATTGTCAGATAGTGCAATTAAAAAGTTTCCAACGATATATTAAAATACCCATATCAAACTAGTTTGATATGGGAGGTAATGAAAGGTTTTAGTATTAATGGAAAAAGATTTGTTCAATAGTTTCGTAACTGATAAAATAGAAAGAGCAAAAAATATTAATAAAAAATAGTTACCATTTACTTTCTTTTTACTTAGAAATTTCATCTTTAATCGCGTTTGCTCATTTTTTTCACTAATTTTTTTATAAAAAAAATAATAAGATCTATTATTAAAAACGATACCCCGAAAACGATAATATACTGTAATTTTTACCTTTAGCCATTCTAGTTCTTCCCTAGTCTATATCTAATATATCTTAATAGACACTAGGTGGTCCACCCTTATATTATAACTACAATATTTTAGTTTATA
>NSKI01000003.1 GCA_003586005.1 Haloplasmatales bacterium 4B | reverse complement strand
TTCAACGACATAGCTCATATTATTGTTCTCATTTTTTTTTAAATAATCACATAATGTGTCTGTATCTTTAGTTAATCCATGAACAACTGCAATATAACTTTTTTGAATTAAATGATTTCTAACTTGTTCACTTAAACGAGATGCACCTTTACTAGTTTTAGCAAATACCATTATACCTCCAACCATTCTGTCTAGTCTATGAACAAGACCTAAAAAAACATTTCCTGGTTTTTGATACTTTTCTTTTAGATAGCTTTTTATTAAGGTTAGCATATCTAAATCACCAGTTGCATCCCCTTGGCTTAAAATTCCAACTAACTTTTTAACAACAATGATATGATTATCTTCATATAAGATATCTAATTTCATTGTTTTGTCTCCCATTTGGAATATATACCACAAGGTAATACTAAATCTGTTTTCAGAGTTTTAAGTCCAAGTTCACCAGATTGTAAACTTCCTGGAAAAGTTTTGTTGATTGTTGTATTCATAACGTTGTGCAAAACAATACTTGAGAATGCTGAAGTATAACTATTTATAATATAAAACAATGGGTTATCACTTAACACTTTTAAAGTCAAATTGATTAAGTCAACAAGTTTCTCTTCAATTTTCCATACCTCTCCAGTTGTTCCCCGACCAAAAACAGGGGGATCCATAACTATTGCATCATAATAGTTTCCTCGCCTAATCTCTCGTTCAACAAACTTGATGACATCATCTACAATAAAGCGGACAGTTCTATCTTCTAAACCAGATAATTTAATATTATCTTTTGCCCAAGCGACTACACCTTTTGCGCTGTCAACATGACAAACTTCGGCACCAGCATAAGCGCAAGCCACTGTAGCACCACCAGTATAAGCAAAAAGATTAAGGACCTTAATAGGTCTTTGGGCGTTTCTAATTTTTTGAATCATGAAATCCCAGTTAACAGATTGCTCAGGAAATAAACCGGTATGCTTAAATCCTGTTGGCTTAATATAAAATTTTAATTCACCATAGTTGATTATCCAGGATTCAGGGAATTTCCTAATTTTCCAAATTCCTCCTCCTGTATTGCTTCTTTCATAAAAACCATCGTATTTATCCCAATAAGAAAAGTCCTGACGGTTCCAGATAGCTTGAGGGTCAGGACGTCTTAAAATATAATTTCCCCATTGTTCAATTTTTTCATTATCCCCAGCATCGATTAATTTAAATTGTTTCCATTTATCAGCAACTAACAGCATTATTTCCTCCTATAAATATTTTTCGAATCTTAAATCATCATACCATTTTCCATTATAAAATGTAAATTTGGGGACAACACCAATTTGGTTGTAGCCCAAATTTTTATAAAATTTAATAGCTTTTTTATTAAATTCAAAGACACCTAGCTCCAAACGTGTGAAACCTAAGGTTCTTGCATACTGTTCAATAAACATCATGGCTTGTTTTCCAATTCCTAATCCTCGGTAATTTTTCTCGCCAATTGTTATGCCCAGCCAGCATGAATTGCTATTATGCTTATAGAGAAAGTCAGGATTATCAATTATATTAATGTCACCAATAATATAATTATTAACTAATATAAAAAATGCGTATTTTTTATATTTTACGAATAAATTTGATTGAGATACATATTCAGGTGTAAAATTAGCAAGTGGGAATTGATGGAAATTTGGAGTAATTAAATAATTTATTTCGGGGTCATTACTCCATTTAGCTATGATTGCACAATCATTTATGTTTGTGAAATCAATAGGAACAAATTCGATTTTCATTAGTACACCTCTTAATTATTAAAATGCATTTAAGTTATATGCATAAGTTATTGCTTCTTCAATATCGTTAATACCAATAACGGTAAAGTTATTTGGAAATTGATATTTACCAATATCTTTTTTTGGTATAAATGCTCTTTTGAAACCCATTTTATAAGCTTCAATACATCTTGATTCAACCCTTGAAATCCGTCTTATTTCTCCAGTTAAACCTACTTCACCTATAAATACATCATCTGGATTAAGTGGTTTATCTTTATAGCTTGAAACAATACTCATTAATATCGCTAAGTCACAAGCGGGCTCTACTACTTTTGCTCCGCCAGTAACTTTTACATAAGCATCTTGGTTTTGTACAAGATAACCCAATCTTTTTTCTAAAACAGCGATTAACAAAGATAATTTATTGTAATCAACACCTGTTGCCATTCTCTTAGGATTATTAAATGAACTAGGAGATAGCAATGCTTGAATTTCGATTAAAACAGGTCTTGTACCTTCAATGCTACTAACAACACAAGTTCCAGAATAACCAGTAGATCTATCTTCAATAAAAATGCCAGATGGGTTTAAAACTTCAACTAAACCATCCTCTTTCATATCAAATACACCAATTTCATTTGTTGAGCCAAATCGATTTTTAACTGCTCTTAAAATTCTAAATGTATTGTAGTTTTCACCCTCAAAATATAAAACTGTATCAACTATATGTTCAAGAATTCTTGGTCCAGCAATTGCTCCGTCCTTGGTTACGTGACCAACTATAAAAATAGGTATATTCTTAGTTTTAGCAATTTTCATTAAGGCGGAGGTACATTCTCTTACTTGAGGTACACTTCCAGGTGCTGATTGGATATAATCCAAATAGATTGTTTGAATTGAATCAATTATAATTAAACCTGGATTTAGATGTCCTATATGGTTAGTAACAGTTATTAAATTATTTTCGGAATAAACATATAAATCATCAGAAATAATATTCAGTCTTTCCGCACGGTTTTTAATTTGTTGTTCAGATTCTTCTCCACTAACATATAAAACAGTGGTATTTTTTGCAAGACTAGCACAAATTTGCAAAAGTAATGTAGATTTACCAATTCCAGGGTCACCACCTATTAACACTAATGATCCAAGTACTATTCCTCCCCCCAAAACACGATTAAATTCATCATATGTTGTCATAACTCTAATTGTGTTATCAATTTTTAATTCATTAATTTTTTGAGGTTTATTTGCAGTTGAAATCGATTTTTGTAATTCGGATTTTTTTTTAGTTTCCTTAATTTCTTCAACCATTGTATTAAACTGACCACAACCCGGGCATTTTCCAACCCATTTTAAAGATTCGTTACCGCATTCTTTACAGTAAAAAACGGTCTTTACTTTTGCCATTCCTACCTCCAAAATTTACTATTTATTAGAATTATACCGTATTTTTTATAATAATTCTATGTTATTGTACAAACTATTTCTTAATAAAAAAGCTTTCTTTTTCTAAATTATAGTCAATTACTATTGTTTTTTTATTATCATTAAAAAGGCATTCGTATAATAAATTTTCTAATTCGTGGTATTTCTTTTCTTCTATATTATTAACTATGTAATCATAATCTTCAAATTTGACATCTATGTCGTTGTTTTTAAAGTAAAATATATATTTGTTTAATAAATTTTCTTGTTTTTTAATCCTGATATCTTTATCGATAAAATGATTTAATTTAATAATTTCGTTAAATTTAACCTCACCTTTATATTGATTTTCAATTTCTAAATTTAAAAATCCGATGGTCTTATTTTGCGAATTTTCAGTGGCTATTATTATTGTATTAGAAAAATATATTTTGTTGTTAGCTAAATCTTCAATATAACCACTATTTAAGATATCCTTTATAAGCTGTGTAATATTTAATGCGCATTGATCTAAATTTTGAAGTAATATAATTGAACGAGGATATTTTTGAACAAATTTAGTTAAAGTATTAGGATTATCAAATCCTACATACCCGGGAGGAGAACCAATTAAATTCGCTATACTATGTTCATCATGAAAATTATTCAGATTGATTTTTTTAACTGCTTCACTTCGGATATTAAATATTAAAGAAATATCATTTACTAAAATATTAAGCTGTTCCTCATTTTGATATTTACATAAAATCGAAACGATCGGTTGAAAAGAGGTCTTAATATTGCTATAGTATCGCAAATAATACTTTTTTAAAAAGTGATAGTTATTTAATTTTTGTTTACTAAGTTCATTGGCTTCTTGGCTGTTAATTGTTTGAATAATGTGATCAATTATAACAAAATTCAATTCCTTTAAATTATGTATTTTAGTGTAGGCACAAGCCTCGTCTAGAACATCAATAGCTTTGTCAGGAAAGTATCTGTTGATAATTGATTTTTCAACACGTTCACATAAATAAGAAATAATTGGAGTAGGAATAGTTATATGATGGAAATTTTCATAATAATCTTTAATGTTTGATAAAATATTAATGGTTTCATCTAAAGTGGGTTCATCAACAAAAATTGGCAAAAATCTTCTAGACAAAGCTGCGTCATTAGCAATATGTCGATAATATTCATCAATAGTTGTTGCTCCTATACAAACAATTTCTCCTCTAGCAAGACTTGGCTTTAAAATATTAGCTACATCTAAATTACTGTCACCATTACCAACATTAATAATATTATGGATTTCATCAATAAAAACAATAATATCATCACGATTTTTAACTGAACTTAAAAAGTCTTTTATCCTTTGTTCAAAATCACCGCGATATTTTGTACCTGCTAGAAGTGAAGTAATATTTAATGAAATTATTTGTTTGTTTACTTTTTCTTTATAATATTTTTGAGCAAGTCCTTCTACAATAGCACTTTTTCCTACCCCTGCGTTGCCGATTAAGATAGCATTGCGTTTATTTCTTTTATTTAAAATATTTGTTATTCTATTTATAATTACTTCTCTACCTATTAATGGTAAAAGTTTATTCTTTTTAACTAATAGAGTCATGTTTTCAACAAATGAAAAATTCTCTAAATATTCTTTGCTTTTCATATCTCTTTTAACATTCCATCCCATTACATCAATTATTTCTGAAATAAGCTCATTAATATCAATTTCCAACATTTCTAATATCTTATACGCAATACAGTCTGGTGTATGCAATAAACTATAAAATAAATGTTCTTCATACACTAAATCTGAATCAGTTTCATTAGCAATATCAATAGATTTTTCTAAGATTAAGCGGAATTTTGGAGTGTAAATAACCAAGCCAGGGATGTTTTTTCGAAATACATCAATTTTGTTGATTGAATCAATTATATTTTGTTCTTCAATTTTTAATTCTTTTAAAAGGATATGGCAACTACTGTTTGGTTCGTTAAATAAAGATAATAATAGATATTCTGTGCCTACAGAATATTCATTATATTTAAGGGCATATTTATGACTTCTTACTACAATGCCTTTTGTCTGACTAGAAAATTTATCATACATTATCTTCACCTTTCCTTCTATTAAAGGTATATGATAATGGATTTAAATTATTGCGAAATTCATAAAATAAATTTACATATATATCCATTTAGAATATTACAAAAAGTTATTTTGTCATTTTCTGTTGTTTTCAAGAAGTAATTAGTTTATAATTCATTATAGATAATTTCTAAAGAGGGAGGATATTTCATGGTAAAATATGAAGATAAACAAATTAAAAATTTAAATGAAGATATTTTGCATCATTTTCAGCATCTACATACCATTGATGATTCTATGGTTACAACACATACTGGTGTTTCAAGACTAGTTATGCTAGATCGTTACTCTCAAAAAGATATCAATTTAATATCTCTTAAAGAAGAGGACATTGTACTAGTTGTAGTAAAAGAAGATCCTAAATTTCCAGCTCGTGGTGTAGGTAAAGTTATGAGCATTAATCATGAAGATGGGGTTGCAGAAATTTTAATTGAAGAAGAATTTCGTGGTTCGTTAGCTGAAGATGAATTTGAAACAGGAATTGTTAAACGAAAACTTGATAGTATAGATAAACCATTAGAAATTTTTTATGAACAGATTGCAAAACGAGTTGCAAAAGATTTAGCAAAAAATGAAAAGAGTGAAGAAAAACGAAAAGAATGGTCAGAAAAATTTTATAATGAACTTAGAAATCTAAACTTTGTCCCTGCAGGAAGGGTTCTATATGGTGCGGGGAGTGGAACACAAGTAACTTATTTTAATTGTTTTGTTATGCCATTTATTGAGGATTCTCGCGGTGGAATAAGTGATCATCGTAAAAAAGTTATGGAAATTATGAGCCGTGGTGGGGGCGTTGGAACAAATGGTTCAACATTGCGTCCTAAAAGTACCCTAGCAAAAGGGGTGGGAGGTAAATCTAGTGGAGCTGTAAGTTGGTTGAATGATATAGCTAATTTAACACACCTTGTAGAACAAGGTGGTTCACGACGTGGAGCTCAAATGATTATGTTAAGTGACTGGCACCCTGATATTTTAGAATTTATTATATCTAAAATGCAGAATCCAAGAATTTTACAATTTTTGATCGAAAATCTACAAGATGAAGATATTATTAGACTTGCAAAAGAAAAACTGAAATTTGTCCCTTTAAATGATGAAGAATATAATATGTATTCTACGATAGTTAGGGTTTCTGAAGATACAACGCCATCACCATTTTCAAGTGATATAACTGAAAAAGCAAGAAAATTAGTTCGCGATGGTGGTAAATATGAAGTGAATAATCCAGAATTCTTATCTGGAGCTAATATTTCTGTCACAATTACAAAAGAGTTTATGGAAAAAGTAGAAGCTGATGATTATTTTGAACTTCGTTTTCCAGATATCAATCATTATACAGATGAAGAAAAAATTGCGTATGATGAAAAATGGCAAGAAATCGGTGATGTTCGTGAATGGGAAGCATTAGGATATAAAATTACTACTTATAAACGAATTAAAGCTCGTGAGATGTGGAACTTAATAAATATATGTGCCACTTATTCGGCAGAACCAGGGATCTTTTTTATTGACAATGCTAATGAAATGACTAACGCAAAGGGCTATGGTCAGAAAGTAGTAGCAACAAATCCTTGCGGTGAGCAACCTTTATCACCTTATTCAGTGTGTAACTTAGCCGCCATTAATTTAGCTAATATGGTAGATAAAGTTTCAGGAAGAATTGATTGGGAAAAATTACGCGAAACTGTTCAAACAGGAATTCGTATGCAAGATAATGTAATTGACTCCACCCCATACTTTTTAGATGAAAATAAAGAACAAGCAATTGGCGAAAGACGAATTGGCTTAGGAATTATGGGATTACACGATTTGTTAATTTGGTGTAAAGAACGTTATGGCAGTAAATCAGGTAACAAATTAGTAGACCAGTTATTTGAATTTATTGCATCATCTGCATATGAAACATCAATTGATTTAGCAAAAGAAAAGGGAAGTTTCCCATTCTTAGAGACGAAGGGTAGTCGTGACCTATTTGTACAGTCCGGATACCTTAAGAAAATGCCTCGTTATATACGTGATGGAATTTTGACATATGGTATACGTAATTCTCATCTTTTGACCATTGCACCGACTGGTTCAACAGGGACAATGGTTGGGGTGTCAACTGGTTTGGAGCCTTATTTTGCTTTTACTTATTTTAGAAGTGGTCGTTTAGGAAAATACATTGAAGTAAACGCAAAAATTGTTGATGAATATTTAAAAAATTATCCACAATATACTAAAGACACATTGCCATCTGAGTTTGTTAGTGCGATGCAATTAACTCCAGAAGAGCATGCTGATGTACAATGTATTATTCAACGTTGGGTAGATTCATCTATTTCAAAAACAGTCAATGCTCCGAGAGGATTTAGTGTTGCGGATGTAGAAAAGGTTTATGAGAGATTATATATTGGCGGTGCAAAAGGCGGAACTGTTTATGTTGATGGTTCACGAGATGCACAAGTCCTTACCTTAAAGGCTGAAGAAAACAAAATTAAACAAATTGATGCAAGCTTATTTGGTCTAGAAGTAGAGGATACTTTAGAAGTTAAACATCATCATAAAACTAATGATATCAATCCACCAAGAACTAAAGCAAATAAAAATATTGGTGTAGAAATTGGCGATATCTGTCCCATTTGTTTAGAAGGCACCGTAGAAGAAATAGGTGGATGTAATACTTGTACAAATTGTAATGTCCAACTTAAATGCGGATTATAACAATAAATAATCATAAAGATTATCAATATATATTTTGATAATCTTTTTATTTTTAGTTATAATAATAAATAGTAAATGGAGATGATTTTATGGAATATATAAATGATAAAAAATTTGAAAGAACTTTACTTGTGGGAGCTTTTTTATATAATGAAGAAGAATTTATATACTCAATGGAAGAATTAAGAAATTTAGCAGAAAGCTGTGAGTTAGAAGTTATTGGAAAAATTACGCAAAAATTGCGGGGAGTTACTTCTGCAACCTATTTAGGAAAAGGGAAAGTTGAAGAAATAAGGGGATTTGTTGAAAATAATGAAATAGAAATTATTGTTTTAAACGAAGAGTTATCAACATCTCAAACTAGAAACATACAGGAAATTGTAGGGTGTAGAGTAATTGATCGTACACTATTAATATTAGATATCTTCGCAAGACGTGCTAAAACAAGGGAAGCAATTTTACAAGTTCAAATAGCTCAGTTACAGTATTTATTACCAAGGATTAGTTTATTAAGTGGTAATTTTAATGAAAGATTAGGGACTCGTGGACCTGGTGAGACAAAATATGAACTTGATAGACGGAAAATTGAAAAACAGGTTTCATTACTTGAAAATAATTTAAATGAAATGGTTGAGAACCGAAAAACACAAAGAAAACGAAGAGTTAAAAATAATTTGCCAATTGTAGCATTAGTAGGTTATACGAATTCAGGTAAATCAACTTTAATGAACACTTTAATAGATATTAGCAAATTTAAAAATGACGATAAAAGTGTTATTGCAGTTGATTTATTATTTGCGACATTAGAAACCACAACTAGACAAATTATATTAGAGAATAATAAAAAGTTTCTTTTGACTGATACAGTTGGTTTTGTAAGTAGACTGCCTCATCAACTTGTTAAAGCCTTTCGTTCTACCTTGGAAGAGATTACTGAGGCAGATTTAATTTTGCATGTTGTAGATATTTCAAATAAAAATTATCAAAGACAACTTAATGTAACAGAAAAAGTCTTGTTGGAAATTGGTGTAAAAAATATTCCAATTATTCATGTATATAACAAAATTGATCGATTTGATAGTTTGAATGTAGGTGATGGTGTATTTATTTCTGCAGCTAAAAAATTAAATATTGATGACTTAATTAATGAAATAAATAAATTATTGTATAAAAATTATCGAACAGTGAGAATGTTAATTCCCTATACAAGTGGATATATTTTTAATTATTTAAAAGAAAATGCATTCGTTATAAAGGAGAACTATATTGATGAGGGCATAGATATTTTAGTTGAATTAAGTGAACATTTATATAATAAATATAAACATTTAATAAATTAAGAATATAATATGTTTTTTCTATTAATTTATGTTAAAATATTGGAAGTACAAATTGTATTAAAGTTAAATAGGAGGAATCTATGAAAGTTAGAGTTAGATATGCACCAAGCCCTACAGGTTATTTACATATAGGAAATACTAGAACTGCCTTGTTTAATTATTTGTACGCAAAAAAACATGGTGGTGATTTTGTAGTTCGTATTGAAGATACAGATATTGCAAGAAATGTTTTAGGTGGTGAGGAATCACAATTAAAACACTTAAAATGGTTAGGAATAGATTATGATGAGTCCGTTGATAAAGTAAATCCGAAATATGCTCCCTATCGTCAACTAGAGCGGATAGATATATATAAAAAATATGCTCAAGAATTAGTTGATAGAGGTTTAGCATATAAATGTTATTGTACTGAAGAAGAGCTTTTGGCTGAGCGTGGAGGATTAACTGAAGAAAAGTCTAGTCATATTCATTATTCACGTCGATGTTTAAAAAGAACTCCAGAGGAGCTCCGTGAATTAGAAAAATCCGCTGAATTTACAATTCGTTTTAAAGTGCCAGAAAACAAGACATATACTTTTAATGATATTGTCAAAGGTGAAGTTTCATTTTCATCAAATGATATAGGTGATTGGGTAATTGTTAAACGAAATGGAATACCAACATATAACTTTGCTGTTGTTATTGATGATCATCTTATGGATATTACCCATGTCTTACGTGGAGAAGAACATATAACAAATACTCCTAAGCAAATAGGTTTGTATGAGGCATTTGGATGGGTACCTCCAACATTTGGACATATGACATTAATTGTTAAAGAAGATGGTAAAAAATTATCAAAACGTGACCCTAATTATGTGGCTTTTATTTCTCAATATGAAGAAATGGGCTATTTGCCTGAAGCATTATTCAATTTTATTTCTTTATTAGGTTGGAGTCCTGAAGGCGAAGAAGAAATTTTATCAAAATCAGAGATTATTGAAAAATTTGATGAAAAACGCTTATCAAAATCACCAGCAACCTTTGATAAAAATAAATTAACATATATTAATAATAGATATATCAAAGAACTGTCAATAGAAAAATTAGTTGCCTTATGTAGACCGCACTTAACTAAATATCATATAATAGATGGAAGAAGTGAGGAATGGATAAATAAGCTGATTGAATTATTTCATGATAGATTATCTTATGGTGCTGAAATTGTTCCTTTATATCAAGAGTTTTTTGAAGGCGAGTTTGGAATTGATGATGAAGAACTAACTTTAATTACACAAGATGGTGTTAGGGAAACAATCGAGGCCTTCAAAAATAATTTGCAAAACATTACGGAATTTACTGAAGAATTTATCCAAACTGCAATTAAAAGTACTGGTAAAGAAATGAAAGTAAAAGGTAAGATGCTTTACATGCCCGTTCGTATTGCCACAACATCTAAAATTCATGGGCCAGAACTTCCCAAAGTCTTAGAATTATTAGGTAAGGAAATGGTAATTGAAAATCTGGATAAGACATTATCCATATTAACCGCTTAATTCTGCGGTGTAATGCCGCTTAATGCGGCTTTTATATTTGCGCAAATGAAAATTCTTGCATTTTGTCGTATTTTATCACAAAATAAGATTAGCATGCTTTATATAAAAAAAGAGGTGAATATATGTACATATATAATTCTTTAACAAACCAAAAAGAAGAGTTCAAAACAATTGAACAAAATAAGGTAAAGATGTATGTGTGTGGGCCAACGGTTTATAACTACATTCATATAGGAAATGCCCGTCCTGTTATCTTTTTTGATGTTGTTAAAAGGTATTTAGAGCACAGGGGATACGAGGTAACTTATGTCTCTAATATCACTGATGTTGATGATAAAATCATTAAGTCTGCAATTGAAAACAATGTAGATGAACAAACTATATCTGAGCAGTTTAAAAAAGCGTTTTTAAATGATGCTAAAAATTTAAATTGTGTTGATTATGATATGAATCCATGTGTAACTGACTATATGCAGAAAATAATAGGATACATAGAAAAACTAGAAAAACTAGGTTACGCTTACGAGGTTGATGGAGATGTTTATTTTTCAGTAACTAAAATAACCTCATATGGTAATTTATCTAACCAAAAAATAGAGAATCTTGAAATTGGTTCCCGAATTACAAATCATAATAAAAAAAGAAACCCTTTAGATTTCACATTATGGAAAAAAACAGATGTAGGGATTCAATGGGATTCACCTTGGGGAAAAGGCAGACCAGGTTGGCACACTGAATGTGTAGCAATGATTAATGATACATTAGGTGAGTTAATTGACATTCATGGTGGAGGCTCAGATTTAAAGTTCCCACATCATGAGAATGAAATTGCTCAATCTCAAGCTGTTAGTCAAACAAATTTGGCTAATTATTGGGTTCATAATGGACGCCTAATGATTGATGATGAAAAAATGAGTAAATCTTTAGGGAATTTTATTGAAATCAAGGATTTTCTATCTCGCTACAATTTTCGAGTGTTACGATTATTAATGCTTTCAACTCATTATCGCCAACCACTTAACTATACATTTGAAAATGTGGAAAACATTAAAAATGATTTAGAAAAATTGGAAAGTTCTTACAAACAACTACAATATAAGCTTGATTTAAACAATCATTTAAGAAGCCAGTGGATAAAAGATGCTTTTTCAAATAATATTATAGAAGAATTTAACAAAGCAATGGATGATGATTTTAATACCGCAAATGGAATTACAACTTTAATGAGTTTAGTAAAAGAAGTTAATAAAATAATTCGTAAAAGCGTTTATACAAGTGAAGAATTAGATCATTTACTAAGTTTATATTATACCTTTAATTTATTATTGAATATATTTGGCATAAATTTTGATGTTCCTAAACTGAATCAGGAAATAAAACAATTAATAAAAAAACGTGAGGAAGCAAGAACTAACAAAGATTTTGTGACATCTGATGCAATTAGAGAAATTTTACTTAAAAAAGGTATTAATATTTAAAAATGGTAGATTATAAATTGTTGAACGGTGTTGCATTAGCTTATATAGGTGATTCTTATTATGACATGCAAATAAGGCATTATTTAATAAATAAAGGTTTAACTAAAGTAAATCAATTGCACAATCTTGCGACAAAATATGTTTCTGCTGCTTCACAAGCTAAGGTAATAAATGATATGGTTCAAAATGATCTTTTAACTCCAGAAGAACTAAACATCGTTAAAAGAGGAAGAAATGCTAAAAGCAATCATAAAAAACAAAATGTTGATGTCTTAACCTATAAGCATTCAACTTCATTTGAGGCATTAATAGGATACCTATATCTTTTAGAAAAAAAAAGTAGATTAGAAACTCTGATAACGACATCTATTAAAATAATAGAAAGTTGGTGATATAATGTCAGAATTTATATATGGTAAAAACACAGTGATTGAAATGCTAAAATCTGGTCATCATATTGAAGAAATCTTTTTAACTGAACAAGTTTTAAAAAATACGCCAAACCTTAATGAATTAATAAAAAAAGCAAAAATTAAATATGAAACTATAGATCGAAAATCTCTTGATGAGTTAGCCAAAGGAAATCATCAAGGAATAGTCGCAAAAATAAAACCTTTTAATTATTATGAGGTTAGTGATATATTAAGTGAAGCAAAAAAAAAGAATGAGCTACCATTTATTGTTATTCTTGATGGACTTGAAGACCCACATAATCTAGGTGCAATATTAAGAACTGCAGATTGTTGTGGTGTACATGGAGTAATTATTCCTAAAAATCGCTCTGTAAGTTTGAATGCGACGGTTGCTAAATTATCTACAGGAGCAATTAGTTATGTTAAAGTTGCTAAAGTAACAAATTTAACTAATACTATTAAAGAATTGAAAAAACAAGGTTTATGGATAATAGGTTCAGACATGGAAACCTCGGTTGATTACCGACGAATGGAAGCAAAAGAACCCATTGCTATAGTAATTGGTAGTGAGGGCAAAGGAATAAGTCGATTAGTAAAAGAGAATTGCGATGTCCTTGTCAAATTACCAATGAAAGGGCATATTACATCTTTAAATGCCTCTGTAGCAACATCAGTAATCCTATATGAAGTGTTGAATCAACGTTGCCCTTTGTAACTACTAAAGGGAGGTCTAGTTAATGCTTCAAGTAACTGATGAAAAACTTCTTAATCAGTTAATTAATGAATATGAATACATTATTAAGATTATAATATCAAAATATAATATAAAATATAACGACTATGATGATGTTCTTCAAGAAGGTCGAATAGGTTTATTGAAAGCTATTGATGCTTATGACAAAAAAAAAGGAGCAAGTTTTACAACTTTCGCTTCTTTATGTATCGATAGACAAATATTATCTTTTTTAAGAACTAAAAACAGAAAGAAAAATAGGATTAATAATTATTGTTACTCGATTGAATCTTACCAATCATTGATAGAATTAAAAAATACAAGTTATATAGATCAAAATATAGAAGATTATGTGCTATCGAAGGTATATTATGAATATATTTTTGAAAATACCCTTATTAAACTGAGTGAAATAGAAAAAGATGTATATAGTCAATATACTGAAGGGTACTCAGTTTCTGAAATAAGTGAAAAACATAGTATTTCAAAAAAACAAGTTTATGTAATTATAGCTAAAGTTAAAAAAAGAATTGAGCAAAAATTGAATCATAACTAACTATTGACATTTAAGGATTTATTTGTTAAAGTATATTACGTTAGATTATATAAAATGGGTGAAGAATCTTTATGAGAACAAAAATTATCTTGGTATGTACGGAATGCCTTTCACGAAACTATTCTACAGATAAAAATAAGCTAACTATGAATGAACGTTTAGAAATTAAAAAGTTTTGTAAGAATTGTAATAAGCATACCTTACATAAAGAAACTAAATAGGAGGAATTAACATGAGTACTCAAAATGAAAATAACTCAAAAAAATTACATGGAATAATTAAATATGTTGCGGGTTTATTAGGATTTATAGGAGTTTTCTTAGCAATTGCAACAATTTCAGGATTAGTAGATTGGTACTTAATTAAAATTGAATATACAGGAGGATTCTCTGATCAAGCAAAACTAATACTTTCCCTTTCATCTTCAATTCTTGGTATATTCTTTCTATTTATTGCATTTTCTAAACAATTAGATAAGTTCTTTGGGTTTCTAGAAACCCATTCAATAAGAACTGATAAGACTGGTGAGAAAAAAGGGATTACTATAGAGTCTGCATTTTTTTTCCTTATAGCTATTATTTTAGTTGTACTAGCAGTTTTGTTAACAAACGGGAATCTTGTGTTAAGAGCAAACTTACCTATATTAGGCGATGCAACAAAGAGTGTATTAATAGGTGCTTTAATATTGTTAGCAATTTTAGCTGTTATTACAGCGTTCAATAATATTATAACTCAATCACTAAGAGAAATGAAAAAAGTTCATTGGCCAAGCGGAAAAGAAATGAAAGATTATAGCACAAAGGTATTTACATTTATTGTCTTTTTTAGTTTATTATTTTTAGCTTTAGATATAGTTATAAATTATGCACCAAAACTACTAGAGAATATTTTTAATGTTGATTTATAATGCTTGTTCTTCTTACTAGTAGGAGGTTTACGTAATGGAAGAGAAATTATGGTACGTTGTACAAACTTATTCAGGACTTGAGAACACAGTTAAAAATAATCTTGAACGAAGAATTGCATCTATGGGTATGGAAAATCAAATATTTAGAGTGATTATTCCCGAAGAAACAGAAGTTGAAATGAAAAATGGTGTAAAGAAAGAAAAAGTTCGAAAAATTTTTCCTGGGTATGTATTTATAGAAATGGTAGTAACTGATGAATCATGGTATGTGGTACGTAATACACCTAATGTAACTGGATTTATTGGTTCGAGTGGTAAAGGTGCAAAACCAGTACCTTTGCATCCAGGTGAAATTGATCCTATTTTAAAAAGACTTGGACTTCACAGAACAGAAGTTGATATTAATGTTAAAGTTGGTGACCAAGTCAAAATTAATACTGGCCCGTTTGTAGGGCGTGTCGGTAGTGTTGATGAGATAGACTATGATAAAATGATTCTTAAAGTTTTAGTCGATATTTTTGGAAGACAAACGAAACTTGAAGTTGAATTTACACAAGTTGAAGAAATTTCATAAAAAGACTTGATTTAATTTTTGCAAAATGGTATTATTGCATAGCTAGCGACCTTTTAGCTATGCTTTTTATTGTGCTTTATTGCTCAATTGCGTGGGAGGATAAAAATCCATTTTACCACATCACGGACTAGAGGAGGTGTTGTCACGTGGCTAAACAATTAACTAAAGTTATTAAATTACAATTGAACGCTGGAAAAGCAACTCAAGCTCCACCAGTAGGTCCAGCATTAGGACAAGCGGGTGTTAATAGTGCTCAATTTGTATCTGAATTCAATGAACGTACACGTGAAATGATGGGTAACATTATTCCAGTTGTGATTTCTGTTTATGATGATCGTTCATTTACATTTATTACAAAAACTCCACCAGCTTCTGATTTATTGAAGAAGGCTGCAGGAATTACTAGTGGCTCATCAGATTCAAAGAAAACAAAAGTTGCTACTATAACTCGTGATAAAGTTCGCGAAATAGCAGAAACTAAATTACCTGACTTAAACGCAAATGACATTGAAGCTGCAACTAAAATTATAGAAGGAACAGCTAGAAACATGGGAATCGTTGTTGAAGACTAATCTACTTTTAGGTTGTAGACTTTAAATATTTATGCAACCTAAATTGTGGGAGGAGATTCCGTTTAACCACATTTTAGGAGGTGCCAAGATGGCTAAGATTGGGAAAAAACATACTGAAGTTTTGAAGCTAATTGATAGAAGCAAACTTTACACTGCTGAAGAAGCTGTAGAATTAGTAAAAAAAACTAGTTATGTTAAGTTTGATGCTACAGTAGAAGTTGCTTTCCGTTTAGGGGTAGACCCACGTAAAGCAGATCAAAACCTACGTGGTGCAGTAGTGTTACCACATGGTACTGGTAAAACACGTACTGTATTAGTGATTGCTCAAGGCGACAAAGCTAAGGAAGCAGAAGATGCCGGAGCAGATTATGTCGGAGATGTAGATTATATTAATAAAATCCAACAAGGTTGGTTTGATTTTGATGTAATTGTTGCAACGCCAGACATGATGCCACAGCTAGGAAAATTAGGACGTGTCCTAGGTCCTAAAGGGTTGATGCCAAACCCTAAAACAGGTACAGTTACAACTGATGTAGCTAAAGCTGTTGCTGAAATAAAAGCTGGCAAGGTAGAATACCGTGTTGATAAGGCTGGTAACGTTCATGTACCTGTTGGAAAAGTTTCATTTGATAATGAGAAATTATCAGAAAATTTGAAAACTATTTTTGACACAATCGTTCGTATCAAACCTACAACTGTTAAAGGTGTTTATATTAAAACAATTACTTTAACATCAACAATGGGTCCTGGAGTTAAAGTAGATCAAAGCTTAATAGCAAAATAAAAATTAAATAGGAATTTATTCGCCGTAGACAGTAGGGGTTTTAAACTTAATTATCCTACCGAGGTTATTATAAAATAAATTTATAATAAATCCTCTATGTCTATAGTATAGAGGATTTTTTCTGCGGTATAAATTAACTCAGGAGGTGTAATGATGAATACAGCTATTTTAGAAGCGAAAAAGCAACATGTTAAAGAAGTAACAGAAAAGTTTAATAAATCAGTATCATGTATAGTAGTTGATCCACGTGGGTTATCTGTAAAAGAGTCAACTGAACTTCGTAAACAATTAAGAGCTGAGGGTGTTGAACTAAAAGTAATTAAAAACAACATTTCAGCCCGGGCAATTAGCGATGCTGGTTATGGTGAATTAAGTGAATTATTCACTGGACCAAGTGCAATAGCCTTTAGTGAAGGTGATGCTGTTGCACCTGCAAGAATTATGTATGATTTTAGCTTGAAATTTCCAAACTTACAGTTAAAAGGTGGGTTTGTTGAAAAAAGAATCGTATCTCTAGAACAACTTGCTGAAGTGGCTAAGTTACCTAATAAAGAAGGTATGTTATCTATGCTTTTATCTGTTCTACAAGCACCACTACGCAATTTTGCTTACGCAGTTAAACAAATTGCCGAAAAAGATAACGAAACTGAAACTAATGAATAATTTTTTATAATTTAAGGAGGAATTTTAAAATGGCAAAATTAACAACTACAGAAATTATTGAGTCATTAAAAGAAATGACTATATTAGAATTAAATGATTTAGTAAAAACAATCGAGGAAGAGTTTGGTGTAACTGCCGCTGCTCCAGTTGCTGCCGCTGCTAGTCAAGAAGCTGCTAAACAGACAGAATTTGATGTTGTATTAATGAGCGCAGGTGCATCAAAAATTAGTGTAATTAAAACTGTACGTGAAATAACTGGTTTAGGATTAAAAGAAGCAAAAGAATTAGTTGATAAAGCACCTCAACCAATTAAAGAAAAAGTATCTGAAGATGAAGCAAATTCTGTAAAAGCTAAATTAGAAGAAGTTGGAGCTTCAGTAGAAGTCAAATAATTTAAATAGTATGAATGACCTGGGAAGTATAACCTTCTCAGGTTTTTGTACTTAATTTTTTAGGTCTTTTTAGTTAAATTTATTAAAGAGGTGAATACTTTTGACAAATCATTACTATAATAATAATTTAGAGACAAAAAGTTGTGAAAGGTCAATCAATTTCAAACTTCTATCATATGATTTGACATTTTATACGGATAGTGGTGTCTTTTCAAAAACAACGATTGATTACGGTACGAGAGTATTAGTGAAAAATTGTAAAATAGAACCATGGTATAAATTTATTTTGGATGTAGGGTGTGGGTATGGACCTATTGGAATAAGTTTAGCTAAGGAGTTTGAAACTATTCACTTTGATTTAATAGATGTAAATTTACGAGCCCTTAGTTTAGCGAAAAGAAATGCGGTATTAAATAAATTGAAAAATATTACCATTTTTGAAAGTAATATTTATGAAATGATTCATACTAAGTATGATTGTATTTTATCTAATCCGCCAATTAGGGCAGGGAAAAATGTAGTTCATAAAATTATAGAAGATTCAATAAAATATTTAAACCCTAATGGAGCAATCTACATTGTTATACAAAAAAAGCAAGGAGCTCCAAGTGCTATGGAAAAACTAAAACTAATATTTGGTAATTGTGATGTAATTTGTCGTGATAAAGGATATTATATTTTGAAAAGCGTGAATAATTAAAATAATTATATTGACTGAAAAATAATACTATGATATTATAATATAATGCCTATATATTGTTAAAAAAAGGTAAGAATATAAAAACTCCTATAAAATTATAAATTATTTAACTAAGGGGTGGTTCTTTTGAACACACATAAAAAAAATTTCAATGAAATTAAATATGGTAGAAATCGGATGCGAAGAGATTATTCGCGTATCAGTGGAGCCTTGGAATTACCTAATCTAATTGAAATTCAAACTAATTCATTTGATAATTTTTTAGACAAAGGTTTATTAAACATGTTTAAAGATATATCACCAATTAAAGACCACAGTGAGAATTTAATATTAGAATTTGTTGGTTATGAAATTGGTCAAACTAAGTATGATGTTTTAGAAGCCAAAGAGCGAGACGTCACTTATTCTGCACCTTTAAAGGTTAAAGTTAGACTTACTAACTTAGAAAAACAAGAAGCAGTTGAACAAGAAGTATTTATGGGTGATTTACCTTTGATGACAGATACTGGAACATTTATTATAAATGGTGCTGAACGTGTCATTGTTACTCAACTTGTTCGATCTTCTGGTGTCTATTTTAGTAATAAAGATATTGATAAAAAAAGTGGTAAAGAAAAAATTAGTGGTCAAATCATCCCAACTAGAGGAGCATGGCTAGAATTTGAAGAAGACGCAAAACAAATTGCCTATGTTCGTGTTGATCGCACCAGAAAATTACCGGTAACAGTTTTGTTAAAATCTTTGGGACTTGTTTCTAGAGAAAGTATAATTGATATTTTCGGAGAAAGCACGCTGTTATTAAATGCATTTGATAAAGATAGCACTGAAAATTGTCAAGAAGCACTACTAGAAATATACGAGAAATTGCGTCCAGGGGAACCGCCTACCATTGAAGGCGCGAAAAGTTTATTTTTTTCTAGATTCTTTGATGATAAGCGATACGACTTAGCTCCTGTAGGTCGTTACAAATTTAACAAGAAACTAAATTTATTTCACCGACTGGTTGAGCAAGAGCTTGCAGAGCCATTAATTGATGGGGCAACAGGTGAAGTATTATTTGATACAGGTCATATTTTTAAACAAGAGGATTATGACCACATGTTAGAAAAGGGTCAAGATATCTCGGCAATTAACAGGAAAAAGATATCATTATTTGATCAACTTGAAGATTTTGAATGTTATGTACAATCTGCAAAAGTTAATGTCCAAGATGAAAATGGTGATTTTGTCGAAGTAACAGTTGTAGGTAATAACCAATCAGAAGAAAAATTAGTAGTTACAACAAGTGATATTATCGCTGCCGTTAGCTATTATTTTAATTTAAAATATAGTGTTGGAAATTTTGATGATATAGATCACCTAGGAAATAGAAGATTGAGATTAGTAGGAGAATTACTGCAAAATCAATTTAGAATTGGTTTAACTAGAATGGAAAGAGTTGTACGTGAAAGAATGTCAACTCAAGAAGCAGAGCATTTAACTCCACAAAACTTGATTAATATTCGCCCTGTTACAGCATCAATTAAAGAATTCTTTGGAAGTTCTCAACTTTCGCAATTTATGGACAAAGTAAATCCATTAGCTGAAATTTCAAATAAACGTCGTTTATCTGCGCTAGGCCCTGGCGGCTTAACAAGAGAACGTGCTTCAATGGATGTACGCGATGTTCATTATTCACATTATGGAAGAATGTGTCCAATTGAAACTCCAGAAGGACCCAACATTGGTTTGATTAACCAATTGTCTACTTATGCGAAAGTTAATGATTATGGATTTATTGAAACCCCTTATCGTAAAGTAAGAATCAATGATGGGAAACCATATGTTACAGATGAAATTGATTATTTATCTGCTGATGAAGAGGATAATTATGTATTATCACAAGCAAATATAAAACTTGATGAAAATAGATATATTATAGATAAAAAAGTTATCGCACGTCATCGTGGTGCGAATATAATGGTTAATGCACTAGATGTAAACTATGTAGATGTTTCGCCAAAACAGATTGTTTCAGTAGCTACAGCTTGCATACCATTTTTGGAACATGATGATGCAAACAGAGCCTTGATGGGAGCTAATATGCAGCGTCAAGCAATTCCGTTACTTGTGCCAGAAGCACCAATAGTTGGAACCGGTATTGAATATAAAGTTTCTCGGGATGCAGGGTCAGCTGTTGTTGCAAAAAATTCAGGTATTGTTGAATATGTTGATGCTAAATTTATTCGTGTTAGAAACTTAAATGGTGGGCTAGAAACTTATAAATTAATTAAATTTGTTCGTTCAAATCAAAGTACTTGTGTAAACCAAAAACCAATTGTTGCAGTTGGTGAAACTGTTGAAAAAGGCGAAGTTATTGCAGATGGTTTTTCAATGGATCAAGGTGAGCTTGCATTAGGAAGAAATGTTATGGTCGCATTTATGACTTGGAATGGCTATAACTATGAAGATGCAATCATAATGAGTGAACGGTTAGTTAAAGATGATGTCTATACTTCAATTCATCTTGAAGAATATGAAATTGAAGCAAGAGACACTAAACTAGGTCCTGAAGAAATTACTAGAGATATACCTGGTGTTGGAGAAGATGCTTTAAAAGATTTAGATGAAAGAGGTATTATTCGTACAGGCGCTGAAGTTAAAGAAGGGGGTTACTTGGTTGGTAAAGTAACCGCTAAGGGACAAACAGACTTATCAGCTGAAGAACGATTACTTCATGCAATATTTGGAGAGAAAGCACGTGAAGTTAGAGATACTTCATTAAGAGTACCTCACGGTGGTGAAGGTATTGTTCACGATGTAAAGCACTTTACTCGTAAAAGGGGCGATGAAATGGCGCCTGGTGTTAATGAAGTTGTTCGTGTATATATTGTTCAAAAAAGAAAAATTTCTGAAGGAGATAAGATGGCAGGACGTCACGGTAATAAGGGTGTAATTTCAAAGATATTACCTGAGGAGGATATGCCGTTCTTACCAGATGGAACGATATGTGATATAATGTTAAATCCTTTAGGTGTTCCTTCTCGGATGAACATTGGGCAAATACTTGAATTACATTTAGGTATGGCTGCTAAAAAACTTGGGGTACATATAGCAACTCCAGTGTTTGATGGTGTAGAAAATGAAGATTTAGATGATATTATAAAAGAGGCAAATATGCCTCCTGAAGCTAAAACTATCTTATATGATGGTAGAACTGGCGAAAAATTTGATAACAAAATTTCTGTCGGAATAATGTATATGATTAAATTGGCCCATATGGTAGATGATAAATTACATGCTCGTTCAACAGGTCCTTATTCACTAGTTACGCAGCAACCTTTAGGTGGGAAAGCACAATTTGGTGGACAAAGATTTGGAGAAATGGAAGTATGGGCACTTGAAGCATATGGCGCTGCTTACACACTTCAAGAAATATTAACTGTTAAATCAGACGATATTATTGGACGTGTTAAGGTTTATGAAGCAATTATAAAAGGAGAACCAATCCCAGACCCAGGAGTTCCTGAATCATTTAGAGTATTGATAAAAGAGCTTCAAGCATTAGGTATGAATGTAAAAATGACTAATGCTGACAATGATGAGATTGAGTTAAAAGACAGTTTATCAGATGAAACTACAGTAAGAGAAATTGGTGGTATTGAACAAGATACTGAATATCGTCCGGATTTTCGTAAGAAAAATATAAATGAAGAAGACGAAAACGAAGAAGAAGAAGAAGAACTATTTGAAGAAGAAGTGTTTGAAGAAGAAGAAGATTTATTAAGTGATGTTGATGAATAATTTTAATCCCAAGATTTATATAAACTTTAGCAACAGCCTAATACAGGGAGGTAATAACCTTGGTTGATGTAAATAATTTTTATTTTATGAAAATAGGTTTGGCTTCACCAGAAAAAATTCATGAATGGTCACATGGTGAAGTACTTAAACATGAAACAATTAATTATAGAACTTTAAAGCCTGAAAAAGATGGTTTATTTTGCGAAAGAATTTTTGGTCCTACAAAGGATTGGGAATGCAACTGTGGAAAATACAAAAAAATACGTTATAAGGGTGTTGTTTGCGACAGATGTGGTGTAGAAGTTACTCAATCAAAAGTTCGCCGCGAACGAATGGGACATATTGAACTCGCTGCTCCTGTTGCTCATATTTGGTATTTTAAAGGAATTCCATGTAGAATGGCACTTCTTTTGGATATGTCTCCAAAATCACTAGAAGAAGTAATGTATTTCATCTCATACGTAGTAATTGACCCAGGAAGTACTCCTTTACTTAAAAAGCAAATTTTAAGTGAAAAAGAATATGAAAAGTATGAACGTGAATATGGTAATAAATTTAAGGCGGGAATGGGTGCTGAAACAGTAAAAAAACTACTTCAAGAAATTGACCTAGACAAAGAAGCTAAAGATTTAAGAGATAGTTTAAAGGTTTCACAAGGTCAAAAGCATGTAAAAATAGTAAAAAGGCTAGAAGTAGTAGAATCATTTAAGCATTCTAATAATCGTCCGGAATGGATGATATTAGAAGCGTTACCTGTAATTCCGCCTGAAATTAGACCAATGATTCAATTAGATGGCGGGCGATTTGCGACTAGTGATTTAAATGATTTATATCGTCGCGTTATAAATCGTAATAATCG
This sequence comes from Haloplasmatales bacterium 4B, assembly GCA_003586005.1. GTDB lineage: Bacteria > Bacillota_I > Bacilli_A > Haloplasmatales > Haloplasmataceae > NSKI01. The sequence continues at coordinate 104,575 of NSKI01000003.1, read as the reverse complement.
TTTGAAGAAATTAATAGAAATTGGGGCACCAAGTATTATCGTTAGAAACGAAAAACGGATGCTTCAAGAAGCAGTAGATGCATTAATAGATAATGGACGTCGTGGAAAAGCAATAATGGGTGCAGGAAATAGACCATTAAAATCTTTATCACATACGTTAAAGGGAAAACAAGGTCGGTTCCGTCAAAATTTGTTAGGTAAACGAGTTGACTATTCCGGTCGTTCAGTAATAGTAGTTGGACCAAGCCTTAAAATGTATCAATGTGGTTTACCTAAAGAAATGGCAATAGAATTATTTAAACCTTTCGTGATTAGACAACTAGTTGAAAGAGGAATTGCCCAAAATATAAAAGGTGCAAAGAAATTAATTGAACGTCTAGATGATCGAGTATGGGATGTAGTAGAAGATGTAATTAAAGAACATCCTGTATTATTAAATCGAGCACCTACACTGCACCGTTTAGGGATTCAAGCTTTTGAACCTAAATTAGTAGAGGGTAGAGCAATCCGGTTGCATCCACTTGTTACCCCAGCTTTTAACGCTGACTTTGATGGAGATCAAATGGCAGTCCATGTTCCTTTATCACAAGAAGCGCAAGCTGAGTCAAGAATTTTAATGCTTGCTTCAAATAATATTTTAAATCCAAAAGATGGAAAACCAGTCGTAACACCATCTCAGGATATGGTTTTAGGAAATTATTATTTAACTATTGAAAAGAAAAATGAAATCGGGGAAGGCTCAGTTTTTAAAGACTTTAATGAGGCTGTGTTAGCTTATGAAAATAAATACATTACACTTCACTCAAGATTCGCCATTGACGTAAATTCTTTTGAGGACAATAAATTTGCTGAAAAGCATCATAATCATTTTCTTATTACCACTTTAGGTAAATTAATATTTAATGAAATTTTACCAAATACATTTCCATATCTTAATGAGCCTACTAAAGAGAATTTAGAAGTCGACATTTCAAATGACCACTTTGTAGCTCGTGGCGTAAATATAAGAGAATTTATTGAAAATAAAAAAATTATAGAACCATTTAAAAAGAAATTTTTAGGGAATATTATTTTAGAAGTTTTCCGTCAATTTAAGACAACAGAAACATCTAGAATGCTTGATAAAATGAAAGATTTAGGGTTTAAATATTCTACAATCGCTGGTATGACAATTTCATATACAGATGTTGTAATATCAGAAGAAAAGCATCAAAAAATTAATGAAACACAAGAGAAAGTTGATAAGATTAATTTATTGCATCAACGAGGTATAGTAACGAATAATGAGCGTTATCGTTTAGTTATCAAAGAATGGGAAAAAACAAAAGAAGAAATGAAAGATATTGTTATGCGAGCATTAAAACCTGAAAATCATATATATATGATGCAAGACTCAGGAGCTCGTGGTAATGCTTCAAACTTCTTACAATTAGCTGGTATGCGAGGATTAATGGCTAATCCTAAGGGTGAAACTATTGAGTTACCAATTAAGTCATCTTTCCGTGAAGGGTTAATTGTATCAGAATACTTTATATCTACTCACGGAGCTAGAAAAGGTTTAGCAGACACAGCGTTAAAAACAGCTGACTCTGGTTACTTAACAAGAAGACTAGTTGATGTATCCCAAGATGTAATTGTTAGAGAAGATGATTGTAAAACTGATAATGGTGTTCTAGTTGAAGAACTTGTAGTTGGAAAAGAAAAAATAGAATCATTAGAGGAACGGATAGCTGGACGATATCTTGCTAAAGATGTTATACATCCCGATACAAGAGAAGTTATTATGCGTAGAAATGAATATGTAACAGAAGAATTTGCTAAAGAAATTGTAAATTCAGGTGTTAATAAAGTATATATCAGAAGTGTTTTATTATGTGATGCTAAATTTGGTGTATGTAAAAAGTGTTATGGCCGAAATTTAGCAACGGGTGAAATTGTAGAGATTGGTGAGGCAGTTGGTGTTATGGCTGCACAATCAATTGGAGAACCAGGAACACAGTTAACTATGCGTACTTTCCATACAGGGGGAGTTGCTGGATCTGATATTACTCAAGGTCTACCACGTGTACAAGAATTATTTGAAGCAAGAAATCCTAAAGGTAGAGCCTATATATCAGAAATTGATGGAATAGTATCTAAAGTGGAATTGAAAAAAGACAGCAGATATGAAGTCCGTGTTACAAATAAAAATAATGATGATGAAAAAACATATCAACTGACTTATGGAGTTGAACCTATTGTCAAAGAAAATCAAGAAATTAAAGCCGGAGACTTAATTACTGATGGACCAATTGATCCAAAAGAATTACTTAGAGTTAAAGATGTCGATAGTGCTCAACAATATATTTTGCGAGAAGTACAAAGGGTTTATCGTGCTCAAGGGGTTGAAATCCAAGATAAACATATTGAAGTTATTATAAGGCAAATGATGCAAAAGGTAAAAATCTCAAACCCAGGAGATACTGATTTACTTCCAGGGCAAATGATTTCAAGGCATGAATTTGATGAGCATAACGAAAAAGTTGATATTATGGCAGGGAAAATGCCTGCAGTAGGGATTCCTGTTATGTTAAGAATTACCAAAGCTGCTCTTGAGACAGATTCATTTTTGTCAGCTGCATCATTCCAAGAAACAACTAGAGTTCTAACTGATGCTGCTATTAGGGGTAAAACTGATAAGTTAATCGGTTTAAAAGAAAATGTAATAATTGGGAAATTAATTCCGGCAGGTACTGGAGTAGTTGATATAAGAAAAATAGAAGCGAATATAAAAGAACCTGTTGATAATGAATATATTGAAGATGAAGAAGTAGAATAATTAATAGTTTCATGTAAAAATATATTGACAAGTCCGTAGTTAATTGATAAAATATTAAAGTCGTTTGTAGGAAAAGCAATGTTTTGCAGGGAAACCTGCAGAACTTAGTTTTTCGTTAAAAATGAACCACCTGGATATGTGGTACTAGATTTTTATGAAAGGAGGAAACAAAATGCCAACAATAAGTCAATTAGTTCGTAAAGGTCGTTCTACAAAAGCTGCTAAATCAAAATCTCCACATTTGAATATTGGGTTCAACAGTTTAGAAAAGAAATTTACTACAGCTACTTCGCCACAAAAAAGAGGAGTTTGTACACGTGTGGGTACAATGACACCTAGAAAGCCAAACTCAGCATTACGAAAATTTGCACGTGTTCGTTTAACAAATGGTTTAGAAGTAACAGCGTATATTCCTGGAATTGGTCATAAATTACAAGAACATAGCGTAGTTTTAATACGTGGTGGACGTGTAAAAGACTTAGCAGGTGTACGTTATCATATAATCCGCGGTACACTTGATGCTACAGGTGTAGAAAACCGTAAGCAAGGACGCTCATTATATGGAGCAAAAAAACCCAAAAATTCAAAAGCTAAAAAATAATTTTATTAATTAATAAAAATTAATGAAAGGAGGAGATTTTTATGCCTCGTAAAGGTAGTGTACCAAGAAGAGATGTATTACCTGATCCTATATATAATTCAAAGTTAGTTACAAGATTAATTAACAATATCATGCTTGATGGGAAAAAAGGAGTAGCTCAAGGTATATTATATGGAGCTTTCAAAAGGGTTGAAGAAAAAACTGGAAAGAGCGCTATAGAAGTATTTGAGTCTGCAATTGAAAATATTATGCCAATTCTTGAAGTTAGATCACGTCGTATTGGTGGAGCAAACTATCAAGTACCGGTTGAGGTACGTCAAGAACGTCGAGTTACGTTAGGGCTGCGTTGGTTAACAAATTACGCTAGATTACGTAATGAAAAAACGATGGAAGAAAGATTATCAAATGAAATTATTGATGCATCAAACAATAGTGGTGCCTCAGTTAAAAAACGTGAGGATATGCATAAAATGGCTGAAGCCAATAAGGCATTCGCACATTACCGTTGGTAGTGTTTAAATAATGTTAACATATTATTAATGGTAATAAAAGTTATAAATTTGTCAAAACTATTCAAGTAGACTTACTCACAGGAGGTAAAACATGAGTAGAGCATTCCCGTTAGAAAGAACTCGTAATATTGGAATCATGGCTCATATTGATGCTGGGAAAACAACTACAACAGAACGTGTTCTCTATTATACTGGAAAAATTCATAAAATTGGCGAAACTCACGAAGGTGCATCACAGATGGACTGGATGGAACAAGAGCAAGAACGCGGGATCACAATTACTTCTGCAGCTACTACAGCTCAATGGAAAAATCATCGAATAAATATTATTGACACTCCAGGGCACGTAGACTTTACTATTGAAGTAGAACGTTCATTGCGTGTTTTAGACGGTGCTGTTACCGTATTAGATTCACAGTCAGGTGTTGAGCCACAAACAGAAACTGTGTGGCGCCAAGCAACAACTTATGGGGTGCCTAGAATTGTTTATTGTAATAAAATGGATAAAATTGGTGCAGATTTTAACTATTCTATCCAAACCTTACATAAACGTCTAGCTGCTAATGCTCATGCTATTCAAATGCCTATTGGATCTGAGGATCAATTCCACGGTATTATTGACCTAATCGAAATGAAAGCATATTTCTATAATTCTGATGATGGTACTAATATTGATATTACTGAAATTCCAGAAGAGTATTTAGAAGAAGCAAAAGTTCAAAGAGAAGCATTAGTAGAAGCAGTCGCTGAAACTGATGAAGAAATGATGATGAGATATTTAGAAGGTGAAGAGATTTCTATTCCTGAGCTTAAAACTGCGATTAGAAAAGCAACATGTAATGTTGAATTTTATCCAGTTATATGTGGATCATCTTTTAAAAACAAAGGCGTACAATTAATGTTAGACGCTGTAATAGATTATTTACCATCACCATTAGATGTTCCATCTATTAAAGGAACATTACTTGATGGTACAGAAACTGAACGTCACCCAAGTGATGAAGAACCATTTTCAGCACTTGCATTTAAAGTTATGACTGACCCATTCGTCGGAAGACTAACATTCTTCCGAGTGTATTCAGGTAAGATTAGTTCTGGTTCATATTTATTAAATTCAACTAAAAACCAACGTGAAAGATTTGGACGTATTCTACAAATGCATGCAAATCATCGTGCAGAAATTAAAGATGTTTATTCTGGAGATATAGCTGCTGCTGTAGGACTTAAACATACTACAACTGGCGATACATTAAGTGAACAAGAAAATCCAGTTATTTTAGAATCAATGGATTTCCCTGAGCCAGTTATTCACGTAGCGATTGAACCGAAATCAAAAGCGGACCAAGATAAAATGGGTGTAGCTTTACAAAAATTATCTGAAGAAGATCCAACTTTCCGTGCTCATACTGACAAGGAAACTGGAGAAACAATAATTGCTGGAATGGGTGAATTACACTTAGATATCATTGTTGATCGTATGAAGCGTGAATTTAAAGTTGAAGCCAACGTTGGAGCCCCACAAGTTGCTTATCGTGAAACTATCAGAGGTAGTGCACAATGTGAAGGTAAATTTGTTCGTCAATCTGGTGGTCGTGGGCAATATGGACATGTTTGGATTAACTTTGAGCCAAATGAACGCGGAAAAGGTTATGAATTTAATGATAAAATTGTTGGAGGAACTGTTCCTAGAGAATATATTCCAGCTGTTCAAAAAGGTCTTGATGAAGCATTAGAGACAGGTTTGATTGCAGGATATCCTATTGTTGATATCAAAGCAACATTATATGATGGGTCTTACCACGATGTTGACTCTTCAGAAATGGCCTTTAAAATTGCAGCTTCATTAGCATTAAAAGAAGCCGCAAAAAGATGTAACCCAGCTATATTAGAACCTATCATGGCTGTAGAAGTTGTTGCACCAGACGATTACCTAGGTTCAGTAATTGGTGACATAGTTAGTCGTCGTGGTCGTCCAGAAGGTCAAGAAGCTAGAGGAAACGCTCAAGTAATAAAAGCGTCTGTTCCTTTAAGTGAAATGTTTGGCTATGCAACATCACTTCGCTCAAATACACAAGGTCGTGGAACTTTTACAATGCAATTTGATCGTTATGAAGAAGTTCCAAAATCTATTTCAGAAGAAATTATTAAAAAGAATAGTTAATTAATATATACATCTAGTACTTGCAATTGTGCAAGTAGTAATGTAAAATATAATTGTTATATTTAGTTAAATACAAGGAGGAAATTATAAAATGGCAAAAGCTAAATTCGAACGTACTAAACCACATGTTAACATTGGTACAATCGGACACGTAGACCATGGGAAAACTACATTAACTGCAGCTATCACAATGGTATTATCATCTAAAGGTGGAGCTACTGCTATGGGTTATGACCAAATCGACGCTGCTCCTGAAGAAAAAGCTCGTGGAATAACCATAAATACTGCTCACGTAGAATATGAAACAGACTCTCGTCACTATGCGCACGTTGACTGCCCAGGGCATGCTGACTACGTTAAAAATATGATTACTGGTGCCGCTCAAATGGATGGTGGAATCTTAGTTGTTTCTGCTGCAGACGGACCAATGCCACAAACACGTGAACATATCCTGTTATCACGTCAAGTAGGAGTACCTCGTTTAGTTGTATTCTTAAACAAATGTGATATGGTTGATGATGAGGAGTTATTAGAATTAGTTGAAATGGAAGTTCGTGATTTATTAACTGAATACGAATTCCCTGGAGATGAAATTCCAATTATTGCTGGATCTGCTCTAGGAGCTTTAAATGGTGAAGAAAAATGGGTGGATAAAATTAACGAATTAATGACAGCAGTTGATGAATATATACCTACTCCAGCTCGTGAATCTGACAAACCATTCTTAATGCCAGTAGAAGATGTATTTACAATTACTGGACGTGGAACTGTTGCTACAGGACGTGTTGAACGTGGGCAAGTAAAAGTAGGAGATACTGTTTCAATCGTTGGTTTAAGAGATACAAAACAAACTGTTTGTACAGGTGTTGAAATGTTCCGTAAATTATTAGATTACGCTGAAGCAGGAGATAACATTGGAGCTTTATTACGTGGTGTTACACGTGAAGAAGTTGAACGTGGACAAGTTTTATGTAAACCTGGATCAGTTACTCCACATAACAGATTTAAAGCACAAGTATACGTTTTAACTAAAGAAGAAGGTGGACGTCATACTCCATTCTTCTCAAATTACCAACCTCAATTTTTCTTCCGTACAACTGATGTTACTGGAAAAATCATGTTACCTGAAGGCGTAGAAATGGTTATGCCTGGCGATAACATTGAAATGACAGTTGAATTAGGAAAAATCATCGCGGTTGAAAATGGAACAAAATTCTCAATCCGTGAGGGTGGACGTACAGTTGGTGCTGGAAACGTTATAGAAATCTTAAAAGACTAATTTAAATAGTAAAAAGTTACTAATTAATATAATATACCCTGTAGGATAGCAATTTTTAAAAAAGAGTTTATCTTATAGGGTATTTTTATGCATAATAGAATTAATATAAATTTGAGGAGATTTAATGAGTATTAAAATATGGTGAAATTTGTTATGAGCATAAGAGTAAACAAATAGATAATTATAACAATGACAGATATCAATGGAGTATAAAAAAAGATGAATATATCATCTTCTTAATTGTCCTTAAGAAAGGGTATGTTTATAACCATATAAAAATTTCTATATATTTACTAATAAATATGTTATATAAATTAAGTATGTTAATAAACCAAATATTCCTTGCCATTTTTTTATTTTCCCAAATATAATTATTGGAACAGCAAACAAGGCAATTACAGAAAATATTAATGGTAAATCAATAAATAATGCATTATTTCCAAAAGCCAAACCACTGCTTGCGAATAAACCACAAGAACCTAATACCAAGGTAACATTTAAGACGTTTGCCCCAAACACATTGCCTATAGATAAACTTTGTTCTTTTTTTATTACAGAAGTAATTGTAGTTGTTAATTCAGGAAGCGATGTTCCAATTGCCATAATGGTAAGACTGATAATTCTACCCTCTACATTTGCTATTTTTGCAATACTCACTGAATTATTTACTAATAGCTTCGAACCTAAATAGATGCCTGTAGCTGAAATAATTAAAATAAATAAATTCAAAACAATTATTTTTTGTTTATTCTCTAATGCTGTTAATTTTTTTGGCTCATCTTTTTGATTTTTTACAGACATTACATTTAGTATTGTATATATAATAACAAATAATAGCAATACTAGACCTTCAAACCAAACTACTTTTCTATCTGATGAAAATAGATACAAAGAAAATAATGTTATATATAAAACAATTATTTTTTCAGATATGTTTTTACGCTCAACATCACCAGGCATAAAAATAGCTGCAATTGATAATATTACAGAAGTATTAAAAATAATCGAGCCAAAGGCATTTCCAACTGCCATATCATTAGCCTCGGATGAACCACTAAATAAAGCTGACATTGAGGTGAAGAACTCTGGTAATGTAGTAGCTAAACTCACAATTGTCGCACCTATAATTAATTTTGGTATTCCAGAGATTTCAGAAATTTTAACTGCTGAATCAACAAAAAAATTAGCTGATTCAATTAAAATAACTAACCCAATTAATAAACCCAAAACTATATAAAAGATATCCATTTTCCCTCCTGAATTGCATAAAAAAGGACTTTTACTGCATTAGCAATAAAAGCCTCGCTAATAACTTTAATTATGATAAAACTTGTTTAAAATATATGATAGATAATTCTATTATATACATATTGATAAAAATCAAAGCTATTTTTGGTAATTAGGAGCAGTAGCTGTTAATTCAACATCATGTGGATGCGATTCTATTAATCCTGCACTGGTTATTTTTACGAATTTACCATTTTCTTTTAAGTCATTTATAGTTTTTGTTCCACAATAACCCATTCCTGAACGAAGTCCACCAGCTAATTGGTAAATCACATCTTCTAATTTACCTTTAAATGGCACACGTCCCTCTATTCCTTCTGGGACTAACTTTTTTATTTCTTTTTTTCCAGATTGAAAATATCGGTCACTTGATCCACGTCTCATTGCCGACAAACTTCCCATACCTTGGTAAATTTTATATCGTCGTCCATTATAAATTATTTCTTCTCCAGGTGATTCTTCTGTTCCTGCTAATAAACTTCCCAGCATAACTACATCAGCACCTGCTGCTATTGCTTTACAAATGTCTCCGCTATATTTAATTCCGCCATCGGCAATTACTCCTATATTTTTTTCTTTACACACTTGGTATACATTGTTTATAGCTGTAATTTGTGGTACTCCTACTCCAGCAACGACTCTAGTAGTGCAAATTGAACCAGGACCTATACCTACTTTCACACAATTTGCGCCAGCTTCTATTAATTCTAGAGCAGCTTCTTTTGTAACGATATTGCCTCCAATTACTTGTAATTCAGGGAAACTTGTTTTAATCGCCCTAACTGCATCAATAACTCCTTTTGAATGTCCATGAGCTGAATCCACAGTAATAACATCAACTCCAGCTTCGACAAGTGCTGTAACACGAGCCAGGGTATTCTCAGTTACACCTACTGCAGCACCACATAATAATCTTCCGGAATCATCTTTAGCAGCATTAGGAAAGGCCTTTGCTTTGTCAATATCTTTAATTGTAATTAATCCACATAGTTTTTTGTTATTATCTACAATTGGCAATTTTTCAATTCTATTTTCTAATAAAATTAACTTTGCCTGTTCCAGTGAAGTTCCAATAGGAGCAGTAATTAAGTGTTCTTTTGTCATAGTATTTTCAACAGTTGTAGTATAATCGTCACGATATTTTAAATCACGGTTAGTCAATATCCCAATTAAGGTACCATCATCCTCGATAACTGGTAAACCTGATATCCTGTAATAAGCCATCAATTCATTAGCATCAGCTAGTGTTTGGTCTTTCTTTAAAGTCACGGGATCAGTGATCATGCCATTTTCACTCAACTTAACTCGTTTTACTTGTTTTGCCTGTTCTTGGATAGTCATATTTTTATGAATAAAACCAATTCCACCCTGTCTGCTTAAAGCAATAGCTAATTCTGCTTCTGTTACTGTATCCATCGCAGCACTTATGATTGGCAGATTCAACTTAATTTTATTAGTTAAATATGTTGCTAAACTAACATTTGAAGGTAATACTTCTGATTTAAGAGGTATTAATAATACATCATCAAAAGTATATCCAACTTGAACTATTTTACCATTTAATGTATCCATTTTTTTCCTCGCTTTCTTTATTATTCCCACTCTATTGTTGCTGGTGGTTTTGATGTAATGTCGTACACAATCCGATTTACACCATTAACTTCATTCACTATTCTTCTTGAAATTTTATCAAGAACATCCCATGGTAGACGAGCCCAATCAGCTGTCATTCCATCAATTGATGTCACAGCTCTGATACCTACTGTGTAATCATAAGTTCTTTGGTCCCCCATAACACCGACAGTTTGTATATTTGATAACACTGTGAAATATTGCCATACTTCTTTTTCCAGATTTGCCTTTTTAATTTCTTCTCGTAATATTGCGTCACTTAATCTTACTATATTTAACTTATTCTCTGTCACATCACCTAGAATACGGATGCCAAGACCAGGTCCAGGAAATGGTTGTCTCCATACAATTTCTTTTGAAATACCTAGTTCTTCACCTAATTGCCTAACCTCATCCTTGAATAACGATTTTAGAGGTTCTAGTAATTTAAAATCCATATCTTTGGGTAAACCACCAACATTGTGGTGTGATTTTATTGTTTGTGCTGTTTTAGTTCCTGATTCAATAATATCAGTATATAGGGTACCCTGAGCCAAAAAATAGAAATTGCCTAAACGTTTTGCTTCTTCTCCAAAAACATAAACAAACTCATTACCGATAATCTTTCGTTTTTGTTCTGGATCACTTACTCCTTTTAGTTTTGTTAAAAACCTTTCTTTTGCATCAACCTTTAAAATATTCATATTAAAATGATTTGAAAAGGTTTCCATGACTTGTTCTGCTTCGTTAAGTCTTAATAAACCATGATCTACAAAGATACATGTTAATTGATTTCCGATTGCCTTATGAATTAAAACAGCAGCAACAGATGAATCAACTCCTCCACTTAATCCACATAAAACATTTTTATTACCAACTTGTTCTCTGATTTTTGTTACTTGCATTTCAATATAATTGTGCATGTTCCAATTTGCATTTGCATTACAAATCTTCAAAACAAAATTCTTAAGAATTTCAATACCAAATTCTGTATTTCTGACTTCGGGATGAAATTGCAAACCATAAATATTTAATTTCTCGTTGCTCATAGCTGCATTTATACAGGTATTACTACTTGCTTCACATATAAAACCCTTAGGGAGTTCTAAAATTTGGTCACCATGAGACATCCAAACATCTTGTTTACTAGGCAAGCCGGAAAATAAATTTGTCTTTGCATTGACGTGAACCAAAGTTTTTCCATATTCACGGTGATCAGCTTTTTGAATTGAACCATCTAATTTGTACGCTAACAATTGCATTCCATAACATATTCCTAAGATTGGAATGCCTAGATGCAAGATTTCACTGTCAATTCCAAATGAATTTGGATCGTACACACTATTAGGTCCACCGCTTAAGATAATTCCCTTAACGTTTGACATTTCTAGAATTTCTTTTGCTGTTGTAGTATGTGGTAGTAAGTCGCTATAAACACCACATTCTCTAATCCTTCTTGAAATTAATTGATTGTATTGACTACCATAGTCTAACACAATTATCGTATCGTGTATCATTTCTATTTCTCCTTTAATATATGTAATATGTATAAGATTGTTTTTTTTAAACTCTAAGCGAATATGGAAATTAGATATTTTATCTATTTTAACTTATGTAACCTTAATAATCAAGGGTATAAGGTTAAAACACTAAAATAAAACTATCATAATTATATAATATTAATATGGGAAATATATCCATTATAAATTAATGTAAATTTAAAAGAATTAATGTTGTAATTTTTTGGATTTTAACATATAATTAATAATACAAAGGGGAGTAGTTTAAAAATTATAGTTAATCATCATCACGGTATTTACCCGATTAATTATCAAGTCTTTACTCGGAGACAAGACCTTTAGAATATTGGGGACCCACTATTATAAGGGTCTTTTTTGTTATTTTAAGGAGGTTAAGAACAAATGGTAAAAAACTATCATACTAAGTCAACAAATGCATTAGTAAACGAATTACAGACAAATATTAAAACTGGATTAAAAACATCTGAAGTTAATAAAAGACAAGAATTATATGGTAAAAACAAACTAACTGAAACAAAACCCAAATCTTTTATAAAGCGGTTTGTTGAGCAAGTTTCTGATTTTATGATTATTGTATTATTAGCAGCTGCTTTCATTTCATATTTATCAGGTGAAGAAAAAGAAGCTTACCTAATAATATTTATTGTTATTGTTAATGCGATATTAGGAATAATGCAAGAAAGTAAAGCTGAGAAATCATTGGAAGCAATAAAAAAATTATCATCACCTTCATCAAAGGTAATTAGAGATAATAAAGAAGTAATACTACCTATTGAAGAAGTAGTTCCAGGAGATGTAGTTCTTATTGATGCAGGTGATTATATACCTGCTGATATTAGAATAGTAGAATCTCATAGTCTTAAGATTGATGAATCAGCACTAACTGGTGAAGCTGTACCTGTGGCAAAAAATAATGAAATAATAAATAATGAATCAGTACCATTAGGTGATAGAACAAATAGTGGCTATATGAGTACAGTAGTAACTTATGGTCGTGGAAAAGGTGTTGTAGTGGGCATTGGGATGGAAACTGAAATGGGTAAAATTGCAAATCTTTTAAGCAATACCGAAAATGCCAAAACACCTTTACAAAAAAGTCTTACGCAGTTAGGGAAAACATTAGCAGTAATTGCATTATTTATTTGTACGGTTATTTTTATAATTGGTGTGTTACAAGGTAGAGAAATAAAAGAAATGTTTATTGCTTCAATCAGCTTAGCGGTAGCAGCAATACCTGAAGGATTACCAGCAATAGTAACTATAGTTTTAGCAATAGGAATGCAAAAATTAGTTAAAAGAAAAGCAATAATGCGTAAATTACCTGCGGTGGAAACATTAGGTTCAACAAGTATAATTTGCTCTGATAAAACAGGCACGCTAACTCAAAATAAAATGACAGTTGAGAAAATTTTTATAAATAACAAAATAATTTCAGTGAAGGATATTAAAAACATAAATGAAGAATTACAAAATTTAATCGAATTTGGAGTATTATGTAATGATACAAAAGTAAATTTGACTAACAATGAATTTAATAAAATTGGAGATCCAACAGAAGTCGCTTTAGTTGATTTAGCTATTAAATTGGATGTTAGTCCAGTAACCATTATCAATAATTATGAACGTATTTTTGAGCTGCCTTTTGATTCTGAACGTAAATTAATGACTACAGTTAATATTATAAACAACAAAAGAATTTCAATTACAAAAGGTGCCCCAGACATATTATTTTCACGTTGTAATTCTATAAATTCAAATAACAACATTGTATCATTTAATGAAGATCAAAATAAATCTGCCAAAAATGCAAATTTAAGAATGGCTAATGATGCACTACGCGTTCTAGCTTTTGGGTATAAAATTATAGATGATGATGTTGATTTAGATAACCTTCTACCTGAAAGTTTAGAAAATGAATTAACATTTTTTGGTTTAGTTGGAATGATTGACCCTCCAAGGTCTGAAGTGAAAAAATCAATCGCTGTTTGTAAAAAAGCAGGGATTAAAACAATAATGATAACAGGAGATCATAAAAATACAGCTATAGCAATAGCAAAACAATTAGATATTATTGAAAATGAAGGCCAAGCATTGTCAGGATTGGAATTAGATAAATTAAAAGATGAAGAATTTTATAAATCCATTAATAATTATCGAGTTTATGCAAGAGTTTCACCTGAAAACAAAGTTCGTATTGTAAAGACGTGGCGTTCTAAAGGTGAAGTAGTTGCTATGACAGGTGATGGAGTCAATGATGCCCCAGCTTTAAAAGATTCTGATATTGGTGTTGCTATGGGGATTACAGGCACTGAAGTTGCAAAAGGTGCGGCAGATATGATACTAACAGATGACAATTTTTCGACAATTGTAAATTCTGTAGAAGAAGGCAGAACAATTTATGCGAATATTAAAAAGTCAATTCATTTCTTGCTTAGCTGTAATATTGGTGAGATAATTACAATTTTATTAGCAACTTTATTTGGGACATTTATTTTTAATTTTGCGATAATGCCATTAACAGCAACACAAATTTTATGGATTAATCTAGTAACTGACTCACTTATTGCAATCGCATTAGGACTTGAAAAAAATGAACCTAATGTGATGAATAAAAAACCACGTAATACAAGCAAATCAATGTTTCATGGCGGTTTAGGTAAAGCTATAGCTATCCAAGGCTTTATGATTGGCCTTATATCTTTTACAGCTTATTATATTGGTTATAATTTCTGGAACAATAGTGAAACACTAGCTGTCACAATGACGTTTATGACTCTTGCTTTTTCACAGCTATTTCATTCATTTAATACCCGCTCAGAAGAATTTTCGCTTTTTGAAATTGGAATATTTTCAAATAAATATTTAAATTATGCTTTTATTATAAGTTTTTTATTGCAGTTAAGTACAATGCTAATCCCGTTTTCTAGAGATTTATTTAAAATTAAAATATTATCATTTACTCAATTTTTAATTGTAATTTTTTTATCAATTCTTCCGATTATTATAGTTGAATTGATAAAGTTAATTAAGCAAAATAGATAAATTAAAATTCGTAACAAAAATAGAATTTATTCATATATTATTAATAACTCAGAAAAATAGAACAGGCACAATATATATATTGTAGCCGGGCGTAATGCAATAGATATAACATCTGTGGGACTAGTGAGTAGTCACATGGATGTTTTTTTTCATAAAGTGAGGGTTAATATGAATAAGTATCGAAAAATTAGTGTAGTTTTGTGGGCTATTCTATTTGCAAACTTAATTGTTTCTTTAGTAAAGATGATAGTAGGATATATAATTAAAAGTGCTAGTCTACAAGCAGATGGATTTCATTCCTTAACAGATAGCTTTTCTAATGTTATTGGCATTATAGGAATTAAAATAGCCGCTAAACCAGCAGATATCTGTCATCCATACGGTCATAAAAAAGCAGAAAATATAGCTTCGTTGTTTATTGGGTTTGTTTTAGTTGTGTTATCTGTAAATATTATATCTGGGGCAGTTAAGCGGTTATTTAATCCAGTTACTCCGACAATTTCGTTGCCAAGTTTAATTGCTATTATGGCAACAATTTTAATTAATATCGGTGTATCATTATATGAATACATTATTGGTAAAAGCTTAAATAGTGAAATTTTGATGACTGATGCTAAACATACACGCAGTGATATAATCATTTCTACTAGTGTTTTATTTACTTTAGTAAGTATAAAATTGGGAGCACCTATAATAATTGATCCAATAGTTTCAATTGTTGTAGCTTTATTAATTATATATACAGCTTATGAAATATTTGATACTACTAGTAAAGTTCTAATGGATAAAAACATATTATCATCAGAAAAAATAAAGCAATTTATTATTACTAATTATCCACAAGTTAAAGATGTCCATAAAATAAGAAGTAGAGGCTATGTAGATGAAGTATTCATCGATTTACACCTTGTATTATCAGGAGTAATGAGCGTAAAAGATTCACATGAACTAGTCCATAGTATAGAAGAGGGTATGAATCAAAAATTTAAGCCAAAGATTGACATAATTGCCCATCTTGAACCATGTTGAGGTTAGGTTTTCGTTATTTTCCAAATGACA
Organism: Haloplasmatales bacterium 4B; assembly: GCA_003586005.1. Taxonomy (GTDB): domain Bacteria; phylum Bacillota_I; class Bacilli_A; order Haloplasmatales; family Haloplasmataceae; genus NSKI01. The sequence goes on along the minus strand of NSKI01000003.1, from coordinate 88,664 downwards.
CCAGAGTTTTTGATAGGTTGACAATTATTAAATATACCAAAGTCAAGAATATATAGAGAATTATCAGGACCAAATATAACATCAATTGGTCTTTCCAAACCAGAACCGTTTGTTTCGGATACTGGAAGAAAGTATTTATTTTGAGCAAAGACAAATAATTGACCTGTATTCATATCAATTCTTGTTACTCTATGTCCAATGTAAGGAAACTCTATGCTTGCTTTTGTTTCAGAATTTTCAGGACCAAACTCAGCGATGAAAGCATCTCCATAAAAACCAAATTTATGATTATAATTAAAATCAAATCCCATAATAGCTGATTGAGGGATGAAGTTAACAAAGGGCATTTTAGGTAACATTGGATGCTCCTTTAATAAAAATTGTGGTTGATGATTATTATTCGGCTTAAAAAATGGATTCGTTATAGGATAGCCTCCGGTATAATCAGGCCAACCATACCATTCATTAAATGAGATTCTTCTAAATTCATCAGGAGAATTTTTAATTGGTCGACTCCCTCTAGCATCCATACCATGATTTGATACCCAAAGTTGATTAAATTTATCAAATTTAATTCCAAAAGGATTTCTCAATCCCCAGGCTACTGATTCTAGGTTAGCTCCATCGGCATCAGCTCTTAATATGCTACCGCCTCCAGGAAGAATTTTTTAATTTCTTCATTAAAATAAGTTAGTGTACCAAAGGGGGCAAATGCTCCAGTTAAGATTATTTTATTTTTGAAATCGATGTTGATTTTTGTTTTAAAGATATGTCCATTAACTTTGACAGGCTTAGCAGGAAAATCACGGAAATGAGGGTGAGATTTTACCCAGTTATTATCTAAACCTACTACACCTGAATTTGTTGCTGTTCCTTGTCCAAAATTCATTTTTTCATCCTTGCCAAAAGCTACGCGGTTATTGTGATGATCACCATAACTAGGTAACCCTACTAATAAATCTGTTTTCTTACCAGTTTTAGTTACCATTGTGATACTTCCAAGGTGACTCACATAAAAATTTCCTTTATAATAGGTTATTCCAGTTAAAGGTGCTTCAAAACCATCAGCAATAATTTGAATGCTATTTTTAGTGATTTTAATTAATTTACCATTACCATCAGTTATACCAGAATCTCCATAATATATATCCCCGGTTTCAAGAATCTTAAAATCAGTAGGAACATTAAGATTTGTTTTAAAGGCTTCTACTAAATAACCATAGGGCACACTAATCATATTAGGATCAATATATCTTTCCATAAATGCCTCCAAAATTGATTTACTAATAAACTATATTCATTTAATTAAATATATATAATTTATATATAGAAACATTTACTTTATGGATTTATTAAGACGCAATAGCCCTAGAACTACCAAAAAAATTTCTGCTAGGTAATTTCACATTCATTTATAATGACTATTTCTAGGTTATAAAGATAACCTTACTTCATTTTTTTTACCAATATCTTTACGATAATAGAGATTATCACATTTTATTTTTTTGATTTCATTGTAAGCTTTTTTGTAAGCTTCTTTAATATTATCTTCTTTTGCAACAACCATTAAAACACGACCACCGTTTGTATAAATGCTAGATTCTCTTTCTTTAGTTCCCATATGATATATGAAGACATCTTTCAAATCATCTAATCCATAAATAATATGATTACTTTCATAATTTGCTGGATAACCAATTGATGCTAAAACAACGCCGAGCGTATATTGTTTGTCCCATTGTAATGTTACGTTGTTTCCATCTATAATATTAATAATGATTTCAAACAAATCATTGTTTAATCTTGGAAGTAAAACTTCAGTTTCTGGGTCGCCAAAACGAGCGTTGAACTCAATAACTTTAGGTCCATTCTTGGTCAAGATAAATCCACCGTATAAAATACCTGTAAAATATTTATTTTCCTCAACCATAGCTTTGGCTGTAGGTATCATAATATTATTTATTGTTTCACTAACAGTTGATTCACTAATTATATTTACTGGAGAATAAGCTCCCATTCCACCGGTGTTATCTCCTTCATCGTTATCAAAAGCTCTTTTATGGTCTTGTACTATCTCCATTGGAAATACCTTTGTTCCATTTACAAAAGCCATTAAGGTAAACTCAATCCCTTCTAGAAATTCCTCAATTACAACTTTTTTTCCAAATTTCTCTTTAATAAGCATTTCATCTAATGCCTGAAATGCAGTTTCTTTGTTATGAGCCACAACAACTCCTTTTCCCTTTGCTAATCCATCTGCCTTAATGACTATAGGTACTCCTTTTTCTTTAACAAACTTTACTGCTTTATTATAATCAGTAAATGTTTCATAACTTGCAGTAGGTATATTATATTTTTTCATTAAATCTTTCGCAAATTGTTTTGATCCTTCAATAATTGCCGCAGCCTTCCTGGGGCCAAAAATTTTTAGGCCGTTTTCTTGAAATAAATCAACAATACCATTAATAAGGGCTTGTTCAGGACCAACAATGGTTAAATCTATTTTTTTATTTATAGCAAATTTCAATAACTCATCGTTATTAATAACATCAATATTAATGCAAGTTGCTATATTTTTCATTCCATCATTTCCAGGAGCAACAAATATTTGTGAAACATGGTTGCTTTTTGAGAGTTTCCAAGCCAAAGCATGTTCTCTGCCACCACTACCAATAACTAAGATTTTCATTTTCTAACCTCCCTTAACTAATGTTTAAAATGACGTATACCAGTAAAAACCATTGCGATACCATGTCTATCGCATACATCAATAGAATCTTGATCTTTAATGGAACCTCCTGGTTGAATTATTGCTGTTATTCCAGCATCCTTAGCTATCTCAACCGTATCACTCATTGGAAAAAATGCATCTGATGCCATAATTGCTCCCTTACTTTTACTCCCTGCTTGAGCGAGTGCAATTTTTGCAGCACCAATTCTGTTCATTTGGCCAGCTCCAATACCTATAGTCATATTATCTTTAGCAATTAAAATGGCATTAGATTTTACATGTTTAACAGCACTCCATGCAAATTTTAATTGCTCCATTTCCTTTTTTGTAGGTATACGTTTTGTAGGAATTAAAAAATCCTTAGAAGTTTGATTATCTATATCTTGAACTAATAAACCTCCATTTACAGATACAAATTGTTTTTCAAGTTTAGTAGCACCTGACATAGCAACAGATATTAGTCGTATATTTTTCTTTTTTGATAATATTTCAAATGCCTCTTCACAAAAATTTGGAGCAATAATAATTTCTAAAAAGATTTCCGCCATTTCTTTTGCGCAATGGCTATCTATTGTTTGATTAGTAGCTATTATACCGCCAAATATAGACGTTGGATCAGATTCATAAGCCTTTTTCCAGGCATCATGTACATCTTTTCCTAAACCAATTCCGCAGGGATTCATGTGTTTTAATGCGACTACAACTGGTTGTTGATATTCCCTAACTATTTGTATAGCAGCATTAGCATCTTGTATATTATTATAAGATAATTCTTTTCCATGAAGCTTGTTTGCCCTTGTTAATGAGTTAGGCTTATTTAAGTAGCTTTGATAAAATGCAGCCTTTTGATGTGGATTTTCTCCATATCTTAATTCTTGATTTAGTTCGTAAGTAAAAGTAAGTTTTTCAGGGAATTCTTCTTCTGTTAAATAATCAGCAATAATTGCGTCATATGCTGCAGTGTAACGAAATACCTTTGCAGCTAATTTTTTACGTGTTTCAATTAACGTATTTCCATATTTCTTTATTTCATTTAATATATTTTCATAATCATTATAATCGGTAACTGTGGTCACATCTTGATGGTTCTTTGCTGATGAGCGAAGCATTGAAGGACCACCAATGTCAATATTTTCTATTGCCTCTTCAAATGTGACATCGTTTTTAGATATTGTTTCTTTAAATGGATATAGATTTACACAGACTAAATCGATGTATTTTATATCATGTAATTTAATTACCTGTTGATGAGTTTCATTATTGCGAACAGCTAACAATCCACCATGAATTTTAGGATGTAATGTTTTAACTCTGCCATCTAAAATCTCTGGGAATCCGGTTATTTCTCTAACTGATTTAACAGCTATTCCATGTTTTTCTAATGTTTTGAGAGTGCCACCAGTTGAAATAATCTCATAATTACAATCAATTAAACCTCTTGCAAATTCAATTAAATTAGTTTTGTCCGATACACTTATTAAAGCACGTTTCATAGTTCCTCCTTTAAAGATTGTTTAATATTTTTGGGTAGAGTTTATGCTCTATTTGATGAATTTTTTTTTCAATTTCAGTAATTGTCATGTTATTTTTAATAGCAAAAGCCTCTTGAGCGATTATATTTCCTGTGTCAATTCCAAAATCAACATAGTGAATAGTAACACCCATTACTTTTACACCATAATCTACAGCTTGCCTAATTGCATCTTTACCTTTGAAAGCAGGTAAAAGTGAAGGGTGAATATTAATAATTTTATCTTTGTAGTTATTTAATAAAATATTGCCTATTAATCGCATATATCCAGCTAGGGCAATATAGTTAACCTCGTGTACTAATAGTGTTTTCAATATTTCAAGTTCATAATTATCTTTACTGTCGTAATCTCTTGGATTAAATACGGCATAAGGTATATTGAGTTTTTTTGCACGTTCAATCACATAAGAATTAATTTTATCTGATATAAGTACAACAACTTTATAAGAGATTTGATTTTCAACAATAGATTGAAAATTAGAACCAGTTCCTGATGCAAAAACGGCTAACCTTATCATATATACTCTACCCCGTTGCCTTCAATTATCTTTCCTAAAATGATAGCTTCTTCTCCATTTTGTCTCAAAACTTCTAGAGTTTTACTCACATCTGTTTTAGATACAATAACTACAAAGCCTATGCCCATATTGAAAATATTATACATTTCATGATTAGGAATGTTTCCTAATTCCTGTAATATTTTAAATATTTCTGGTATGGCATATGAAGATAAATTAATTTGCACCCCTTGTCCTTTTTTTAAAGCACGAGGAATATTTTCATCGAAACCTCCACCTGTTATATGAGCCATACCGTGTATATTGATTGAATTTAGTAAATTAAGTACTGGTTTTGTATAAATTTTAGTAGGAGTTAATAAAACTTCACCAAGTGTATCTTGAAGTCTGTCGTTATATTCATCTAAGTCTAAATGACTATCCTTTAAAATAATTTTTCGAACTAATGAATAGCCATTAGAGTGAATACCACTAGAAGTTAATCCTATTACTACATCATCAACTTGAACTTTCTCACCTGATATAAGTTTGTTTTTTTCTGCAATACCAACGGCAAAACCAGCTAAATCATAGTGGCTATCTTTATACATATCAGGCATCTCTGCAGTTTCTCCACCAATAAGGGCACACCCTGCTTTAACACACCCATTTGCGACACCGCTAACTATTTGTTCAATTTTTTGAGGGTAATTTTTACCTGTTGCTATATAATCTAGAAAAAATAACGGTTTAGCTCCTTGTGCTATAACATCATTTACACACATAGCTACAAGATCCTCGCCAATTGTATCGTGTTTATCCAAACTAATCGCAATCATTAATTTTGTGCCTACACCATCTGTACCTGAAACAAGAACTGGCTCTTTATAACCTAATAAAGATAAATCAAACATTCCGCCAAAACTACCAATACTCCCTAATACACCAGGTAAATGAGTCTTGTTTACGTGTTTTTTGATGCGACCTATTGCTTCATATCCTGCTTCTAAACTAACACCTGATTTTTGATAAATATCACTCATTAATATCCCCCTTTAAATTTTTATCTATATATGTAGGATAGTCTCCAGTAAAACATGCAACACATTGACCGCATTTTGGATAACTTTTATCTCTACCAATTGCACTCATTAAGCCATCAATTGTTATAAAAGCAACTGAATCTGCACCGATTTCTTTCGCGATTTGGTGAGGATTAAGTCTTGCTGAAACAAGTTCATTAGATGTTGAAAAATCTACACCATAAAAACAAGGATATTTTATTTCTGGCGCTGCAATTCTTAAATGTATTTTTTTGGCTCCTGCATTTTTTAACATCTGTACTAATTTTTTACTAGTTGTGCCTCTGACAATAGAATCATCGATTAAAATAATTCTTTTATCCTTGACAATTGAGCGAACTGCTGATAGTTTCATTTTTACACCTTGTTCTCGTAAATCTTGAGAGGGTTGAATAAATGTGCGTCCACTATACTTGTTTTTAATCATTCCAATCTCAAAAGGTATACCAGATTCTTCAGCATACCCTATTGCAGCACTCATGCCAGAATCAGGAACACCTATTACAATGTCAGCATCAACTGGGGATTCCAAAGCAAGTTGTTTTCCGCATCTTTTTCTAGCTGCATGAACATTAATTCCTTCTATATCACTATCGGGTCTAGCAAAATAAATGTATTCCATACTGCACATATGGTGTAAATCTGTCTTCGCATAAAAACTTGATTCAATCCCGTTTTTATCAATTTTTAATACTTCTCCTGGTAGGACATCTCTTAAAAATTCAGCCCCTATGACATCGAATGCACATGTCTCACTTGAAACAACGAAACTATTGTTCAATTTACCAATCGAAAGTGGCCTTAATCCATATTTATCTAATGCTACATACATTTCATCTTCAAGTAGTAAAAGAAAAGCAAATGCGCCTTCTAAATATAATAATGATTCTTTTAAACGTTCTAGCATCGTTCCTTTTTGTTTTTTTAATAAATGAGCCAAAATCTCTGTATCGGATGTTGTTTGAAAAATGCTTCCGCTTTGTTCAAAACTATTTCTTAATGTAGTTGTATTAACTAAGTTGCCATTATGGCATAATCCCAATTGACCTTGTTGTGAATGAAATAAAAATGGTTGTACATTTAAAATACCACTTCCGCCCGATGTTGAATAACGGACATGACCAATAGTGTGTTTTCCTTCTATTCGTGATATGTCTGTTTTTGAAAATACATCGCGAACCAGACCTTCACCTTTATGTTGTTTTAGAGTATTACCATTACTTGATACAATGCCGCACCCTTCCTGGCCACGATGTTGCAAAGCATTTAAAGCATAATAAGTTATCTCAGAAGCATTGTCGTTATAAAAAACACCAAAAACTCCGCATTCCTCATTCATTTTATTTTCATAAAACACTGTAGCCTCAAGCATGTCTACCTCCTAAAAATTTATTTTATTCTTTTTAAAATTTTCAAATATGCTTCTTCTACACTACCTAAATCTCGTCTAAAGCAATCCTTATCCAGTCTTTCGTTAGTTTGTTTATCCCATAGACGACAAGTATCAGGTGATATTTCATCAGCTAATAGAATTTCACCTAACTCGTTTTTTCCAAATTCAATTTTAAAGTCAACTAGTCGAATACTCTCTTTATCTAATATAATTTTTAAAATATCATTAATTTTTAATGCGACGTTCATAATATAATCTAATTCCTTATAGGTTGCTAAGTTTAGTGCTACAGCATGATGCTCGTTGATAAGAGGGTCTTTGTACTCATCATTCTTATAGCATAATTCATAAATGACATTTGGAGGGATGGTCCCCTCAGGTATTCCTAGATTTTTTGCCATACTACCAGCTATAACATTTCTAACTATAACTTCTAGTTTAAATATTGTAAGTTTTTGGCATAATTGTTCCCTGTTGTTTATTTTTCTTATGAAGTGTGTTTTTATTCCATGATTTTCTAACACCTTAAATAATATTTCTGATATTTCATTATTTAATTTTCCTTTATTTTGAATACTAGATTTTTTAACACCATTGAATGCGGTTAAATCATCTTTATAATAAATAATGATTTTATCTTCTTCAGCTGTTGAATATATTTTTTTTGCTTTACCTTCATATAATAATTCTAATTTTTCATTCATATTAAATATACCTCCTTATAATTTAAAATAATTAACGCCATTTTTAAATATATCTTGAAACTTGTTTCCTGAAATATTTTTCAAGATATTATTGCCTTTTCTTTCTGAGTGAGCCATTTTTCCTAATATCTTTCCATCAATACTTGTTATTCCCTCAATTGCAAATGCAGAACCATTAGGATTAAATTCACCATCCATTGTAGGAAATCCTTCATTATCCACATATTGAGTTGCTACTTGACCGTTTAAAAATAAATCTTTGATAACATCTTTAGGAGCAACGAATTTACCTTCACCGTGTGAAATAGGAATCTTATGAATTTCATTTATCTCATTTCCCATAAACCATGGTGATTTATTGGAAATGATTTTTGTATTGATTATTTTTGAAATATGACGATTCAAATCATTTTTTACTAATGTAGGGTTGGTTTTCAATATCTTACCAATTGTTTTATTTGGCAATAATCCCGATTTGACTAAAGCTTGAAAACCATTACAGATTCCTAAAATTAATCCATCACGATCTAAGAATTTATAGATGCTTGCTTTTATGCTTTCATTCATTAAGACTGCTGTTATAAACTTACCAGAACCATCTGGTTCATCTCCAGCACTGAATCCCCCAGAAAACATAAGGATTTGCGAGTTATCAATGTAATTAACCATTTCTTTTATAGATTCATTTATATCTTTTTCGTTACGGTTTCTAAAGACAAATGACTTTGTTATTGCTCCTGCTTCTAAAAAGGCTCTTTCAGAATCATATTCACAATTAGTGCCAGGAAATACTGGAATAAATACTTGAGGTCTAGCCGTAAATCCGGAAGTTTTGATAATTTTATATTTGTAAGTATTAGTTTTAAAATCATCAAACGCGTTTGGTACCTTAGTAGGATATATAGAGCTAAAAGTTCCGCTAAAGGCCTTAATTGCTTCATCGATTAGGATATTTTTATTAAATAAATTTATAGAATCATTAATTGTTTTGCCAATAAATTGAGCATGTTCATAATTTAACAATTGATTTGATTCAATTAAAATTGAACCATAGTTAACAGTAAACAAATCCTTTTCAATTTTTTCATCTTTAATCTCAATACCAATTTCATTTCCAAATGACATTTTAGCAATAGCTTCAGCAATTCCCCCTTGTTTTAAAGCAAAAGCAGAAACAATATATTTTTGTTTAACATTATTGTAAATAAAATCATAGTTCTTTTTTAGCTGGTTAATATTGGGAATAAAATTACTTTGTTCTTTATGTTTTACCAAATAAACATAATTGTTAACTTGTTTGAATTCTGGTGAAATTATGTTTTCAATATTTTCAACATTTACAGCGAAAGAAATTAAAGTGGGTGGGACATGTTTGTCTTTAAATGATCCGCTCATACTATCTTTGCCTCCAATGGCAGGTAACTCAAATTCACTTTGAGCATATATCGCGCCAAGTAAAGCTGCAAATGGTAAACCCCAATTTTTGGGATCTTGAGCTAATTTACGAAAATATTCTTGAAATGAGAACCGAATACCATTGTAATTACCTCCAACAGCAACTACTTTTGAAATTGATTCAATTACAGCATATATTGCTCCATGAAATGGAGACCATTCAGAAATATTTGGATTAAATCCATATGTCATTATACTGCAAGTGTTGGTATCTCCATTTAAAACAGGTAGTTTTTGAACTGATGCATCAACCTCAGTTAATTGATTTTTTCCACCAAAAGGCATTAAGACTGTTGAAGCTCCAATTGTTGCATCAAACAATTCAATTAACCCTTTTTGGGATGCAATATTTTTTTGTTTTAAATTATTTAAAAATTTAGTTTTTATATCGTTACCCATAACGTCGTTTAAAAAAGGATTATTGTTATTAATTTCATTTAATTCAACTTTAATCTTTTGCTTTTTGCCATTTGTGTTTAGAAATCTTCTACTGATATTTACGATATCGGTTTTATCTGAGGTCATAACTAAACGGTTATTATTAGTTACTTTAGCGACTATTGTAGCATCCAAATTTTCTGTTTCAGCATACTTGATAAATTTTTTAACATCATTTTTGGAAATTACTACTGCCATACGTTCTTGTGATTCAGATAGGGCTTTTTCTGTAGCGTTTAAGCCAGCATATTTTGTTGGTATATTATTAAGATTAATCTCAATACCATCTGCTAATTCACCAATTGCAACTGCAACTCCACCTGCACCAAAGTCGTTACATTTTTTAATCATTTTTGATATTTCGGGAATTCTAAATAATCTTTGGATCTTTCTTTCAATAGGGGCATTTCCTTTTTGAACCTCAGATGATGCATTTTCAATTGAAAATTCATTATGTACTTTACTAGAGCCAGTTGCGCCACCAATTCCATCTCTTCCCGTTTTTCCGCCAAGAAGTATAATAACATCATTTTCTAAGGGCTTTCCCCGTCTGATATTCTCGGCTTTAACAGCACCAACTACAGCACCAACTTCCATTCTTTTTGCGATATAGCCATCATGGTAAATTTCTCTAACATGGGTTGTTGCTATACCAACTTGATTACCATATGAACTATAACCTAAAGCAGCATCTTTAGAGATTTTTTTCTGTGGTATTTTTCCTCCTAAAGTATTTTCTATAGGTTCTAATATATTAGCTGCTCCTGTAACTCGCATCGCCTGATAAACATAGGATCTGCCAGATAGAGGGTCCCTAATCGCACCTCCAATGCAAGTTGAAGCGCCTCCATAAGGTTCTATTTCCGTTGGATGATTATGAGTTTCATTTTTAAACATTAATAACCATTTCTCTTTATTTCCTTTAACATCAACATCAATATAAATGCTACAAGCGTTAACTTCATCAGATACTTCGATATCATCACATTTACCTAAGATTCGTAATTCTTTAGCTTTTATAGTTGCCATATCCATTAAAGTAATTGGTTTAACATTTTTATGAACCAATTGTCTTGAATTTAGATAACTACTAAATGTTTTTTCTAATATTTCTTTATAAATTCCATCAGGAAATTTGACATCTTCAATTATAGTTTCAAAAGTAGTGTGGCGACAATGGTCTGACCAATAAGTATCAAGGACTAAAATTTCTGTTTCAGTAGGATTTCTTTTTTCTTCATTTTTAAAATAATCTTGAATAAATATTAAATCGTCAATTGTCATAGCTAAATTCTTTTCAATCAAAAAATTCTTTAGTTGACTTAAAGAATAATCAATAAATTCATGATATGTATCTATCTCTTTAACAGAAACACTCTTAAACAGGGTTAATATTGTTAAATCTTTTTCTCGCATTTCAATTGGATTAATTAAATATTTTTTAATTTTATCCAATAATTCGTCAGTAACATTTTTATCGAATAAATATAACTTACCACTATTTATAACTACATCTTGGTTGTTAATTATTAATTTGGTGCATTGTTCTGCGGAATCAGCTCGTTGATCGTATTGACCTGGTAAATACTCAACAGCGATATATTTATAATTTTCAAAACTTAAGCTAGTATAAATTTCATCAGTAACTATTTCAGATAAAACTCTTTGTTTTATTACCTCTATTTGACTACTTGAGACATTGAACACATCATAAATGTTAATGACTCTTAGCTCATTAAAATTCATGTGTAGGCTTTCTGTTATATCGTTTAGTAAATTTATGGATTCTGTTTGAAACCCTTGTTTTTTTTCTACAAATACTCTATAGTTGGCCACTATTTACCACTCCTTATAAATATTAAAAAACTTATTTATATTTTCTAATAGTATCTTCTGGTTTCGGTCAATAAAAGTAATATGTCCCATTTTTCGATTCAATTTAGGTTCTCTCTTTCCATATAAATGAATTTTGGCATTAGAAAATTGCGAATTTTTAATAAAATCTTCTATATATTTTAAGTTCTGTCCTAAGATGTTAATCATTACAGTAGGCTGCCTTAAGGAAGTGTTTCCTAGTTTTAATCCACAAATTGCCCTAATATGTTGTTCGAATTGTGAAGTATAGCATCCTTCTATTGTATAGTGCCCAGTATTATGAGGTCTTGGTGCAATTTCATTAATTAGTAGGTCATCATCTTCTGTTATAAACATCTCGATTGCTAGTGTTCCGATGAAATTTAATTTCCTCATTAAGTTGATTGCAAGTTGTTGGGCTTTTAAGGCTAGAGATTCAGTAATTCTAGCGGGAACAATTGTTTGATATAGGATATTGTTTTTATGAATATTTTCGCTTACAGGGAATGTTGAATCTTCTCCATCAGTTGATCTTGTTACTATTACAGAAATTTCTTTTTTAAATGAAACAAATTTTTCTAATATACAATCGTTTTTAGTAACTAAATTGAAACATTTATCAACGTCAGTATTTTTTTTAAGTACAACTTGTCCTTTGCCATCATAACCTCCTGTGCAGGTTTTTAAAACAGCAGGTAATCCAATTGTTTTAATTGCCGTTTTTAAATCATCTTTACTATTAATTACCGCAAATGGAGTAGTTTTGAATCCACAATCATTAATCGCATTTTTTTCAATAACCCTGTTTTGTGAAATGGATAGTGGAATAAAGCCTTGAGGAATATAACCATATCCATCTAAATCTTTTAAAATTTCTCCAGGAATGTTTTCGAATTCATATGTTACTACATCAGATACATCAAGTAATTGTCTTAATCCTTTAATATCGTAAAACTCTGTATTAATCTCGAAATCTGCTATTGCTGAGCAAGGTCCATTTTTAATAGGATCTAATACAGAAATTTTATAGCCCATTTGCTTAGCTGCTATAGCAAGCATTTTACCCAATTGTCCACCACCGATTATCCCAATAGTACTACCTGGTAATATAACTTTATTCATATAAATTACTGTCCTTTATAACTTGGTCTGACATATTATTGCGATATAGAATTAGTTTTTGTTCAATTTCCTTATCGTAAATGCTTAATATTTGAGCAGCGAGTAAACCTGCATTCTTAGCTCCAGCATCTCCAATCGCCACTGTTGATACAGGTATACCACCAGGCATTTGAACAATAGATAGAAGTGAGTCAAGCCCATTTAAAGCATTACTTTTAATTGGAACGCCAATTACTGGTAAGGTTGTTTTAGCAGCAACCATACCAGGTAAATGAGCGGCACCACCTGCCCCAGCTATAATTACTTTTATGCCTCTCTCCCTTGCGGATTGTGCATATTCAAACATATAATCAGGTGTTCTATGAGCTGATATAATTTTAGCCTCAAATGGTATTTGAAATTGATTTAAGATTTGGATTGTTTTTTTCATCGTTGGTAAGTCGGATTTACTTCCCATTATGATACCTATCATTTTACTTCCTCCTTTAAATAAAAAAGTGAACATCAAGAGAAGATGTTCACGCAAAAAAAATGCTTAAAAAACTTCTCTCATAGTCTGCTTATTTAAGGTAAGCAGGTAGAAACTTGTGGTCCATATCACCACTATTATATGAGAAAATACTATTTAATTAAAATAAAACATGGCATTAGTATATGCACTAATGCCCTTGTTTTAAAATGTATTTATGTCTAAGTTAAAAGAGATTGTTTTATTAATATTAAATATGTAATAATTAATAATCATACTAACATCTCCTAACATCTGATAACTTTATTTTACTAATAAAAATTAGTTTTAGCAATACCTTAAATGAAAAGAATTAAAAAAAATTTTACAAATTAAACTACAAGTATTTTCTCTTCTGGAAATTTAATACTAGTAGTTTTCCCGAATTTTACATTAAAAATACCATAATTAACGATAAATAGCTTTATGATTAGTATGGTATAGTTCGTGGTCTAAGAAGACCCAACGCTAATTAAAATAAAACAAAGTCATTATTGCATATACAAATGACTTTGTTTTAAAATGTACTAATGTATAAGTTAAAAGTGCTTGGTTTATTAAAATAAATTAACCTACGATTATTTTCTCCTCTGGGTATTTAACGCTAGTAGCTTTCTTGTTAAAAGCTATAGCAAGAAAAATAGTTAATGACCCTACCCTCCCGAAAAACATTGTTAATATAATTAGTATTTTACCAACAAAACTTAAAGATGGTGTGATTCCTAATGAAAGTCCTACTGTTCCGAATGCGGATACCACTTCAAATAGAATATCTTGGAATCGAAATGATGGTTCAGTAATTGATAATAACATTGTCATGAATATAATTAAAGATAATCCTAATCCAATAATTGTAATAGCTTTTTTAACAATAATTAATGGAATCCTCCGTTTGAATAGTTCAGTATCATTATCACCTCTTAATACTGATTTTATCATTGCGAAAACGACACCAATTGTTGAGGTTTTTACACCACCAGCTGTAGAGCCCGAAGATCCACCAATAAACATTAATATAATAGTTAAAAAAAATGCTCCTGTTGTTAAACCTGAGGTATCTATTGTGTTAAATCCTGCAGTTCTTGAAGTAACTGAGAGGAACATTGAAGGTAGTAATTTTTCGGTGAAAGAAAACTCACCTAATGTTTTATTGTTAGAAAACTCTAAAACTAAAGTAGATAAAAATCCTACAACTAATAAAATCGCTGTTATTTTAAGAACTATTTTAGAATAAAATGAAAGCTTATGAAATTGCTTTTTTTGAAGTATTTCCATAATAACTTTAAATCCCAATCCACCTATTATAATTAAAGACATTAGGGTTAAATTAAATACTAAATCGTTTTTAAACATTGTTAGACTACTAAATGGTCCAGTTACAGAACCCATTAAATCAAATCCAGCGTTGCAAAAGGCAGATATAGAATGAAAGATACTATAACCGATTCCCTTTTTAAAACCTAATAAAGGAATAAAACGGAACGATAATATGAAAGCTCCTATGAGTTCAATTGTAAAAGTTAAAATTAAAATGTATTTTGTTAATTTAACGATTCCAGATAGGTGAATTTGGTTAAGTGATTCTTGGATAATAACTCTTTCTTTAAAAGTTATTTTTTTATGCATTACGAATGCAAACAAAGTTCCAAATGTCATAAATCCTAAACCACCAATTTGAATAAGGATAAGAATGATTGTTTGCCCAAAAATACTCCATTGAGTCGCTGTGTCCCTTACAACTAGACCAGTAACGCAAACAGCTGAAGTTGCTGTGAATAAAGCATCAAGTATACCAATGCTTCGTCCATCGTTTGAAGCAACAGGCAAGTTTAATAGTATTGTTCCTACACAAATCACTAAAGCAAAGCCTATCACAATAATTTGTGTTGGTGAAAGCTTATATTTAATTTTTTTATTTTCCATTTTTACCACCTACCATTTATGTTCTCTCAAAAATTTAATGATATTATTTAAATATAAAAAACCATAGTAAGAAATCTATGGTTTTTAATTTTTAAAAGCATGACAAATTTTGACTTTACGCGCAAGTCATGAAGTACCATATATTTCTTTCGGCGCTTACGAGGTTAGCTGACGGGCTAGGTTTGAAAGATAACCCTTTCTAATAAATAGATATTAGCCCCAAAAATGGTTCCCCCGCTTCAATAAAAGAATTAAGCGTTTAGTACATTTTAAATACCACTATATTATAGCACTTTAGTTAGTAATTGCAATAATTTATTTAATTTTTGATAGCAATTTAGATTTTATAAATATAATAGAACCAATATTATTAAAAGATTTATTCAGATATAATCGAAGAAAAAAGAAGACTAGCTTCAGTGTAATTAAGTATCATGTAGTATTTACTTGTCGGTTCTGAGCGGTCTGTAAAGTTAATTATAATGTAAAGTAATGAGATAATTTGAATCATTAATTATTGACCCCATTGCTAGTTAGCATAATATGCCATCTAATTAAATTGTATATTTTTATTTCATTGAAAATAACATTCAGCTTATGGTATACTCATAAGAAAAAAATTAGGTAAGTGATTAGATGAAAGTATACAATATAGGGGAAACAGTATTAGTAAAAAAATATAATATTACTGGTTCAGTTGTTGAAAAATTAAGTGCAAGAAAATATCTTATTGAAAGAATTGATTTAACATTTATCGTTGATGTTGAAGAACTTGAAATTGTAAATAAAAATACTAAATATGAAAATATAAAAGTAACTCAATTATATGACTTCCTTGATAATGTATATGAGATAGACTTGCATGGATATAGTAAGAGTGAAGCGATTAATGAAGTAAAATATATTGTTGAAAATGCACAAATTCACCAATTTCCAATCATTAAAATTACTCACGGGAAAGGAAAAGGGGTTTTACGAATGTCAATTCATGATTTATTAAAAGAGTATAAAGAATTAGAAATGATTAAAGCTTATGAATTTGCTCAAGATAATAAAGGTGGATATGGAGTTACAATCGTTTATATAAAATAATTAAAGGATGCGGTAGCATTCTTTTTATACGATTTTTATTTTTTATACATTTATTTACCAAAATTAGTTAAAATTAATAAATAAGTAATTTATTTTCAATATAAGTAATATATTATTTTGTTGCATAAATAAGGAATGTATAAACGATAATAAATATTAAAAGTTTAGAAAATAAATTAAAAAATGGTTGCAATAGAGTTTTAGTTAGTGTATAATATTTAAGTCTATGACTAGCGTAGAAGTGGGAGGTTGCTGATACACCCGGCCGCTTTGCCATGGCGAGGTATGTCAGGTTTAATTTCCATGGAGCAGTCTATTGCGAAATAGACGAAAGGAGGAACAAATAATGGCAAGTCAAAAAATAAGAATTAGATTAAAGGCTTATGATCACAGGTTAATTGATCAATCTTCAAAAAAAATCGTCGATAGTGCGAAAAGATCAGGTGCTAAAGTATCTGGACCAATCCCACTACCAACTGAAAGACAAGTTTATACGATTTTACGTGCAGTTCACAAATATAAAGATTCACGTGAACAATTTGAAATGCGTACTCATAAGCGCTTAATTGACATTGTTGAACCAACACCACAAACAATTGATGCATTGATGCATTTAGAATTACCTTCAGGTGTTGATGTTGAGATCAAATTATAATTTTTTAGGAGGTGTAACTCATGACCAAAGGAATCTTAGGTAGAAAAATAGGTATGACATCAATCTTTGATGAAAATGGATTTTTAATCCCTGTAACTGTAGTACAAGCAGTGCCTAATATTGTATTACAAAAGAAGACCGTTGAGACTGACGGATATGAAGCCGTTCAATTAGGTTTAGAAGACTTAAGAGCAAAATTAGCGAACAAGCCTAAAACAGGACATGCTGCTAAAGCTCAAACAGCACCTAAGCGCTTCACTAAAGAAATTCGTGGTTCCAAAATGATGAACTATGAAGTTGGTCAAGAGGTTAAAGTTGACATTTTTGCAGTTGGAGATATTGTAGATGTTACTGGTACTTCAAAAGGTAAAGGATTCACTGGTGCTATCAAGCGTAATAATCAGCAGCGTGGTCCTATGGCGCATGGTTCTGGCTATCATCGTGGAGCTGGTTCTATGGGAAGTGTTGATGCTGCTAGAGTATTTAAAGGTAAACAATTAGCTTCTCATATGGGTGATGAAACGGTAACTATTCAAAATTTACAAGTTTCAAAAGTTGATACTGATAAGAATGTAATCTTAATCAGAGGTAATGTTCCAGGTGCAAAAAAATCACTAGTTATGATTACTAATGCTGTTAAAGCAGTTAAATAATAGTTGGATTAAAGAAAGGAGGACTACGCGATGCCAGTAGTTGCATTATTTAATCAAAGTGGTACACAAGTTGGAGATATTCAATTAGCTGATACGGTTTTTGGAATTGAACCAAATGAACATGTACTATATGAGGCGGTTCTTAAACAAAGAACAAATTTACGTCAAGGAACTCATAAAGCAAAGACTCGTACTGAAGTACGTGGTGGTGGTAAAAAACCATGGTCGCAAAAAGGTACAGGTCGAGCTAGACAAGGTTCAACACGCGCACCTCAATGGCGTGGAGGTGGGGTTGTCTTCGGACCAGTTCCAAGGGCTTATTCTTATAAATTAAATAAAAAAGTACGAAGATTAGCTTTGAAATCAGCTTTGTCACAAGTCGTACTTCAAAATAATTTAGTCGTTTTAGATTCTTTAAGTTTTGATGCTCCAAAAACTAAAGAAATGGTGGCTGTCTTAAATAGCCTAAACGCTAATAAGAAAGTATTATTTGTTACAACAGATGA
The DNA here is from genome assembly GCA_003586005.1 of Haloplasmatales bacterium 4B. Taxonomy (GTDB): domain Bacteria; phylum Bacillota_I; class Bacilli_A; order Haloplasmatales; family Haloplasmataceae; genus NSKI01. The sequence continues at coordinate 70,520 of NSKI01000003.1, read as the reverse complement.
AAATATCAATGTTTTATTATCTGGACGTAATATCCCTGGAGTAATGACCATTACAGCAAGCAGTGTAAATGTTTATGATTTGTTAAATTCAAATAAAATCGTTATTACACAAGATGCTGTAAGAAAAATTGAGGAGGTGCTTGCGTAATGAGAGATCCAAAAGAAGTCATTAAGCGCCCAATAATAACTGAGAAAACTTCAGATTTAATGGCACAAAATAAATATACATTCGCTGTTGATAAAAAAGCAAATAAAACAGAAGTTAAATATGCTGTTAAAGAACTTTTTAATGTAGAAGTTGAAAAAGTTAACATTATGAATGTTAGAGCAAAAAAACGTCGTGTTGGAAAGTATGAAGGTACAAGACCAGGTTATAAAAAAGCAATCGTTAAGTTAGCAGATGGGAATTCGATTGAATTATTCGAAGTATAAAGAATAAAGAAGTATATCTAACCTTATAAGAACAGGAGGAAAGTTAGATGCCAATTAAAGTATATAAACGTACGACTAATGGTCGTCGTAATATGTCTGTTATGGATTTCAAACATTTAATTACGACTGACACACCAGAAAAAACGTTACTTGCTCCTCTAGGCAAAAACGCTGGTCGTAATAATCAAGGAAAAATAACTGTTCGCCATCAAGGTGGAGGACATAAACGTAAATATCGTATAATTGACTTTAAACGTAACAAAGATAATGTTTTTGGACGTGTTGCAACGATTGAATATGATCCAAATCGTTCAGCAAACATTGCTTTAATAAATTATGCAGATGGAGAAAAACGTTATATTTTAGCTCCTAAAGGATTAGAAGTAGGTATGCAAATTTTATCAGGAGAAAATTCTGATATCAAAATAGGAAATGCATTACCACTTATAAACATTCCAGTAGGTACTACAATTCATAATATTGAGTTAAAACCAGGAAAAGGCGGGCAATTGATTCGCTCTGCTGGAACTTCGGCACAAATTTTAGGGCGTGAAGGTAACTATGTATTAATTCGTATGCCATCTGGTGAAGATAGAAAAATCCTAAATACTTGTCGTGCTACTATCGGTGAAGTTGGAAACGAATTCCACAGTTTGGTGAGAATTGGTAAAGCTGGTCGTACTCGTTGGTTAGGTAAAAGACCTACAGTACGTGGTTCAGTAATGAATCCAAACGACCATCCACACGGTGGTGGGGAAGGAAAACAATCTATTGGTTTACCATCTCCAGTTACTCCATGGGGCAAAGCAGCTCTAGGATTAAAAACACGTAACCGTAAAAAAGCTTCTAGTAAACTGATAGTACGCCGTAAAAATGATAAAAAATAGTTAAGTTAAGAGACGAAAGGAGGAACTTTTAATGGGACGTTCTCTTAAAAAAGGACCTTTTTGTGATGATCATTTAATGAAAAAAGTTGAAACACTGAATACTGCAGGACACAAAAAAGTTATTCAAACTTGGTCTCGTCGTTCAACAATTTTTCCACAATTTATCGGACATACAATCGCTGTTCATAATGGGCGTAAGCATGTACCTATATATATAACTGAAGACATGGTAGGACATAAATTGGGTGAATTTGCCCCTACGCGAACTTATTATGGACATGATAAAGATGATAAAAGGGCTAGAAAATAATTGAGAGGAGGATTAAGAAATGGAAGCTAAAGCTATAGCAAAAACAATTCGAATAGCTCCTCGTAAAGTTCGTTTAGTTATAGATTTAATTCGAGGAAAACAAGTAGGCGAAGCATTTGCAATTTTAAAACATACTGACAAAGGTTCTGCGCCTGTTGTTGAAAAAGTATTAAAATCTGCAATCGCTAATGCTGAGCATAATTACAACATGGACGTTAATGGTTTAGTTGTAAAGGAAGCATATGTAAATGCAGGTTCTACATTAAAACGTTTCCGTCCTCGTGCTAAAGGACGTGCAGGATTAATCAATAAAAGAACAAGTCACATCACAATAGTTGTGGCCGAAAAATAATTGGAAAAGGAGGGACAACCGTGGGTCAAAAAGTTAGTCCAATAGGTTTACGAGTTGGTATTAATCGCGATTGGGAATCACGTTGGTATGCTGAAAAGGATTACGCTGATTTATTGCATGAAGATATCAAAATTCGTAAATATTTACAAAATTATTATAAAAACGCTGCGTGTTCAAAAATTGAAATTGAACGCTCTAAAAATAGAATAAAAATTACTGTTTATACTGCAAAACCAGGTATGGTAATTGGACGTGAAGGATCTGTTAAAGATGTAGCTGTAAAAGCTCTTCAAAAGTTAACAGGTAAAAATATTTATATAAGTATTGTTGAGATTAGAAGACCTGATTTAGATGCTCAATTAGTTGCTAAAAATATTGCAGAGCAATTAGAAAATCGTGCATCATTCCGTAGAGCACAAAAAAGTGCTATTTCTCGTGTATTAAGAGCGGGAGCTAAAGGATGTAAAACGTTAGTTTCCGGTCGTTTAGGTGGAGCTGAAATGGCTCGATCTGAAGGATATAGTGAGGGTAATGTTCCTTTACATACATTGCGCGCTGATATTGATTATGCTTGGGCAGAAGCACTTACCACTTATGGTAAGCTAGGTGTTAAAGTTTGGATTTATAAAGGTGAAATTTTACCTGATAAAAATCTAACAGAAGAACAAAGACAAGCAAGAGATAACGAAAGAAATAACATACGTAATGACAGATATCGTAATGATAGAAACCGTGGTGACAGAAATAACAATCGCGGTGGAAGAAAACCTTACAACAATAACAACAACTATAATAATAAGAAGGAGGGAAAATAAACTATGTTAATGCCTAAACGTACTAAATTCCGTCGTCCACATAGAGTCAAATACGAAGGGAAAGCAACATCTGGAACAACTGTAGCATTTGGTGAATATGGTATGCAAGCTATAACTGCTTCATGGATTACCAATCGTCAAATTGAATCAGCTCGTATTGCAATGACTCGTTATATGAAACGTGACGGTAAAGTTTGGATAAGAATTTTCCCTCATATGGCAAAAACTAAAAAACCTTTAGAAGTTCGTATGGGCTCTGGTAAAGGGGCTCCTGAAGATTGGGTTGCAGTTGTTCAAGAGGGAAGAATCATGTTTGAAGTAGCAGGTGTAAGTGAAGAAATTGCACGCGAAGCATTCCGTTTAGCTTCTCACAAACTACCTGTAAAAACTAAATTCATTATTCGTGAAAATGGTGGTGATAGTCATGAAAGCTAATGAAATCAGAAATGTTCCCACTGACGGCTTAGTGGCTAAAATTGATGAGTTAAAGAATGAATTATTTAACTTGAGATTTCAATTAGCTACAGGGCAATTAGAAAATACTGCTCGTATCAAACAAGTTAAAAAAGACATCGCTCGAATGAAGACTATCATTCGTGAACGTGAACTTAATAACTAATTGAGAGGAGGTTCTAGTCGTGGAAAATAATAATCATATCGGACGTAAACAGTTAATTGGTAAAGTTGTTTCAAATAAAGGTGAAAAAACAATTTCAGTTCTTGTTGAAACATCAAAAAAACATCCTCTTTATAATAAACGTGTTAAATATTCAAAAAAATATGCCGCTCATGATGAACAAAATGCTGCTGAAATGGGTGACAAAGTGAGAATTGAGGAAACTCGTCCATTGTCAAGAACTAAACATTTCCGTTTAGTAGAAATCATTGAAAAAGCTGTTAAAATTTAAATATATAGATTTTGAAAAACTGAAAGGAGGTCCAAATCATGATTCAACAAGAAACACGATTAGGTGTTGCTGACAACACAGGTGCACGAGAAATATTAGTTATTAGAGTTGTGGGTGGATCAAGACACAAATTTGGTAGTGTTGGCGATGTAGTAGTTGCGACTGTTAAAGAAGCTACTCCTGGCGGAGTAGTTAAAAAAGGTGAAATAATCAAAGCTGTTATCGTCAGAACTAAAAAGGGAGTTAAGAGACCTAATGGTTCATATATAAAATTTGATGACAATGCTGCTGTAATTATACGTGATGATAAATCGCCTAGAGGTACTCGTATTTTTGGACCTGTAGCGAGGGAATTACGTGACCATGATTTCATGCGTATTGTTTCTCTAGCTCCAGAAGTTTTATAATATTCGAGAATTAATACCTTAAACTAGGAGGTGCAACCAGAATGCATATTAAAAAAGGTGACAAAGTTCAAGTTATCGCAGGAAAAGGTAGTTCAGCTGCTGATGTAACTAAAAGACAAGGCACTGTATTACATGTTTTTCCTAAAGAGAATAGAGTTATTGTCGAAGGAATTAATATCATAAAAAAACATACAAAACCTAATCAAGCAAACCAACAAGGTGGAATTGTTGAATATGAAGCTCCAATTCATGCTTCAAATGTACAGATTTTAGACCCTGTTACTAAAAAGCCAGTTCGTGTAGGACACAAGTTTGTAGAGAACAAAGAGGGAGATTTAGTAAAGGTTCGTTATACTGTTGGTAGAAATGCATCAGGCGAAGTATTAGACAATCCTAATAAAGATAATTATAGAAAGTAATAATCAAACCTTGAAGGGAGGTTCAACCTAAATGAATCGTTTGTATGACAAATACAAAAGTGAAGTAATACCTGCATTAACTAATAAGTTTGGTTATACTTCAGTTATGCAAGTTCCAAAAATAGATAAAATTGTTATAAATATGGGTGTTGGTGACGCTGTAGCTAACTCAAAAGTGTTAGATGAAGCTGTAAATGAATTAACCATTATTACAGGTCAAAAACCAGTAATTACTAAAGCAAAAAAATCGATTGCATCATTTAAACTTCGTGAAGGTATGTCAATTGGCTGTAAAGTGACTTTACGTGGTGCACGTATGTATCAATTTTTAGATAAATTGGTTTCAATTTCATTGCCACGTGTTCGTGACTTCAATGGGGTATCGAAATCTGCTTTTGATGGACGTGGAAACTACACATTAGGAGTTAAGGAACAATTAATATTTCCAGAAATTGAATACGATAAAGTAAACAAAGTTCGTGGAATGGATATTGTCATTGTAACTACAGCAAACACTGATGAAGAATGCCACGAATTATTAGGCCAACTCGGTATGCCATTTAAAAAGTAAGAAGGAGGCGTAAGGTAATGGCTAAAAAATCTTTAATTAATAAATCACATGGCGAACAAAAATTTCATGTTAGAGAATATACACGTTGTGAAGTATGTGGTCGTCCACATTCAGTTATGCGTAAATTTAAATTATGCCGTATTTGTTTCCGTGATTTAGCTTACAAAGGACAAATTCCAGGTGTTAAAAAAGCAAGTTGGTAATTTAATAAATATAAATTCTCATTTAATGGGAAGGAGGAAATAAAAAATGGTTATGACAGATCCAATTGCAGATATGTTAACTCGTATCAGAAATGCAAATCAAATGCGTCATGATGTTGTTGAAATGCCGGCATCAAGAATTAAACTTCAAGTTCTTGAAGTTTTAAAGCTTGAAGGGTATATCAATGACGTTGAATATATTGAAGATAGTAAACAAGGCGTTTTACGTGTTTATTTGAAATATGTTAAAAGCGAACGTGTTATAAAAGGATTAAAGCGTATTTCAAAACCAGGTCTACGTGTTTACGTTAAAACAGATGAAGTTCCTAAAGTATTTAATGGTTTAGGTATAGCCGTTATTTCTACTTCGGAAGGTATTATGACAGATAGAGAAGCACGTCAAAAACAATGTGGTGGAGAAGTACTAGCGTTTGTATGGTAATAAATAAATAATCGGACAGGAGGTGCATTGTGCAATGTCTCGTATTGGTAATAAACCTATCACTATTCCAAGTGGAGTAGAAGTAAATATAGATAAAAATAATTTTGTTTCTGTTAAAGGACCAAAAGGGAAATTGTCTTTTCAATTTAGCAAATTGATTACAATTGATAAACAAGAAAATGAATTAGTGTTTTCTCGTGATTCAGATCAAAGAGAAAAGAGAGCGCTTCATGGTACAACTAGAGCAGTTATTAATAATATGATTGAAGGTGTAACTAAAGAGTTCACTAAAGAATTAAATATTATTGGTGTAGGGTACCGTGCTACTTTAAAAGGCAATGTTTTAAACCTTGCTTTAGGTAAATCACATCCTGACAACTTAGAAATTCCAGAAGGAATTACTGTAGAAGTCCCAAAGAACAACATTATAATAATTAAAGGCTGTGACAAACAATTAGTAGGAGAATTCGCTGCTTATATTCGTAAATTACGTGCTCCAGAACCATACTTAGGTAAAGGAATCCGTTATAAAGACGAACGTGTAAAAATTAAAGAAGGTAAAACTGCTAAAAAATAGTAAGAAAGGAGTGGCTTAATTTATGATTAATAAACCATCTCGCAACGAAACACGTAAGAAAAGGCATTTACGTATTCGTAAAAAGATTTCAGGAACTCCTGATATGCCACGTTTAAATGTGTTTCGTTCAGCTAGACATATTGAAGTACAATTAATTGATGATTTAAACCAAGTAACATTATTAAGTGCTTCAACAAAAGAAAAAGAATTGAATGTAAAAAATGGTGGGAATATTGAATCTGCTAAATTAATTGGAAAATTAATCGCAGAAAGAGCACAATCAAAAGACATTAAAAAAGCGATTTTTGACCGTGCTGGATATTTATATCATGGGCGTGTTAAAGCATTGGCTGAAGCTGCTCGAGAAGCAGGACTTGAATTTTAATAAGAGGAGGGAAACTCGATGCGTGATTATATCGACCCTAGTAACTTACAATTAGAAGAACGCGTAGTTTCTATAAATCGTGTAACAAAAGTAGTTAAAGGTGGACGTCGTATGCGTTTTGCTGCTTTAGCGATTGTAGGAGATAGAAATGGTCATGTTGGATTCGGTACAGGTAAGGCTAATGAAGTTCCTGACGCAATTAAAAAAGCGATTGAAGATGCTAAAAAGAATTTAATTAGTATTCCTATTATAAATACAACAATTCCACATGAAATTAACGGAATCTACGGTTCAGGGAAAGTATTATTAAGACCTGCTGGAAAAGGTACAGGAGTTATCGCTGGTGGTCCAGTTCGTGCTGTATTAGAGCTCGCAGGCGTTAAAGATATATTATCAAAAAGTTTAGGTTCACGTACTGCAATAAACATGGTACGTGCAACTATGCAAGGTTTAAGCGAATTACGTACAGCTGAAGAAGTTGCTGCGTTAAGAGGAAAATCTGCACAGGAAATTTTAGGATAAGGAGGGAAACTCCAAATGGCTAAACAATTAAAAATAACTTTGGTTAAAAGTTTAATTGGAGCAAGACCTGACATGCGTAAAAATGCTGAATCTTTAGGACTTTCTAAAGTTAATAGCGTAGTAGTGAAAGAAGATACTCCTACAATTCGTGGAATGATCAATAAAATTTCACATTTAGTTAATGTAGAAGAGAAATAACAAGGAGGTGTCTCGCCGTGAAATTAAATCAACTTGGATATAACGAGAATGGTGAAAAAATCGTTTTTCGTAAATCTAAAAAACGTCTTGGACGTGGTACTGGTTCTGGAACAGGTAAAACTGCTGGGAAAGGTACTAAAGGACAAAATTCACGCTCAGGTGGTGGAGTACGACCTGGATTTGAAGGAGGTCAAACTCCATTATTCAGACGTTTACCAAAACGTGGATTTACAAACTTTACTACAAAAAAATTCATTATAATTGATTTAGATAATTTAAACAATTTTGAAGAAAATTCAGTAGTAACGCCAGAATTTTTATTTGAAAATAAAGTTATTACAAATGCAGAATTAACAAAAGTACAAAAAAGGAAGTTAGGTATCAAAATTTTAGGAAGTGGTGAACTTTCTAAAAAATTAACAGTTAAAGCAACAAAATTTAGCGCTTCAGCTGTTGAAAAAATTAATGCCGTTGGTGGAAATGTTGAGGTGATATGATGTGTTTAATACATTAGTACAGGCTTTAAAAAACAAAGAGCTTAGAAATCGTATATATTTCACATTGTTTGCGTTTGTTGTATTTAAGATTATGACTTTTGTGTCAGTTCCTTTAACTGACCCTAAAGTACTAGAGAATATAGGACAGACAAGTATACTAGGATTTGCAAATGCATTATCGGGTGGTGCTTTTAAACGCTTCTCTATAATCGCATTAGGGATAAGCCCATATATTACAGCTTCTATTGTTATCCAATTATTACAAATGGATATTGTACCAGTATTATCAGAATGGGCTAAAGAAGGGGAAACAGGTAAACAAAAACTTAATCAATTAACAAGATATTCAGCTTTGGGGCTTGCATTTGTACAGGCTCTAGCTATGTCAATTGGTTTTAAGTATTATGGAAATGGCGCACTTTTTGAGCCTTCTACAGTAACTCCATTGATGTTTGTATACATTGCCTTGGTTATGACAGCAGGTACAGCAGCTATTTTATGGTTAGCTGATCAAATAACAGCAAAAGGGATTGGTAATGGATCATCGATGATAATTATGGCTGGTATTGTAGCAAGTTTTCCTTATATGATGAATGATCTAGTTAGAAAGTATATTATCGGTATTGATGCTACTACAGGTTTAGCAAATTCAAAATTTAAAGATTGGGTTATGATAACAGAACCTAAGCAAGCTTTAATTTTTGCTTTAATTATTTTAGTGTTAGTCTTCATTATAGTCGCAGTTATCTTTATGCAAAATGCTTCTAGAAGAATTCCAATTCAATATGCAAACCGTGCCAACTCTGCAACATTATCTGGTAAAAAGGATTCACACTTACCAATTAAGTTAAATCCATCTGGGGTAATTCCGGTAATCTTTGCATCATCATTGTTAAGTATGCCGCTTACTTTAGTATCATTTTTGCCAAAAGACAACCCAACTGCTACCACTTTAACAAAGATATTTAATTATAATGAGCCGATTGGCTTTCTAATATACATAATTTTAATATTCTTATTTTCATTTTTCTATGCATTTGTTCAAATTAGTCCTGAAAAAGTAGCAGACAATTTACGCAAACAAGGTTCATATGTTCCGGGTGTAAGACCAGGTAAAGAGACAGAGAACTTTATTTCAGGTGTCTTATTAAGAACAACTGTAGTTGGTGCAACTTATTTAATGATAATTGCGATTTTACCAATTTTATTTACAATGTTCACTGATATTCCTGGATCAGTTCAAATTGGTGGAACGAGTTTACTAATTGTTGTTGGGGTTGCTCAAGAATTATTTAATCAATTAGAAACTAAAACGAAAGCACAAAAATATAGTGGTTTCATTAAACAATAAAAGAGGTGTACTTGATATGAAATTATTAATTATGGGTCCTCCTGGTGCCGGAAAAGGAACTCAGGCGGAAAAAATTATTGCTGATTATCAAATTCCTCATATATCTACAGGAGATATGTTTAGACAGGCTTTCAAAGAGGAAACATCACTTGGTAAAAAAGCTAAAGACTATGTGGATCAAGGTTTATTGGTACCTGATGAAGTTACTAATGGAATTGTCCGGGAACGTTTATTAAAAGATGACTGTCAAAATGGTTTTTTACTAGATGGTTTTCCGAGAACAGTTGCACAAGCAGTTACTTTAGATGAAATTTTATTTGACTTAAATACACGGATTGATGCTGTTATCAATATTGTTGTGGACCCTTCAATTCTTGTAGGGCGCCTTACTGGTCGTCGAATTTGTAAAAATTGTGGGGCTACATATCATTTAACTTTTAATCCTCCAAAAACATTAGGTGTATGTAATGAATGTAATGGAGAATTATATCAACGAAAAGATGATAATACTGAAACAGTTGAAAATCGTTTAGCAGTATACAATAATCAAACTAAACCTTTATTGGATTATTATAGTGCTAAAGGAAATTTATATAGTATAAATGGCGAGCAAGATATCGATGAGGTGTTTGTTGAAATTAAAAAAATACTTGGAGGAATAGATTAATGATTATATGCAAAACTCAACGTGAAATTGAAATAATGCGGCAAGCTGGTCGTATTGTAGCTTTAACCCGTGAAGAGTTGCGAAAGCATATAAAACCAGGGATTACCACTATTGAACTTGATGAAATAGCTGAAAAATTTATTAAATCTAATAATGCTTATCCTAGCTTTAAAGGATATAATGACTTTCCTGGAAGTATATGTGCTTCCGTGAATGAGGAACTTGTTCATGGAATACCTGGACCAAGAGTATTAAAAGATGGTGACATTATTTCCATCGATATCGGCGCTAAATTTAACGGTTACCATGGGGACTCAGCATGGACATTCCCAGTCGGGAAAATTTCTAATCAAGCGCAAAAAATTTTGACTGTAACAGAAGAGTCTCTGTACGAAGGTTTAAAACAAGTGAGACCGGGTAACAGACTATTAGATATATCACATGCTATTCAAACGCATGTTGAAAATAATGGGTTTTCAATTGTTGAAGAATATGTCGGCCATGGAATAGGTCAAGAACTTCATGAAGATCCACCTATTCCAAACTATGGCCTTCCAAGTCGTGGACCATTGTTGAAAAAAGGTATGACATTAGCGATAGAACCAATGGTAAATCTTGGCAAAAGACATGTCAAAGTCTTAGCTAATAATTGGACTGTTATTACAGCTGATAAAAAACTATGTGCGCATTATGAGCATACAATAGTTATAACAGATGATGGTTACGAAATCTTAACACAATTATAATGTGTTTAAAAGGAGGAGTTAACTATGACAAAACAAGATGTTATTGAAGTTGAAGCTGTTGTAATCGAAACATTACCTAATGCTATGTTCAGAGTTGAATTAGAAAATGGTCATAAAATTTTGGCACACGTTTCTGGTAAAATCCGCATGAATTACATACGCATTTTACCAGGAGATAAAGTGACAGTTGAGCTGTCGCCATATGATTTAACACGTGGCCGTATAACTTATAGACATAAGTAAATCTCAGCTCCCAAAAGATAAGGAGGTTTTGAACAAATGAAAGTAAGACCATCTGTAAAACCAATTTGTGATAAATGTAAAGTTATTCGCCGCAAAGGTAAAGTAATGGTTATATGCGAAAACCCAAAACATAAACAAAAGCAAGGATAAAAATTAGGAGGTGCACTTAATGGCACGTATCGCAGGTATAGATATCCCACGTGAAAAACGCGTTGTTATTTCATTGACATACATATTCGGGATCGGGAGATCAAGAGCCGAAGAGATTTTGAAAAATGCTAATGTATCTGAGGATACACGTGTACGTGATTTAACTGAAGATGAAATAAACCGTATTCGTCGCGAAGTTGAAAAGTTTCGAATCGAAGGGGAACTAAGACGTGAGGTTTCATTAAATATTAAACGTTTAATGGAAATAGGAAGTTATCGTGGATTACGTCATCGTCGATCACTACCAGTACGTGGACAAAGAAGTAAGACAAATGCTCGTACTAGAAAAGGTCCAGTTCGTACTGTTGCTAATAAGAAAAAAGCTACTAAGTAATAGCGAAGGAGGTTAAAAAATGGCTAAACAAGTACGTAAACGTCGTGTGAAAAAGAATATTCCAGTTGGAATGGCACATATTCATTCGACTTATAATAATACAATTGTTACTCTTACAGATGAACAAGGAAATGCTATTGCATGGAGCAGTGCTGGTGCATTAGGATTTAAAGGTTCTCGTAAATCCACTCCATTCGCTGCGCAAATGACTTCTGAGGCTGCTGCAAAAGCTGCAATGGAACAAGGTTTGCAAAGAGTCGAGGTATCTGTTAAAGGTCCTGGACCAGGACGTGAGGCAGCTATTAGAGCTTTGCAAGCTGCAGGATTGGATATTACATCTATTAAGGACGTTACACCTGTTCCTCATAACGGATGTCGTCCTCCAAAACGTCCTCGTGGATAATCTATTGAATAATTTATTGATAGAAAATCAAGGGGAAAAAACAATAAAGGAGGGCTAATGCTATTATGTTACGATTTGAGAAACCAGATGTTAAAATCGAAGAGTATGCTAGAGATAGATACTATGGAAAATTTGTTATTGAACCTTTAGAAAGAGGTTACGGGATTACTTTAGGAAATTCACTTAGGAGGATCTTGTTATCTTCATTACCTGGTTCAGCAGTTACAACCATTAAAATTGAAGGTGTACAGCATGAGTTTAGTGCTATCACTGGTGTAGTAGAGGATGTTACAACAATAATATTAAATATTAAAAAGTTGATACTTCACATCGATTCTGACGATGATTTTATTGAAAAAGTTTTAGAAATCCATGTAAATGGCGAAGGTGTAGTAACAGCAGCTGATATTGAACATGACGAACAAGTAACTATCATAAACCCTAAATTACCTATTGCTACTATCGCAAAGGGTGGTAAATTGGATATGACTTTAATTGCTCGTCGTGGTAGTGGATATATTAGTGCTAATGAAAATAAAAAGTTCAATAATGAAATTGGGCAAATTGCAATTGATTCTATTTATACACCTGTTGATAAAGTTCAATATGAAGTTGAGAAAACTCGTGTTGGACAAAACGCAGATTTTGATAAATTAATAATCGAAGTTTATACTAATGGTAGCATAGAACCGCAGGAAGCAATCGCCTTATCATCAAAAATATTAATTGAACATTTAAATGTGTTTGTTGAATTAAATGATCGTGCAAAAATGGCTGAATTCATGATTGAAAGCGAAGAAGACAGCAAAAACAAGATTTTAGAGATGAGTATTGAAGACTTAGATTTATCTGTACGTTCATATAATTGCTTAAAACGCGCTGGTATTAATACAGTGCAGGAATTAGCTAATCAAACTGAAGAAGATATGATGAAGGTACGTAACTTAGGTCGTAAATCATTAAAAGAAGTAAAAGACAAATTAAATGAATTAAGCTTAGGATTACGTCGTAATTAATATTTATTCCGAATTTCACATGGAAGGAGGACCAGAGTACGATGGCAAGAGGATATCGTAAATTAGGTCGTAGAAGTGATCATCGTAGACATATGCTACGTAATTTAGTAACTGATTTGATTATCAATGAACGTATTACTACGACAGATACTCGTGCAAAGGAAGTTCGTTCTATTGCAGAAAAGATGATTACTCTAGGTAAACGTGGTGACTTACATGCTCGCCGTCAAGTGGCAGCTTATGTACGTCGTGAAGAAGCAAATGAATCTCAAGATGCAATTCAAAAGTTATTTGATGATATTGCTCCTCGTTTTAAAGAACGTAACGGAGGATATACAAGAATCTTAAAAATAGGGACTCGTCAAGGAGACGCAGCACCTATGGTAATTATTGAGTTTGTTGAATAGTAATAAATGGGGATATTTGGTGAAATTTTCATCAAGTCCCCTATTTTTAAATTATTTACTTAAATATATAAATAATTATTTGTTTTTTTATTTAAGTAAATAATTGATAATGTAATTTTCAGAAAAGTTTGTTATAATTAATGTGCTTAATCATTAAAGAGGTGATATGATGAAGAAAGGTGATCTAATCATAGGTCTATTCGCAATAATAATAATGGCAATATTAGGCATAAGTTATAAAATATACATTAACAGTTTAGGAACAGATAGATATGTTAGTATCTACGTTGATGGATTTGTTCGAGAAAAAATTAAATTAACAAATAGTAATGAAGAATATTATACTGTCTTAACTGAAAATGGAAAGTTTATCGAAATCGTTTATGGGAGATTAGTAGATACAGAGTATGACTATAATGTTATTTTTATACATAATGGTGGTGTAGAAGTACTTGCAGCGGATTGCGAAAATCAAGATGATGTGAGACAGGGATTTGTAAAAATGCCTGGAATAGCGATAATTTGTGTGCCTCATCATTTGAAAGTGGTAATTGAAGGTGGAGAACCAGAAAATGATGCAATTTCTCGATAATCTATAGGAGGATTAATTATGAATAATACAATAATCAAAATTGAAGATTTATATTATAGTTATGATAATAAAACACTTGCAGTTAACAAATTATCTACAGAAATTTATGAGAAAGAGTGGGTTTGTATTCTCGGACATAATGGTTCAGGAAAATCAACATTATCTAAGCTTATTATAGGTTTACTAGCCCCTTTAAAAGGTATAGTAGAAGTTAATGGTAAGGTTTTGAATGAAGAAAATGTCTACGATATTAGAAAAGATGTTGGTATAGTCTTTCAAAATCCAGATAATCAATTTGTTGGAACCACGGTTTTAGATGATGTCGCATTCGGCATGGAAAATCAACAAATTGAAAGAGAAGAAATGAAGATTCGAATCAATAAATTTTTGCATAAAGTAAAAATGGAGCAGTTCTTAGATTCTGAGCCACATATGTTATCAGGTGGACAAAAACAGAGAGTTGCGATTGCCGGAGCATTAGCTCTTGACTCAAAAATATTAATATTTGATGAATCAACATCGATGCTTGACCCACAAGGAAGAGAAGACATTATAAATTTGATAAAAGAATTAAAATCAGATGGGGATAAAACAATTATTTCAATTACACATGATTTAAGTGAAGCAATATTAGCTGATCGTATTATTGTGATGAAAAACGGACGTGTAGTAAAAACAGGACTACCTATCGATATTTTACAAGAAGAAGAGCTTTTGGTAGATTGTGGATTAGACGTTCCGATGACAGTTAAGTTGTCACAAAAATTAAAAGATGCTAATATAATTGATAAATTATATGTTAAACAGGAAGATTTGGTGAATTCATTATGGGAATACAATTTGAGAAAGTAAATTTCAAGTATGCTGAAGGCAGTACATATGAAAATGCAGCGCTAATTGACATCAATTTAGATATTGAATTAGGAGAATTTTTAGCTGTCATTGGTCATACTGGTTCTGGTAAATCAACTTTAATTCAACACATGAACGCTTTGTTGCAACCAACAACAGGAACAGTAAAGATACTAGATAAAAAGGTTATTGCTGGAAAGAAAAATCAGGGAATTAATTCAATTAGAAAAACTGTTGGGTTAGTTTTTCAGTTTCCTGAATATCAATTATTTGAAGAAACTGTTGAAAAAGATATTATGTTTGGACCAATGAATTTTGGTGCATCAAAAGAAGAAGCTTCTGAAATGGCTCACAAAGTAATAAAACTAGTTGGGCTTGATGAAGATATCTTATCAAGATCGCCATTAAATTTAAGTGGTGGGCAAATGCGTCGTGTTGCTATTGCGGGAATTCTCGCCATGGAACCGCAAGTTTTAATTTTAGATGAGCCAACAGCTGGACTTGACCCTCAAGGTCAAAAAGAAATGATGGAAGTATTTAATAATTTATATGAGAAATATAATAAAACCATTATCTTGATAACACATGACATGAATCATGTCGCTAAATATGCAAAAAGAGTTGTAGTAATGGACCATGGTAAAATAGTATATGATGGGTTACCTAAAGAATTATTTTTAGAGAAACCATTATTAAAAAAATGTCAGCTAGATTTACCCGATTTAAGCAAATTAGTTGTTGAGATTGAAGACAAATTAAACATAAAATTAGATAATGAAATTAAAAGTGTAGAAGATCTATCCGCAGATATTATTATGAAAATTGGTGGTGAACAAGTTGCTAAATAATATTAAATTAGGGCAATATTTACACGGTAATTCATGGTATTATCGTTTAGACCCACGAGCTAAATTAATTATGTCTGTTTTATTTATCGTTACTATTTTTTTGGCTACTAATTGGGTGACTTATTTAGGAGCAACAATTTTCACATTAGCTATTGTGTTAACGAGCAGAGTTTCTTTGAAATTTTTCTTTCGTAGTATAAAACCTATTTTCTTTCTAATGCTACTTACTTTTTTTATGAATTTATTTTTTAATAAGACAGGAAAATCATTTTCACCAATATATATTAAAATCAATCAAATTATGGCTGGAACTTTCGCTATAATTTTAGCACTACTAATTATTTTAAGATTGTCTAAAGTGATAAAAAAACATATTTCCGGGAAAATATTCAAGTTTTCGACATTGCTTATTATTATCATGAACTTAGTATTAGTCTATTTATTTAGCTTTGAACAATACACCTGGTCTTTTAAATGGATTGTCTATAAAAATGCTGTTATTAATGGTGGGTTTATTGTATTAAGATTAGTCCTTATTATTTCATTTTCATCTTTACTAACTTTTACAACAAAACCAACAGATTTAACTCTAGCAATAGAAAAGGTTTTAGGCCCTTTGAAACTTATTAAATTGCCAGTTTCGGAATTAGCTTTAATGATTTCTATCTCATTACGATTTATACCAACTTTACTTGAAGAAACTCAAAAGATTTTAAAAGCACAAACTTCTCGTGGTGCTGATTTTACTGAAGGTAACCTTAAAGATAAGGTTGTTCAGATTATTTCATTGTTAATTCCGATGTTTATAATCTCTTTTAGAAGAGCTGAGGATTTAGCCAACGCTATGGAAGCAAGGGGCTACATTCCTGGAAAGAAACGCACAAGTCTAAAAGAGTTAAAATGGCAATACCGCGATTCTCTTTATTCTTTTAGTTTTGTTGTATTAACTTTATTTTTAATATACTACAGATAAATTTAGGTGTGAAAATATGTCAATAAGAATTAAATGTGTTGTACAATATGATGGTTCAAGATATCATGGATTTCAAAAACAAATAAATTCAAGAACCGTTCAAGATGAAATTGAAAAAGTTTTAACAAAAATAAATAAGCAACCTATAATTATCCATGCTTCTGGTAGAACAGATGCTTTTGTACATGCACTTGGACAAGTATTCCATTTTACAACAAAATTGGATATGAAAGAAGAAAACTGGAAAAGAGCAATTAACTCTATGCTCCCTACGGATATTTACATAAAAAATGTTGAGATTGTAACAAGTGAATTTCACTCAAGATTTAGTAGTAAGAAAAAAGAATATCGCTATTATATTTCAATGGATGAATTTAATCCATTAAGAAGTCAATATGTTTGTTTTCAAAGAGATACCCTAAACTTAGAAAAAATAAATGAAGCACTTAAATTGTTTATTGGAACTCATGATTTCACTTCTTTTTCATCTGGAAAAATTGAGAAAAATCGAGTAAGAACTATTTATGAAGCAAAGATGAAAGTTTGTGGTAAAGAATTGGAGTTTATATTTAAAGGTAATGGATTTTTGCGTTATCAAATTAGGATTATGATGGGAACCCTAATTGAAATTGGTAAAGGTAAACGAGAAGTAGATAGTCTTAAACAATTATTCGTAATAAAAGATCGAACTAAAGCTAGTTTTACAGCTGAGCCACAAGCATTATATTTATATAGTGTTGAATATTAATTTCCTCTATAAGTGTGTGAAGAACTCACACTCTTTTTTTATTGTAAATGAATCATTTAAATTATATAATAATTATATTAGAATAAGGAGAAGATGATATGATTTTATATAATGGTAAAATTGTAACGATGGATAATTATTTAAAAGAGGCTGAAGCAATTCTAATTAAAAATGATAAGATCGAATTTGTAGGGACGAATGATCAGATATTAGTTCATAAAACTAAAGATACTACTTTAATTGATTTACATGGAAAGCTTGTTATTCCAGGATTTAATGATAGTCACATGCATTTATATGGTTTTGGACAAGGTTTACAAATGGTAGATCTTAAAAATGCTACTTCTGTGAAGGAAATTATTAATCGGGGAAAAGAATTTATTAGTAGTAAAGAAATTAGAGAAAATGCATGGGTAATAGGTAGAGGTTGGAATCAAGATTATTTTAAAGGTGATAAAATCTTTCCAACTCGGTTTGATTTAGATGAGATATCCACAACTAATCCCATTATGC
Organism: Haloplasmatales bacterium 4B; assembly: GCA_003586005.1. GTDB lineage: Bacteria > Bacillota_I > Bacilli_A > Haloplasmatales > Haloplasmataceae > NSKI01. The sequence goes on along the minus strand of NSKI01000003.1, from coordinate 52,692 downwards.
TGTCAAGAGCTTGTGGTCATTTAGCTGTAGTAAATACTAAGGCATTAGAGATTTGTGGAATAGATATAAACACACCTCAGGTAGATGGTGGTGAATTTAATTTTGATTTGGGTCTATTTAGTGAGAATGCAATTAGTCTAATTTCCGCTAATATCCCCAAACCTACAAAAGAAGAGGTGAAAAAAGCATTGATTGATGGGATGGAGTATGCTAATAAGCATGGGATCACTTCTATTCAAACAGATGATTTAGCTCATGCAGGTAATTATAAGTTATTGATTGAGGCTTACGAGTCATTAAGACGTGCAGGGAAATTGACCTGCAGAATATATCAACAATGTTTATTAGATAGTAAAGAAAAATTAAAAGAATTTTTAGATTTTGGCTATAATACCGGTTATGGAGACAATTATTATAAATTAGGACCATTAAAATTATTAAGCGATGGATCACTTGGAGCAAGAACAGCTGCATTAGTTAACCCATATGCTGATAATTCTAAAACTAATGGTATAATGTGTTATTCTCAGGCTGAACTAGATGAGCTGATAAAACTTGCCCACGATAATGGTATGCAAATATCAGTTCATTGTATTGGCGATAGAGCGATGTATAGTGTATTAAATAGTTATGAAATAGCTTTAAAAGCAAACAATCGCAAAGACCACAGACATGGAATTATTCATTGTCAGATTACTGATGAAACATTATTAAATAAATTTAAAGAATTAAATGTCATAGCTTATGTGCAGCCAATTTTCCTTCATTATGATTTGCATATTGTAGAATCTAGGGTTGGGAAAGAGTTAGCTAGTAAGACATATGCTTTCAAATCAATGATTGATAAAGGGATTCATACTTCATTTGGTACGGATTGTCCTGTTGAAGCTCTAGATACAATGTCTAATGTACATTGTGCTGTAACTAGAAGTGATTTATCAGGGTATCCAAAGGATGGTTGGAATAGTAAAGAGAAAGTCTCGGTATACGAAGCAATATATAGTTATACTATGAGTAGTGCTTACGCGGCTTTTGAAGAAGATATTAAAGGGAGTATATCTAAAGGTAAACTGGCTGATTTTATTGTTTTAGATGAAGATATATTTAAAGTTGATGTTAATAAAATTAAGGACATTAAAGTGGAAATGACATTTGTTGGTGGGAAATTAGTCTATAAAAAATAATGAAAATCAAACTGGTTGAAGGCAGTTCTCAATCAGTTTTTTAATAATTATAACGTAATATTTGTCGAATTATGGCATGTAAAATATTTTGAAATCGCTATAATGTGATGTTATAATCAATGTATAAAGAGGGTGTTTTTTTGTTCTGTTCTGTATTGTGAAATTCATAACAAATTCTATTATAAGGGAGGTTTAGTATGAATCATCAATCTAAATGTTGTTGTCTAGAAACAGATGAGCAAAAATATAAAAAGATTGAAGAAATAATTGAAGAGTACAAGGATAAAGAAGGAAGTCTTATTCAAATTCTTCATTTTGCTCAAGGAATTTTTGGTTACCTACCACTAGAACTACAGGAATTTATCGCTAAAAAACAAAACATACCATTGTCAGAAATTTCAGGAGTTGTTTCGTTCTATTCTTTTTTCTCTACTCAACCACGTGGAGAAAATACTATACGTGTTTGCTTAGGGACTGCTTGTTATGTAAGAGGTGGAAAGAAGATTGTTGAAAAGTTAAAAGAAATTTTAGATGTAAATGTAGGAGATACCACTATCGATCGTAAGTTTACTTTAGAAGTTATGCGATGTATTGGTGCATGTGGGTTAGCACCTGCAATAAGCATTAATGATAAAGTATATAAACAGGTTAATCCAGATAAATTAAAATCAATCCTTGAAAAATATTATTAAAAAAATAATTCAAGAAGGAAGTGAAAATGATGAGTAACAAGTCAATTAAAAGTATTGATGATTTAGAAAGGATTAAAGCCCAGTTTAACGAGAATAAAAGTAAGTATAAATATACAGTATTAGTTTGTGGAGGGGCTGGGTGTATATCATCAAATTGTTATGATGTAGCAAATGCTCTCAAAAAAGCAATTGATGATAATAATTTAACTGACGATGTTTATCTTTCTGAAACAGGCTGTATGGGAACATGTGATATTGGACCTGTAATATTAGTGAAGCCTGGAGATGTTTTTTATACATTGTTAAAGGCTTCTGATGTAAACGAGATAGTTACATCACATTTTATTAATGGAGAGATTAAATTAGATAAAACCTATTATGATCATAAACAGCAAAAATATATCCCTAATCTTTTTAATATAAATTTCTTTAAAAGGCAAGAAAAAATAGCTTTAAAAAATTGTGGTTTAATTAATTATGCTTCTATAGAAGAATATATCGCAAATAATGGTTATATGGCTTTAGACAAAGTATTTAAAATGTGTCCAAAAGATGTTGTAAAAGAAATTAAACAATCAGGTTTGCGTGGTCGTGGCGGTGGTGGTTTCTCAACGGGAATTAAATGGGAAGCCGGTTTAAAAGCAGCTGGTGATGTGAAATACATTGTATGCAATGCAGATGAAGGTGACCCAGGAGCATTTATGGATCGAAGTATTCTTGAAGGTGATCCTCATTGTGTTATTGAGGGTATGATAATTGGTGGATATGCGATAGGAGCAAAACGAGGTTATGTCTATGTAAGAGCAGAGTATCCGTTAGCTGTTGAAAGATTGCAAAATGCGATTACTGAAGCAAGAAAAAGAGGGATTTTAGGGGAAGATATTTTAGGAAGTAAGTTTGGTTTTAATATTGAAATTCGAATTGGAGCAGGTGCTTTTGTATGTGGAGAGGAAACAGCACTAATGGCTTCAATAGAAGGTCGCAGAGGTGAACCTAATCAAAAACCACCATTCCCTTTTGAAAAAGGATTATTTTCGAGACCAACTATTATTAATAATGTTGAAACATTTGCCAACGTGCCAAGTATTATTGTGAATGGCAGCAAATGGTTTGAGAGTTTTGGAACTAAAGATAATAGTGGAACCAAAGTATTTGCTTTAGCTGGTAATATAAATAACACTGGTATCGTTGAAGTACCTATGGGAATAACTTTAGGTGATATTTTATTCGATATTGGTGGAGGAATACCTAAAAATAAAAAATTTAAAGCAGCTCAAACAGGTGGCCCTTCTGGTGGATGCATCACAAAAGAGTATTTAAACACAAAAATTGATTATGATAATTTACGTAAATTAGGTGCCATTATGGGTTCAGGTGGTCTAATTAGTATGGATGAGGATACTTGTATGGTTGATATGGCACGCTTCTTTATGGAATTTGTTCAAGAAGAATCATGTGGGAAATGTGTGCCTTGTAGATTAGGAACAAAAAGAATGTTGGAGATACTGGAAAGAATTACTAAAGGTGAAGGAAAAGATGGGGACATTGAATTATTAGAAGAATTAGGTGAAATCATTAAAGAAACCGCAGTATGTGGTTTAGGGCAGACAGCACCTAATCCAGTACTTAGTACTATCAAGTATTTTAGACAGGAATATATCGATCATATAAAATATAAATATTGTGAAGCAGGTGTGTGTAGTGACTTGTTTTTATCACCATGTCAAAATGTATGCCCTGCAGGAGTAAATGTACCGGGATATATTGCCCTTATAGCTGCAGGTAGAATTAGAGATGCTTATAATCTAATTAGGAAAGATAATCCATTTCCCGCTGTATGCGGAAGGGTTTGTACTCATCCATGCGAAAGTAAATGTCGAAGAGCACAGTTAGATGAACCAATCTCAATTGCTGATTTAAAACGTTATGTAGCTGATGAAGTTCTAAAAGATGAAGAACCATATATGGATTTAGTTTTTCCTAAAAAAGGGAAATCAATTGCTATTGTTGGTGCAGGACCTTCAGGGCTTACTTGTGGATATTATTTAGCGCGGTTAGGTTATGATGTTGAAGTGTATGAACAACAACCTGTAGCGGGAGGTATTTTAGCTTTTGGAATACCTGAATATAGATTGCCTAAAGCAACACTACAAAAAGAAATTTCTTTAATTGAACAAGTGGGTGTTAAAATAAATCTAAATATTGAGGTAGGTAAAGATATAACTTTTGAAGAAATAAGAGAAAAACATAATTCAGTTTACATCGCTACCGGCACACAATTTTCTCGTAAAATAGGAATTCCGGGAGAGAAATTAAAAGGGGTATACCATGGTTTAGATTTTTTAAGGGATGTTCACCTTGGAATATGTAAAGAAGTTAATGGTAGGGTTGTTGTAATAGGTGGAGGAAATACAGCGATTGATGCAGCGAGAGTAGCCATTAGAAAAGGTGCTGAAGAAGTTACTATTTTATATCGAAGAACAATAGATGATATGCCAGCTGATAAACGTGAAATAAAGGATGCACAAGAGGAAAACATTAAAATTTTGGAATTAGTATCACCAATTAAAATTCATGGTTTAAGTCGAGTAGAAGAAATTGAATGTTTGAAGATGGAGCTTGGCGAGTTTGATTCTGGTGGAAGACGTAAGCCTGTACCTATTAAGGGTACTGAATTTAAAATTATAGCTGATATGGTTATTCCTGCAGTGAGTCAATATTCAGATTTACCATTTATCAAACACGATGAAGTTGAAGTGACAAAATGGGGTAACTTTGTGATAGATAGAGATACTTTTATGACAACTTTGGAAGGCGTCTTTGCAGGTGGAGATGTAGCAAGAGGTTCAGATACTGTCATTACAGCGATTGCTGATGGTAAAAATTGTGCTAAATCAATAGATAAATTCTTAGGTGGTAAAGGGATTTTAAATACTGGTGAAGATATAGAGATTCCAAATGGAAAAGATGAGAAAGAATTAGTTGAACATGAAAGATTCCCAATGAAATTTCTTGATCCTAAAGATAGATCAGATAATTTTAAGGAAGTGGCTGTAGGTTTCCATAAGTTAAATGCGCTAGCTGAAGCGATGAGATGTTTACGCTGTGATAGGAGGGGTTAAGTTTGATTAATCTAACTATAAATAATAAAAATGTTAAAGCGAAAGATGGAATGACGATATTAGAGGCAGCAAAATTCAACAACATTATTATTCCTCAATTATGTTATCTTGAGGGAGTTCATCAAATTGGTTCTTGTCGAATTTGTGTTGTTGAAGTAGAGGGAGCAAAAACACTTCAATCTTCTTGTATGGTCAAAGCAAAAGAGGGAATGGTTGTAAGAACTAATACTAAATTGGTGCGACAAGCAAGAAAAGTTATTTATGAATTGATGTTATCTGATCATCCTAAAAATTGTTTAAGTTGTTCTCGCAATCAAAGTTGTGAATTTCAAAAATTAGGGGAACTACTTCAAATAGATGATATTCGCTTTGAAGGCGAAAAATCAAAATCAATAGTTGATTATTCATCACCTTCAATCGTGAGAGACACTTCAAAATGTATTTTATGTAGGCGATGTGTAACAGTATGTAATGAGATTCAAGGTGTTGGTGTAATAAATGCACAAAACAGAGGATTTAAAACGATTATAGGTCCTCCGGATGATTTACCTATTAATTCAGTAAATTGTAGTAACTGTGGCCAATGTATTACCGTATGCCCAGTTGGAGCATTATATGAGAAAGAATCAGTAGATGATGTTTGGCAAGCGCTTTATGATGAGAATAAACGTGTTGTTATCCAAACCGCTCCAGCTATTAGGGCTGCACTTGGTGAAGAATTTGGCTATGAGCCAGGAACACTAGTGACTGGTAAAATGGTATCTGCTTTAAGAGATATTGGTTTTGATGATGTTTTTGATACTAATTTTGCGGCTGATTTAACTATTGTTGAAGAAGGAACAGAATTTTTAAAACGGATAACTAATTCTTTACATGAGAAGGAAGCAACACTACCAATGATTACTAGCTGCAGTCCCGGTTGGATTAAGTATATTGAACATGCTTATCCAGAAAAATTAACTCATCTTTCAACATGTAAATCTCCACATATGATGTTAGGGGCACTTATAAAATCGTATTATACAAAAAAAATTGATATAAATCCAAAAGATGTTTATGTTGTTTCGGTAATGCCATGCACAGCTAAAAAATTTGAAATTACTCGTCCAGAAATGAATTCAACCGGATATCCTGATGTTGATGCTGTTTTAACCACAAGAGAATTAGCAAGAATGATCAAAGATGCAGGAATTGATTTTAAAACTTTAGGAGATAGTGAATTTGATAATCCATTAGGTTTATCAACAGGAGCAGCAGATATTTTCGCAACAACTGGTGGTGTAATGGAGGCGGCATTAAGAACAGTTTATGAAATTGTTACAGGTAGAGAATTACCTTTCAAAAATCTTCATGTCATACCTGTAGTTGGTTTCGAACAAGTTAAGGTAGCCGAGATTTTAATTGAAAATCCACTTCCTGAATATGATTTTCTTAATAACATAACAGTAAAAGTTGCAGTTACAAGTGGATTAGATGGTGCCAAAAAACTAATGGAAGAAATTAATAACGGTACATCCCCATATCACTTTATTGAAGTAATGGGTTGTCCTGGGGGCTGCATTAGTGGTGGAGGACAGCCACGACCAACAAATGATTATGTAAGGGAAAAACGTTTAGAAGCAATTTATAAGGAAGATGAGGGGAAAGAATTAAGAAAGTCTCATGATAATCCTTTTGTTAAAAAGCTTTATGAAGAATTTCTAGACTATCCTTTAGGACATCTCTCACATAAATATTTGCATACCGATTATACTAAACGTGGTTTATTTAATGAATATCTAAAAAAATAATAATTAAGATAAATAAAAAAAGGGTTAATTCCCTTTTTTTAGTTTTTATGAATTTAATCAGCAAAGTGGGTATGTTTAACTACCCATTTTTTTATAGCTAAGTTAGCCCAAAAACTATAAATTCCAATAGTAATAATAGTTAAAAGTAATATTTTTATCCAAGTACCAAATAATCCAACTGCAGTACCAGCAAATTTTAATTTTCTGCCATCGACAACAGTGTGTTTAGTTATCCAATCTTGCTTTAAGCATACTGCCCAAGGTAAGCAAATACCTAATGTAAAGATTGTTATTAAAAGTCCTAATAAGCTTATTCCAATAAGACCTAGCAAACCGCCATCAAAATACGATTCATTTTTAGTTGTAATATTTTCCATATAATATCCTCCCTATTTATATATATAATAACATATCTTGCTTATTTATAAACTAATTTTTGTCAAATTTTATAAAAAATGTGAAATAGATAGAGTTTCTAGAACAAATGTTCTTTTTCAAACAAAAAATAGTTGTTTTTCTTATTAAATTTTCATATAATAAAAGTATAAACGAACATTTGTTTGAGGACAGTGATATGATGTTAGAATATCAAAGTAATCGAAATATTATGTGCATTGATTTACGTGGCTTTTATGCAAGTTGTGAATGTGTGATGCGAGGTTTAGATCCAATGGAGTCTAAGCTTGCTGTTGTTGGTAATTTAAAAAGGCAAGGTAGTATTGTATTAGCGATATCATCGGCAGTTAAAAAATTAGGAGTTAATAGTAGGTGCCGTTATTTTGAACTACCCAAAGATAAAGGAATTATTATGGCCCCAGCTAGGATGAGAACGTATTTAGAGTTCTCACAAAAAATTGTTAAAATATTTTTGAAATATGTACCGCTAGAAGATTTGCATATTTATTCTGTTGATGAGAGTTTCTTGGATGTAACAGAAACAATGCATTTATTTGCGACTGATATAAAAGAAATGGCAAAAATAATTATGGGTGATATTTTAGAAGAAACACGGTTACCAGCTGCTTGTGGGATTGGTCCTAATATGTTACTGGCAAAGTTATCGCTTGATTTAGAGGCTAAAAAAAACGCAGATGGAATAGCTTATTGGCATTATCATGATGTTGAGAATAAATTATGGCCTGTAACGCCATTATCAAAAATGTGGGGAATTGGTGTAAATTTAGAAAGAACATTAAATTCAATGGGAATATACAAAGTTGGGGATATAGCTAATTTTGATGTTAAAAAACTGAGTAAAAAATTAGGCGTTATTGGCGAAGAGTTATATTATCATAGTAATGGAATTGATAAAAGTACTATAGGAGCTCCACATGAAATTCATGATCATAACTATGGAATTGGGCAAACATTATTTGAAGATTATTATGAAAATATTCGCATTATTATGCTAGAGCAAGCAGAAGAGCTAGGAATGAGAATTAGGATGAAAAGGAAGATGGGGAGGACAATTCATTTAAGTATAAATTATTCGAGAGATATTGGTGGTGGTGGATTTTCTAGACAAATTACGCTAAGTGAAGCAACAAATCTAACTCATGAAATTTATGAGGCTTGTGAATATCTATTTACAAAGTTTTATGATGGAAGACCAATCAGAAAAATCTCAATTAGCATTGGCCATTTGTGTGATGATAAACCACTACAGCTTGGATTGTTTGAGGATAGAGAAAGACAACAAAGGTTAGCTTATACTATGGATAAAATTAGAGACAAGTTTGGCAAAAGAAGCATTCTTCGAGGTGTGTCTTATTTAGATAAAGCAACTTCAATAAGAAGAAGTAAATTGATTGGTGGTCATTATGCTGAGCTTGAATATCACAAATAAAAGGATGTGCTAAAATGAAACAACGGAAAATGGTGAAGTGGCAGCCATTTGCGTCACTACCAGAACAAGCTAATTATATTAATCAGTTAGTTTATGACATGAATAAAATTGATAGACCAATATTAAGTGAGGATCAGCTCGATGAATTAAATGAGAAGTTATTTAGATATTTTGAAAATAAAGAAATGGTGGCTCTTGAGTATTATCATGATGGTTATATTTATTTAGTTGAAGGTATAATAATAAAAATTGAACCATTAAAACAATTAATTATAGTTGAAAATAATGGGAAAAGGGAAAAATTTAGTATAGCAAGTATTGTTAATATAGAATTAATGTAGAAGTATATTATTAGAATAGTGTGAAAAAATACGATAAGATAAAAATATTATTGAGGTGGAACAATGGAAAGTGATAAAACAAGAAAAGTAGTATTAATTGGTGCTGGTTTTGTAGGAATGAGTTATGCTTACTCATTACTAAATCAAGGTGGTTGTGATGAATTAGTGTTAATTGATAAAGATTCGAAAAAAGCTGAAGGCGAAGCAATGGACTTAAATCATGGTGTTGCCTTTGCACCTAAAAACATGAAGATATACGCTGGGAGTTATGGTGATTGTAAAGACGCAAGTCTTATCGTAATTACTGCTGGAGCAGCACAAAAAGAAGGAGAAACTAGGCTTGATTTGTTGAAAAAAAATTCTGGAATTATTAAGCAAATTGTCGATAGTATAATGTCTAGTGGTTTTAATGGGATAATTTTAGTCACTACGAATCCAGTCGATATAATGACTTATGTTGCTTACAAGTATTCAGGTCTTGAAAAACAACAAGTTTTTGGGTCAGGAACATCACTTGACTCAGCAAGGCTACGTTATCTCTTGTCAGATTATCTCAAAATTGATAGTAAAAGTATTCATGCTTATATAGTTGGTGAACACGGGGATAGCGAATTTCCACTATGGAGTAATGCGAATGTTGGGGTTAAACCACTACTTGATATAGTTAGCGAGCATAAAGAATACAAATTAGAGGATTTAGAGAAGATTTATGTTGATGTACGTGATGCAGCATATAAAATTATTGAGTATAAAAAATCGACATATTATGGAATTGGAATGGCACTATGTCATATAACAAAAGCTATCTTCAATGATGCAAATAGTATTATACCAGTAAGCGGATATATTGATAACTATTATGATGTTGATGGTTTATATATAGGAATGCCAGCAATTATTAATCGAGATGGTGTTAGAGAGGTTCTAAAAATTCATATGAGTAAAACTGATCAAGATAAGTTTAAAGATAGTGCAAAAGTAATTAGGGAATCTATTGGAAAAATGGACATATAGTCCATTTTTTATATAAATAATAAAAAAACTCAATTATTAAAAACAATTTTGATTTCGAATGTAATTTGACGACGCCTTTTAACTTAAGAGTAAGAGGATTATCGAATAAATTAAGTAGTGAAGAATTTGCAATAGTATTATATCATTTGGCTAAAAGAAGATGTATTCATAACGTAGAAAACGAAAACAATATTGAAGCTAAATCAAAAATATCAACTAAAGCTATTATTGGTACTAACTCAAAAGAAGAATAGTTTAAGTACTCTTTAATTTTATGTATGGTAAATGTAGTAAATTAATATAATTATCACCAGCTAATTTAGTTTAATCTATAAGTTTTTAAAATTAGTGTTAATGATAATTGAAGCAAAAACAACATTAGTTGCAATAATACCTCTTTTTAGTAATAAACTATGTAATATATTGTATAAAAATATAATATTCAATAATATTCGACATATCAATAAAATAATATTTATTGAAGCAATTTATTGTTTCTTTTTTTATTAATTAAATTATGATAAAATATACTAGTATTGAAATGAGGTGAAAATATGGATCAAGAATTATTTAGTCAATTAGTATCATTAAGAGATAAAATAAAAAATGAGAATTTTAGAAATAGATTAAAGAAAAATAGTCGCGTTGTTGTTTGTAGTGATGATGTAATTAATGCGATTGTAAAATTAAAGCCTGGATGTGTATCTGACTTTAAGAAAATTCGTGGTGTTGGTGATACCTTTGTGGAAAAATATGCAGAAAGGTTTTTAAATGTTGTAAATCAGTATTCTAGTTCTTATTCACGTTGTAATAATAAAGAAATTGAGATTCTCCAAAAGTTAAGTAATAAATTGGTTAATATAAATCAGCGAAATCGTTTATTGTATACAAATCGGCTTACAAATAAAACCGCTTTTGATTTAACAAGGTTAAAAAATGTTGATAAAATAATAAGCTCATTTATTAATGAAGATTCAAGACAATATACGATTGCTAAAGTAAGTTATGATAAAAATAATTTAAAAGCTGTTGATGAGTATAATGCGATTAAAGCTTTATATCGGTCAACAGAAACTGTGCGAATTGAAAAGGGTCAAGAGACGCTTTATTTAGCGTTCCCATATGTTGAGGGTAAGTTATATAGTGAATTTAAGATTAAAGCGCCATTATGTTTATTTCCAGCTCAAATTGATGTAGTGAATAATGAATATCGATTACGTTTTGATAAAAGCAGGGATATTTTATATAATTCAACTATTGTACTTGCTAATAATAAATTTAATAATAAAAATGAAGTTGTAACAGATAATGTTGTTGAAGATATGACAAAAGCCTTTATTGATAATGCGATATCATTTTTTAGAAAACATAATGTTTTGATTAAAAACAAAGAAAGTATCACTGTGGAACCTTTTCATAATACAACCAATTTAAACTTTCCAATGTATGATGATCCATATTTACAATTAAAAGGTTATTGTGTTTTAGGTGCTTTTCCTTCTTATAGTAATGCGATTCAAAGGGATTTCAGTGATATAATCGATAATAAAACGATTAGTCACTTAGCAAGGGATTTATTTGTTGGTATGGATGATATTAATAGTAATGGAAACCAAATTGAATCAGCAGACAATCCCGATGAAAATCAACTATTTTACATCAATGAACTAAATTACTCACAAGAAAAAGTATTAGCAAATATTGAAGTAAAAGATGCTATGGTAATTCAAGGTCCTCCAGGAACAGGTAAGTCACAAACTATTACAAGTTTAGTTTCACAAGCTGTTTTGCATGATAAAAAAGTTCTTATTGTTTCAGAAAAGAAAACAGCACTTGATGTAATTTATAATCGTTTAGGGAAAATCGCCAATTTTGTATTATATATAGATGATCCAAATAACAAAGAATTATTTTATGAACAACTATTATCAATATTAGACTTTGATGATTCATTAGTTGTAAATAAAGAAAAAATAAATGAAAAAGCTTCAGAGATAAATATTCAATTAGACAAATTAAATGATTTAGAAATGTTACTGGATAGTAAAACAAAACTTGATGCTAGCTTACGGGAAATGTATCAAAATTCTCGAAAACTTGATTTAAAAGACCTTGATATTGAAAGATTATTTAAAGAAATTAATCATCGTAAATTTAATCATCGTTTTACCCTTGAACAATTGATAAGTTTGAGACAAATGTTTCAAAATAATCAACTTTATTTAAATTTACTAGCTTATAAAGAAGATGTAAAATATGAAAAAATATATGCTTTATTTAAAGAAGATGTTAATGAAACAGATTTGTATGTTCAACCGAAAACTTTTTATGAAATACCCTTTTATGTTGATTTATATAATAAGTTTGGCTGGATTACGAAATTTCGTTTAAATCAAAAAAACAAAGAATTAAATCAGGAAATAAAAGCTTTAACAATGAATCTTGGTGGAAAACATCGGAAAAAAGTAAAAACAGCAATTTATGAAGATGTTTCTTTGTTCATGAAGGCAATAGAAGCCTATCCCAAATATATTTTTAATAAAAACGTGTATGACAGTTTAAGTTTAATTGAAAAGAGATATTTCGAATATTGTTTTTATTTAGCTAAAAAACTCAATATTCCCTTTCCTAAAGTAAATGAGTATTTAATTGATTTATTTACTGCTGTCGAAATAATAGAATATGAACAAAAATATGATAATATTTTAATTATTTCTGAAAGATATCATGATATTAGAAATAAAATTACTAATTTATCATTAGAAAAGGAACGTTTAACTTTTGAGTGTTTGTATAATTATTTACAAGACAATATTCAATCTGTGTTTAATGAGCAATCAAAGCGCTTAAATGAATTAAAAAGAAAATGCGAGAATAAACGAAAATGGTCAATTACTAAATTAATAAAAGAATTTAATTTGGAGTTGTTTAATAGTGTTTATGTTTGGTTGTTAACACCCGAAGGTGTATCAGAATTAATACCTATGAAAGAATCCATCTTTGATATAATCATCTTTGATGAGGCTTCACAAATGTATATCGAAAATGCAATTCCAATTTTATATCGTGGCAAAAAAGTAATAATTGCAGGTGACAGTAAACAGTTACGACCATCTAAATTTGGCTTAGGAAGAATTGATAGTGAAGAAGCTGATTATGATGAATATAGTGGAGTGTTAGAAGAAGAAAGTTTATTAGATTTAGCGAAACACCGCTATCATGAAGTAATGTTAAATTATCATTACCGTTCAAAATATGAAGAATTAATCGCGTTTTCTAATTATGCTTTCTATGAAGGTAAGCTACATGTTTGTCCAAATCCTCAGCTTTCAAATAGTAGACCTATTGAAAGAGTAAAAGTTAATGGTCGATGGATTGATCGAAAAAATGAAGCTGAAGCAAACGAAATTATTATTTTGCTTAAAAATATATTTAGTGAAAGAACTGATGAAACAATTGGTATTATAACTTTTAACTCGACACAAAAAGATTTAATCTTAGATAAGATAGAAGAAGAATGTTTATATAACTCTAAATTTAATAATATTATCGCTAGTGAAAGAGTTCGAGAAGCAAAAGATCAATTATTCGTTAAAAATATTGAAAATGTTCAGGGGGATGAACGCGATATTATTATCTTTTCTATCGGCTATGCGCCAAATGAATATAATCGGATTGTTAGGCAATTCGGTTGGTTAAATAATGATGGTGGTGAAAATCGCTTAAATGTCGCAATAAGTCGGGCCAAGAAAAAAATATATGTTGTTACTTCAATAGAACCATTTGAACTGAATGTTGATGATTTAAAAAATAGAGGTCCTAAATTATTAAGAAGCTATTTAGAATATGTTAAGGCTGTTAATGAAGATGATCAGGATACTACTCAAAAAATACTATATAGTTTATCAGACCATATTAACGTTAATATAAATGAAGATTATAGTATGTTTGAAGAAAGTGTTTTTAATGAATTAGTTAATAGTGGCTTTGACGTGGAACGCAATGTAGGTACGGGAATACATAAAATCAATTTTGCAATAGTAGATAAATTATCAAATCGTTATATACTAGGAATAGAACTGGACAATAGTAAGAAGCATATGAATTCTATTAAAGAACGCGATTATCATCGTCAAAAATATTTAGAAAGTCATGGTTGGGAAATCCATCGAATCTGGGGATGCGACTGGTGGCGTGATAGTGAACTTGAGATAAACAAAGTAATTAATATTATGAATAAATTGGTAAAATAAGGAGCACGTTACGCAAAATAGAGAACATATCAATATGTTAACCGTAATTATTAGTGATGAACTAAAACATGGAAGTTTTTATAATTTATTATTTTCCTTAATGAAGAGCTGCTCTTTTTAATGGTTTACTAAAAATCATTTTGAGCAGTTCTTTTTTATTTAATACTTTAAAATATAATGAATTTATGCGATAATATAAAAGATAAGCATCTAAGAAAAGAGGTTTACATATGAAAGGACTATTTATCGCCATAGAAGGACCAGATGGGTCAGGGAAATCAACGATAGTTAAAAAAATATCGAAAATGCTTAATATAGATAAAATTAACCATATTACAACTAGGGAACCGGGTGGTATTGATATAGCTGAGCAAATTAGAAATATTATCTTAAACCCTAATAATACAGCAATGGACGCCAAAACAGAGGCACTTTTATATGCAGCAAGTCGTCGTCAACATTTAGTAGAAAAAGTGATACCAGCTCTAAAAAACAACAAAATCGTTTTATGCGAAAGATTTGTTGAAAGCTCATTAGCTTATCAAGGCCATGGAAGAAATTTAGGCATAAATGAAGTATTTTCTATAAATCAATTTGCGATTGAGGACGTTATGCCTGACTTAACTGTATTTTTAGATATAAGCCCTGAAGTTGGTTTATCAAGAATAGCAAGTAGATCATCATTAGATCGATTAGATTTAGAAACTATCGACTTTCATAAACGAGCTTATGTGGGCTATGAAACTGTTAAAAAAATGTTTAAGGATCGAATAATTGTTGTTGATGCAAATAGAGAATTAGAGTCAGTGGTTAATGATGTTTATAAAATAATTGTAAATAAAATAAGAGGTTGAAGACGATGCTAATAAATGACTTTAAATCAACACAACTAAAAGTAATTAAAATACTAATGAATAGTTATAATAAAGGTCGTTTAGCACATGCTTATTTATTTGAAGGTGAAAAAGGCACGAAAAAAAAAGAAATTGCTTTTTATTTAGCAAAATTATTATATTGTGAAGACAGTGATAAACCCTGTGGTAAATGTAATAATTGTTTGCGAATAGAACATCATAATCATCCAAATGTTTTATTAATAGAACCTGAACAAAATACAATTAAGAAAGAACAGATAATTTATCTTCAACAAGAATATGCTAAAACAACATTAGAACCAGGACCAAAAGTATATATTATTAAAGATATAGATAAAATGTCAATAAATGCGGCAAATAGTATCCTTAAATTTATAGAAGAACCACTTCCTGATACCTACACCATATTAATAACTGATAATTTACAACAGATATTATCAACAATAATTTCTAGGTGTCAAGTTATTAATTTTCAGCCATTACCTAAAAATGAAATTGTAGAGTTTCTAAAGCAAAACGAAATTAATAATTCTGTAGCGAAAATTGTTGCTCAGCTGACTAATGATTTAGATATCGCTTTAGAAATCGCTAGTGATGAATTAATAAGTGATATAATTGATCTAGTTATTTTAATAACTCATGAAATTTTACAAAAAAGAGAAGATATTTTGATTATATGTGAAAATAGTCAAGTTAATTTATACAATAATAGAAAAAAATTAGAATATTTTTTAGATATATTATTAATATTAATGGGTGATTTAAAAAGCGTCGATAATAATAATGATAATATCGTATTTGATCAAGAGCTAATATTTATAAAAGAGAATATTCATAAGATTAAAAGTGAGAAAATAATGTTTAATATTGATGAAATTTTAAAAACTAAAATCAATATTGGATATAATGCTAATACCGTTTTATTATTAGACCATTTGCTTATTAACTTAATGTAAAGGAGGTAAAGATATTGAGTAAGAATAGAAAGAAAAATTATTATCAATCATATAAAAAAAATAAAAGTGTGGAAGAAGAAGTTGGGATGAATAAACAAAAAATAGAGTCTCTTTCGGAAACAGAAATTGAAGAGCAAGTAGTAGAATCAATTAATGATGATCTTTTTATATATGAAGAAAAAGAAGAATATAAAGTAATTGCGGTAAGGTTTAAAAATGTAGGGAAAAAATATTTTTTTGACCCTCGTGATATTGATTTAAAAGCAAATGATAAAGTTTTAGTTGAAACTGTTAGAGGTATAGAATTTGGCGAGGTTGTTTCTGATATTAAATATGTGGCAAAAAATGAGGTCTTTTTACCAATTAAACCAATTATTAGGAAAGCAACCGAAGAAGATTTACAAAAATTTAACCAAAATAAATTAGAAGAAAATCAAGTTATTGATGTATGTAATGATTTAATAATAAGAAATGAATTAACAATGCGGTTATTAGGTTGTGAATACACCTTTGATAGAACAAAATTAATTATCTATTTTAGTGCAGAAAATAGGATTGATTTTCGTCAACTAGTTAAAGACTTAGCCGCTGTTTTTAGAACCCGGATTGAATTAAGACAAGTTGGAGTGAGAGATGCTGCTAAATACATAGGTGGATTAGGACCTTGTGGACGGATTTTATGTTGTAATACTTTTTTAGGTAATTTTGATACAGTTTCAATAAAAATGGCTAAAAATCAAAATTTATCACTTAATCCACAGAAAATCTCTGGAGCCTGTGGAAAACTTTTGTGTTGCTTAAGATATGAAGCAGACTTTTATGATGAAATGTCTGGAGTAATGCCACACATTGGCGAAATTGTATCAACTCCAGATGGCGAGGGAAGAGTTTTAGGGCTAAATGCCCTTATAGAAACTATTAAGGTATATTTAACAGAAAATTCTTTAATAAAAGCTTTTAATATTGAAGATGTAAAAAGAATTTCACCAATGATTGAAGTTGATGAGGATTCAGTTGACGCTGAGCTATTAGATTTAGAGGAGTAGAGATAAGGGGTTATAAAATGCTGAAAGAAAATGAAGTATTAAATGATTTATTAGGATATGAGCATTTAAAAATAATTCAAAGACCGGATATGTTTAACTTTTCATTAGACTCTACTTTATTAGCTAATTTTGTTACGATTAATAGAAATGTTAAGAAAATTATTGATTTGGGTACAGGTAACGGTCCGATACCCTTGTTTTTAAGTTTAAGAACAAAAGCTAAAATTATTGGTGTAGAGATTCAAGAAATTTCTTTTGACTTAGCAAAAAGGAATATTGAAATAAATAATTTAACATCACAAATTGAGATTATTCATGGTGATTTAAAAGATATTAATAAAAGGCTTGGAAATCATGCATTTGATATTGTTACGTGTAATCCGCCATTTTTCAAGGTTAATAAAGATAGTAATGTAAATAAAAATGACTATTTAACGATAGCTCGTCATGAAATATTAACAACTTTAGATGATGTAGTTAAAGAAGCTAGTGTTTTATTAAAACATGGTGGATATTTTACATTAGTTCACCGGCCTGATAGACTCATAGATATATTTGAGACGATGCGTAAATATAAAATTGAACCCAAAAGGTTAAGATTAGTTTATCCTAAATCAAATAAGGAGTGTAATACGGTATTGATTGAAGGTCGTAAAGGTAGCCAAGGAGGTTTAAGAATCTTACCACCACTTTTTGTTTATAAAGAAAATAAAGAGTATAATGATGAAATAATGCAGATGTTTATGATGAAATAACGTATTTAAAAAAATATGCAAAAAATTTATTTAAGATATTTTTATTAAGTGTTATAATAATATTAATGGGAGGTGTAAAGGTGAATTACAATCAGACATTAGAACAACTTGAAAATAAACGAAAGCAAATTATGAAAAAAATTCAGATTGGTATTGGAATTGTTCTTGTATCTTTACTAGTGGGTTTTCTATTTGGTGATACTCAAGTACTAGTTTTTGCGGGAATAATAAGTTTAGTTATAGCCGTAGGCATAGTGGCAGATAGTGTTACTAAATATAAAAACCATTTTAAAAATCAATTAATGCCACTACTAATTAATAAAACAGGAATGAATCTTGAATATAATTATCGAGATGGTGTTGGTAAAGATACTGTTATGGGGAGTAAATTATTTAAAAAACCTGACAGATATCACTGTGAGGATTTAATGTATGGTACATTTGAGGACGTTAGATTTATGTCTAGTGATGTTCATATGCAGGAGCGTAGAGTAACTCATGATAGTAAAGGTCGAAGACATGTACATTATGTTACCTACTTTTTAGGAAGATGGTTAGTATATGATTTCAATAAAGAATTCAATGGTATTATTCAAGTTAGAGAGGCTAGTTTTTTAGAAGGCCATCCTTGGGGCTTAAATGTAGATAAAATTACCCTAGAAGACGTTGAGTTTAATAAAAAATTTAAAACTTATGCGACAAATCAACATGATGCCTTTTATGTACTAACCCCATCATTAATTTTAAATATGAAAAAATTAGAACAAAGATTCCCAGGAAAGATTTATTTTTCCTTTATAGGAAGTCAATTGCATATCGCAATTTATAATTCTAAGAATTCTTTTGAACCCCCTATTTTTTCATCTATTGATGAAAATTTTATAAATGAACAAATTCAAGATGTGATAATTCTCCAAGAAATTGTTAAAGAATTAAGACTAAATAGAGATATATTTAAAAAATAAGTGAAAATGAGGAGGTAAAATTATGAATCCAGGTATTGTAGTATTAATAATCGTTGGAATAATTTTATTTATTATTTTGGTATGGGTTGCTGGCGGATATAATAGTTTGCAATCTGGTAAAATTAAGGTGAATGAGGCTGAGTCAGGAATTGATGTTGCCTTAACAAAACGTTTTGATGTATTAACTAAAATGGTTGAAGTAGTAAAAGGTTATGCTAAACATGAAAAAGAAACACTTGAAAAAGTAGTCGAACTACGTAACTCAGTAAAATTACCTAATGCATCAATTCAAGAAAAACAGCAAATTGTTACACAGATGGACCAAGCAATGCGAGCAATTAATGTTGTTGTGGAACAATATCCAGATTTAAAAGCAAATGAAAATTTTAAGCATCTTCAAGTGACTATATCAGATGTAGAAGAACATTTACAAGCTGCAAGAAGAGTTTATAACGCAAATGTTTCATATTATAATCAAAAGGTACAATTATTTCCTTCAAATATCATTGCCGGTATGTTTCATTTTACAACTCGTGAGTTTTTTGAAGCAGAAGAATTTAAACGCCAAGATGTAGAAATGAAATTTTAGGGTAATAGAATATTACCCTTTTTTATATTTGAACGCTATCAACTAATATACTTAAGATCTGAGGTAACTTATGGGAAATAGACGTGTTTTAATAGTCCACAATAAGATGGAATTTATTAAACGACTAGCCTATTATTTTCAACAAAATGAGTTATACAATATTAGTGAATATGCATTAAATGGTAAAGAATTATTAAATAAAGAAAATCTAGATGATTATGACATAGTCATAGTTAAAAATGCACTAACATATACAACTGGTTTATATGCACTGGCTAGTTTATTATTAAAAACTAAAAAAAAACCGGGATATATTATTTTAATTACTCCATTTATAAGTGATTTTGTTTTACATAAATGTCAAAGTTTAGGGATCTACTGTATTCATGACTTAGATATTAAAGTCAGTAATATCTCAAATTTATTGCTTGATATTGAAATTAAAAAAAATGCTGAGAATACAACCTATTTTGATTGTCAAATTGAAATAAATAAATTACTTAGGCAATTGGGTTTGTTAAAGATATACCTAGGTTATACTTATTTTGAATACGCTTTGAATATTATGTTTGAAATTGGTGAAAATATTTATAAATCAATGAAAGAAATTTATAATATTATTAGTATGCATTTTAATGCTACTCAGTCTAGTGTAGAAAAAGCGATGAGAACTTGTGTAAAATCTTCATTTGAAAAAAATCGAAATTTTTATTCAAAATTATTATTTGGTTGTCAAGATAATGATTATCCCACTACATCAATATTTTTGCATATATGTCAAAAAACATTAATTGAATTAAAAAACACAATAACAACTAACAATTATAATAAATCATGTTGAAAAATATAGTTTACACGTCAAAAAATTTTTTTATTATAAAATTATGATGTATAATATCATTGGACAAAAAATATCAAAGGAGAGAAGTTAAATGAGAAAGCCTATTATAGCAGGTAATTGGAAAATGAATAAAACACGTGATGAAGCTTTACAATTTATTTATGCAGTAAATCAAGCTGTACCTTCAATTGAAGAAGTAGATACAGTAATTTGTGGGCAATCAGTACTATTACGTTGTTTAGTTAAAAGACAAGGTGACAATTTACGGATTGGTGCACAAAATATGCATTATGAAGAAAAAGGCGCTTTTACAGGTGAGGTTTCTCCACTGATTTTAAATGATACAGGAGTTAATTATGTTATTATAGGACATAGTGAAAGACGAGAATATTTTAACGAGACAGATGAAATGGTTAATAAAAAAGTGCATTCTGCATTTAAATATGATTTAACACCTATTGTGTGTGTAGGTGAAAAATTGGAACAAAGAGAAAACAATACTACTAATCAAGTTGTTGAAGCCCAAATTTCTAAGGCTTTAGCTGGTTTAACTGAAGCGCAAGCTAAAGAAGTAGTTATTGCTTATGAACCTATTTGGGCAATTGGAACAGGAAAAACAGCAACTAGTGAAATGGCTAATGAAACTTGTGGTTATATTAGAAGCGTAGTTTCAAAAATCTTTGGAAAAAATGTAGGTGAAGCTGTACGTATACAATATGGTGGTTCTGTAAAACCAAGTAACATTAAGGAATTAATGGCACAAGAGCACATTGATGGAGCTTTAATTGGTGGTGCTTCGTTAGAAATTGAAGCATTTATAGAAATGACTAATTTTAATAAATAGTTAATTAAAAAAAATTAAAAATTTTTTGCATAATAAATATGTTTGTGGCTCACAATATTAATGCACATTAGTGCAAAACCTACCCTTTATAATTTAATTTATCCCCCCAAAACTCACATAACATATTTACCCCCCTAATCAACTATTTATTTATACAAGGAAGATTCGATATATTTCGGGTCTTTTTTGTTTTTATATGCAAAATTAGATAAAAAATAAATATACTAATTTTCACATTGTTCCTCAGCGTGCAGAATATGAGATTATAGAAGATGATAGTTACAGTGAATATCAAGAGTATTTGAAATTCAAAAATTTTCATGAAAGGAAAAAAATAGATCGAGTCAGCAATCAGTAAGTTTAAAATTGTACAGACAAAAAGACGATACTGAACATGCTGGTCCAGGAGCCTTTTTAATAGCTTTAGGCAAATCCTTAAAACAAATCGGTTAAAAAAAATAGAAATAATACACTTTACGACATCATTCGACAATAATTTACAAAATTCCTTGTAAGAAGTTATAAAATCACTCTCCTATGAGACTAAAATATATACTATTTACAATTTTTACCATATATTTAAAAAAATATGTTATTATATAGGTACACATATAATAATATATTTTTTAAAGGAGGAAGGTGTTACATATCAAATAAAAGTACAAGGTGAGATTGGATCTTATACCATTAAAACGAGCTATAATATTGGTAATAATATAATAAAGGAAAATAGCACAAGCGCATTCACTAGTTCTGTTGTTTATGGCGAAAGTGGTGATTTTGAAGAATATTTTACGAATACAGAAGATGCGAAAGACTTTATTAGTGATATTTCTACAGGATGGGTAGAATACTTTTGCGAGGGTGGTTCAGGTCTTATAGCTGGATTGTTTTATCCGCCAGCAGGTATTACAACATTCGTTGTAGTTACTTACCGTGAAGTTATGAAAGCAATAGTTATAGATGATATAAAAGATGCTCTTGAAGAAAAACAAGGTAAGCCTGTATACGTGCAAATTAAAGATTATGGGGTATACATTGATTGGATTGTAGCTGAATGGGACCAACAAACATATAATTATAGTAGTTTATATGAAAGAGATTATACTGTATATATTGATATGTATTAATTATAGTGAGGTGGAATATGATACAATTATTAGTAGTAACTATTATAAGCATGATTCTTTCTATAAGTTGTTTTATATTTTATTATTTATTTAGAAATCAGGAAAGTAAATTTGTGTTTTGGTTATATTTATTAATATTTTTTTTATCATTAAGCACATTAACTTATACCGTAATAGCCTTTGATATTAGCAAAGATTATATCGCGCACATCTTTATCCCATTAATGAATTGGATAATTATTTCTTTCGTTACGTATGAAATATTAAAAAAATTTTATAATAAAGCTATTAACGAAAGATTATATAGACTAATCATTTTGGCAATTATTGCTGTTTATTTATTAATAATTTATTTGTTAAAAGGCATATTTTAATATAATACTATTAAAATATCAGCAATTTAATTGAAAAAAGAGTAAAAAACACAATGATTTTGATATGATTTTCCTTATTTTTGGGGGAAGGAAATAAAAACACAAATTTAATTACAGATATTTTAGGAAATAAAACTTTCTGAGAAATTATAAAAGAGTTTCATCAATTAGAACAACTAATATGAAGCGAAGTTAGATAAAAAAATCCCTCACTTAAAGCTAATTTAGAAAGGAGTTTTTATTTGTAAATAAATGTAATTTATATTTTATACATCTTTATATCAATCTATTTTATCATTTTTAAACAATTTATATTATGTTAATAATATTTTAACTAAAACCAAGGTACAGAAAACAAAAATAATGTTTTGGAGAAAATCATAAAGAGTGAGAAAAAATGATCTCAGTCTTTTTGTGTGCAAAAAATGTGCACTTTTTGTCTAACTTTTTGTTTTAATAGTATTTAGGTAATTCATGGTAATGTCTGTAAATGTCTAAATATAGTTTATTAATTTTACATTTTCTTTGTTTATTTTTTTTAATATTTTATAGAAACTATTTTCACATAACATATTTACCCCCCTAATCAACTATTTATTTATACAGAGAGAATTCGTTATTGTAACGGATTCTTTTAATTTTTATATATAAAATAAAAGTAAAGTACTTGTTATAATAAAATTTTGATAATAAGTGATGCTAAAAACTATACCCAACAACATTATTTTGGTTTCGCTTTCTGATTCTTTTTAGGTTTTTTATCTGTCATTAATATTACCCGCTTTTCATCCTGATTTTGTAATATATAAATAGAAAAAACATTTAGTTTTAATTAAGAGTGAAACATGAAGAAAGAATTATACATACTAACAAAGAGAAAATGTTGTATTTTAATTTTAAAAAATAAAACAATATTAATAGATAATAAATATTAACGCTTACATATTGTTTAACCATGCTAAAGTCTTGTAAATATATAGATATAAATGTATACTATAAATTATGTATGGAGGTATTATTAATGAATAAAAATTTAGTAGCGCTAATAGTTTTAGATGGATTTGGATATGGAAAGAAAGATAAAGGAAATGCTATTGAAATTGCTAAAAAGCCTAATTTTGATAGATTAATCGCTGCATACCCCAATTTAACACTAGATGCAAGTGGTGAAGCTGTGGGATTACCAGTTGGGCAAATGGGAAATAGTGAAGTTGGCCATTTAAATATTGGAGCTGGAAGAATTGTATATCAATCATTAACAAGAATAAATAAATCTATCAAAGATGGAGAATTTTTTAAAAATGAAAGTTTTATAAAAGCATGTAATACTGTCAAAAGAAATAAATCTAAATTACATATTTTTGGTTTGTTATCTGATGGTGGAGTTCATTCACATATAGATCATCTTATTGCGTTAGTTGAGTTTGCTAAAAGAGAAAAAGTTGATAAATTATATGTTCATGCTTTTTTAGATGGACGTGATGTAGGTCCGAAATCAGCTGTTACTTATGTTGAGCAACTAGAAGAAGCTATGAAAAAAATAGGGAAAGGTGAAATTGCTACTGTTTCTGGACGGTATTATGCTATGGACCGGGACAAAAATTATGATAGAACTCAGCTATCATATAATGCGATGACTATTGCAGAAGGAGTTCATTTTGAGAGTGCTAAAGCAGGAATTTTAGCTTCTTATGATGAAGGCGTTGTTGATGAGTTTGTTATTCCTTTTGTAGTGAAGGATGAAGGTATGGTTGAAAGTAACGATGCTGTTATTTTCGCAAACTTTAGACCAGATCGAGCAATTCAAATTGGTACTGCTATTTCTAATCCAGAAAATGTCCATAAATTTACTAAAGAAGGTAAAAAGGCACTAGACTCTTCAAAGGGACCTAGAAATGTTAAGTTTGTGAGTATGATGCATTACGCTCCAAGTGTTTTAGGTGATATTGCTTATGAATTGCAAGATTTAAGTAATACATTTGGCGAATACATTTCGAAATTAGGATTAAGACAACTGAGAATTGCAGAAACAGAGAAATATGCTCATGTTACATTCTTCTTTGATGGTGGTGTTGATAAAGAGATTCCCGGGTCTAAACGAGTACTTATTAATTCACCCAAAGTTGCAACCTATGATTTAAAACCTGAGATGAGTGCCTATGAAGTAACAGATGCGGTCTTAAAAGAATTAGATAATGATGATTTAAATGTAGTTGTTTTAAACTATGCAAATTGTGATATGGTAGGTCACACAGGCAATATTGATGCTGCTGTTAAGGCAGTTGAAACAGTGGATACTTGTTTAGGAAAAGTAGTTGATAAAGTAATAAATAGAGGCGGTGTAGCACTTATTACTGCAGACCATGGAAATGCTGAAAAATTACTGGATGAAGAAAACAAACCATTTACTGCACATACCACAAACCCTGTACCAATAATAATAACAAAAAAAGATATTATTATTCGTGAAGGTGGGAATTTAGGAGATATTACTCCAACAATGTTAGAATTATTAGAAGAAAAGCAACCTCAAGAAATGACAGGGGTATCATTAATAAAAAAATAGGTGGTTTTATGGCAAGGGTTTTTTTAAAAAATGAAATTACAAAAGCAATTAATAGTTATCAAAAAACGGATATTATCGCCTTTCCTACTGATACTGTTTATGGTATCGGTGCGAATATCTTTGATGAAGAAGCGATTAGAAAAATTTATAAAACTAAACATCGTTCAATTAATAAACCGTTAGCAGTTTTATGTGCTAATAAACAACAGATTCTTCAAGTAGTTAATGAAATCCCTAAAGACATTGAACTATTAATTGAACAGTTTATGCCTGGAGCATTAACAGTTATTTTGTCAAAAAACCCTAATGTTCCAGTTTATGTGAATAGTGGATTAGAAACAATCGGTGTTAGAATACCGAAACATGAAGTTGCTTTAGAAATCTTAAAAGCAATTGGTCCACTTGCTACAACAAGTGCTAATATTTCTGGTGAAGATAATATCATTGTTGGTGAAGATGTTATAGAACTTTTAGGGTCGGAGGTTGACATCATAATTAACGGTGGAGTAACTGAAATTGGAATACCATCTACTGTTGTGACTATCGAAAATCAAGAGATTAAAGTACTTCGTGAAGGCTTTATTAGTTTAGAAAAAATCAAACAAGCATTAGGAAAATAAAAAACGATAACTCGCAAATAAGCAATATATATACCCTGTAGGATAGACAATTTAAAAAAGGTTTATCTTACAGGGTATATTTTACGAGTTATCGTTTTTTTTAAAATTTAAAAAGAAGCTTCTTCGGTTGACTAATCTACTTTATTATATATTCAAAACAATAATTTTTAGCTGTGTAACCTAATTTTATATAAAAATCAATCGCATTTTCATTAAATGCTAAGACATCTAATTCAATAGAAGTACAGCTGTTCATCCTAGCGTATTTAAAAATTTCAGCATGTAAAAGTTTTCCAACTCCATTATTACGATGACTTTTAGAAACAACAAAATCTTCTATTGTTACATAGTTTCTAGCGCATTTTAATAATGTTTGTCTTTTATTAACTAAGTGAAAACAGGCATAAGCAATTATGTTATGATCTTTTTCAACAACAAAAATATTAGCTTTAGGGTCGTCTAATTCTTTAAAATAAGCCTCTTTACTAAAACAAATATCTGTTTTATTAAAAATATCAGGTCTATTGATGTGGTGTAGGTAATACAATTCAAAAGCTAGTTTGTTAACCATGTCATAATCTTCAAATAGTCCTTTTCTTATTAAAAAATCCATGAAAGCCTCCCTATTTATTTGTATTCATTATAAACTATTGAAATTAGCATTTCTATAAATTAATAAATATCTTCAAAATAATAATAATAAAATATTGACAATAGTGTGTGCCGTACAGTATGATAATAATAGGAGGTTTTGTATGAATGAAAACAAAGAAACCCAGATACTTGAAAGTTTAGATTTAGAATTACGAAGAGGTACGATTGTACTCAGTGTATTAAGTCAATTAAAACAGCCACAATATGGATATTCATTAGTAGTCTTACTTGAAGATAAAGGTTTCAAAATTGATCCAGGAACATTATATCCATTATTACGTCGATTAGAGAAACAAGAGTTGTTAAATAGTCATTGGGACACAGAAGGAACAAAACCACGGAAGTATTATGTTTTGAGTGACATGGGTAACTCAATCTATTCTAAATTAACTGAACAATGGTTAGATGTCGTAAAAAAGATAAATTATTTGATAAGGAGTGAAAAAGATGAATAAACTCATTGATAAATATGTATATGCTGTGGTTAGTAAATTGCCAGTAAACCAAAAAGATGATATTTCTAAAGAATTATATACATTAATAGATGATATGCTCGAATCAGACAGAAGTGATGCTTCAGAAGAAAGCAAGGTAGAAAAAATCCTATTGGAATTAGGGGATCCAAAATTATTAGTCGAAAAGTATAAAGGTAAAAAACGCTATTTAATTGGACCTAAAAATTTTGATAATTATTTGTTGGTATTGAAAATTGTCTTATTAACAGTTCTTGTTGGAATTACTGTTTCAAAAGGATTCGAATTAGCGTTTTCAGATAAAAATTTTCTGAATATGTTAGTAAGTTATTTAGAGAGCTTATACCAAGCTTTACTCTCAGCATTTGTTTGGGTAACTGTCATTTTTGGTGTAGTTGAATATTATGATTATGATATAGAACAATTAGCCAAAAATGAAATTTGGAATATAAAAAAATTACCAGAAATACCTGGTAAGAAAGCTAAAATTTCACTAGTAGAACCAATTCTTGGTATTATTTTTTCATCAATCTTTATCTTTGTTTTATATTTTACACCAGAAGTAATAGCTGCCTATATTTCGAAAGATGACGGTGGATATAAGGTAATACCTGTGTTTGAAGTAGATGCCTTAAGGGGGTATGGTTCGTTATTAATTGGATTATTTGTTATAACTATAGTAAAAGAAGTATTAAAATTAATTCAAAGAAGATGGACATTGAAACTTGCGATTATAACTTCAGTATTAACTTTAGCATCTACACTTCTAACCCTTGTTGTCTTTTTAGATCAATCTATATGGAATGTTCATTTTTTTGATTTTATCTTGCCAGATATAGTAAATAATCCCGATTTTAGCTTTCCTAGTTGGGAACAAACGATTTACGCAGTGATGATTACTGTCGTTATAATAACAATTATCAATATCATTGTTACACTATATAAAGGTTATAAATATTCTAAAAAATAACATGATATAAGTTCGTTTTCAATAATATCTAGTAAGTTATCAAATAATAATATATAATTATTATAATACTTAAGTAACAAAAAATAATAGCTAAAGGGATGAAATGTATGAGCAACTTTAAATTAATGGGGACAGATAATGTTAGTTTAATTGTCAATGATTATTTAGTTGAAAATATGAAAGGGATTGTGATATGCGTTCATGGTATGTGTGAACATAGCAAACGCTATGAAAATTTAGCACTGTTTTTAAATAAAAGTGGATTTTCTGTTTATACTTATGACCATCGGGGCCATGGAGAATCTTGTTTAGTAGGGGAAGAGTTAGGTTATTTAGGTAAAAATAGCTTTAATAAAATGGTTTATGACTTAAATATCGTAGTTTCATATGTTAAAGAAAAATTTCCACAAGAAAAAATATTTATCTTAGGGCATAGTATGGGCTCATTTATTACTGAAAGGTTTATTCAGTTATTTGATAAAGTTGATGGAATAATTTTAAGTGGAAGTAATTACGGAACTAAATCTTTAAGACTTGGAAGAATCGTTAGTAAATTGGTATGTATTTTTAGAGGTGAAAAGACAAAGGGTAAATTACTTGAAAAACTTTCAATAGGTAGATTTAATAAATATTTTATACCAAATAGAACTTCGTTTGATTGGTTAAGCAGAGATGAAGTTGTAGTAGATGATTATATTAATGATTCCAAATGTGGTTTTACTTTTTCCAATCGTTTTTATCATGATTTAATTGGTGGATTAATTGAACTAAGTAAAAGCAAGAATTTTAAAACTATTAATAGGAATTTACCAATATTAATTATCTCTGGGAAAAAAGATCCTGTCAGTAATAATGGTGAAGGCGTTAAAGCATTATACCAAATTTTAAGTAATAATATAGATAATGTAGAATTAAAGTTATATAAAGATGCAAGACATGAAATCTTTAATGAAACTAACTCATCTGAGGTTTATCAAGATGTTTTTAATTGGTTGACAACTATTTTAAAATAGTTGCATATAATAGCCTACTATTTTTCATAATGTATATGAAAGGTAGGTGAAAATATGCGTCGCGGAATCACCTTGTTAGTTTTATTGTTTGCGATACTTATTGGTATGCAAAATAAGATTAATTTTGTTAAATCAGATAGTACGATTATACCAGAGGAAGCTATTCGCTTACGCATAATACCAAATAGTAATGATGAAAAAGACCAAGAACTTAAACTAAAGGTTAGAGATGAAGTTATTAACACAATATCAAAGAAGGTTAAAGATGTTGATGATAAGGATGAAGCACGAATTATTATTTATGATCATCTTGATGACATAAATGAAGCTGTTGAAAAAGTGTTAGTCGAAAATAATATGGATATAACTTACTATGTTGATTATGGCTTAACGAATTTTCCTGCTAAAGTTTATAACAACAATTTATATCCAGCGGGAAATTATGAATCTGTGTATATAGTATTAGGTGATGGGAGAGGCGACAATTGGTGGTGTGTATTGTTTCCGCCGCTGTGTTTAGTGGATTTAGCGGTTGATGAGGAAAGTTTATCAAGCACCCCTAAAGTGGAGTATTCTTTTTTGATAGTTGAAAAAATAAAGGAACTATTCGGTTATAAATAAAGTATATATTTCATATTCTTTAAGGGAGGGATTTTTATGACCCAGTCTAAGGTGGTAAAAGTATACGAACCTGATGATTATGAAAAAGTATTGAGTTTTCTTCAAGGAGTTCACACTCTAGGAGAGATTGAAGAAGATTTGTTTGAAAATGCGGTTATAATACTTAATGAAGATGAAATTGTCGGGATGATAACATTTGAAGTATTTAGGAATAAAGCCTTAATTCGTTACTTTATTTTTGATAAAGATGTTGAAGAATGTTACTTAGTTAACATGTATGAAAAATTTTTTGAAAATCTAAAGAATAAATCAATGAATAAAGTCTTTGTGATAATAAACAACAATAATATAAAACAGATGTTTAATGACCTAGGGTTTACAGAATATCCTAAAAAGGACTTCTTTTTAACAGAAGAAAGCATCTTGAAAACTAAATATAAAGATGCAATTGTGATGTCTTATGAAATAGAATATTCATAATATTAAAGAATGATTATAAACTATATATAATCATTCTTTTTTTGATTTTTTCCTTGCATTTTTTTGATTAAAGTAATAAAATAACATAGAAATCATAAAAGTAAACCTAGAGTTTATTGTCGCTAAACAGCACTAGTTAAATTTAAAGGAGAGTTTTAATGGAACTTAATCAAAACATAGCTCCCATTTATGAGGCTTTAAAGAAATTAATTGCAGATAATACAATCCCCTTTGATGTTCCTGGTCATAAACGAGGCAAAGGAAATCCTCTATTGCAAGAATTTATTGGTGAAAGAGCATGTGAATTTGATGTAAATTCATCAAAGACGATAGATAACGCAATACATCCAACAGGTGTAATTCGCGAGGCTGAAAAATTGATGGCTGAGGCCTTTTGTGCTGATGATGCCTTCTTAATGGTTAACGGAACAACTTCTGCAGTTCAAGCAATGTTAATGGCTGCTTGTAAAGAAGGAGAAAAAGTTATTTTACCTCGGAATGTGCATAAAAGTGCAATTAATGCCTTAATTATCAGCGGGGCTATTCCTGTTTATATAAATCCTGGTGTTAATAATGAGTTAGGGATTTCGCTTGGAATGAGCGTAGAAGATGTAAAACAGACAATTGAAGAAAACCCCGATGCTAAAGCTATTTTTATTATTAATCCAACATATTATGGAATCTGTTCAAATATTAAAGAGATTGTTAAAATTGCTCATGAATATGAAATGCTTGTTCTAATTGATGAAGCTCACGGAACCCATTTTTACTTTGGAGATAGTTCACCGTTTGGTGGAATGCAACTAGGAGCTGACATGTGTGCTTTGAGTTTACATAAAACAGGCGGATCATTAACACAAAGTTCTGTATTACTTGTTCGAAATGAAAATATTAATTCTCAATATGTTCGTAGTGTAATAAATATTACCCAAACTACAAGTTCATCATATTTACTTCTGACTAGCCTTGATTTAGCTAGGAAACAATTAGCTCTTAATGGTACTAACATGATTAATCGAGCAGTTGAGTTAGCCGACTATGCTAGAGGAGAAATTAAAAAGATTGGTGGATATATTGTATTTTCTAGAGATTTAATAAATGGGGATACGATAGCTGATTATGATGTAACCAAATTAAGTATTAATGTTTCAAATATAGGATTATCCGGCTTTGAAATGGGCAATATATTACGAGATGAGTACCATATTTTAATCGAATATGGAGATGCTAATAATTTTATGTGTGTTATTAGTTTAGGTGATAATTTAGAAAACATTGATAAATTAGTTGCTGCTTTAAAAGATATTAAAGAAAAATATAGTTGCGAAAAATTGGAAATCGTTAAAGCAGAATTTATAATCCCTGAAGTATCAGTTTCTCCGAGAGAAGCCTTTTATGCTCGTAAAATGCCCGTATTATTTACTGAAAGTGAAGGACTAGTTAGTGGAGAGTTTATTATGTGTTACCCACCTGGAATACCGATTGTTGCTCCAGGAGAAATTATCAGTAAAGAAGCAATAGATTACATAATTTATTCAAAAGCTAAAGGTAGTTTAATTACTGGTACAGAAGATTTAGATAATGAATATATAAATATATTAGTTTATTAAATTTAATGGAGGAATAAAATGGATAAAAGTTCTTTGACATTTCTATTTTGTAATGCAAATTATGATGAAGCAAAAACAGTATTATTTGGAGCACCATTTGATGGAACAACTTCATTTCGACCAGGAACAAGATTTGCTCCCATGGTTATTAGAAATGAGTCTTATGGATTAGAAATTTATAGCCCATATCAAGACAAAGAAATTACTGATTTTAAAATCTTTGACTCAGGTGATTTAGTTCCAAATGTTGGTGATGTAAAAGCTATGATTGATAGCATTGCTTCATTTACTAAACAAATTGTAAGTGATGGTAAAATGCCAGTTATGATTGGTGGAGAACATTCTTTGTCTATTGGGACAATTCAAGTAATGGCAAAGAAGTACCCTGATTTACACATTCTCCATTTTGATGCTCACACAGATTTAAGGGATACATATTATGGTCACAAATTTTCTCATGCCAATGTATTATATAGAGTTTGGGAAATGCTTGGGGATAATCGCATTTTCCAATTTGGGATTCGTTCTGGTGATAAAGAAGAATTTGCTTGGGCGAAAAAGCATGTAGTGCAAAACAAATATAATACAAATGGATTAGATGAGGCTTTAGAACGTGTTAAAGGGAAACCTGTTTATATAACGATTGATTATGATGTACTAGACCCTTCGGTATTTCCTGGAACAGGAACACCAGAGCCAGGAGGGATTAGTTTTCATGAATTATTGGAAGCTATTTTAAAATTTAAAGGTTTAAATGTTGTTGGTGCTGATGTGATGGAATTAGCCCCACATTATGACCAGTCTGGAGCATCAACTGCTGTTGCATGTAAAATATTAAGAGAATTGTTGATCGCAATTTGTAAATAGATGTTAAAAAACTCGCTTTAAAAGTGAGTTTTTTTAATTTGTGCGGGAAATAGTTTGATATATGGAGTATATTATGTATAATAAATATAATATGATTAGGATGGGGTTATATGAAAAATGAGGAATTTATCTTTTTAGAAGAATTAAACAAGGATTTGTATAAAAGATATTTAATGATTGAGGATGCTTTGAAAAATAAAAATGGGAATGTCTATGTTGAAATACAAGCATATCTTGAAAATCTATTTAAATATATTAATAAACGAGAAAATTTTAATCTTATTCAACCTAAAACATTAGGGGATTATTTAAAGAATTATAGGATAATTACATTTTGTTTAGTTAGGATAGAATATAATGATATTGATATATTAAAGAAGATAAACTACTACGGTAATAACCACAAGCATCATAAAGTTATTGAATTTAAATTTTCGCAATTTATTAAATTTATTAGAGAAATACATTTGTTATCTAGGAAGATTTACAATTATTATAACAATTTTTTTGTTAATAATATTAGGGGTATAGATGTTAGATATTATAGTGATTTATTATTAAAAGAACAGAAGAATAGAGAAAAACAAGAATCATATCAATCTGATATTATATATTTAAGTGAGACTATAACCAATAAATATAAAGAAATAACTCTCCTTAAAGAAAAAAATAAAAAGTTAGAAAACGTTATAAAACAACTTCAAAAAGAAGTGAGCATGTTAAAAAAAGAAATGTCCGAAATTAAAAGTGAAAATTGTGAATTAAATTCTAATTTTGATAAATTAAAAAAATCAAATAAGGCTATAGAACAACAGCTTAATAATTTACGATTAAAAATTAAGGATTTAGAAATACAAAATAATATTCTTGAAAATTATAAAGAGGCTACTGAGGGATTAATCCCGCGACTTTTAAAAAAGGTTGATCAACCTAGTATTATTGATGAAGAAGTAATTCATCAAATATTACTATGTAAAAATAAATTTTAAATTACATATAAAAAAGGCCAGAAATCCTGGCCGATTTTTTATTCAATCCATATTCTAACTCTTGTTGATCCTGATTCAATATTAACCAATTCACCTGAAGCATCTTGTTCAATTAATTTAATGACTTCATCAAAATCAATAGTAATATCATCAGCATTTAAACTAATTTGGTTTTTAATAGAATTCATTCTAAGCATTGTTTTAGCGAGGTTTAAAGGAACATTAATTTTGACTTTAGTATCTTCTTTGTCTTCTTCTTCATCTTTACTATAAACTTCAATGCGAACCCATTTTTTGGTTGTTATTATATGAGTTGTATCTATACCTTTTTTCTTGCCTAAACTTGAAATTAGTTTTTCACCTTCCTCGGCCGATATTTTACCACTTTCAACCATTTTTAGTATGGCTTTAATCTCTTCATTCATCTTTTTTCCCTCCTATTTATTTAATAATTCAGTTGCCGTTTCAACTGTAATTTCTCCACTTTCTAATTTTGCAAGAATTTCAAGACGATTTATTGTTGTGGGTTCATTCGCTGTTTTATAACCAAGAGCGATAATAACCTCATCAAGTAAGCGTCTGACAGTAGGATATGAGATATTCATATCCTTTTCAACCTCTTTTATACTACCGCGATTTTTTAAAAAGACTTCTACAAATGCTAATTGTTCTTTACTTAAATAATTAAATTTATTTAAGCTAAAGGCCCCAATAATTTCTGTGTTGCAATGAGCACAATACAAGGTTCTTACATTCAGCTGTTCGTCACATACAGGGCATTTACCTAAAACATCTTTACGCATACAATCACTCCTTTATTTTGTTCTTATTAAAATATTAGTATCTTTTGTTTTTATTTCAACAATACTAAATGGTGGATGCTTCCGTAATTCCTTAATAATTGTTTTAGTTTGTCGTAAGATTTCTTCAATGTCAACGTTTGTATTTTCATTAAAACGATTAACAAATTTAGAAATTTTTAATATAAAAATTAAAATTTCTTTCGTAAGCCACAAAGGAATCGAAATTAAATTAAGTTTATAATCAGCTGTTTTAATATAAATCTTTAGATATGAAGCATGCTTTTTTGGTTTCTTAATTTTGTAATTCAAATCAGCAACCTCCGTTCTTTATGATTATATTCATATTATATGCCATAAGCTTATAAAAATCAACCATTTTATTTAAAATATTAATAATTTTATACAATTACATTAATATTATTTATAATCATATTAATTTTATCCTGGTTTTCGTTAATTTTTATAGTAATTTTATTAAAAAAAAATTCATAATAATATATAACAATATACAAAAAGGTGGTAATTATGCAATCAGAATTTGAAATTATATTGAAAATGTTGTTGGCGTTTGTTTCGGGTGGTGTACTTGGGTTTGAACGTGAACGGCATAATAAACCTGTGGGTTTTAGAACTTATGTTTTAGTATGTTTGGGTTCAGCAGTAATAACAATTGTTGGTGTGGAAACAGTTCAAAGAACAATTGAAATGGTCAATAATGATCCTGTTCTTGCTGAAGTTATAAAAGTAGATACAGTCAGACTTAGTGCGCAGGTAGTTACAGGGATAGGATTTTTAGGAGCAGGAACAATTATTCATGAAAAGAAATATGTTAATGGTCTAACTAGTGCTGCTAGTTTATGGGTAGCAGCTATGATTGGGATAGCAATTGGCTATGGCTATTATTTTATTGGAATTACAGCAACAGTACTTGTTCTAATTACATTACTATTAAGTAGTTTGCGAAATTATTATTATAAATCTCAAAATGATAAGAATGATGAAAATTAAAAAGCCATCCATATTTATGCTCAAGGATGACTTTTTATGTCTTTGCTCATTGCGATATGTTCAATGTTAGCATCTAAAAAAGTTTTACCATGTTTTTTATAACCTAGAGTTTCATAAAACGGCACTGCGCTTAACTGAGCATTTAAGACAAGCTTATTAATATTCTGATTTTCAGCATATGCCTCAATGGTATTCATAATTAACTTCCCAACACCACTTTTACGATATGGTTTAATTACACAAACACGCTCTACTTTTCCCAAGTTATCAACAATTCTAAATCTGGCTGCTCCAATTGGTAAATTATTATCGTATGCAATAAATTGAGTGGCATAACAATCTAGTATATCAATTTCTTCTTCGATGGGGACATGTTGTTCAATAAGAAAAACATCACTTCTTATTATCACTTGATCATAAAAATGTTTTTGAGTGGTAGCTATGATACAGTTCATTATTATCACCTCATTACTAATTATTTTAGCGATATTCCCCAAAATAATCAATAATATTTGTGGATAAATTAGTTAATTAATTGGAATTATGCTATAATATTAATGGTAAATTAACGAACGAACTTATAAATAGTTTACTTTAATATTACGTAAAAGTTAATAGAGGGGTGAAAATATGTTAAAAGTAAAAAATGTTACAAAAACTTTTCGTTTAAGTAAAAAGCAAATGAAGTTAGAAAATACTACAAATCATCACAAAATAGCCGCAAATGATGTCAGTTTTGAAGTGGAACCAGGAGAAATATTTGGTTTGTTAGGTCCTAATGGAGCTGGAAAGACAACTATATTGCGTTGTATATCAACATTAATTAAACCAGATAGTGGCGATGTATTAATTGGTGATGAAATGATAAGTGCTGTAAATGAAGATAATAAAGCAAGAGGGTATTTATCATTTTTAACTAGTGAATTAAAATTAGAGGACCATTTTACGCCTAATTATCTGTTTAACTTTTTTGGGCGTTTATATGGTTTAGATGATGAAACTATAGAAAAAAACAAACAAAAATTATTTAATCAATTTGGAATAAATGAATTTGCCGAAGTTAAAGTTAGTCAGTTATCTACCGGTATGAAACAAAAGATTTCAATTGCCGTTTCACTAGTCCATGATCCAGAAATTATTATTTTTGATGAACCAACTAATGGACTTGATGTGTTGACGGCTAAAACTGTAACTGATTATTTGTTTCAATTACGAAATGAAGGTAAAACGATTATTGTTTCTACGCATATTATGAATTTAGCCGCAAAATTATGTGATCGAATTGGAATTATTATTGATGGTAAACTTCGTATGGTTGGTACTTTAGATGAGATATTA
Source organism: Haloplasmatales bacterium 4B (assembly GCA_003586005.1). Classification (GTDB taxonomy): domain Bacteria; phylum Bacillota_I; class Bacilli_A; order Haloplasmatales; family Haloplasmataceae; genus NSKI01. The sequence continues at coordinate 16,063 of NSKI01000003.1, read as the reverse complement.
AAATCCACAAATACAACCGATTTAGAAGATGCCTTCTTTATTATTTTTAAACAAGTAAAAGAAGAAGAAGGAGGTGCATTATAATGAGAAATATATGGACAATAGTTAAAAAGGAATTAACAAGAGTGTTTACAGATAAAGGTGTTATTATTTCATTGTTTATTTTGCCGCCTCTTACTATTTACTTAATATATGGGTTGATGGGAATGTCAGCTGAAAAGGCAAATAAAAGTGCTAATGAATATACGGCGATTGTGTATGTTATTAATGCACCAGATAAAATATCTAGTAATGAAAAAGAGGCAGCTAGTTTTGAAGCTTTTTTAGATGAAAATCTTGAAATAAATGCTAACATTACTTATGAAGACAGCAATAAATTAGTTGAAATAAAAACAAAATTAGAAAATGAGGAAATTGATTTAATAATTGAATTTCCTAGTAATTTTAAGGAAACTGTAGAAAACTATATAGATACCCTTCCTAAAGTTAATATGTATTATAATATAAATAAAACTTATGCAGAAAATATATATTTGAGTTTTCAAAATACATTAACACTATATGAAAATAAAATAGCTGGTACTCGAGTTGATCTAGATTTATTGAAAGTATTTGAAATAGTTAAAGACAAAACTGGCGATGATGAAAAAGAAAAGGGATCAGCAATTAGTAAGATACTACCATTACTTATCGTTATTTATTTAATGGCTGGTGGAATGGGAATAGGTATGGAATCTGTTGCTGGTGAAAAAGAACGGGGTACAATTGCCACATTATTGGTGACGCCAATTAAAAGAAGCCAATTAGCGATTGGTAAAATAATAAGTATATCCATAATTTCTGTTTTAAGTTCGATAGCTTCATTTATTGGATTGCTAGCTGTTATGCCTTCGTTTGCGAAAATTGGTGGAGATACTGAAGAAGGTTTTGGGAAAATAAGTTATGATTTAACTGATTATGCAATGTTATTTACCGTGATGTTTGCTGCAGTATTATTATTTGTCGCAATAATTGTAGTTGTATCAACCTATTCAAAATCAGTAAAGCAAGCGGGAACATTAGTAATGCCAATTTATTTACTTGTTATGGGAGCTGCTTTCTTTAATGTGTTTACCCAGGATATACCACAAAGTATTTCTTCATATATTATTCCGATTTATAATATTGTTCTTGCATTAAAGGCTGTATTTCAGTTTGAATTAAGTATAACAAACTGGTTATTTACTGTTGCTAGTACTTTTGGATATACAATTATCTTAATTTTCTTAATTCAAAAAATGTTTAGAAGTGAAAAAATTATGTTTAACAAATAGTTTGGTATTTGTTATAAATTAAAAAGTAGGTGTTATAATAATGTTGTTAGATAAAATTAATAATGATTTAAAAATTGCAATGAAAAGTAAGGATAAAGCAAAATTAGAAACAATAAGATTAATAAAAACAGCTTTAATGAATGAAAAAATCAAACTTACTGTTGATAATTTAACAGAAGACCAAGAAATTGCAATTATCGCAAAAGAGGCTAAGCAAAGGAGAGACTCTATAAGTGAATTTGAAAAAGCGGGTAGAGTGGACTTAATTGAGAAGGAAAAAATTCAACTTGACATTATAAAAACATATCTTCCAAAGCAATTAACAGAAAATGAGATAATTGCTTTAGTAGACAAAGTGTGTGTTGAGTTAAATGCAACTTCTATAAAAGATATGGGGAAAGTCATGAGTATGATATCTCCTCAAGTAAAAGGACGAGCAAATATGGCTCAAGTAACTCAATTTGTTAAAAGATTCTTAAATAAATAAAAATGTCTGCGCTTACATATAGTTTAATGCTTGAAAAAATTTATCAATAATAGTAGAATTAAATAGGATTAAAACCCTGTGAAATATTTCGTTAAGAAACACTAAGGAGGAATTTAAATGGCAGTTAAAGTGGCTATTAATGGCTTTGGACGTATCGGACGCTTAGCTTTTCGTTTAATGTTTAATGATTCTAATTTTGAAATCGTAGCTATAAACGATTTAACTGATGCAAATACGTTGGCACACTTACTAAAATATGATTCAGCACAAGGTAGATATAATTTATCTGTAGAAGCTAAAGAATCTTCAATTGTAGTTGATGGTAAAGAAGTTACAATTTACGCTGAAAGAGATCCAAAAAAATTACCTTGGGGTCAGTTAGATGTAGATGTTGTAATTGAAAGTACTGGTATGTTTGCTGAAAAAGAAAAATCAGAAGCTCACATTCAAGCAGGCGCAAAACATGTAATAATTTCAGCTCCGGCAAAAGGTGATTTAAAAACAATTGTATATAATGTAAATCATGATATCCTAGATGGTTCAGAAACAGTTATTTCAGGCGCTTCTTGTACAACAAACTGTTTAGCACCAATGGCAAAAGTCTTAAATGATAAGTTTGGTATTGTAGAAGGACTTATGACTACTATACATGCTTATACAAATGATCAAAATACATTAGACGCTCCTCATAGGAAAGGCGATTTACGTCGTGCACGTGCCGCAGCAGCAAGTATTATCCCTAACTCAACAGGAGCTGCTAAAGCAATCGGGTTAGTAATTCCAGAATTAAATGGAAAATTAGATGGCTCAGCACAACGTGTTCCAGTTATTACAGGTTCGGTTACTGAGTTAACTACTGTATTATCAAAAGAAGTTACTGTTGAAGAAATTAATGCAGCTATGAAAGAAGCAGCAAATGACTCTTATGGTTATAACGAGGATGAAATTGTTTCAAGTGATGTAATTGGAATTACTTATGGTTCATTATTTGATGCAACTCAAACAAGAGTTATAACTGTTGATGGGAAGCAATTAGTTAAAACTGTCTCTTGGTATGATAATGAGATGAGTTATACTGCTCAATTAGTACGTACAGCTAAACGCTTTGGTGATTTAATAAACAAATAATATAATAGAAATTAGTCAGTCGTAATTACGGCTGATTTTTTTTGTTTTAATCCTGGTAAAAATTAACAAAAAGAAGGAGGAGTTTCTTAAATATTTTAACGGGGCTTATTATTATATTGTCTTTATTTGCTTCATTAATGGAAATATTTTCAAGAAATAGAAGTGGGAAATATATTTTTACTTCTATTCATGGACAAGATATTACTATTTATGGGAAAGGTATCTGTAATATGATTCTGTATCTGTAGCAACTCAATGAATAGCACAGGATATGGTTACAATAATTTTATGAATTTAGTAGTTATCTATTGTTTATCTACTATCTTAATTAATGTAAAAGAGCATCAGAATTCTATTTTATAATTTTTTAGATTATATTGTGAATGTAAGCGCTTATATGATATAATGAAATTTGGAAGAGGTGATGAGATTGCGGATAAAAGAGCATCCAATTCTAAATTTTGAAGAAGAAAAAAAAGTAATTCATTTCACCTTCAATAACCTCCCAGTTACTGGTTATGAAGGAGATACAATTGCCTCGGCTTTACATGCTTTAGGGATTAAAAAATTAAGTGAAAGCTCCCACTGGAAAAGACCGAGAGGATTTTATTGTGCAATAGGTAATTGTTCATCTTGTAGTATGATTGTTGATGGAGAACCGAATGTCAGAACGTGTATTACATTATTAAAGGAAGGTATGGATGTAAGAGTACAGACCAATAAAGGTGAAATTCATGATAAATAAAGATTTAGTCATTATTGGTGGTGGACCAGCGGGATTATGTGCAGCCAAAATGGCAGCTGAGGCTGGCCAAAGTTGTTTGTTAATTGATCGTAACCGGACTTTAGGGGGACAGTTAATTAAACAGACTCATATGTTCTTTGGTTCTGAAAAACAATTTGCGAAAACAAGGGGTATTGATATTGCGAATAAACTTGTAGAGGATGTTAGAAAACATCCTGATCTCATAGAAATATGGGATGATGCTACTGTTGTTGGTCTTTATCAAGATAAGGTTATTACCGTATTGAAGAATGAGTTATATATTAAAGTTCAATCTAAGGCAGTTATTATTTCAACAGGTGCAAGTGAAAAAGTATTAGCCTTTGAAAACAATGATTTACCAGGTATCTATGGAGCCGGAGCTGTTCAAACCTTAATGAATGTTTATGGTGTAAAACCAGGTAGTAGAATTGTTATGGTCGGAAGTGGAAATATTGGTTTAATTGTAAGTTATCAATTAATGCAAGCAGGCGTGAGAGTGCTTTCTATTATAGAAGCAAGTCCTAAAATTGGGGGATATAAAGTTCATGCATCAAAAATTCGACGTTTAGGTATTGACATAGTTACTTCTTGTACTATTAAAAAAGCAATCGGAACAGAAGCTGTTGAAAAAATAGTAACCGTTAAATTAGACGAGAAATGGAATGAGGTTCCAGGGTCCGAAAAAGAATATGAAGTTGATGCCGTATGTATTGCAGTAGGATTAACTCCATTAACCAATCTGCAATCGATGATTGGTTCAGAAATGAAGTATATCAGTGAATTGGGAGGATTAGTTCCAGTTATATATCCAAATCACGAAACTAGTATTGAAAATATCTTCTCTTGTGGAGACGCTTCTGGTATAGAAGAAGCAAGTAGTGCTATAGTTGAGGGATATATTACAGGATTATTAGCTAGTAAAAAATTGGGAAACGTTCACCCTCGCTATGATGAACTAATGGATGAATACAATACACAATTAAATAATTTACGTAATGGTCCGTTTGGGGATAAAATTCTCAATGGGCTCAAAAAGCAAGGAGCGTGAGAAAATGTTAGCTAAAGAAGGGGTAGCGACGTTAGAGCAGGTTCAATCTCGTTTTCCAAATCATGAGATTTTAGCTAGGCCAAAAGCAATCATTGAATGTTATGAAAACATTCCTTGTAATCCTTGTAGCACTAGCTGTCCGTTTGAAGCCATTACGATAGGGGAAGATATTAATAATAAACCTGAGGTTAATTTTGATAAATGTACAGGTTGTGGAGTATGTGTTTATAATTGTCCTGGTTTAGCCATTATGGTTTGTGAGGTTAGTGGTGATAAGTTGCGGTTTAAAATTTCTTATGAATTTTTACCGTACCCAGTTGAAGGAGAAATTTGGAACGCTATTAATCGTAAAGGTGAAGTGATTGGAGATGCTTTGATTGAAAAAATTACATTAACAAAGCGCCAAGATCGAACTGCTTTAGTTCAAGTTTTAGTAGATCAAGACTACTTATATGATTTTGTAACCATTAGGAGAAAAATATGAGTGAAAAAGATGTGATTATTTGTCGCTGTGAGGATGTTACCTTACAAGATTTACATGATATGATGGATCAAGGCTATACCAGTTTCGAGGAATTGAAACGACTCTTAAGAATTGGTATGGGACCTTGCCAAAGTAATACCTGTGGTCAGTTAGTTCAAAGAGAAATTAGTAAGTATTTAAAAGTGAAATTAGAAGATGTAAAAACTCAGAAAGTGAGGCCACTTGCAACAGGAGTAAAACTAAATTCCATTTGTGAAGGAGCAAACAATGAAAGCTAATTATGTAATTATTGGTGCTGGAATTAGTGGATGTAGTATTGCCTATAATTTAGCAATCAAGGGTGTTAAAGACATTGTTGTTTTGGAAAAGGCATATCTTACTAGTGGATCTACTGGTAGATGTGGTGCTGGAATTAGGCAACAATGGGGAACGAAAATGAATTGTTTGTTAGCTAAAGGGAGTATTGAGTTTTTTGAAAAAGCTAAAGAAACATTAAAATATGATGGGGACATTGAATTTAAGCAAGAAGGTTATTTGCTTGTTTCTACTGATGAAGAAGAAGATCATCAATTTAAAAAAAATGTAAAACTTCAAAATAGTTTAGGAATTCCAGCCAGAAAAATAAATAAAAAGGAAGCGAAACAAATTGTCCCGCATTTAAATACAGATGTTATTACTGGTGCCGCTTTTTGTCCAACAGATGGTCATTTAAATCCATTTCGTATGACCGATGCTTATTTTAAGGCAGCAAAACGACTAGGTGTAAAGTTTTATTTTAATGAGGAAGTTACAGATATTATTATCGTTAATAATAAAATTGAAAAAGTTATCACCGCTAATATGGAAATAAATTCAAACAATGTTGTTAATGCAGCAGGAGGTTATGCGAAAGAAATTGGCGATATGGCAGGTGTTAATATACCTGTTTACGCTGAAAATCATGAGATTTTAGTAACAGAACCAATTGAGGAAGTTCAAAGACCGATGGTTATGTCTTTTACTAAGAACATCTATTGTCAACAAGTTCCTCATGGAAGTTTTATTATGGGACGAAGTAACCCTGAAGTAGAGCATAATCATAGTAATGAATCTACTTGGAAATTTTTAGATGAAATGGCAAAAACAGTTTGTGAAATATTACCGCTAGTTGGTAATCTTCGTGTTATAAGACAATGGGGAGGGTCATATACCATGTCTCCAGATCGTCAACCAATCATTAGTGATACTAATGAATTAGAAGGATTTTATTTAGCGTGTGGTTTTAGTGGTCATGGATTTATGTTTGCGCCAATGACTGGACTTTTGTTATCGGAAATTATATTGAAGGAAAAGTCTACGATTGACATTAGTGATTTGCATCTAAGTAGATTTAAAAATAAAAAAGATTTTATATATGAAAAATCAGTAGTTTAGAAAGGTAGTAGGTAGTAAAAAATGGCGATATATACATATAAAACTGAACCTCTAGTGGATTTCAGTAAAAAAGAAAATCAAGAAATGTTTAAAAAAGGTCTAAAAAAAGTAGGAGAATATGAGAAAAATTATCCACTTATTATAGGCGGGAAAAGAATTGAAACCGGACAATTAGTTAAATCATATAATCCTAGTAATCACCAAGAATTAATAGGTAGTATCCATCAGGCAGGAATAAAAGAAGCTGAAGAGGCGATGGAAGTTGCTTTAGATACGTTTAAAACTTGGAGTAAAGTTGATCCGAAAGTCAGAGCAGATGTTTTGTTTAAAACGGCAGCCATTATAAGACGTCGTAAATTTGAATTTAGTGCTTTATTGACGAAGGAAGCTGGGAAACCATGGATTGAAGCAGACGCTGATACAGCAGAAGCTATTGATTTCTTAGAATTTTATGGGCGACAAATGTTAGAACTTGGTTCAATAGATAACAAGGTCTTAAGCCGCCGAAATATTGAGCGAAACGAATATCGGTATATCCCTCTAGGTGTTGGTGCTGTTATTACACCTTGGAATTTCCCACTTGCAATATTAACAGGTATGACAACTGCAGCGGTAGTTAGTGGGAATACAGTATTATTAAAACCAGCTTCAACTACTCAAATAATCGCTTATAAATTTGTGGAAGTTTTAGAAGAAGCTGGGTTGCCAGCTGGTGTTGTAAATTTTGTTCCAGGAAAAGGTTCAGAGATAGGTGAATACATTGTTAATCATCCAAAAATTCGTTTTATATCTTTTACTGGTTCAAAGAATGTAGGAGCATCTATATACGAAAAAGCTGCAAAAGTTCAAAAAGGACAAATATGGTTAAAGCGAGTAATTGCTGAAATGGGCGGAAAAGATGCTATTGTTGTTGATAGCGATATCGATACTGAGCTTGCAGCTGATGCTATTGTTAAATCATCCTTTGGTTTTAGTGGACAAAAATGTAGCGCTTGCTCAAGAGCGATTATTCACCAAGATGTCTATGATGAAGTTATAAGTAAAGTAGTAGAAAAAACAAAAGCTTTAACTATAGGCGATCCTTATGACTTCTCGAATTATATGGGACCAGTTATAGATGAGAAAGCATTTGAACGTTTAAGCGAATATATAAAAATCGGAGCAAATGAAGGGAAAATTGTTGCGGGTGGTAAAGTTGATGCATCTGTTGGCTGGTTTGTTGAACCAACTGTTATAATTGATGTTGATCCATTTGCCAGAATCATGCAAGAAGAGATATTTGGACCATTTGTTGCGATAACGAAAGTGAAAGATTTTAACGAGGCAATTGAGGTTGCTAATAATACAGAATACGGATTAACGGGAGCTGTGATTTCTAATAATCGTGTGCATTTAGAGAAAGCTCGTGAAGAGTTCCATGTCGGTAATTTATATTTTAACCGTAAATGTACAGGCGCCATAGTAGGTTACCAACCATTTGGTGGATTTAATATGAGTGGAACAGATTCTAAAGCGGGAGGACCAGATTATTTAATCCTACATATGCAAGGGAAAACAATTAGTGAGAGTCTTTAAAGAAAGAATGGTTGTGAATTTTCACGACCTTTTTTTATTTATCATATTTACCACCTCTCATTGAATAAAATAGTAATAATTAAATAAAATGGTGGAGGGAATATGGATTATATTGTTAGTAAAATTATCTGGGGCTGGCCACTTATTGTAATATTAATTTTTGCTAGCATTTATTTTTGTATAAAAACTAAACTTGTACAATTTAGGTTTATTAAATTAATGCCTAAACTATTATTTGAAAAAAATCCTGACAAAGAAAAAATCTCTTCTTTTCAAACTGTAGCTTTGATTCTAGCAAGTCATATTGGGGCAGGAAATATAATTGGTGTTTCTATCGCGATTCTTTATGGTGGACCGGGTGTTATTTTTTGGATGTGGATAACGGCGTTGTTTTGTTCTGTCTTATCATTTATAGAAAATACATTAGGACAAATGTATAAGATAGAGATTAATGGTGAATATCGAGGAGGTCCTGCTTATTATATTTTAAAAGGAATTGGATCTCCTTTTTGGGCACATGTAATTTCTTTTATATTTTTTATTTGTATTGGTTTATTATTACCCACAATCCAATCAGCTACTATATCTACAACAATGAACACTACTTTTAATTTCCCTAAAGTAGTTATAGGTTTGATAGTGTCTATATCAGTTGGCTATATTATCTTTGGAAATGCAAAAAGAATTATTAATGTTGCAGAAGTCGTCGTTCCGTTTATGGCATTTATTTATTTGTTAATAGCGTTAATAATTATTATAGTAAATATAAATTTTCTAGACAATGTTTTTGGGTTAATTTTAAATAGTGCATTTAATAAAGATGCTATATATGGTAGTATTATGGGGAGTTCTTTGAGTTATGGTATTAGAAGAGGGTTATTTTCAAATGAAGCCGGGGTTGGTTCTTCACCCAATATATCAGCTTCAAACAATGTAACTCATCCAGTAAAGCAAGGTTTAGTATCAACTTTTTGTGTTTTCATTGATACAATTATTGTATGTTCAGCTACCGGGTTTATGATATTAATAACTGATTGTTACAATGTTATGGATAAAGGTAGAATCTTATATCAAGGCTATGTTGGGTTGCATTATACTGAATTTGTAAGTACCTCAATTAATACTGTGGTAAATAATTTTGGTTCGTTTTTTGTAACAATTGCTATTTTTTTCTTTGCCTATACATCGTTATTTAGTGGTTTTTATAATGCGCAATCAAATCTTATTTTTGTATTTAGAAGAAAAAAGATATATAAAATAGCCAATTTTATTTATAAAACTGTTTTTTTGTTAATAATATTTTTGAGTGCAGTTTATCGAGCCGATTTTGCTTGGATACTTGCTGATATGGGTGTTGGCGTTGCAGCATTTGTAAATATTATAGTAATTTTAATCTTAAGCGATAAAGCTCTTGAAGCACTCGGTGATTTTGAGTTAAAATATAAAAAGAAAGATGAATTACGCTATCAAAACTGGGAATTAGAAAGTTGGCGTAAGTAAGGAGAGTATATGAAAGTAGCAATTTTGACAATAGGGGATGAAGTAGTCATTGGGAAAACAATGAATACTAATGCTTCATATGTAGCTAAAGTATTAGAATCAAATCACTTTATCGTGACAAATCATTTAGCAGTTAGGGATAATGTGCATGAAATTATGGATGCTTTAGATTTTTTATACAAGGATGCTTCAGTTGTAATTACAACTGGTGGATTAGGTCCAACAGTTGATGATTTGACAAAAGAAGTGTGTGCTAAATATTTTAAAGAAGAAATGATTTTAGCTTCAGAAGAATTGGAAAAAATAAAAACTTATTTTCATAGTGTAAATATGACAGATAATAATATTAAGCAAGCATATTTTATTAAGAATGCTTTAATTATTAAAAATGATAATGGAACAGCTCCAGGTATGATTTTTGAGAAGGAACAAAAAATAGTGATAAACCTTCCTGGACCACCGAAAGAATTAGAACCTATGTTAAATGAAACCGTCGTTCCATATTTGAAAGATAAAGAAAAGGTAATTATATTAGAAAAACAATTTAGATTGATGAATATAGGGGAATCTCATGCTGAGACATTGATAAAATCTCTATATGAAAAATATCCAACAATTAAAGTAGCTCCTTATGCATCAGTTGGCGTTATAGATTATATGGTTTCAACACCACATATAAATGATAGAGCCAATTTTGAGGCGTGTTGTAAAGGATTTGAAGAAATTTTAAGTGATTATATTATCGGTGATTGGTCAAGAAGTATTCAAGAAATAATAGTAGACTTAATGTCAGAAAAAAATATAACATTAGCTATCGCGGAAAGTTGTACTGGAGGTATGGTAACTTCTAGTATTGTTGATGTTTCGGGAAGCTCAAAGATTTTATTAGAAGGACTAATAACTTACAGTAATGAAGCAAAAATCAATAGACTAGGTGTTAATAAAGATTTATTAATGCAATATGGCGCTGTTTCTAAAGAAGTAGCAGAAGATATGGCGAAAAATGTAACCGTAAATAGTCATGCTGATATAGGGTTAGCTGTTACCGGGATAGCTGGTCCTACAGGAGGGACTATTGATAAACCTGTAGGTTTAGTTTATACAGCGATATATTTTCAAGGACGTGCTAAAGTTTATAAGCATCAATACAATGGCGACCGAACTAAAGTAAGGGTTAGATCGATGATGGGACTAATGTATGAACTTTATAAATTAATAAAAACGCTTTAGTTGTGAAATGATGTACAATGTGATTGAAAAAAAACTAGATTAGAATTATAATTAAACTGATTACAAAATAGGAGGCTTCAATAATGGCGAAAAAAACGGTTAAAGATGTGGAATTAAAGGGACGCAAAATACTGGTGCGTGTTGATTTTAATGTGCCGATGGATAAAAATACTGAAGAAATTACAGATGATAATCGAATTGTCCAAGCATTACCGACTATTAAGTATATTGTTGAACAAGGAGGTAAGGTAATTTTATTTTCACATTTAGGTAAAGTTAAATCAGAGGAAGATAAAGTAAAAAATTCTTTGAAAAAAGTTTCGATAAGATTAAGTGAATTACTTGGCAAAGAAATTACATTTATTGATGTTACTCGTGGTGAAAAATTAGAAAAAGCGATAAATGCGTTAAATGATGGCGACTGTTTATTATTTGAAAACACTCGTTTTGAAGATATTGATGGTAAAAAAGAATCAAAAAATGATCCAGACCTAGGTAAATACTGGGCAAGTCTAGGTGATGTTTTTGTTAACGATGCTTTTGGAACAGCTCATCGTAATCATGCGTCTAATGTTGGGATTGCTTCGAATATTGAATGTGTTTCAGGATTTTTGATGGAAAAAGAAATTGAATTTATTGGTGGAGCAGTTGATAATCCTGTTCATCCTTACGTAGCAATTTTAGGTGGAGCAAAGGTTTCTGATAAAATTGCAGTTATTGAAAATTTATTAAATAAAGCTGACAAAGTGCTTGTTGGTGGAGGGATGATGTACACCTTTTTAAAAGCCAAAGGTTTAAAAATCGGTAAATCATTAGTAGAAGATGATAGATTAGAATTTGCTAAAGCATTAATCGAAAAAGCTGGTGATAAACTAGTATTACCAATAGATACATTAGCCGCTAAGTCTTTTAGTAATGATAGCCCATTTCGTGTTGTTGATGTAAATGAAATTGCTGAAGATGAAATAGGGCTTGATATTGGACCTAAGAGTGTAGAACTTTTTACTAAAGAATTACAAGGAGCTAAGACAGTTGTTTGGAATGGACCAATGGGTGTTTTTGAAATGGAAAATTTCGCAAATGGAACAAAAGATGTTTGTGAATCTATCGCAAATTTGAATGAAGCAATCACCATAATTGGTGGTGGAGATAGCGCTGCAGCAGCTATTCAATTAGGTTATGCAGATAGATTTACCCATATATCCACAGGCGGTGGAGCTTCACTAGAGTATCTGGAAGGTAAGGAATTGCCTGGTGTTGTCGCTATTGCAGATAAGTAGGAATCGTTATTAAAACGATTCTTTTTATTTCTATAATGTATATATAATGGTTGTTAATCACATATAATAATAAATTTATGTTTATAATAAATAAGCTATTGACATATACTATCTAATAACATATACTATTAAATAATTAATATATAAATAAACTGTGACGGAAAGAGTAAATAATTCAAGCTTAAAAGAGAGTCTTAAGGGTGGAAAAAGACAAGGGAAAATTATTGAAGATGGTTCCTGAGTATATTATCTGAATTTATTTAGGATAATACGTTAATTGCGTTAAAATTTTGAGTGTGTCTTTAGATAAGTCAAATTAGGGTGGTACCGCGGTTATTCGTCCCTAGCTATTAAAGCTAGGGTTTTTTTATGCAAAAATTTAAGGAGATGATAAAATGAAAAAACCTACTTATTACATTACAACACCTATTTATTATCCAAGCGGTAAGTTTCATATTGGCCATGCATATACAACTGTTGCGGGAGATGCACTCGCAAGGTATAAAAAACTAAGAGGGTACGATGTTTATTACCTAACAGGAACCGATGAACATGGCCAAAAGATTCAAAAAAAGGCGGAAGAAAAGGGAATATCACCCATTGATTATATTAACCCAATTATTGAAGATACTAAAAGGGTTTGGGAAAGTCTTGATATTTGTTATGATGATTTTATACGGACAACTGAGAAAAGACATGTTTTAGCTGTTGAGAAAATCTTTCAAAAATTAACAGAACAAGGAGATATTTACCTAAGTAATTATGAAGGTTTATATTGTACACCATGTGAGTCTTTTTTTACTCAGACTCAATTAGTTGACAACAAATGCCCTGATTGTGGAGGGGAGGTTAATTTAGTCAAAGAGGAGGCATATTTTTTCAAGATGAGTAAATATGCTGATCGCTTATTGAAGTATTATGAAGAAAATGTTGAGTTTATTGAACCAGTTTCTCGAAAAAATGAGATGATTAATAACTTTATTAAACCGGGATTAGAAGACTTGTGTGTCTCTCGAACATCTTTCGATTGGGGAATTAAGGTTCCAAGTAACCCTAAACACGTTGTTTATGTTTGGATTGATGCTTTATCTAATTATATAACTGCGCTTGGTTATGGAAGTAGCAATGAGGAGTTGTTAAATAAGTATTGGCCAGCTGATGTTCATCTAGTTGGTAAGGAAATAGTTCGCTTTCATACAATTTATTGGCCGATAATGTTAATGGCTTTGGATTTACCTTTACCTAAAAAAGTTTTTGCTCATGGTTGGATTTTGATGAAAGATGGTAGAATGTCAAAAACTAAAGGCAACGTCATTTACCCAGATACATTAATAAATCGTTATGGTTTAGATAGTGTGCGTTACTTCTTATTACGTGAACTACCATTTGGTCAAGATGGTGTGTTTACGCCAGAAGCTTTTGTTGAACGAATAAATTATGATTTAGCTAATGATTTAGGAAATTTATTAAATAGGACTATTTCTATGACTAATAAATATTTTGGTGGTTTAATCAAAGGTTTTCCAAAACAGGTATCAACTATAGATAAAGAGTTGCAGAACTTTTTGGATAATAAAATTATAAATTATGAGAAGGCAATTGATAAATTAAAGTTTTCTGTAGCGCTTCAAGAAGTTTGGGCAATTGTTTCAAGAGCGAATAAATATATTGATGAGACTATGCCTTGGGCTTTAGCGAAAGATGAGGCAAAAAAGGAAGAATTATATTCTGTTTTATATCATTTAAGTGAATCTTTAAGGATTATAGCAATTTTAATAAGCCCTGTATTAACACAAGTTCCAGCAAAAATATATAAACAACTGGGAATCAATGAAGAAAATCTATTGGATTATAATTCTATTAAAAATTTTGGTTATATTAATAATGTTAAAATGACTAATAAACCTGAACCTATTTTCCCAAGATTGGACATGGAAATCGAAGTTGAGTTTATTAAACAACATATGTTGGGTAAAGTAAAAGATGAAAAAAAGCTTGTTCCTAAACCTGAAAATGTTGATGAAATAACAATCGATGATTTTTTGAAAATTGATTTAAGAGTTGGTGAAATTTTAGAATGTAAGAAACATCCTAAAGCTGATCGACTTTTAGTATCGAAAATTGACTTAGGTTATGAAACTAGACAAATTGTTTCTGGAGTTGCCGAATATTATAAACCGGAAGAACTAGTAGGTAAAAGGGTAATTGTTGTCGCTAATTTAAAACCTGTGACTTTAAGAGGTGAATTATCTGAAGGCATGGTATTAGCAGCTAGTTTTGAGAAGGACCTAACAATAACAACTATCTTAAAGAATCTTCCAAATGGCTCTAAAGTTAAATAACTACTAGATACAAGTAAATTCTTTATAATTTTAAAATTTAAGCAGAAAAATCTTGACATTTTAATAAAAGTTTTATATTATAAAATTTGGTACATTTCCTTTCCACTTTTTTGTAGCCCCATGAAAAAGGGAAATAGATATATATTAAATAGTTAAAATCAAAGTAGGAGGATACTTTTATGATGCGTACAACATTTATGGCAAATGCGCAAAATATAGAGCGTAAATGGTATGTTGTTGATGCCGAGGGCAAAACTTTAGGACGTTTATCAACTGAAGTAGCAACACTATTACGCGGTAAACATAAACCAACATTTACACCACATGTTGATTGTGGAGATAATGTTATTATTGTTAATGCAGAGAAAATTGAATTAACTGGAGACAAATGGAATAAAAAATTATATGTTCACCATTCTGGATATCCAGGTGGTTTAAAATCTAGAACAGCTAAAGTTATGAATGCAACTCAGCCTCAAAAAATGCTTGAAATTGCGATTGCTGGGATGTTACCTAAAGGTCGTTTAGGTAGACAACTTATTAAGAAGTTATTCGTGTATAGTGGTAACGAGCATCCACATGTTGCGCAAAAACCTGAAGTTTATGAGCTTCAAGGTTAATAAAGGAGGAGGCAATATATGAACAAAGTACAATATTTAGGAACTGGTAGACGTAAAAGTTCAGTTGCTCGAGTTCGTCTAATACCAGGAACAGGGAAAATAGTTATTAATCGTCGTGAATTTGAAAATTATATTCCGAATCCAGCTACTCGTTTAGATGTTTTACAGCCATTAGCTTTAACTGAAAATGTTAATAACTATGATGTGTTTGTTAATGTATTTGGTGGAGGTATCACTGGGCAAGCTGGAGCGATTCGTTTAGGGATAACTCGTGCTTTATTAGTAGCAAATCCTGATTACCGTGAGGTATTAAAGAAAGCAGGACTAATAACTCGTGATCCACGTGCTAAAGAACGTAAAAAATATGGTCTTAAAAAAGCTCGTCGTGCACCACAATTCTCAAAACGTTAATTTGTTTACAAGGCAATATCCAAAAGGATGTTGCTTTTTTTATATATATGAATTAAATTGAATATCTCGAGCCATAATAATGTGTATAGCTAAGTTGGCTGTTTTCTTTTATCATAAATGTTTTCAACATTAATATAATAGTGGTAGGATACATTGTGTTATTAGACAAACTGGAAAAAAGCAGTTGTTGACTATATATAAAAGAAGTGATAGAATCATAAGTCCTTGAGGAAAACAAGAGTGAAAAAAAGGCAGAAAGATGTTGACAACTTGGCGAATAGGTGATAGAATTCTATATTGTCGCTGATGAAATGTAAAGTTTAAAAAGCGAAAAAATAAGTTGACAAAATTACGCATAAATGATAATATAATATGGCGTAATTGCGAGTAGATCTTTGAAAACTAAACAGAATAGATTGTAAGAATTAAAATTCTTAAGTTAAAACCTTTGAGACAGAATCAAAAA
>NSKI01000038.1 GCA_003586005.1 Haloplasmatales bacterium 4B | reverse complement strand
ATATTTTAACTTAACATAATATGTATTATAGGAAGTTGTTTATTGGAAACATTATAAAGGTGAAGAGATATTAAGTTAGAAAAGTTATGGTTTTAAATGCCTTTACAAACTCCTACCCTATCACTTTTATAAAGCTGTCAATAACACGTTTGAATATTTTTAGAACAGTTATGGTATTAAAGGTTACTACATTGGTTAAGTAATGCACTTTCCTAAATAGTTTTTGCAGTTTTACATTTGATTGCATGAGATTTTGTTAATAGTTATTTATTGAATCAAACTTTGTCGATTTATAAATATTTTCAGGTATAACTATATTTATAAAATATAAAAAAATACGATTACAGTTATTAAATCGTATTTTTTTATTTTAATTAACCACCAGAAGCTAATATTTATATTCCTAAGCCGCCAAAACCTCAGATAAAACTTTTTATATCCAATTATTAAATCACCTGGTTCTAAAAATTCCTGTAATAATATCACCGTTTAATACATCTATTAGCATTTTAAGGGCTAACTCCCCCACTTCCACATTATATTTTTTAATCTAAGACCAAAGTCAATATTTTTAGATACATTCATATGAGGAAATACCGCATATTTTTGAATTGAAGTATTTATATGCCGATTATTAGGTGGAATAAATAAAAATACATCACCACCAGTAGGAATTTCAAAACCAGCTAAAATTCTAAAATTTGTTGTTTCCCCACAATCTAATAGATCTTTTCTAAAAACTTGGGGGTGTAGATATCCAGAGAACTTTTGATGTTTTATTTATTTTATTTTTAATATAATGTTCCTTATTAGGAATAAAATAAAAAGTCTCTCCTTTTTTCACTTGTAATTTACGCTTTCCATGGTATAACTCTATTTCTCCTTCTAAAACAAAGCCAAATTCTTGTCCTGAATGAGGTGTATGCTTATATGATAATCCATTTTGACCAAACTCAACTAAAATAGGCTCCATTTCATACTTTTGTGCATTTGGTACAATCCAATGAATAGTCATGTTATTTTCTTCTTCATATTTTTCGAATACATCTTCTTGTTTAAATACTATTTTTTCATCGTCTTCTTCTGAAAAAAAATCCCCTAGTGTAGTGCCTAAAGCTTCTAATATATCATATAAAGTAGCTATAGAAGGAGATGTCATTTCTCGTTCTAATTGTGAAATAAACCCTTTTGTTAATTCACAGCGGTTAGCCAGTTCTTCTTGAGTTAATCCATTTTCCATTCTAAGTTGTTTTATTTTACTACCAATGTTCATTATAAAAACTCCTTATCAAAGTATCATTATTAAACATAAAGTTTAACAGTTATAAACATTTATTTATTATATCGAAAATTAAATATTTGTCAATGTCTATAGTGCTATTTTGTCAAAATCTTGAAAAAAAAGAGTTTATGAAACGCTTCATTTTTTTTAATCATTTCATATCCTCATTTTAAGTATTTCATTTAATTCTTTTTAATTTTACTTAATAGAAAGTCCGTAATGCTTCCGATTACTACCCCTATCACAGCTCCAAATGTAAGAGATAAAGGTATATTATTTTCATAAATTATTGAAGCCAATAATCCTAACCCTGCTCCTACTACTAAAAATAATCCTACAAATATATAGTTTTCTTTATTCATCAATTTACTCCTTTAAGTTATTTGGGATATCAATGACTCTAATATAGTCATTATCAATATTTTTAAACGTTACGTAGTGATGACTATCAAAGATAATAATATATGAATAATTATTCCCATTTCTTAAAATATTTTCAATAACATCGTTATCAATATTGTTGTCAAGTATTTTAACACCAACTGTTTTTGTATCTACTTCAATAAATATATCAAATATTGGATGATTCTTCAAGTTATCTTCTTCTAAATTATAGTATTTAATTAAATTTTCTTTTATATATCCGATAAAATCAGAAATCCGGTAAATATTTAATGTTGATTTAATTTCAAATTTTGATCCAACCTCGAAAACGAAATCATCATAATTTATATGAGACGGTAACAAAAGATGAGAAGGCTCTGAGATTGAAGAATTAATAATTAAAAAATCTGTAGCAGTTGAAATTGCTGTATAAAAATAAATTGAATCTTCAAAATTACGGTTTATGTTTATTATTTTATTTATCGGACCTGTACATAATTTATTATTGTCAGCATCATATATCATTACTACTTTAAATTCACAATTAATTAAATCTTTTTTGTAAGCAAATGTCAAAGCATCAGTTTCTTTATTCTCGACGTGACTATTTATATCAAATATTTTAATATTAACTAATTGGCATTCTTCTTTCATTTCATTCAAATTAAACACGTCATTAAAAACTACTAAAATATCTTTAAAACGATACCCCATATAACCAATTAATAAATCAATACGATCGAAAAACACTTCTTTTTTCTCACCTAAGCTTCTATTGTAAAAATAAGTTAAAACTGACTTATTACTATTTCTATTTGATTTAGATTTATAATTAAGTGTAGGATTTAGTAATTCATTCTTTATTAAATTAGATTTAATAATGTTAAAAACATTGTTACTATTTCTAAAATTAGTGTCTAAAATGATTTTGTGATGACTACGTTTAATAAAGTAACTATTATTAAAGTTTTTATAACGATCCATAGATTTTAATTCATCTACAGTAATAAAACTTGCGTGAAACCGGTTATTTTTATTATATAAATAATAGAGGATATCTAATTGAACTCTGGTAAATTCTTGTACATCATCAATAAATATAATTGAGAAATTAAAAGCTAATTCGTGTGTTTCAAAGTGATGGTAAATTAAGCGAAGAAAACTCTGATAAAAAGTTTGTTCATCAAAAATATCTCTATTTAAAACATTATTTAAATAATCTGTGTAGATACTCCATATAACTTGTTTTTCTCTAAATGACAATAAACCTTTACTAATCGATTTTCGGGGAATTAATAAATAAGTTTTTAATTCTTTTGTTAATGTAACCTCAACTACATCATCATCTTTTAAACATATATTAGATTGGATATAGTTGATTTCCTCTAATATAAAATCAACAGTAAAACTAGATTTTCGATAATAAGATTCCATAATATCAGAAATCAATGATTTCTTTTGATTTTCATCAATTGTATTCTGGAAAAGAGGCAAATTGATTTTGCGTAGATATTTATCGATTAATTCATTAATGGTATAAACATTTAGAGTATTATATTTTGATGAAAGTAAAAAATACTGTTGTAAAACAATTTGCTTTTTAAGGTGATTGCTTACAATGAAAACTGCATCATTTTTTGAAATTGAATTATTAGTAAATATTTGCTCATACTTCTTTAACAACACAGTAGTTTTCCCTACACCTGAATACCCTTCTATTATAGTATCTATGCCTAACGGTTCGAGAAGCACCTGCATTTGGTTTTTAGATAACTCCATTTTATCTATCCCACCTTATTCTTGCTTTATTTTAAATTAACAAAAATTATTTATAATTAAAATGATTGATACTTACTAGATTTTGTTTTGCGCCATTTTGCCGAACGTCCTTTTCCTGTTGGTTCAATTATTCCTCTTTCTCTTAAGCTCTTAAGTGATCGATTAATTGTAGAATCACTAATATATGGATTATATTTTCTAATATCTTCTTTAGTAAATAAGGTATTAAAATTATAAACAATTTGTTCGACAAGTTCCTCTTTACTATATTGTTTATCACTTTGAAAGTTATGACATAACTTTTCAAAACTATAATACATTTTATTTAATGTTTCAACTATAAAAACAGTAAAAAAATGATATTGTGGCAGTCCTATCCCCCAATTTAACGAAGATTTATTAACAGCTTCAATATATTTTTCTTCTTCATTAAAGATGGTGTTAAAAAAACTTACATGATCAACAATTTTAAATCCATATTGTTTCAAAAGGAGCATTAGCAAGATGATACCAATAAACTCATTATAATTATCAAATAACCGTAAATTTATAAAATCAATTATAAATGAACAAAAAATCGTTATTAATTCATTTTCATTTTCCGATACCAAATGATTAAATTGTAAAACTAAATTATCTAATTCAGTTTTCTTTTCGATTCTATTACGTTTTTTTTCAATACAAGAATTTGGGTCAAATTCCTTAAAAATAAATTCTTGAATTTCTATTACACCATTTGATGTCAACTTCCAATTTGACTCTGTTTTATGCATAATCTTAAAAAACTGTAAAAAATTTGCAATTAATTTTTCTTTTCGATTTGTTGGTGATAATCCTTGTTGCGTTAATAATTTATATCTTTGATTAGATAAATCAATATCTAATAAATGGCCTGAAAATTCAGAATCAGATTCAATAACACTTTGCTTAATTACTTTACTATCATTAGCAATTAGCGAAAGATAATATAATTCTTTACCTTTGTTTTCATATAATTTAGCTAATTTTGATATTAATTGAGGTGCTATTGGCGTAGTTTTAATATTTGGGAAAAAAACCATCTGTATTCCTCCTTTACTAATAATTTAATTATATATCAAATATTATAAAATGAAAACATTTATCTATCATAAATTAAAAAAAAGTAAATTTAAATATACTCATTTCGGTTTTTTGATTAAAATAATAGTTGTTTTTGTTGATTATTGTAGAAAAAAGGTTCTTGAAATTATTCAAGAACCAATTATTATGCCAGATTTAGTGAAAAATCCTTTAAAATAAAAAACAAAATCGAGAAACCTACAATATATAAAACGGTATTAAATGCAAACTTAATAGGTCCCTTAATAACTCCCTTGGAATCCCCACTTATTAAATCTAAGCCTAAAAACAAAACGGTAAAAAATAACAATTGATTTACAAAGGTTTGACTGAAAAAATTAGTGAAATCTATTTTATCTCGTAAACCTGATGGAAAAAATGCACTGACCTTATCTGATAATACTCCAAAATTATTTTTGTTAAAGATATTAGCTCCAATTTTTTGAATAATTACTGTGGCTAAAGCAAACCAAATAATTTTAACAAACGCTTTCATAATGCCTCCTCTTGTTATAGAATTCTAGTAAATTATATAATATATTTCAAATTTAGTCAATTATTGCCAATTATATTATTACTTAAATAACTCTAATTGTTTATAGTTCGTCGTAGAATCATTTTTGGATTCGCCTTGTTTGTCTTTTTTAACTTCTTTAAAACTAAAAATGTTTGTTAACTCTGTAGTGATTTCTCTTAGATTTTTAAATACATCTTGTCCGTTAAATTGGTCATACAATTTACCATTACTAACAATATCAGAATAAGAATTCAAATCATTTTTGATTACCACAAATTCATTCTCTTTTTCAACAATAAATTGTTCATTATTTGCTAATAAAACCGCTCCTATGTATTTATGACTATTTTTCTTTAATGATTTTAGTGTCATCTGTCCTCTATTTGTTCTAACTGAAAAGGCAATTTCGTTATGTTTTATTTTTTTCAAATTCCCTCTTTGTGTTAATAGAGCAACATCTAGTCGTTCATCATAAATATAGATAAATGAAACTACTTCATCATCTAGTTTTAAATTAATACTTTTCACGCCACTTGATTTCAATTTAGTAGCAGGGATTTGACTTTCAGTATATTGATTAATATAACCGCGTTTTGTAACAACTAAAACTTCCCGATTCTTATCATCTGATATATAAGCATTTAACAACTCATCTTCAGTTGTTTTTAACGATATCGCAGTATAACTTTTAGTGTTACGAGATGTTTCAAATTCTATTAATGGAGTTCTTTTTATATAGCCTTGTTTTGTAGCCATAATAATTAGTTTATCTTTTGAAAACTCATCAATAACAATTACTTTTACTATGTGTTCATTTGGTTCTATTCTAACTAAATCATTTATATGTTGTTTAAAATCAGTACTTTTAACTATATCTATTTGATGAACATTTAACAGAATATAATTCCCCTTATTTGTAAACAGTAATATTTTATTTAGGGTATTTACCTGCATATTCACAATTACATAATCTTTTGTTGTAATACTATTAATATCAATTTTATTTTCATTGTTTTTACTTTTAAATGTTCTCATAAATCCTTGTTTAGTAATGTTTAAAATAACATCCTCAGATTTAATCATTTCCTGATGGTCAATTTGAATCTCTTCAACTTCCCGTTGAATTTCTGTTAATCTTGGAGTTGCATATTGCTTTCTAATGCCATCAAGTTCTTTTATTAATACCTGAACCAACTTATTCTCAGAATTAAGAATCTCAAGAAGTTCATTAGTATAGGTTGTAAGTTTCCTTGCTTCCTCTTCAAGAATATCAATATCTGTTGTTGTCAATCTATATAATTGTAACGTAACTATAGCTTCTGCTTGTTCCTCTGTAAATTCAAATTGTTTAGTAATATTTTCTTTAGCGTTAGCTTTATTTTGAGAATGTCTAATTACGTAAATAACTTGATCGATTATTGAAACCATTTTTACAAGACCATCTAAAATATGTAATCTTTTACGAGATTTAGTTAATTCATAATTTGATCTATTTATAATCACTTCTTTTTGATGTTCTATGTAACTGTCTAATATATTTATTATCCCTAATAGTTTAGGACGTTTATTATGGATTACAACCATATTAAAATTAAAGTTAATTTTTAAGTCAGTATTCTTTAATAAGTAATTAATTATTAACTCTTTATTTGCATCTTTTTTATAGTCAATAACAATTCTTAGTCCTTCTTTATCAGATTCATCACGTGCTTCTTCTAAACCGTCCAACGTTTTGTTTAAGCGAATATCTTCTATTTTTTTTAACAGATTGGCTTTATTAACTTCATATGGTATTTCTGTTATTATAATTTGATTTTTCTTTTCATCAATATAGTATTTACAGCGAACAACAATTTTCCCTTTTCCTGTTTCATAAGCTGATTTAATGCCGTCTGCACCTTGAACAATTCCTCCTGTAGGAAAATCAGGTCCTGTTATAATATTCATAATTTCATCTATTAAACAAAGTGGATGTTTTAAACGATAAATTGTTGCAGCTATTACTTCATCTAAATTATGTGGTGGAATATCAGTTGCATAACCTGCAGAAATACCTTGAGAACCATTAATTAATATATTTGGGTATCTAGAAGGTAATACCGTTGGCTCCGATTCCGTGTCATCAAAATTTAACGCAAAATCAACAGTGTATTTATCAATATCTCTAAGTAATTCCTCAGCTATTTTAGATAGTCTTGCTTCAGTATAACGCATTGCCGCTGGTGGATCATTGTCAATACTACCATTGTTCCCATGCATATCAACTAATAATTCTCTTACCTTCCATTCTTGACTCATTCTAACCATTGCCTCATATACTGAGGAGTCGCCATGGGGATGATAATTACCAATAACATTTCCAACTGTTTTTGCTGACTTACGGTAAGGTTTATCGCTTAAGTTTTTTTCTTTATACATAGAATACAAAATTCTTCTTTGAACTGGTTTTAAACCGTCACGAACATCAGGTAGTGCTCGTTCTTGAATAATATACTTTGAATAACGTGCAAATCTTTCTGAAAGAACTGTTTCAATATTTTCATTAATTACTTTATTTAGTTCTTCTATCTTCCTCATTAATCTCTCTCCTCAACTAAAAAATCATCTTCTAATGTAAAAGAAACATTATTTTCAATCCAATCACGACGTTGCTCTACTTGGTCACCCATGAGGATGTTAAAGAAATGATCTGCCTCTACGGCGTCTTCTATATTAACGCAAACTAAAGTTCTTGTTTTAGGATCCATAGTTGTTTCCCATAATTGATCACTGTTCATTTCACCTAAACCTTTAAATCGTTGTATAGAATAATTTGCCTTGAGCTTTTTAGTCTTTATTTCTAATTCTTCATCACTATAAGCATATTCGATGTCCTTCTTTTTACTAATTTTATACAACGGAGGTAAAGCGATGTAGACTTTTTTATTTTCAATAAGTGGTGTCATATATCTAAAGAAAAATGTTAATAATAATATTTGAATATGTGCGCCATCTGTATCCGCGTCGGTCATAATAATGATTTTGTCGTAGTTAATTTTTTTAATATTAAAATCAATTCCAAATCCGGCTCCAATTGCATTAATTAGTAAATTGATTTCTTCATTTTTAATTATGTCATTAATCTTCGCTCTTTCAGTATTTATAACTTTTCCTCTTAATGGTAAAATAGCTTGGTAAAATTTATCACGACCCTGTTTAGCACTTCCACCAGCAGATATACCTTCAACAATGAATAACTCACTTTTACGGTGATCCTTAGTTTGAGCTGGTGTCAGCTTCCCGTTTAAATTGATATTTGTTTTCGCTTTTTTACCAAGTCTTGCTATTTCTCGAGCCTTTCTAGCTGCTTCACGAGCATTGGCTGCTTTTAAAGCCTTAGAAACGATATTATCTAAAATATCAGGGTTTTTTGTGAAATAAAAAGTTAACTCATCTACTAATAAATTTTCAACTGCTGTTCTTGCTTCTGGTGAACCTAATTTACTTTTAGTTTGTCCTTCAAATTGCAGTAGATTTTCTGGAATTCTTACCGAAATAATACAAGTTAGTCCTTCTCTAATATCTGTACCTTCTAGATTTTTATCTTTTTCTTTTAAAAAACCATTTTTACGAGCAAATTCATTAACAACTTTTGTCATTGCCGATTTTGCACCTACTTCATGAGTCCCACCATCTTTAGTTTTTACATTATTAACAAAAGAATTAAAATTTTCTGAATAGGAATCAATATATTGAAATGAATATTCAACTTCAATGTTTGAATGACTTCCATTTACGTAAGCTACTTCATGTAAAACATTTTTGTCTTTATTTAAGAACTCAATAAATGCCTCTATTCCATTATCATATTGAAATTCTTCACACTTACCTATTCTTTTATCATTTAAAGTAATTTTTAAACCTTTTAACAAATATGCAGATTCTCTTAGTCTTTCTTCTAAAATTTCAAATTTAAATTTAGTTGAAGAAAAAATAGTAACATCTGGTTTAAACCTAACTGTTGACCCTGTTCTATTTGTATTGCCGATTTCTTTTAAAGGAAAAACTTTCTTTCCTCCATTTTCAAATCTTTGTAAAAACACTTTATTATCTCTTTTTATTTCAACCTCTAGGTACTCTGATAAGGCATTTACAACAGATGCACCAACTCCGTGAAGTCCCCCTACTGATTTATAACTATTCCCATCAAACTTTCCTCCAGCATGCAATACGGTATAAATAACTTGAGGTGTTGGTTTTCCGGTCTTATGAATTCCTGTTGGTATACCTCTACCAAAGTCTTGAACTTCAATACTATTATCATTATAAATAGTCACATTGATTTCATTTCCATAACCTTGAAGTGCTTCATCAATGGCATTATCAACAATCTCGAAAACTAAATGATGTAATCCACGATAATCGGTTGAACCAATATACATTCCAGGACGTTTTCGGACTGCATCTAATCCTTCTAATACCTGAATAGACTCTTCATTATACTTTAATTTTTTTGACATTCTCTTCACCCTTTCAGTATATACAAATACTATTATAAATGATTTTTAGAAATTTTTGTATAAAATTTAATAAAAATGAGCAACTCTATGCAAATGTTTAGTTTTATGTTATAATTTTTTTTGAGGACGGTGTTAGATATGAGCTATTTTTATGACAGTATTTTGATTGTTGTTTGTTATTTACTAGGATCAATTCCCTCTGGATTAATAATTGGAAAAACATTTAAAAACATTGATATACGTGAACACGGAAGTGGAAATTTAGGCGCAACAAATGCGTTTAGAACTTTAGGTACAAAATTAGGAATCACAGTTGCAATTATAGATGTGTTAAAAGGTACAGTAGCAATGTTAATTGCTAACCATTGGTTTCACGATGTGATTCATGTACCGACAATTTTATTTGGAATTACCGCAGTAATTGGTCACATTTTCCCTATTTTTGCCAACTTTCGTGGTGGAAAAGCAGTTGCTACGAGTGGTGGTGTATTATTAATTTCTTCTTGGCCAATATTTGTTATTGGATTAAGTACTTTTATTATTACTCTATTAATAACAAGGTTTGTATCTTTAGCATCAACTGTAGCTGCTATAGCCATTATTGTCACTGTGGTTATAGCTTACACATATTCTGATTTGCAATTCTTTAAATTTTTTAATAGAGATATTTACCTTGTCATAACGATTTCCGCTTTTTTTTCATTTATAGTTGTTAGACATATCCCTAATTATAAACGTTTATTAAAGGGAATTGAAAATAAAATTGGAAGAAAGAAAAATTAAGCATGGTTTACAAACCATGCATTTTTATTCTAATTATTTAAAAAAATAATAATTTTCTTAAAAACTAAACTAATGTACTAACTTTTTAAACCTTTTATTCATATGATATTATGGATGTTAGGTGAAAGGAGGCTTTCTTATGGAAGGTGCAGGTTATGGTTATGGTTATGGATACGCAATTGTTTTAGTATTATTCATCTTATTAGCTATCATTGGATGTGCATGCTATACTGGATGGGGATGCTAATAATTTAATATTCTCAATAATGCTGACAAATATGCTTAAATTAGATAAAAAGAATTCCTCCGTCTCTTTTATCTAAATCTCAGGAAAATTATACAAATTTATTGATATTTATACGAAATATTAAATTTGACTAATTAATGAATGAATAATTATAAATGGTTCTTGATTTTTTAAGAACCATTTTTACTTCCTAGACTTATTAGTTCAAAATATTATCTAAAAAATAAACTATTGTAATAGGACAAAATATTACTTATGCATAAGATAAATTGAATATATGCACATAAAGGAGGCCTACATATGGGTGGTAATATCGGTTATGGGACAAACAATTTCGCAATTATCTTAGTATTATTTATATTATTGGCAATTATTGGTTGTGTATGTTACACAGGTTGTTAACTTATAAAATAAAAAGGTTGCTATTTTTAAAATAGTAACCTTTTATTTTATGGTTCTATAATATCTGGTGTGGGTGAAAACTCACATCAGTTTTTTTGTACACAAAAAGAGACATAAATCCAATTTCC
>NSKI01000037.1 GCA_003586005.1 Haloplasmatales bacterium 4B | reverse complement strand
AAATTTTGAATGTATAGAAGAACTAAATCATGAATTAAATGACTATGTTAACTGGTTTAATAACCACAGGATTCACGGATCTCTTGGTTATTTGAGTCCAGTGGATTATAGAAAAATGTACTCTTTATAAAATTTGTCCGATTTAATGTTGACAATCCAGTAGATCAACAACTATCCCAATAGTAAAACCAACAAAAGTTGGACAAAGAAATGCTCGGAATGCTATCAATAAAAATAATGAAGTTAATGGTAATATGGATTATAAAGAGTGGTTAAAATCTTTCAAATGACATCGGTTTTTTAATTTGTTTTATTTTTTCCACTTGTTAATATAAATGAAAAATAATCAAGAATACCTTTAGTTTCGTCACAACCAAACTTTTTATAAAATACATCTGTATAAAACATTCTTATAGATTCATAATATTGACAAATATCATGAAAAGCAGATGTAACTTCTGAATATAAAGTTAAATTTTTGGTATGTTTAAATATATGAGTTCTTAAATCAATGATTTTATCATATTTATCTAAAAAATTATCTCTATCATAAAAACAATGATGGTTGCTAGTGGAGAAATCCCTTGTTAGATCATCCCAATTATTATTTTTTGATATATATATATATTCAATTGCGTTTAAGATGTCAATATCCCATGGACCATCTATTTTTAATATATCAAATTGTATCTTTTTCCCATAGAATAGAAAACGATAGTAGGTATCAGTTACTTCAATAAGAGACCCAAACAGTAGAGCCTCATAAAAATCTTTTTGAAAATTATATGTTATATATAATAAAAGCCGAATGATAAAGACTAAGGTAAATGTCTTATAATTACTATCATTGAATGATAAAGAATGATCTAAATTAAATAATTGCAAATTATTATTTAAGGTATATAAAATTTGTCTTTTTGATAAATTCATCATATTAGATAATTTTAATAACATCCAGATATTATTTTTTTGTCTATCTGTTAAATCTTTATATGTAACATTAAAAAAATCTAAAATAAAATCACTTTCATTATAGTAATTATATAAAATGAATTCATTATTAACGAACTTATTTAAATACTTATGGGAATTATACTGGGAACCATAATAGTGTTTTATAATACCTTCTAATTCATTTTTATCATAACTTAATATAAAACTAAGATTTTCAATATCAAAAAAGTGCTTAATTTTCTCAAAGACATCGATAGCAAAATTAGGATTGCAGCGATCTAATTCATCAATTATTATAATTATTTTTTTGGGATGCTCCTTGATATATTTTTTGAAGAGATTATGCAAATTAATAATGATTTTTTCTTTAATAATGTATTCATTAAAAATACCATTATTTGAAATTAAATCTTCAATAGAATTTATTGAATCTTTTTCTAGTTTATCGAATTCATTTGCCTTTTTTAAAAATTTATCATATAAACTTTTAGCTTTTTTTAATAATCTTATTGATTTTGATAAATTAGGAAGTATTACATCAGAAGTAGCAGAACCTAATTCATAAATTATCTTAATTGTTTTAATTATAAAATCTTTTCTTGCTAAAAATAAAGAATTAGTTTTTGCGGGAGCCTTATTTATATCACCAAAAATTAATTCAACTAATGAATAGATTATTGGCTCAAAGGCACTACTATTCCAATCCTTTTCCCATATAGATAAGTATCTAAAAGAGATCTTATCGTTATCTTTATTTATAACAGGATTATTAATAATATAATTCTCAAGAAAGTATGACTTACCTGAACCCCAATCACCATTGAATCCTATGACAAAATCATTATTATTTAAACAATAATTAATAATTTCATTAGATAGTTCCTTATAATATGATTTATTGTGACCAGATAAATCAGACTTTAATGAATAGTTTTTAGCAAACTTGTAATCGATATTTGAATTAAATTTTAAGATTCCCATATTCCCTCCTATTTCCGATATTTTTTCATTAATTAAATTATATCATAAAACGAGAAATAGTTTAAATAATTGATTTGATTCCTTAGCCTTTTTATTTGCTAAAGGCAATAAAGAATAACAAAGATATTGCCGATGGGCGTAAAACAGGAGAAGAAACAATGGAAGATAATAAACAAACTACAGAACAAATAGAAAATCAAAATGAAACAAAATGGGATGGTACATTTACCGATGAACAACAGGAAAAAGTAAATGAAATTATATCAAATTGATTATCAAAAGAAAAAGCAAAATGGGAGAAGGAAAAAGAAACTGAAAAAGAAGAAGCAGCAAGACTTGCGAAGTTATCAGCTGAAGAACGTGAACGTGATAAATTTAAAAAACAACAAAAAGAATTTGATAAACGAAAGGCGGAGTTTCAAAGAAAAGAATTAATCGCTGAAACAAAAAAAGAATTAGTAAATCGTAAACTTCCAATAGAATTTGCTGAAATGTTAGTTGGAACTGATGCAGGAACAACACTAGAAAGTGTTAAACAATTTGAAATGAAATTTAATGAAGTAGTTTCAAATGCTGTTGAAAGTAAGTTCAAAGAAAATGGCAGAACACCAAGTGTAAAAACAGAAGAAAGAAGAATATTCACTAGAGAACAAATCAAATCGATGACACCAAAAGAAATCAATTCAAACTGGGCACATATTAAGAATTTATTGTAGAAGTAATAAGAGACATTATGTAAATATAAAATGATTTTTTATTGTAGCAACGAAAGAATTAGTTTATAATTAACTTAACTTTAAATTTTTTAGGTTAACAAATATGGATTCCAGTGTCACTGGACAATGTTTTAGTAAAAGTGTTTAGGTTAACTAGTTATTACTGTGGTATTATCAGGGTAAAGGAGTGATTATTATGTTAAAAGATAAAAAAGAGATAGGTGAATTAATAAAAAAGTATAGAACTACAAAGTCTATGACTCAAAATGAGTTAGCAAAGTTATTACATGTTTCTAATAGTGCAATATCAAATTGGGAAAATGGAGAAACAAGTATTGAAATTGATTTATTAGACAAATTGGCAGATTTAATGGGCATTACACTTGATGAATTAATTAGGAAACAAGATTTTAAAAACAAATATATGATATACGAACATATACAACTAAATGGATTAAATATCGAATTTTCAAAAATATTTTTTGGTTCTGCTACAACAGTAGAATTGTTATTTAAAAATACCACTAATAACCCAATTGATTTAACTGGATTAAAATATAATCTTGTTGATGGTATTTCAAATGTACTTAGAGAAAAAACAAAACTTTTCACTGATTATGATGAGGAAATAGATGATATGTATGAAATCAAAACTACTGAAAAATTATCTAATATACCTTCCTTCATAGAACCCAAAGGACAAGTGAAAATTTCTCTTATTTTTGAAAATGTATTAAATTTTGCCTTAAATTATAAATTATCAATTTATTTTAATCAGCAAAGTAGAACATTTTTACTTCCTTCATTTTTGTTGAGAGTATTATATGAGAATAATAGTATGATTGAAATAATTAAAAAAAATAATTATACAGATGAAGAAATAAATCAGCTAATTCAGTATTTTAGATTTATAAAAAATGAGGAACAAGTAGTTAATATTATTAAGGCTCAATATGAAATTCTACCTATTGATATTTTAAAAAGATATGAGTATTATCCTATAACTGAAGAGGTATTTGATTTATTTAGAACTAACATTGACCAAATTTCTTTGCTTAAATCTATGGATGAAAGTTTTGAAATAGGTTTAATAACATTTATAAATGATGAATATAAACTCAATGAACTAATAATTAAAAATAAAGATAAGATTGAAGAAATAGATGCAGCTAATTCTTCTAAACTATTTTCACTTTACAAAAGAAAGTTTTGGGTATTAAATAAGGAAAATCAGGAATTTCTTTTTTCACTCTTTGCAAAAATAAACCACAATGATACCAATACAACAATATTTGATTACAATCTAAATCATTTTATTAGGCAAGGGAATATTACAAACCTATATCAAAGTATAGATAAATATTCGTCTGATATAAATTATAAGTTAATTGTTCAATT
This sequence comes from Haloplasmatales bacterium 4B, assembly GCA_003586005.1. GTDB lineage: Bacteria > Bacillota_I > Bacilli_A > Haloplasmatales > Haloplasmataceae > NSKI01. The sequence goes on along the minus strand of NSKI01000037.1, from coordinate 8,220 downwards.
ATTAAATGATAAGGTATTAAAAGATGATGTTTTAAAATTGCTTGATAATAAAAATGTATTATTATCTAATAAAGAAATTATTGCACTAATTAATAATTTCTGCCTTAAGAGTGAAGAACCATTTTATAGTAAACTTTTAAATCTATTGCAAATACACACAAAAGAAGATTTTTATGAGATAAAAGGTATTATTAAACGAGAAGATATACTAAAGAATATGATAGATAAGGATATTATAAATTATTCTTATTTAGTCTAATGTATATAAAAGAGCCACTATCTCAAGTGGCTAGTTTTATAAATAATCATTTTCTTCTCAAAGGTAGCGGATATAGTAATATACGCCCCATCTCCACCAAAATATAGAAATAATAAAATTAATTAAATATAACTATATAAATGAGAGTGTCTTTGTTTTATAATAGAAACAAAGACTTTTTTATTTGACAAAAACAGTAAATTTTTGATACAAAACACGACAATATTAATAAAAAATTAAGAAAATGGACGTGGGTTGGTGGAGAGGACCAACACCTAAATCAAAGGAGATAACATTTATTATTAAAATAAACAATGAAATATGCTTCTGTTTTACGAAACTAATTAAATCATTAAGAGGTTAGCTATTACGTTTGATAAAATATTATTTAGATAAATAGAAAACTCAATTTACTAAATTCATTGATTGATGAAAAACTTTTTAAGTTTAACTAAAATTAGAAAGTATGGAATTTTGGTATTAGTAAGATTTAGATAATGATTTAAGAATTAAAAAATGATTCAATTTGAAGTTTTGGAAAATCAGAATGACCAATTCCTTATGGGATAGTAAAAGTTACACTAAATAAATTATGAAAAAAAACTAGATGAATCTTTAGAAATAACTTAATATTTCTAAATTCATATATATTTAATTTGAAAGAATTAAAATGAGAGGAGAGGTTTTAAAGTGATATATGTTAACGCTCGCGCTATAATTTATCGTAATGTAAACAATAACACTCAGATTATAATTCAAACAAGAAACAGACCCGGTGAACCAAGTTTGTATGAACTTCCAGGAGGACAAATTAATCAATTTGAATCTATTACAGACGCTTTAATTAGAGAGGTAAAAGAAGAGACTGGTTTAGATATTGAGTATATACAAAATATAGAAACTGAAATAATTACTACAGGGACTGATAGCGATTTCACAATCCAATGTATTAAACCATTTGCAGTATATCAAACTTTAAAAGGGTTTGTAGATTCTTTTGGTGTATATTTTAATTGTACAGCAGATGGTCAATTAAAGATAGAAGGAGATGATACGAAAAATCCACATTGGATTTCTATTGACGATTTAAGAGACTTGATTAACAAAAAGAATGCTTTTTCAAGCATAGATAAAGCAGCTGTAATTATGTTTTTAAAAGAGTTTGAATAAAAATTGATAAAAATCCTTTTATTATTATCTAAATGATTAATAACATGAATAGAGTGAATTCTAATATATTTTTGTTGTGTTCAAGATAAGTACTGATTTATGCTGATTGGTCAAATATGCCATATTTGTAATCACCATAAGCTTTAAACAAATCGATTGGTATCTTTGGAATGGCAACACTTTTTTAAACAATTTTTATATAGACATTCCTCTTCTATATTCAACTGGAAATGTATATTATAACAAAATTGACTCGAGTACAAATAAAGCAAGTAAAATTAAATCAATCAAATTGCATTATAATGATACTGGAACTTATGATTTTGAATTGAAAATCAAGGATTATTTAAGCAGTAAAAATTTAAAAGTAATTGGGACTTTAAATGTATATCAAGATGAAGGAATGATATATTATTTTGTTGAAAACTCAAACATTAAAGTACTAACATTATATGTAGAAAAGAATGCAATTCCAGAAAACTTAATGAATATGAATAGAGATAAGGTAGATAAAGACATTATTAGATTTGCTATAAAATATAATAATTATATATATTATTTTGAAGATATAATGCCTGAAGAACTGAAGTATTTAAATACAAGTACAATTCCTAGTCTTGATGAAGACTATAAAACTAAATTAAATGAATATAATTTTATTTGAATTCTTTGGAATATTTAGGACTAGATATAGTAAGAACATTTGAAGATAATGATTTTTTAATCGGAAAACCAAAAATAAGTAATTTAAAACATTTAAATCTACTTGGGAGAATATTCTCATTTGAACAATTCGCATGGTTAAAATCTAAAATGCCTAATAAGGGGGACTTGATGCTGTGTCTATGTTTAAGCTAGTTAATTACTTTCGTTTATAATAAAGTGATTAACTTTTTAATTTTTTGAAGAAAAATGGGCATAAAAGAGTAATATTAATATAGCATATCAATTAAAACCTTGAATCAATATTCAAATGATGATATAATTTGCATATAATATAATAGGAGGTAATTTTATGAACATAAGACCATCCGCAGAATTAAGAAATAAATATAATGAAATATCAAATTATTGCCGTGAAACAAAAGAACCCATCTACATTACTGTAAATGGTAGAGGAGACACAGTTGTATTGAATATTACTGAATTTGAAAATATGAAAGCAGAATTAGAATTATTAAGATCACTTGCAGAAGCAGAAGATGATGTTGCTAATGGAAGAGTATCGACTATTGGAAATACTTTTAATGACATTAGAAATAATTTGAATGCAAGGAAGTAGCAATATGTATGAGATACTTAGAACAGATAAGGCTGATGAAGATTTAAGGGGGGTCATATTTTACATAGTTGATGATTCAGGTAGTACTGAAACTGCATTAAGCTATTTAGATAAAATAGAAAAAGGGATTAAAAATTTTTCTCAATTTCCTTACATTGGAGTTGTTCCCAAATATAAAATTTTAAAAATTCAAAATTATCGAGTATTGATTGTGGAGAAACATTTAGTATTTTATAAATTAAATGAAACAAATAAAACGATTATAATTTATAGAGTTTTAAGTAGTAAGCAAGAATATATTAATTTATTATAGCTATTAGTGATGCGGAAGTGGCTTCTTCCGACACAGGCCATCTCCAGTGCCTCATGAAAACAAGCGACCAAAGAGTCTCTTGTTTCACTTCTAGGTAATGTTTTCCTAGATTTGTAAGTTATTATCATATAGTGGGTGTGAATCCCTCTAGTAAAGTCTAACCAACAACTAGTACTTAGTCTTGGAGCCGAAGCAGTAATATTAGGTTTAATCGTAGACAAAGGAACATTCAAGCCGAAAGTGTATACTGAAGCTGTTAGCCTCGAAAGGCCGATGGTTTTGGAGAATCAGAAGACAACATTAAATACATCGTTATAGGTGAGATGTACTTAACTTTCCCGGGGTTGTAAGACCTGAGGAGTTTGATATTGATATGATAATGGCACATGAGAGATCCTAAACAACGTTTTATCATGAGTTTTGAGATGTTTATTAAAAACACTGAATAGAAGGAGTCAAAAGCGAAGTTATACGTGGGAGAAATATTAGAATTATATAGTACCACAAATTATGCAACCTAAAATATATGTGAGTGTGTTTAACTAACCTGAATACAATGTGAAGAGCCGTGTGTATTAATAGTGCATGCACGGTTCTGTGAGGGTTTCAGTAAGTGATGGCTGTTTCTACTCGACCCAAACCAACTAAGGATTGTCAATAAACATTTAAATAAAAGTGAAAAAAATTTTATGAATTATAAAATTGAAGCAACATAAAAATGCGTGAGAAAATAGATTTTTTTCACGCTATTTTATTTATAGATTAATCAAGTTATAATACCTATGGTTGTTTAAATAATTCTTTCTATATGTAACAAAAATATAATTCTAAGAAGTTTATTCATACAAGCAACCCTGGCGACTTTACAGACTATGAGTGGTGTTAGAGATAAAGTAGCAGTTAGGTTAATAGGTGAAATTGGAGATGTACGAAAATTTCTCAGTAGTAAGGTTTTAATTAGCGTATGCAGGCATAGATACCCCACAGTTTTAAAGAAAGAACTTGAAGGTAAACAAAAGAAAGTAGCTAAGATAGCGGATTAAATAAATTTCTATAAATATATTACGCTAGGGTTATGGAACTTTATAATTAGGTAGTAATAGTAGATAATAAATGAGATAACCTCACGTCATTAAAATTTTACATAACGTGAGGTTTTTTGGCGTGCGTTAAATTATTAATATAAAATTAATTGTAATTAAACCTTGACTTTTATTTTTTTATTATAATAAGCTTTTAATAGTTCGTAATTATTTTTTATTCCACAATAAATTAGAATTACTACGTTTTATGATACAACAGATGTTATATTGCTTTATTGAGGATTAATAAATTACCAAGAAATATACTAAGATAATAAAAGCATATGTGTATTGAATTAGACTCCTAAAATTAATTATTTTAATCTTATTGCATCAATTGGTTGCTCTTTTGCTATTTTAATAATTGGTATAATACTTGATAATATTGACATTCCGATAGCTAATACGAAAACATAGATAACAGAAAGGTAGTCTAAATATAAAATAGTAAAATTATTATTCAATACATATTGAATACTTTTATCTATGTATATTGTAGAAACTTTAACTGCAATAGCTGATAAAATGGCTGCGATTAGACCGATAATAATACTTTCAGTAATAAATATTTTAGCTATATCAATTCCTCTTGAACCAATTGCTCTTAAAATACCAATTTCTTTACGTTTTAGATTGATACTCATTGATATGAATGTAAGAACCATAACTGCAGCGAAGACTCCAAAAACACTTGCTACTATTAATAACATTGGCTTCATATCTATAGACATTTGTTTAAGTGAGTATATATGCTCACTATAACTAGTATGATGCTTATAGCCTATTTTTGATAAATCAGTTATTAATTTGTAATTATCTTTTTCATTTTTACTAAATACTACATGTATACTATCAATCGATTCAGCCTCTTCACATAAACTTATAAAATTATTATCAGAAACGATTATACCTACTTTCGTATAATTCTCATTACTATTGAATATCCCAGCTAATTTGTATTTTTTAGTAATTTTTTCATCTACTTTATCAATAGATAGACGTGTATCTACCTTATATTTATAATAATTAACTATAATTTCTTTCCCAATCAAATCATTAAGGTTTTTCATAATATCTATACCATATGTAAATATTAAATAATTAGTACTAACAAGAATCTCGTCTTCTTCAACTGGATATTCACCAATTATCTTAAAATCATCTTTGGAGTATGAGCTTTGGTTACTAACGATAACATTGTTAGTAACAGAGAAATCTTCTCTAAATATAAATAAGTGTATTCCAGAGTTATTAATCATTTTTACAAAGCTATCCTTATTTTCTTCTAATGTGTAAATTGTTGAAAACTGCCCTATCATAGGAGTGTAAAAAGACCCATCTTCAACCGTTTCTTTAGAAAATTCTGTATCTAATATACCTGTAATTTTAAATCTAATATTTTCCAAAATTAATTCTTTATCAATTAAATCGTTAATATTATCTGCATCAGGAAAAGCTTTATAATATAGTAGCACTTCTGCGGTATAATCTGTTATCAATATATCTGCTTCATTTACTGGGTACCTACTGTTTTGTCCTATTAGTTTATCTTGAAATTGATTATCAATAAATGTCACATTACTAATGAAAGTTGTATAATTATGATTATATTCTACAGGTATGTCATTATCTATGTTTAAATTGATATTTATATCCATTGTTGGATAAAATTGTAAATTAGGATATTGCATTCTTAAATTATCAAGGTCATCTTCCTCTATATAATCTGTAAATTCATGACAATTTGTGTCAAAACAAATTTCATAATATTTAGTAATAGCCATATTAGAAATTCTTTGTTTTTTAAAAGTCTTTATACTTGCTTTATCCACATCATAACGATTAAAATTTAATGCTATACCATAAAAAGTTATTGAACAAATAAATAAAAACAACATTAAAATAAGTCTGAATTTCTTTTTTGACAAACTATTTACTGCAAGCTTAAGTGAATTATTAAATGTAAAATTTGATTTTATTAATTTAAAAGTTGTGTTATCAATTGGTTTATGCAAATCTTCATTCACTAGATTATTTTTATTATCACTTATAATTTCGCCATCTTTTAATTCTATTATTCTATCAGCATATGTTTCAGCAAAATCCCTGTCATGAGTAACCATAATAACTAGTTTATCTTTAGATATTTTTTTTAGAATTTTCATAATATTATGACCGGTTTCACTATCTAAATTACCAGTTGGTTCATCTGCTAATAAAATATCGGGATTTTTGATTAAAGCTCTAGCTAAAGCAACCCTTTGTTTCTGACCACCTGATAGTTCATTTGGATAACGATTTGCGTATCCTTCTAATTCTACAATTTTTAATATTTCATTTACTTTATCTTTTATCTCGGATTTACTATAACCTTGTAATTCTAATACTAAGCTAATGTTCTTATAAATACTAAATTCTTCTATTATATAAAATTCTTGAAAGACAAAGCCGCAATAAGTATTCCGGTATGAATCCCAATCAGATGTCATAAAATCTTTTGAGGATTTACCACTAATAATTATTTCGCCTTCATCAAATTGGTCCAATCCACCCAATAGATTCATTAAAGTGGTCTTTCCACTACCAGATTTTCCGAGTACAACAACAAAACCAGGACTATTAATTGTAAGATTAATCTTTTTTAAAGCAGCATGTTCTAACCCTGCTTTTGTCTTATAAATTTTCCATAAGTTTACTAATTTTAACATTTAACCCACCCTTTAGTATAATTTTATAAAAAAAATTGACACGACCATTTTTCAGAAAATTAATAATTAATGTTATTTTATCTAAAACTATAGATATTATTTATATGTTCACTATCATAATCAATTATGTTTATTATTTCGCCATCACTCCAGTAAGCGTACATAAGATCATCTGAATATTGGATATGTCCTTTATACCCAAAAGCATGCCCAATTTCATGTCTAATAATTGTCTTCCATTCATCTGTGTCAATTAGGTCTGAAGAAGTATTGTCATAAATTATATAAATATCCATTTTATCAGTTTTCAAAACTTCTTGTTGATTTATACACCTATCATCCTCGTACAATGTATCTAGTACAGTATTGGTTATTCCACTAAAGTGAGTAAGTCCTAAAACTCCAGTGCCGACACCAAACGTGCTATTAGCTTCCGCATAAGAAATCCATTTAATAGATATCTCTACATCAGTAAATATGGTATCTTTTGCTATAGGAACTCCAGATTCGTTAGACCATTCATCTAGTATACTGACAATTTCTGTTTCAGTTAATTGTGTGTTAGATGTACTAATTAAATAGTGTACTTTTGAATCTGTAAAAGCATAAGCATAATCTGAATCTTGGTACCAATTGACAACAGGATATACTATATAAGCTTTAGTAGAAAAATTTGTTCTTAAAATAAAACTGAAAATTAATAAAGAAAAGAACAAATAATGAATTTTTTTCCTATAAACCTTCCCCAGTAAATTTTATAAATACGTATATTTAGATATACGTATTTATTTTAAGTGTATTTGATATATATTTCTTTGTCAATAGTTTATCTAAATATATATAAATAATTGACAATAAATATAAACTTTTTAACTCATTTATATGTTCTAGGTACATTTTTGTAAATATTTGACTTAAATGGAATATTTTAAAGCAAGCGGCACTGATAATGGGATGAAAATCAAAATAATTAAATCCTATTCAGGTAAGTATCCGAACAAAAATGTGTTATTTTTAGGTATAGCGAGATCTATCTACTATTACTAATCAAAGACAGTAAAAATAGACACAGATCTAGAAAATGACATCAATATAAATCCCATAAAACTACGTGTAATAACGATGATGTGGGAAATGTGATTAATAGAGAGTTTGATAATAAAAATGATGAGGCTTTTTCATCAATAAAAATAAGTTTATAAATATTGAGTACTTTCATACTGATAGAGGTAATGAATTTAAAAATAAGTTAATTGAAGAAGTTCTAGATACACTTAATATAAGAAAACTACTTTTTTTTCAAAATTTATAAGAAAAAATAATTTTTTATGGTGTATATATAAATGAAGTAATTATTAAAAAATTATTCCATCTTAAAAAATTATAAAGGAGTGAAATTATATGTC
>NSKI01000036.1 GCA_003586005.1 Haloplasmatales bacterium 4B | reverse complement strand
TATATATCATGATAGATACTTTTCACATTATTTCCTCCCAAATTAAAAATTTGTCATTATATAACATTATAACAACATAACTTGTATAAAATTGTCGAAAAATGCTTGTGTAATCAAATAAATTATACTAAAAATTTAAAGATATTTATAGTGTTTTTTTTAAAAAAACTATGATATAATGAAATTATTATTGGAGGTTACAAATTATGAATAAAATAGACAATAAAAATATCCCTAATAAATTATTATTAATCCTTTTTTATGCATTTGGGATGTACATCTTTTCGACAATTATATTTTTAGTTTCAGAATCGGTATTAAAATATTATTTTCCTAATAACCCAAATAACATTAATTTCGCATCGACATTAACGAATTTATTTACATATATTATTCTGTTTTTTGGTTTTATGTTTATTTTAAAAACTTATTATACAGAACAATTTAAGCAATTTATTAAAAAGTTTGGTTATTTTATTTTGTTAGCTTTTGCAGGGTGGATTTTTAGTTACTTTCTTAATTTTATTATTGAAATTATTATGATTATCTTTAATTTTGAATTACGCGAATCACAAAACCAAGAAGCAATTGTTAAATCATTTAAATATCCACTTCTAATTATCCCTATGGTTGTATTTGGCGCACCTTTTGTTGAAGAAACTATTTTTAGAGGCGTAATTTTCAATTATGCGAGAAATTTAAAAATACCTTACAAACTTAATATTATTTTAGCTTTTGTTCTCAGTTCATCTCTATTTGGAATGATTCATGTATTTGCAGCATATTTGGCAAGTGGAGACCCCACAGAGCTTATCCTAGGTATTACCTATATATCAACAGGATTTGTATTAACATTGCTTTATTATTTAACAAACAATATCTTTGTGCCAATGCTAGCGCATTTTTTACAAAATAGTTTTGCATCAATTATGATATTATTGCTTCCTTATCTTGAAAAACTCTTTCCTGAAGAGCCATTGATGCAATTTATCGATATACTACTTAAATTTCTTCATATAAAATAAAAAAATAAAATAAAAAAGTTTCCTACTCTTATATAATATAATAGAGTAGGAAATTTTTTGTCTAAATCTATTTTGTAAATAAAAAATAAATGATTAACATTAATAAGATTATTAAAAGGATGTAATTTCCTTTTTTTCTTTTCTTCTTGCAACAGTCCATTTTTACCACCTACTAAATCAACAGTAATCCAATCTGATACACAATTAAACTTAATACATAAGCTACAGAAAAAGTAAACACTAAGGAATAAAGAGTAAATTTAAGTGATTTTGTTTCTTGATAAATCACCCCAACAGTTGCTAAGCATGGTAAATACAATAGACTAAAAACCATAAATGTGTAGGCACCTAAACCTGTAAAAACAACACTTACTACATCTTCACTACCATATATAACTAGCATTGATGATAATATTAATTCTTTTGCTAAAAAACCTACGATTAAGCTGCTTGAAGCTTCCCAATTACCAAATCCTAATGGTTTAAAAATCGGAGCAAAGAAGTTACCTAAATAAGCCAAGAAACTAGAATCATGTGTTAGACTTACTCCACTTGGACCCATATATTGTAAAAACCATAGTACTATTGTACCTAACAAGATAAATTTACCAGCTTTCCCTATAAAATCCATTATCATTAGTTTTGTATGACGATAAACATTTCTTCCACTTGGAATTCTGTAAGGAGGTATTTCAATAACAAAGTTATTATCTGTGTTTTTAAATATTGATAAAGATAATAATTTGGCAGATAGTAAAGCCACTAGTGTTCCTATAATGTACATACTAATAATTACCACTGCTTTGTATTTATCAAAAAACAATGAAGCTAGTAGCGCATAAATAGGAATCCTAGCAGAACAAGACATAAAAGGAATGATTAAGATAGTTAGTAATCGTTCTTTTTTATTTGCTATTGTTCTTGTCGCCATAATCGCAGGAACATTACAGCCAATTCCGGTTACTAGAGGAACTATAGATTTTCCATTTAATCCAAATTTAGATAGTAATGTATCTAACATAATAGCTACACGAGCCATATAACCCGTACCTTCAATTATCGCAATCATAAAAAATAAAATTGCAATTTGTGGAACAAACACAATTACACCACCAACACCAGCGATAACACCTTCAAACAGTAAACTCCTAAACAAATCACTTTCGCTGACCCCTAATAGATTCAATAAATCACCAATAAATGGCGTAATTATTTCATCTATAAATAAACCAATGCCATCACTTAGTATGGTTCCAAAAAGGTCAAAAGTAAAAAAATAAATACTAAACATCACCAATATAAATATAATAGCTCCATATATTGGATGAGTTACCCATTTATCAATTTTTTGATTAATAATTTTTGTATTATTTTTATTTGTTTCTATAATTAAAGATTCTTTAATTATATTATCAATGAAAGTTCTTCTATAATTAAAGATTGCTCCTTTTAAAGATAATCCAATCCCCTGTTTAATAACACCTTCTTCACAATCTTTAATAACTGACAAGACCTTTTCATGATCTTTTTTATCAATATAACTAATTATTCCTTTATTTCCTTCCAATAACTGAATTGCTAGGAAACGACTAAAAGTTAAATTATCTCTGCCGATTATTTTTACAATTTCTTCAATAGATGCTTCAATTAAAGAGCCATAATAAATTTTAAATGATTCTTTAATGCCATTAGTTTTTAAAGAATCTTTAAGTAAATCAATACCTTCATCTGTTTTTGCTGAAACACCAAACACCTTAGATTTTAATTTTTGACTTAACTTGCTAAAATCTATTTTTTTCCCCGACTGCCTTAGTTCATCTATCATATTTAAAGTTATAAACACTGGTTTCCCTAGTTCAAGTAACTGGATTGTTAAATGCAAATTTCTTTTTAGATGAGTAGAATCAACAATATTAATTATTCCATCATAATTTTCGTATATTAAAGCATAAGTTACAATTCCTTCATCGTCACTATTAGGAGAAACACTATATGTTCCTGGTAAATCTATTAAATCTCCATAAGTAAATTTACCCATTTTTTTATCTACAGTAATGCCACCATAGTTTCCGACATGAGCATAAGTATCACTTAAAATATTAAATATTGATGATTTGCCGACGTTTGGATTACCAATTAATAAATACCGCATAAATTCACCTTTTTCTAGTTGCTTTTAATTGTAATTTTCTTAGCATCTTTTTGCCTTATACAAATTTCGACATCATCTACATCAATAACATAGAGATTATTAAAATTCATTTTTTTGAGTAATTTCACCTTAGAATAAGGTGCAATGCCCAAATCCATAAATCGATGACGCGTAGTCTGTTCGACATTTTCCATACCTGTAATCATTCCTGTTTCTCCAACAAGCATCTCTTGAATGGTTTTACAATTATTCATTTTATCACCTTTAATTGATAATCGTTATCATTTACTATACTATTATATTATCTTAATCATACTATGTCAAATATTATGGTAAATTTTTAAAAATAAAACGCATGAGTTTCTCTACTTTATTATATATATTAATATACACAAGAAATTAAATGGTGATAATATGGTAAGAGTACTCAAAAATTTAATAGTTGCTCTATTTATTATATTCTCTATTATATTTATGATAATAGAGACAGAAAATGTTATATTTGGGGTAAAAAATGCGGTAATGTTATGGACAACAAGAGTCTTCCCAATATTATTTCCTTTTTATATTGTAAGTTCTTTAGCAGTTAGATATGGCGTTTCGCACTTAATAGGCGACCTTATCAAACCTGTAACAACTAAATTATTCAAAACTTCACCAATAAGTGGATTTGTCTTTTTTATGTCTTTAATATCAGGAAACCCTACAAGTGCAATAATCATCTCACAATTATATGAAAACCGCTCAATAACAAAAAAAGAAGCGCAACATTTGCTTTCTTTCTGTGTTTTTGTAAATCCTTTATTTTGTATTGGGACTATCGGTTTTGCTTACTTTCATAATACCTCTATTGGTTACATAGTCTTATTAAGTCATGTTTTTGCCAATATAATAATTGGTTTTATCATGAGATTCAATATAAAAGGAAATTATCACGAAAAATACTCAGTAAAACTTGCTTATCAAAAAATGGTAAAACACAAGTCCAAATATAATCAAAGCTTTGGCGAAACTATAACTACGGTCTTACAAAACGGCATAAATACAATGTTTTTAATTGGTGGATTTATGATATTCTACAATCTAATTATCGTCTTTATTAAGTCATCATCTCTAGTAGAGTATTCCTATGTTTATTTAAATTTTATATTCAGCATTTTTAAGATTAATTATAATACATTTAATGCCTTCTTTATTGGTATTTTTGAAATGGTACTAGGTATCGATAATGTTGTTAATAGCCAATTTTCATTAAGGCTAACAGTAACTTTTATCACAATGTTAATATCTTTTGGTGGATTATCAATTCACTCACAAATACAAAGTATTTTATTAAAAATTAGATTAAAATATTTACCATTCTTTATATCAAGAGTTGCGCAAATGACATTCAGTGGAATTATTGCCTATTATCTGTTTCCATATTTATATAAAGAAAAGACTATAAGTACTATTTATATTGAAAAAATACAAATTGAAGATAAAGCTATCTATTTATTATCTTTATTCTTAATGATAACAGCCTTATTTATAATGATATTTAAATCTAAAAAGATAAAAATAATGTAACAATAAAAAGTAATCATAACTGAAATAAAGTTGTGATTACTTACTCCGTATATAAATAGAAAAAGTCGACAAATCATATTTTGCTGTGGAAAACCTATGTAATTTTAATAATTATATTACGAAACCAAGGGAAAAACCCGTTGTTTTCCACATATCTGTTAATAACTTTGAATATTCAAAGTTATTATTTTAGCTTTTTATATAATGCCTCGGCAACAAATGAGGGAACAAATATTGAAATATCCCCACCAAATTTTGCAATCTCTTTAACCATACTCGATGAAAAATAAGAATATTCTGTTTTTGTCATCATGAATACAGTATCAACATTAGGATTCAACATGTGATTAGTTGAAGCCATCTGTAATTCATATTCAAAATCAGTAATAGCTCTAAGTCCTCGTAGTAAAGAAGTTGCATGAAGTTCTGAAGCGAATAAAGAAATTAACTTATCACAAACTACAACTTCAACATTATCTAAGTGAGAGGTTGCTTTTTTTAACATTTCAACTCTTTCATCAACTGAAAATAAACTTTCTTTGGAAACATTTTTCGAAATTGCGATATACAGAGTATCAAATAATCTACTACCTCTATCAATCAAATCTAAGTGTCCATAAGTTAAAGGATCAAAGGATCCTGGGTACATACCAATCTTATTCATTATTATCACCATATTTCTTAAATATTGAGATTTTAGTTATACCATAAATATACTGTTTAAGAAATCTCAAATCTTTATACTCACTAATTAATTCATCTTGTTTTAAGCATTCAACTATAATTTTAGCATTATTATTTAGTAAATTTTTATCTACTAACTTAGTTAAAATTTCATTTATTTTTTGATTTTTATAAGGTGGATCCAAAAAAATATAATCAAAACAATAGCCTTTATTTTTTAAAAGATCAAGAGCGATAAAGGCATCAATTTTATAAACTTCACAATAGTCTCTAATTTTCAATATATCAATATTTTCGTTAATAATTCTATGCGCATGAATTGACTTTTCAATAAATATACATTTTTTTGCACCACGACTAATTGCTTCAATACCTAAATTACCACTTCCAGCAAACAAGTCTAAAATAATATCATCATCAAAATATTGACCTATCGCATTAAATATTGACTCTTTTACTTTATCCAAGGTAGGTCTTGTGGAATTTCCTGGAACAGCTTTAATATGTCTTCCGCCTAATGACCCAGCAATTACTCTCATATTATCACCTTATATCATTTTATCACAATAAAAATAATTTATAAATAAAAAAACTTGAATTTCTTATCTGATGCAACAATCCACAAGTATAACTTGCGGATTGTTACTTCATTATTTTTTTAATTAAATTAAATTTCTTATTATTATAGGGAGGGTATCTAAATTTTATATCAATTATCCCTTTTTTTAAAATACTTTTTTGGTGAGTAAAGGTAGTATAGCTAGCTTTACCATGATAACTCCCTATTCCACTTTCGCCAATTCCACCAAAAGGTAAAAATGGTGTCGCTAGATGAATTATAGTATCATTAACACACCCTCCACCAAATGAAAGAGTACCAAATACCTTTTCTTCAATTTTTTTATCTTTTGTAAAAAGATATAAAGCAAGTGGTTTCGGTTTAGTTTTTACAGTTAGTATTGCCTCATGCAAGTTAGCAAATTCTATTATTGGTAAAACTGGACCAAAGATTTCTTCTGTCATTAATTTATCGTCTTCACTTAGATTTTCAATTAATGTTGGCTCAATTTTCAAATGCGCCTCATCATATAATCCACCATATAAAACCGTTTTATTTTCAACTAAATTAATTAGTCGAAAAAAATGCTTTTTATTTATTATCTTAGGATAATCCAGGTTCTTAAGATAATCATCTCCATAAAAATATTTAATATATTCAATAATCTTAGTAACTAAAACTTTTTTCACAGAATTTTGCACTAATAAATAGTCCGGTGCAACGCACGTTTGACCGGCATTTAATAACTTTCCAAAAACAATTCTTTTAGCAGCTAAATCTAAATTGGCATCTTTAAAGACAATGCATGGACTTTTACCACCTAATTCTAATGTAACTGGTGTTAAATGATGACTTGCTTTTTCCATAATCAATTTACCAACATTTACACTTCCAGTAAAAAAGATATAATCAAAACGTTCTTTTAATAATGCTTCAGTTTCTAGTGCATTTCCAGTAATAACATTAATATATTCTTCACTAAAATTATTATTAATTATTTTTTCGAGGATTTTAGTTGTATTAGTTGAATATTCTGATGGTTTAATTATAACTGTATTCCCACCTGCAATTGCACCAATTAAGGGAGCAATTGCAAGTTGAAAAGGGTAATTCCAAGGTGAAATAATTAATGTCACGCCATAGGGCTCGGAAATAATATAACTTTTTGATTTAAAATAAAAAATAGGCGTTTTTACTTTTTTAGCTTTTATCCATTTTGGTAAATACTTTATATAATAATTGATTTCTTCATATATAATACCAATTTCTGTTATATAAGCTTCATATTTTGACTTATTTAAGTCTTTATTAAGTGCAAAAATAATTTGAGTTTCGTTTTTCTTAATTATTTGTTTTAATTTCCTTAAATTATCAATTCGAAATTTCAAAGATTTTGTTTCTTGTGTTTGAAAATACCGACGTTGTTTAATAATAATAGGGTGCATGTTATTCACCTTTATTCTTGGTGATAAATTCTTCAAGCTCAATAAATGTCAGAAATCCAGTTTTAATATTACCAGAAATATCACCTTTTAATACTCCATCATGAATATAATAGGTTGTTGGTGAGCTATTATATTCTATTTGATGCTGATTTAAAAATTGATTAAACTCAGTTTCATTTGCGAAACTCCGATCTTTATAAACAAGTACAATATCTATTTGTGGTTTTTGATTAACATATTTGTTTAGTGTTTCATCTCTTAAGTCTTGGCAAGTTCCACACATACTTTCACCAATTACTAAAACAAAATCATCACCTTTTGAAAATCTTTCATTTATTGTATTCATTGTACTAATTTCTAAATTAACTGGTTTTAAAAATAAATAGTACACTGAAACTCCCAATATTAAACCGATAATTAAACTTATACCAATAATTTTTATCTTCATTAATCGCTCCTTGTTATGATGTTTTTAATAATTTTATATTAGCACTTTTATAAAATAAATACAATTGTTATAAAAAAGAGAAAATGAAAATTATTTACAATGGTAATTAAATATTATATAATATTTTATAGATAACTTAAATTAAGGAGTTTTACGATGAAAAAATTTATGATTATTTCTTTATCAATTGCAGTTTTATTGATAGCGGGAATTATTATCTTAACTGATAGAGGACTTAATGATGTCCTAAAAGAAAGTTATGTAAGTAGTCTTGCTACAGAAGAAATTGGTACTAGCAAAAATGAGGAAGAATACATTGTTTATATTTACAGTGATTCTTGTGCTAGTTGCATCGAGTTAACTGAAAGCAATGAGTATCAAAACTTTGTAAATAGTCCTGGCGTGAAAATGTATAAAATAAATATTGATAGTGAAAATATAAAAATCAATGAATTCATTACTGAAATTAAACTAGAGTATACCCCAACATTATATTACATAAAAAAAGTTGGAGATAAATACACTGTAGTTAAAGAAATAGGAAGTAAAGACGGCGCAGTTTTATTAGCAAGACACACTGACTAATCAATTATACTATCTAGATAAAACTAGATAGTATTTTTAATTACAAATTATTATTAATTAACTCTTTTAGCGAAATAGTCTCCAAATAAAAACAGAAAAACTGTCACCATCATTTAAAATTGTTCTCTCTTTCATATGAAACTCCTAAATTATTTTGGTAAAGATACTGTAATTTGTGTACCTTCCCCAATTTTACTTTCAGCGATAATCTTTCCGTTATGGGCTAGTACAATTGATTTAACAATTGAAAGTCCGATACCAGTACCACCTGTTTTTCGATTACGTGATTTATCAGCTCGATAAAATCGCTCGAAGATATGAGGCAAATCAGTTACTGAAATACCAGTACCTGTGTCTTTTACAACAATTTTAATCTGTTCTTTTTCATTAATAACTGTAATTTTTACTAAGTCATTTTCTTTAGTATGTTTTAAAGCATTTGAAATTAAATTTATTAAAACTTGATAAATTTTATCCTTGTCTACGTATATCAGGATATTCTCTCTATCAAAATTCAAAGTTTTATTTTCGCTTGAAAATTGAATTTTAAAGATATTAATGGCTTTTTCAATTAAATCACTTATGTTAATTGTTTGCTTATTTAATGTAAGATTGTTCTGATCTATAAGAGTAGAATTATCCAAATCTGATACTATTTTATTTAAGCGAATGATTTCATCATGTAAGCTATTCAGTTGTTTTTGGTCTACTTCAATAACACCATCTAACATTGCTTCAAAATGCGCTTGAAGTGTTGAAAGTGGTGTTCGTAATTCATGGGTAACATCAGATGTTAATTGTTTTCGAAGTGCTTCTTGATTAGCTAATGTAGTGGATAGAGAATTTATTGAATTAGTCAGTTTATTAATTTCGATTATATTAGTTTCATCACTTGGAATTTTTTCATATATTCCTTGAGAAAGATTAGTTGTTGCTTTAACAACTTTATTTAGTGGCATAGCTAATCTTTTTGCTATATAAGCCCCCAGAACTAAAGCCATAGAAACAAAAATTATGCTCGCAATAATATATAAAGTATTTAAGGTAGAAAGAAAAGCAAACTCCGTTTCTGTGTAAAAATAGGGACTTAAATAACCGATATGAATTGAGCCGATATTTGCATTAGATTGAGTAAGTGGGAATTCTTTAACAACAAACTTACCCTTCCAATTAGGATCATGTTCAATCATCATAGTAGCTATACCATCAATAACCATACTACATTGATGACCATTGTGAACAAATGCATCCCAAATTGTTTTGTTATTAGTACCATAAACAGAAATTATTAACCCATTTTCTAATGCATTACTACCAATCACTTTAATATTATCAACATTCCAACCATCATTATATTGGTTGTTAATTTGCCTTGTTATTTGAGTAATTTGATTCTCTAACTTTTTTTTTGAATATTCCTTAAATTCATTTTTAATAATATAATTACTAATAACCCCAACAAATAATATAAAAAGTAAGATATAGACTATATAAGATAGCGATAATTTACTTCGAATAGTATACATTCTACGCAAAATTTCCACCGCCAAATTTATATCCAATTCCATGAACAGTTAAGATATATTTAGGAGGATTATCAACTATTTTTTTGCGTAAGTTCTTAATGTGAGAATCTATTGCACGATTATACCCATCAAAGTCTTCCCGATAGACCTCATAGATAATTTCTTCTCGGGTAAAAACACGATTTGGAGCTGATGCTAAAAGCAGTAAAATTTTAAACTCTATTGGCGTTAAATCTACCTTTAGTTTATTTTTATACACTTCATATGAGCTATTATCTATTACTAAGTCATCATTATTAAAAGCAAGGTTATTATTCAATTTATCTGATGACCTTCGTAATACAGCAGTAACTCTAGCAATTAATTGTCTAGGGCTAAAAGGTTTTATAATATAATCGTCAGCACCAATTTCAAAGCCTTTTAACATACTTTCTTCAGTAATTTTCGCTGTCAACATGATAATCGGCACATCTGATTTACTTCTAATAACTTTACACACTTCCTCACCAGATAAATCAGGAAGCATCAAGTCTAAAATTACTAGATTTGGCAATTCATCAAAAAACAACTTAACAGCTTCTCTGCCATTTATACTGCTAATTACCTCAAAGCCTTGTTTTTCCAAGTATAATTTAACAACGGTTAAGATTTTTTCTTCATCATCGACTATTAAGATTTTTTCCTTCTTAAGCATATATCTTACCTCTATTTATTTATTGATATTCAATGCAATAATTTTTACATCAAAATTTAGTTATTTTAGTATTTGTATAACTAGCTCGATTCATAATAGAAAACTTTTAAAACCCTTACTGAAACTACTATTGAAATTTTTTCTTCAGGAATTAACAAAAGCTATTCAAAAAATTTCTGTTCATAAAAATAATACAAAATAAATGTGTAGATTTAATGTAGTTAAAGCATTATTAATTAATTTGTATATTAAATGCATAAAAAGAAACCCAGCAGAGACCAGTGTTAGTGGTTTGCTGGGTTCATTGTTTATCATATTATTTGTTGTACTAAATTTAAGATATATTCCATTTAGTCTCGCCCATTATCCTGTCAACTATATGATGTCGATCCCAAACAGCTACAGGTTCTAATTCTTTACAATCTTTTTCTGTAGACGGTTTTATTTCACCTCTATAATATAATGAATATTCTCCACTTATTACATCTTTTATACATCGACGAGGTGGCCATGCATCATCATCAAATTTAAAGGGCCTATTTTCAACTATTTCCCAAATACCATCTTGTAGTACATCCTTATATACACCAACAAAAAATTCATACTCTTCCGTTAAAGGTAATTCTTTAAAGTTTGTATATATATTCTTGTATACTCCGATTGTAGATTCCTTAAATAATCTTGCAAAAGCAAATTTACCATTTGGTAATGGAATGCAAAATATATCTCCTAATTTAATTCTTCTTTTTTTCTTGGGTTGAACTTTATTATTTTTAAGTTCAGTTATTTGTGATTTTAGTTTCAATTCTAGTTCATCTAATACATTTTTCCTTACTGCATATTCTTTTGGATTTTCCTCTTCCCATCTTTTTAGGTTATGACCACTTCTCAAGTGTTCTAGTGCTTTATCTTTTACAAAAGGTAATAAATCTCCTAAATTCAATTGGGTGTCTGCTAGAGCAAACCAAATAATTGGTTCGTCATCCATATCAGCAATCTCATCTTCATAATCTTTTATTAGTAGTTCGGTTGCATTTTCTGTAGTTTTTCCACTGTTTATTAATTTTTCAAAAGTATTTTTAATATCTAAAGCGACATCATCTTCGTATAATTTTGGTCCCCAAGCTCCCACAAAATCATCCTTTCTTATTAATTTATGAATGAACTAGTTTATTAATCTAAATAATTATTGTTTATCTTCCAAACAACCTATATGCCTCATCTAAGTAATAATGCCTATTTGGATTGTTAAATCTTATTCCGTTATATGCATTTCCAGATATACCTCCTGTTCTTTGAGCACCACCATATTGATCAATCAAAATTTGTTCACGACCACGAATAGCAGCGTAGTTTGTTGATGATTTATCTAGAACAGCAGGTCCATATCCTTTACTATTCATATGATGGTACCTATCTCTCATAGCTACATTTTCTGCGGGTGATCCTGTACCACTTGTTCTACCAGTATAAACCTTGCCTGTTGTTGGATTAGTCTTAGTATAAGTTTGATAAGTTTTAGCCTTACCCGCTCCCTTTGTCCTATCCATAGCGCCAAGAGCCATTGAAGCAGCTCCGGCTGTATATAAGCCTATTTTGAGAGCATCATAATTTTCTTGATTACCGCCAAGGATATCATCTCGTATAACATTATGACCACTAATAACTTCTCCAGCATCACTAGCGCCAGTTGCACCTATCAAAACACCTGTTGTTACTGTTCCTACGGTAACAACTGATGCTGCTAATCCTGCAAGCGCTGCTGAACCACCATAAGTAGATACTAAAGCTCCAGCTACTACACCAGCTGATCCAGCTGATGCTACAACCGCTGTTACTATTACTGCTGTTACTACTACAATTGCAGCAACTTTTGCAGCCTTCTTCAT
>NSKI01000035.1 GCA_003586005.1 Haloplasmatales bacterium 4B | reverse complement strand
ATGAAGAAGGCTGCAAAAGTTGCTGCAATTGTAGTAGTAACAGCAGTAATAGTAACAGCGGTTGTAGCATCAGCTGGATCAGCTGGTGTAGTAGCCGGAGCTTTAGTATCTACTTATGGTGGTTCAGCAGCGCTTGCAGGATTAGCAGCATCAGTTGTTACCGTAGGAACAGTAACAACAGGTGTTTTGATAGGTGCAACTGGCGCTAGTGATGCTGGAGAAGTTATTAGTGGTCATAATGTTATACGAGATGATATCCTTGGCGGTAATCAAGAAAATTATGATGCTCTCAAAATAGGCTTATATACAGCCGGAGCTGCTTCAATGGCTCTTGGCGCTATGGATAGGACAAAGGGATCGGGTAAGGCTACATCTCAAGTACCACAAAAAGCTAGAAATGTAGCTAACTATGTTGATAATCAAAATGGGACACCTCCATCAGAATATAAGGGGGGGAGAATCTTTAGTAATGACGGTAGAGATGGTGGACAAATACTTCCACAGCATACAACATATAAAGAGTATGATATAAACCCTTTTATAAAGGGACAAAATCGAGGAGGGGAAAGAATTGTTAATGGTGGTGACGGAAGTTGGTGGTACACATGGGATCACTATAAAAACTTTACTAGATTTAAATAAGGAGTTGAAATAAAGATTTTAACAAATAAAGAATATATTAATTTGATATTAAATAATAATCATTATGATAATTTAAAAAAAGAAAGTGAAAAATTTAACTATGAATTTGTACATATTGATGGTGGTAAATGTATAACGATTGATGAATTATTTACTGAATTTTTTTTAAAATTTAAATTTCCAGATTATTTTGGTTATAATTGGCCAGCTTTCGATGAATGTATTAATGATCTAAATTGGTTACCAGCGGATGGATACGTTGTATTAATAAGTAATGTGGCTAAAATTCTCCCAAATAATAATCAGGATTTTGAAACATTTATTAAAATATTTATTAACACTATTAACGAATGGGTGATTGGTAGGAATTTTGATGGTTTCCCAACTCCTCCTACACCTTTTTATTTATTTCTTGAATGTGATAAGGAAAGTGAAACTAAAATTAATAAAATATTAGCTAAGCACAAAATATAAACTCACCATGATATTTATATATAGTAATGTTATAAAACCCAGCAAACCATTAACATGAACTGCTCTCTGCCAAGTGGACAGTATAAAAAAATAAATATTTTAGCTAATTTTGATAGGCGTGACTGGTGCTAGTGATGTTGGAGAAGTTATTAGTGGAAATAATGTTATACGAGATGATATCCTTGGTGGAAATCAGGATAGTTATGATACTTTAAAACTAGGTTTATATATCGCTGGTGGCGTCGCAATGGCTCTTGGCGCTATGGATAGGACAAAGGGAGTGGGTAATGCTAATCAACAACTCGCTAATAAGGTTGCTAACAAGTATGGAGGATCTGTTAGAATTGCAGATAATGGTAAGGGGTATGTAGTTAAAACAAATAATATAACCACAAGAGTAATGGATAGTGGTGGAGGAAGAACTAATTATTATAAAATATCAAATCAGGGAAAAGGTTCATTTGATAGGTTTGGTAATTATACGAGTGATTTAAGCAAGAACCATATAGATATAGGTCCAAATAGTTATGATGAAATTATTAATATTATAGATGAATTCGTAAAAAGGTAGGTAGATTTTAATGAATAAAATATCTGATTTACTTGATTACTTATGGGGCGGAGAGTTGATTATAGAGAACATTGATTTTTGCAATAAAAAAATACATATGAAAATCAAAATAATTGAAAATGAATTAGAAAAAGAATACGCTCTAATGTTAAATGATGTAATTTCTTTCTGCTGGATAAATGATCAAGGTGAAGATAGAAAAAATATTTATTCATGGAATTATATGGAGTTAGAATCAATTTCATTATGTAATAAAGTAAAAATTAATGTAAACGGAACTGAATACGATAATTGTTTTTACTCACGTCCATCAATAATGTTTGAAGTTTGGAATTCAGCATTGTATGTAGAAGCTAGTGAAGTAATCATTAATGATATTTCATACAAAATAAGATAATGATAGTCAAGTCTAAAATAAAACCCAGCAAACCACTAACACTGGTCACTGCTGGGTTTGTTTAAAAACTAAAAAGAAAACAGGGTAACCGTAAAATCCTAAGCATCTACCAAAAAAAATTAATATATGAGATAATCCTCCCATCAGTAAATTGACGGGAGGATTTTTATATGAATGAACAAGAAAAATACCAGAAGTTATGGGAAAAACGTGTCAAGGGTTTTGAAACAAGTGGTTTAACGATGAAAGCCTGGTGTGAAGCAAACCAAGTAAAAACACATCAATTTTTTTATGTAATTTGTTTCTTTCTGATTCTTTTCGGTTTTTATATTTATAATAACTGCTTTTATTAATTTTTAAAATCTTAAGCACTTTATTTAAACCAAATTTAAATTTTAACTTATCAACAAGTTCGACTTTTTCTTCTATACTTATTTTCTCGTGAATATGGCGATAGCTTTTTTTAAAATATCAGCTTCTTCTTTTACATTATTGATCTCTTTGTCTTTATTAATAATTTCCTTTTTAATTAATGAAATTTCTTTTTTATATTCTAATAATAACTTAGCTAATTCTTCTTTATTCAATAACGCAATTGTTGATTCATCTAATTCTTTTAAATCCAATTTAGTTGAATTGGACTCATTAATTACTTCGTCTTTGTATTCACTAACCCACTAAGCTATTGCACTCTTACTTACGCCATATTCACTTGCTAATTCCTCGTATGATTTGCCATGTTTTTTTAATTCAACTATTGTTAATTTAAAATCCTTACTGTAATTTTTACCTTTAGCCATTCTAGTTCCTCCCTAGTCTATATCTATTATATCTTAATAGACACCAGGTGGTCCACTTTTATATTATAACTGCAACAAGACCTGTACGTGGGAATAAATATGGAAGAACAGAAGAGTTGTATCAATGTGAAGATTGTAGTAATTGCCCTTTGAAATCAGAATGTCATAGATCAAAAGGGAATAGAATTATCAAACTAAATGAAGAATTAACATCATACATCAAGAGGTCATTAATAATTTAAAAAGTGAATTAGGAATTGAATTAAGAATGAATAGATCTATTCAAGCTGAAGGTACTTTTGGAGTAATGAAATACGACCGTTGGTACAAGAAAATTGTAAGAAGAGGCATAGATTCAGTAAGATTAGAATTATTTTTAGTTTCAACTGGTTTTAATTTATATAAATATCACAATAAAAAGAAAAGAATGATTCAATAAAGTAATTGATTGAATATTGAAAAATGGGGTTTTCTTCGAAAATCCTTTTAAGTGTGCTCGTAAAGGAGCATTTTTTTATTTATTTAGTAATTAAACAAAAAGAAAAAGGAGTTGTAACACTCCATAGTTTCAAAAAACTATTTTTTTACAGCCCCTTTTTTTATATTTAGTAGATATAGTACGATAGACTTATAAACAATTTCTTAGTAAATTCTTTATTACGGTAATTACGTACTCAATTAAACATTTATATAAATGTTTCTATAGAATTAATCTGTCATAGTCCGTCACTACGAATTTGCTTTAATTTACCCTGTTAATAATTTCTTAATTTTAGTAGTATCCGTCAACATTCAAATTGTGTTTATAATTAACTCCATAATTAAATCAGGGTAAGTAATTAATTAATTAAAACTTGTTGTATTCTTTCGATAGCCCAGTCCAAATCTTTTTTCGAGATTACTAATGGCGGTGCGAAGCGAATAACATTCTCATGTGTTTCCTTACATAATAATCCAACTTCTTTTAGTTTTTCGCAATATGATCTTGCAGGAACAGATAATTCAACTCCGATGAATAATCCTTTACCACGAATTTCTTTTATGTTAGGATTATTAATTTCTTTAAGTTTACTTTGGAAGTAATTTCCTAGTTCTAGTGATCTCTCAGCTAACTTCTCATCAATAATTACATCTAATGAAGCAATTGAAGCTGCACATGCAAGTGGATTTCCTCCGAAAGTTGAGCCATGTGAGCCTGGTTCAAATACACCTAGGATATCACTATTAGCAGCAACAGCAGATATAGGGAACACACCTCCACCTAGTGCTTTACCTAGAATGTACATATCTGGAATTACCTCTTCCCAATCAGAAGCAAATAGTTTTCCTGTTCTTCCTAAGCCAGTCTGAATTTCATCAACTACAAATAAAACATTCTCTTTCTTACATAACTCATAAGCTGCTTTTAAGAAGCCTTTAGGCGGAATGATAATTCCTGCTTCACCTTGAATTGGTTCTAAAATAAATGCTGCTGTATTAGGTGTTATTGCATTTGCTAGCGCATCTAAATCGCCATATGGAATAATTTTAATTCCTGGAAGCATCGGACCAAATCCACGTTTATATTCAGAACTTGAAGAAAGAGATACAGCAGTCATTGTACGCCCATGGAAATTATTTTCACATCCAATAACTTCTGCTTGATCAGTTGGCACACCTTTAACATCATATGCCCAACGTCTAACAGTTTTTACAGCTGTTTCGACCGCTTCAGCTCCAGTGTTCATTGGTAAGATCATATTTTTACCTGTTAATTTAGAAAGTTTTTCATAAAAAGGCCCAAGTTGATCATTATGAAATGCTCGTGATGTTAAGGTGATTCGGTCAGCTTGATCTTTTAAAGCTTGAATTATTTTAGGGTGACAATGCCCTTGATTGACTGCAGAATATGCACTCAACATGTCGATATACTTATTACCCTCTGGGTCCTCTACCCATACACCTTTAGCCTTAGAAATAACTACTGGTAATGGATGATAGTTTTTCGCCCCATATTTTTCTGTTAAATCAATTATAGAATTCGATTTTGTAACCAATTATATTCCTCCTCAACTAAAATTGCTTACAAGATATTTCTTACCGTAAACTGTAATTTCAATAATAAAAAAGCAAATTTCGTACCAACATTTTCTGTAATCTATGTATACCTATTATTATACAATTAATATAGATAAAAATATATAATATCATAAAAAAAAATATAATTAAATGCCTTTATATACTTGAATTGTATAATTACCCATTGCCAAAATCTTACGAATTTATTATTGCCACTATGGTAGAGTAGATGTTTGGAGATACTAATATATTACTTTGAATAGCAAATAATTATATCATGTTATAAATATTTAATAATTATTATAACCATTAACTATAACGTCTATTTTCCCAGTTTCTGGTTCAATAATTAGTCCATGAACAATTATGTTTTTAGGCATAAGAGGGTGATTTTTAATTGATTCAACACTTTCTCTAATCGAATCTTCTACAGATTTAAATCCTTTCAACCACTTTTTGACATCAATTCCCGCACCATATAATGTAGAAATTATATTATGAGAAATACCTCTATCCGTTATCTTTTCTAAGGTTTTATCAGCATCTAAGTTGCTCATACCACAATCATGGTGGCCTATAACTAAAATTTCATCTGCATCAAACTCATATATCGCAACCACTATACTTCTTGTAGTACTACCAAAAGGGTGCATTATCGATGCTCCTGCGTTTTTAATAAACTTAGCATCGCCATTTTTAAGATTTAATGCTTTTGGAAGTAGCTCTGTTAATCTTGTGTCCATACATGATAATACTACTAATTTTTTGTCAGGTTCCTTTGTGGTTGTGTATTGATAATAATCCTTATTATTTACGAATTCTTTGTTAAATTCTAAAATAGCATTTAGTTTATTCATATTTAACTCCTATATATACTTTGAACTTCAAAGTAATTATATCATATTAAAATTATTTGTAAAATAATTTCGGTAATGAAAGTACAAAAGCGATTATCTGAAGATGAAGGGAAGAATTCTGATATAGGACTAGGAATGAGATTAGATTTGGCTGAAGAAGGGTATGGTTTAAAATTTCTACAAGAAGGAATAAAATTACTTTATCAGTTGCTACTTTTAATCAAAGAGCAATAAGAGTATATCTAAAAGTTGGATTTAAAGTAGATAGTGTATATGGCGGTAGTTATAAGTTATTAAAAATGTCTTGTAAATGTTAAATAATTAAACATACCTAGATTTTATATGTAGTATATATGGTAATAAATACAAATTTATGATACAATCTTTTTAATATAACTGGATTTAATCTAGTTTTAAGGAGGAATTATTATGTCAAAGTCAACAAAGGAACTACCAAAGAGGACTGATATTCCAACCGAAAAGACTTGGAAATTAGAAGATATTTTTTCCTCAGATGAGTCTTGGAACGAGGAGTTCAAAAAGTTAAAGGAAGATATTCCTAAAATCACAAAATTTCAAGGAAAGTTATCTGAATCTTCAGATACCCTCTATAATTTGCTGAAGTTACAGGATGAACTTTTAGAGCGATTAGGGAAACTATATGTATATGCCCATATGAAAAATGATCAGGACACCACAAATTCATTTTATCAAGCAGTGAACTCACAAGCAGAAAATGTTGTGACTTTGGTAACAAGTGCTATGAGTTATGTTGTACCTGAAATACTTGCGATGGATGAAGGAGTAGTTGATGGTTTTCTTAATGAAAAAAAAGAGTTGCAATTATATCGTAAAGCATTAGATGACATTACTCGTTTACGTCCACACGTATTAAGTGAAAAAGAAGAATCTTTACTAGCTGAAGTATCAGAACCTCTTGCAAATTCTTCACAAACCTTTAGTATGCTTAATAATGCAGATTTAACCTTTCCGGCAATTAAAAATGAAAATGGTGAAGAAGTAGATTTAACACATGGACGTTATATTAGATTTATGGAATCTAAAGATCGAGATGTTCGTAAGGGTGCTTTTACAGCAATGTTTGAAACTTATGAAAAGTTTAAAAACACATTTGCTTCAACGCTTACAGGAGCGATAAAAGCTCATAATTTTAATGCCAAAATTCGTAATTATAAATCAGCTAGACATGCTGCACTTAATCAAAATAACATCCCTGAAGAGGTGTATGATAATTTAATTGAAGCAGTAAATTTAAAATTACCATTACTTCATCGTTACACTAAATTACGTAAAAAAATCTTGAAATTAACTGAATTACATATGTATGATTTATATACACCGCTAGTACAAAATGTAGAATTGGATATTAATTTTGAAGTAGCTAAAAACTATGTCTTAAAAGGTTTAGCACCATTAGGAGAAGCTTATGGAAAAATTCTATCAGAAGGGTTTAATAATCGCTGGATAGATTTAGAAGAAAATAAGGGAAAACGCAGTGGGGCTTATTCATCTGGTTCATATGGAACAAATCCGTATATTTTGTTAAACTGGCAAGATAATGTTGATAACACTTTTACATTAGCACATGAACTTGGACATTCGCTACATAGTTACTACACAACTAAACATCAACCATATCGTTATGGAGATTATTCTATCTTTGTTGCTGAAGTAGCATCGACTTGTAATGAGGCATTATTAAATGATTACTTATTAAAAAATTTGGATGATGGAAAAGAAAAACTTTATATTTTAAATCATTTCTTAGAGGGATTCCGGGGAACAGTATTTCGTCAAACAATGTTTGCCGAGTTTGAACATGATATCCATGTTAAAGCACAAGCTGGTATCGCATTAACAGCGGAAAAATTAACCGAAATTTACTATAATCTTAATAAAAAATATTTTGGTGAAGAAATGGTTTCAGACAAAGAAATTGGAATAGAATGGGCAAGAATTCCACACTTCTACTACAATTATTATGTTTATCAATATGCAACTGGCTATTCAGCTGCAACTTCACTTGCTAAGCAAATATTAAATGAAGGTGATAGTGCAGTGGAACGTTACTTAAATTTCTTAAAAGCTGGTAGCAGTGACTATCCAATTGAAGTATTGAAAAAAGCTGGTGTTGATATGACATCTAAACAACCAATACTAGATGCTTTAGATGTATTTGAAGAGAGATTGAATGAAATGGAAAAATTGTTGTTGGATTTGTAGTAGTAGTTATAGAAATATTTGATAATTTTTGGCAAAATAATTGTTAATTTTCAATGTTTTGTCAATTAATATCTAGTTAAAATATATCTTGCTAATATATTAAAACGTGTTTAATTAAATGTTACCAATAATTGAGTCTTGTCCTATAAAAAAGAATAATTTTTCATTAATTTTACGAAACTATTATATAGTGTTAAATTTTTAAAATTACTTTTATGAGTTCAAATTTTTTTAAAGGAGACTTTTAGATGAAATTAGAAATAAGAGACAAACATTTATCAGTTGTTCGAAGTGAGGGATATGTACCAGGTGTAATATATGGACATGATATTGAACCTACAAAGATAAAAGTTAACAGTAAAGAATTGAAAAATAGTTATGTAGAAAAAGGTTTGACAATGAGCTTTGAAACAAATCTAAATGGAAAAACCCACACTGTCTTTTTCAAAGAAATTCAAAAAGATGTATTTAATCAAAATAATATACTTCATTTTGATTTAATGAAAGTGTCATCTACAGATTTAATGAGGGCATCAATTCCTATTCATTTATATGGAAAGGATATAATAGATAAAAAAAATTTAGTTGTTCAATTCTTAAGTAATACTCTTGAATATGAATTTCCTGTTAATAAGGGGATATCAAGTGTTAATGTGGACATATCTCAGCTTGAAGTTGATGACTCTGTTATAGCTAGTGACCTTGATTTACCAAAAGGTTTCGTGTTAAAAGAAGACCCAAACAAAATAGTACTTAATATTACGTATCCTACGCAAGAAAATGAAACTGTTGAAGAAGATGGCCAAACTAGTAATGAAGATATTTCTGTTGAAGAAAATAAAATAACAAAATAATATGAACTTTAATAAATATCCTCCGGGTTAACCGGGGGATATTAAATTTCATAAGTATTTAAAGAATATTTAAAAAATTAATACTTCGTGTATAATATAATTAATAGAATTTGATTTAATTAATGAAATACAAATGTATAAAAAAATTATCATAGGAAGTAGTGCAGGAGCTATGGTTCAAATCAAAGACTATCATATTACTCCTGATGAAGATTATGGTACTTTTACTTATAATAAAGGACTTAATTTAATAAAAAATTTTGGTGTTGAAGTGCATTATGAAGCTACAAATTTACAAAATTATTTTATTAAAAAAGTATTAAGTGAAAAAAAAGACATTATTTATGCGCTAAAAGATAATGGTGGTATTATTGTAGAAAATGATAGTATTAAATTGCTTGGAGAAGTTATAGTCTTTAGAGGGAGTTAAAGTAATATTCAAATATCAGATAGTGAATTAATAACGTTAGGATAAACGATTAAATTTACATGAAATTAAGGAACGATTAAATTGCTCCTTTTATAAATGTCAAAAATTTAGTTATTTCTTAATTTACAGCATCAGCATGAAATACAGTACATAATTCATATTAAAGCTTTTAGAACCATTATTTTATTATTTTCAATAGCTTAAGATAAAAATAAATATAAATATTCAAAATAACTATTGACATTTAAAAATAAATTGTTAAAATTAATGTAACAAAACATTGTTATGTTAATATAATGAAAGAGGTGATTAATATGATAAATAATAATGATATTACTATTTCCGGGGTTATGAAAATCAATGATAATTTAGATGCTAGTGGTGTAAATGTAAGTGGAATATTTAAAATGAAGGGTAATTTAACTTCTCAACGTCTTCAGAGTTCGGGAATTGCTAAAATACTTGGTAGTGCTGAAATAACTGAAGTTAGTAATAGTGGGATTTTAAAGATATGTGGAAAATTAAAGACAAATAAATTGATTAGTTCTGGTGTGATTAGTGTAGACGATGTGGATGCTGAAATAATTAAAATCAACGGAAAAGTGAATGTAGAAAATAACATGAATTGTGATCAATTGACTATTGATTTTAAATCAAAATCATTTGTAGGTTCAATTGAAGCGAGTAGCATAAACATAAAGTGTTATCGGTTTAGCAAAAAGTTACATGTTAATACTATTAGTGCTGATGAAATTAAGATTGAAAATGTTATCTGTGAAAAAATTACTGGTAATAATGTCATTATTGGACCCAATTGTAAAATAAACTACCTTGAATATATAAATTCAATTGAGATTGATAAATCATCAAAGGTTATTAACAAACAAAAAATCTAAGGAAGTGGGATTAATGAAATTAGATGAAATTTCTAAAAAAGATTTATTAAGTATAACAGGCATATCATATGGACAATTATATAGGTGGAAAAGACAAGGATTAATTCCTGAAGAATGGTTTATTAAGAAAGCTAGTTTTACGGGACAAGAAACATACTTTCCCAAGGATTTAGTTTTAGATAGAATTGATAAGATTTTAGAGTTAAAGGATTTAAAATCATTAGAAGAAATTGCAGATATTATTAACAATAATAAAATTTTGAAAGAAATTAATAAATACGAATTAATAGATAACGAAATTTTTATCAATAAGGATGTAATTAACATTATTGATAAAATTAATTTTACTTATGAAGATATTGTATTATTAAAGATAATCGATAATATATATGATAGTAGTCTAGATTTTGAAAATATTAGAAGACTATATAGCATTTTATGCGATTATAAGAAAGACATTATCCATCAATATAATTTTATTTATTTTATTAAAAATGATGATGGTGTTGGTTTTGTGCTTTTGAAAGAACAAATAATTGTAGAATATAACTTACCAAATCTTATTAAAGTAAATATACATACTTTAATTGATAATATAAAATTATTATTTTTTTTATAACGGAGAGTGAAGATATGAATAATTTAAATTTATTTGCTACAGCCAAATTAAACGGTGGAACTTACAATAACATTAGAATTTTTGGTTCTACGGAAGTAAATGGCGATTTATCTGCTGATAAATTATCTATTTATGGATCTGCAAAATTTATTAGTGAATGTAATATAATAGAAATTGATATTTTTGGTTCATCGAAATTTGAAGCCTTAGTAAAAGTAAGGGATTTAAGAGTAAAAGGTGCATGTAGTTTTAATAATGACGTTAATGTAGAGAATTTAACAGTGCATGGAGCAGTAAACTTTAATAAAAAAGTTTTTAGGGCAAAAAAAATAACTATATATGGTGCGGTAAATGTAAATGTATTAGAATCAGATATAATTATTGTTAAAGGAGCATTAAATTGTGATGAACAACTTAATGCTGATAATATTGAAATAAGTTCAAGTTCAAAATCAGTAATAAAAGAAATGGTAGGTAGTAAAATAGTAGTAAAGCCTGAGAAAAAGATTTTTGGCAAAGCAAAAGGTAAGATCGAAACTGATACTATTGAAGGTGATGAAATAGAGCTTGAAAATGTAGTAGCTAAAATTGTGCGTGGGAAAAATATCAAAATTGGACCAAATTGCAAAATTGATAAAGTAGAATATAATGAAACATTAACTGTTTCAAATAATGCTGTAATTGGTGAAAAGGAAAAAATATAAAGTAATTCTTCTTTCACGTAATGTTGACTTTAAATGCTTGGTTTTTAATGATATATGGAGGTAATCATGGAGTATTCAATTAGATTTTCAAGTATTAAAGAGATGCTTGATTTATGTAGAAAACAAATAATGGGTGATATTAAGAAAGAGGATATAGATGCTATATTAAGACACAAGGATTACGAGTTTGAATTTAAACGTTATAAAGATCGAGTGTCAGACAGTGAATTTATTGATTATTTCCTTAAAATAGGAAACTTGTCTGAAAGCGAAATTGCAAATATAGATTTAAAAGCTCATCATAAGTATTATCAAGATTTGTTAAAAAACTTAGATTTTTATCATGAAAAATTAAATGAACTAGAGAAATTGCTTACGCCAGCTTTATTTGAAGAACAAATTTCCATTGCGTTAAAAGGATTACCAGATGATATTATTCTTCCAAAATTTAATTTCATTTTCACAATTGGAATTGGGCGCTCATTTGGATACGTTTATGAAAATTGTACACATTTTGATTTTTTACAATTAGTTAATGATATGTCAATAAGTGAATTTTGCTCAACTATTGCTCACGAGGTTCATCATGTAGGCATAAATTCTATTTATGAAACATTGGATTTGAATAATTTATCTCTTGAAGAATTGTTTTATATTAATTTTTCAGGAGAGGGGTTAGCAGTAAAATATTGCAATAATGCCCAAGGTGTTATATCAAAGAGCATTTATGCTGGCAAAAAAAATATTGGCTTAGATAACTTTACCTGGGATTATTTAAATAATGATTTCTATAATACTATGGATAAATTTAAAGACTCTATCAATAAAATACGTGATAATAAGATAAAATCACCAGAAGAATTAACAAAACATATGTTAGAATATTGGATGAATCCATATACTGATGAACAAGCTAAAACAGAAATTCCTAAATTAAAACATTTTAGGTTGTATAGTTTCGGTAATGATATTTGGGGTATAATTCATGATTGTTTCGGAAAAAAAGCGGTTTTCGAGACACTTAAAAACCCTAAAAATTTTCCAAATATGTTTAATAAAGCTTTAGAAAAAATTGGACGAATTGACTTATATATCTAATTTGGTTTAATGTAACTATAGTAAGGTAATAATAGTAGGAAGGTATGACCTTCCTACTATTGTTTTAAATTATTTAAATCATCGATTATTATTTCATTTTCAAATTGAATTTGTTTTATTAAATCGCTAAATTCATCAGGTAAATTATTAATTATTTCCTTCAGCGCCTTTAAGCCCATTTTTTCGCCATCGATTGCGTTTTCTATAATATCATTTACTTCATGACTTTTTGGATATACTTTATATTTAATTTCTGTCACTGCTCCTGTTAAGCCAGCTGAATTAATTGGCTGTCCATCTAAAATTTGAATTTTATCAGCAATTCTAGTAGCTTGACCCTTATGTCTTTTTTGAATATCTTGTAACTTTACTTTAACAGCTTTATCTTGAATATCTTTTATAAAGTGGTCATAACCTAAAATAGCCATATATTCACCTTTTAATGCAGTATTTAAATGTTTAACTTCATTCTGATTCATTTATAATTCTCCTTTCATTTTTAGTATTTCATTTAAAATAAAAAAAATGTAATATTTAATATTATTTTCTCTCATTAATCAAAAAACATTATTTATAAAATTGATTTTCAAATAATAAGATTTATTATGAATCATATAAATTAACATTTGAAATAAATAATGATATAATGTAATGGTTATTTTACTGAAAGGGAGCTAAGATGATAAAAGTAATAAAAAGAATAAAACCTAATATTTATGATGAATTAACAATAGCGAAATTAAACAATGATAAAGAAGGGTATTTTAAAATTCTAAATAATAATAAACAACAAATATATGAAAATTATGAAATTGATATTCCAAAAGATTTTATAATAAAAAATTCTCAAGCGATTGATAGTGTAAAAACATTAATAAATAGAGGCCTTGAAGAATCTGAAGAAGGTATTTACGCCGGAATAGCAGAGGGAAGTCTTTATGAGTTTGATTTTATTGATCAATCTGTAACAATTTCAGTAAATTTGCGAGATACTTACGTTTTTTTATTGGAACATAAACGGGTTTGGTTTTCATCTAATTTATATAAAGGTTCGTTTATATTTGCTGATTATGGAACTGGAGAAATTATATATAATTTTAGTAATGAAAATGATAGGATAAAGTTTTATGAACTATTTAAATATAAAGAAGCTATAAAAGACATTTTAAATTGTAGTGATACACTTAGTCTAGATGATTTATTCAAATATTATATAGATAAAGACTAATTATTAAAAAAGGGGCTGTAAAAAAATAAATTGCCCCTAATATAAAAAAGGAACTAAATTCTAGATAATAAATCTGGAAAGA
>NSKI01000034.1 GCA_003586005.1 Haloplasmatales bacterium 4B | reverse complement strand
AAATACCATCCTTTTTTTATTATTAATATTTTAACATGTCTATATATTTTCTGTCCAATTAATTATAACCTATCCAATTTGATAATTTTGTGGTTGTCCAATGCTTATGCTTTTATAATTTTAATAACTATTAATTATATATAACAATCTATTTTTTACCAAATTCCAGTTTTGTGCTAAATCAATAGATGCAAATCTTAATGTTGAATTATCTGAATTTAAACTAAAAGAATATTGTTCATCTACTTCTTTTCCGTCTAAATTATGAGGATATAATAATAGACCATGTTTTTCATCATAAGAGTTCAATTGATTCATATAACTATATATTTGATACATATTATATGATTTAAATTTATCTCTTTCAGTAAAAATATCTTGATAAAATTTTGTATCTATAATGATAGATTTATCATTCCCTTGCAAAAATATATCTAATTCCATAATCGGTAATTTATCTTGATTTTCACCATTAAGTTGCCATCTTATGATTTTGTGGTGTTTTACCTGAAATCTTTGCTGTTCTTTTTTATAAAACTCATATATAAATAATTCAAATATTTCATGTAATCTCTTTTCTGAAAATTTAATAAATTCATATTTACCAGTATTTTCATTAACAATTAACTGTTGAAATATTAATTCACTTAAAGACAGAATAAATTTATAATAGTTGTTATTACGGTGTAATCTAATTTTCTTAAAGTCTGATAATTTTATATCAATTAATCTAACATTATTAAAATATGGATAGATTTTCATCAATTGCTGTTTTAGATGACTATTGATGCCAGATCTTATTAATTTATATATAGTGCTTTTTAATATACGATTATGAAGAATATCAATAGAGTATTGATCAAAATTACATACTGCTTTAGAATTTTCTAACGAAGATTGATTAATCGATTCCATTATTAATAGCTTACCTTTAATTGTCCTAATTTCTTCCTGGTTCTGTTTATATTCTTTTAAAAGACCTCTTTTAATTATTAATTCAATATGATGAATAAAGATTAAACTATAAAAATCTAATGAATCTAAATTTTCAATAGCATCTAAATATGTTTTATCAATCTCATCTAGCTTTCCCCATACATAACATAGCATATTATAAATATTCTTTATAGGTATTTTTCTATCGCTCATAAAATCACCTATAAACTAATTATTTTCAATGCTTCTTTAACTTTTTCATCATCATCAAACCAGTATTCTTTTAGTAAAGGTTCTATTTCATAAGTAATTATATCTTGATAAGTTTCCTCAGCTGTATCACTATATTCTGTTATGAAATAACTATGGCCAATTTCAAAACCTTTACCCAAAGATAATCTTATCACCTCATTTAATTTATTAAATTTTGTATTAATGATATCAATAAACTGATTATCAAGCCCTTTTTCTTCTCGTAAATATTTTTTCATTTTATCTAAACCAAAAGCAGGAAAAATATCAATAAAAGCAAATCTTCTTCTTAATGCATAATCTACCATTTCTAACGATCTATCTGCTGTATTCATAGTTCCTATAATGTATAAATTACCAGGCATATAAAATTTTTTATCTGAATAAGTCAATGTTGTATTATATTTTTCCTTGCGTTTATCGCTTTCAATTAATAACAGTAACTCACCAAAAATTTTAGAAAGATTCCCTCGATTAATCTCGTCTATGATTAAATAAAATCTTTCATTTGATGAAGAGATTGCTTTTTTAGCTAGTTTATATATTACCCCATCTTTTAGTTCAAATTTACCCTCTTTATTTGGTCTATACCCTTGAACAAAATCTTCATAAGAGTATGATTGGTGAAATTGAACCATTTCTATATTCTCTTTTTTAATGTTCTGATCTAATTTTAATATATTGTTAGCAATAAATGTTTTTCCTACGCCTGGAGGACCCTGTAATATTATATTCTTCTTTCTTTCTAATAAGTTATTAATTTTTTGTATGTCATCATCATTAATAAAGACGTAATCAGTATCGGATTTTATTTGTATTTTATCATTTTCATTACCATTAACTTCTGAAACGATATCTTTACTAGTAATGTCTACATATAAAGCCCATAAGCATTGACTTAAAAATATAATATTCTCATTTTTAATATTTTCATAATTTTTATAAATATAATTTAATAACAATACATTTAAATCTTCTGTTTCATTATACCATAATTTATTTTCATAAATTCCAAAATACTTTATTAAAGAAATCAAGGCATATTTAGAATATATAAAAAGGAATTTATCAGGATAATATAAGCTTAATAACTTAGTTTTAACAGTTCCACCCATATTTTTAATTTCTGGATAAAGATCAGAGATTCCAAATGTACCATAATCTTTTCCAGTAGCTACTATAAATTTATATAATCCTAGCCGAAAATCTTCCCAATATTTATATGGTTCAACAATATCTT
The DNA here is from genome assembly GCA_003586005.1 of Haloplasmatales bacterium 4B. Classification (GTDB taxonomy): domain Bacteria; phylum Bacillota_I; class Bacilli_A; order Haloplasmatales; family Haloplasmataceae; genus NSKI01. Next base: position 12,120 of record NSKI01000034.1, on the reverse strand, counting down.
CTCGAGTATTTTTCCATGATCCATCTCGATGGTAATAGATACCAAATTTAGCAGCAGTAGCACCTTTTATACTTCCAATTGAAGCATATTTACCATATTCTAATTTCGCAGATAAAGATTCTTTAGAATTTTCTGTACCAAGTGCATACTCTTCTAAGGATAATCGCTGAAGTCTATCCAAAGGATATTCTTCTTGAAAGTTTTTAATTTTTTTTTCAATATCTTTCATATAATTGTTGTCATATTGATTATTTTTAAATTCCATAAAATACTCGTTAAAATCTGTGTTAATTAATTTATAATTTTCTTCATTATCATTTGAATAATAAATTTCTTCTATGATTATGCCATCTATTGTTTTCCATTCAGTTTTTCCATTTGCTGCACGTCCTAATGCTATAGCAGCTGCACCAGAAGAACTGCTAAAAGTATAGTCTTCTAGTAAGATATCATTTTTCATTTTTAGCTTATTACCTTTAATATAATTCTTGTAGTAATTATGTGTTAAAAAACTTGGTGCATAATCAATATTTAGTTTACTGTCCTTTAATAAAATAAAACTTTTTTCATTTTTAACCAATAATCTCGCATCTGTTTTTGCATTATTAATATAAAAAATATTTTCCATTGAACGCTCTCCTTATCAACTATTCTTTATTATCCATTTTTAATAGAAATCTACATATCTTTACCTAATTTTACCATTTATAACATTATTATGGAATAATAAACTATAAATTATTTATTATATTATTACAGAATTATATTTATGCCTCTCATTGGTCTTCAATTACTTTGTTTGAATGGTTCATATTCACAATTTTAATTCATTATAATTGATTTTAATTTTATCACCTACTTTATGTCTTATAATAAAAAAACACATCAAATTCATTTATCGATGTGTTCTCATATTTTCTATCTATATTATTATCAAAGTGAATTTCCACTTTGCTATTTATTCTCTCAATGTCTGATAAGATAATTAAGATGGTCGTTATATTCTTTATAGTGCTTTTAAAGATTATTTAAAAAGACTTGATAATAGAGCTTTTAAATTACGACCACATCAATTACGACATACATTTGCGACTTTATTTAATGATATTAACTTAAAAGACTTACAGGCAATGGGCGGATGGAAAGATGTTGATACATTGATTAATATCTACCAAGCCCATAAAGGTTACAAGCCTAAAACGATAAAATCACTAAACGAAAAATTTGAAAAAATACAAACTATTAAGGAGAGTAAATCAGAATAGATTTACTTCCCTTTTTGGTGTAAAATGCAATAATTAATTGTACTAAAATAATTATTCATTGAATTCGAAGCTTATTTGTTCTGCATCTTCAGTTTTTACTTGTGAGGATACCATTACTTCAATATTTTCTTTTCCCTTAAAGTGCTCACTCTTCAAATATTGCATTCCTTTTCTAAGATTTGATGAAATTAAATTTAGGATATAAATATTATCGAAGCGATTATAAATCGATTCTCCACCCAATCCAGTTAAACATATTAATTGCGTATTACTTCTTTTTGCGATATCTATTAATGGTTTTAATAAATGAGAGGCGTTAGTTTGTGCAAATGGGTTATCCATTACAATAACTTTTCCTTCTTCATATTCTGCAAAGATATCTGTATCATCACGTCTCATAAATGAAAGTAAACTTGATAAAATGACGAACGCTGATAAGAATCCTTCACCACCAGAGTTAATTGAAACTTCCTTCCATGAGATCTGATATTCTCTTTCAGCCTCAATTTTATAAAGCTTAATATCAATATTACCAATTCCAACAATTGTATTATATAAATTTTTGGATGTAATATTACTACCAATAAGTTCGTCTATACTTTCATTGTCATCTAGTCTTAAACAACCATTCTCCGTTAATTCATCAATCATATCTTTGAGCTTGTTCTCATAATAGTGCTCATTCTCTTCCCAACTTGGGATGTTTATACGTAACATTTTTATTGATTTTTTTCTGATTTTTATTGTTGAATTCTTGTCAATTTTATCGAGATTTTTATGCATATCTTCGACATACTCTAATAGCATTTCAACAACACTTTCTCTTTCCTTTTCAATCATATCAATGTCAATTAATAACTTTGTCACAAGATCATCATATGCACTTATTGTCGTATTTAATTGATTAATAACTTCATTAGGATCATCAATTAGGCTTAGCGTACTTAATGGTTTTTTAAAGAATTCATCTTGAAATACATCTAATTTCTGCACATTGCTGATATCTCGATCAAGTCCTTGTCTTTGAACATTAAGCTGTTCTTTAACATCTCGATAATCTCTAATGAGTTTTACTCTCAACCGTTCTAACGCTTCTTTACCCATTATTTCAATGTTAAATTTAAAATCAATAAAATGCTCTACCACCAGATTATCGTATTCCTTTAAAATTGAAATATTTTCTCCATACATTTGTAATTTGTCATTAAGATTAGAATGTTCCATTTTGACTTTATTGAGTTCTCTTTCTTCATGGCTAACTAGTTTGTCAAAATCAGTTAATCTAATTTTTTCTCGTGGCATCAAATCTGTTTTACCCAATTTTTCATTTAAATTGGTTTTTATTTTTAGTTTTATCTCATGATCAAGAGCATCTTTTTCAGATTCTATTTCTCGCTTAATATCTTTTAAAGAATCAAGTAAAGCTCGGTGTTCATTAATTGAAGATTCTAAGTTTTCTTCAATAAAAGGATCATAGGTTTCATTTTGATAATCCTCTTGTTTAAGTTCATATTGTTTGGTCTTTTGATTTAAATTTTTCTCAAATTGACTAAATTTTTGTTTTACTGTTTGTAATAATTCTTCAATATTTTTCTGAGTAAAATCAATTTCTTTAGTTAATTCCTCATAACGAATCTTTAAATTTTCAATATTTTGATTTATGACTTCTCCAGTTACATAATGACTATACTTTGTTAATTGATTTAGAATTTCTTTTAATTCAATATTACATTTACTTCTTTCACTATTTATATTTTGATTAGTATTTTGTAAGTCTGATATCTCTTGCTTATCATTTTTATTTTGATTTTCTACCCCTTCTATTGCAACTTCTAATTCATCTTTCTCATCAAGTGCTTTCAAGTATTTTTGATACTCTGTATTTAAATCAATTAAAGCATCAATTTTAATATTAAAGATATCTATTTGCTGCTTTTCATTGAATATTATAGAATTATTTACGTTTAAAAATTCTTCTAACTCAGAAATTAAAGTTTGCTTTGTATCAATTTCTTTTTGAATTTTCTCTTTTTCTTCATTCTTTACTGACAATTGATTTTTTATCTGATTATAATCTACTAAATTTATTTCTTGCGATTTGATTTGATGATATTTTTCAGTATAAAAGTCTATTTCATCAACTTTGATATTAATTAACCCCTGAAGTTCTTCTAAACGATTATTATGAATATCAAGTAGTCTTTTTAGTTCAACTTCATCGAGTAAATTATAATTAAATAAAACATAAAAATTCACTTTATCATTCGTTTGAATTGGAGAATAATCTAAATTATCACTTTTTTCAAGTGTACTTCTTTTCAAAATCGGTATAGGAAAAGAAGTGAATACATTAATCGCTTTTGCTGCTAAGCGGTTTAATTCATCATCACTCATAATGAGACCATAAGGAATAAATGGATTATTTTTAACAATTTGTTGATTTTCCTCATGGGATTTATTATTTCGTTTTAACCATTCCATTCCATAAGTATATTGAAACCCCTCTTGGTCTAATGCCGCTTTAAAATCAATTGGAAGTTCTAGCGTTCTTCCCAATTCTAATCTTTTAAAATCATCATAAGACGCATCATATTGTTTCTGTAATTCTTTTTTATTGTCATCTAGTTGTTTAATCTTCTTTTGAAATGTATTAAGTATTTCATCAGTATCAAATGCCTTCTCTTCAGGAAAATTAATGTACTTTATAGAGATTTTTCTTGCTTTTAGCTCAGTATCATATTTAATTAATTTATCTTCAATCCTAGTAATTTCTTGGTTTATTGAACTAAGACTATTTCGTAAGGTTTCAATTTCATTTTTATTAGATTTAACTTCTCTATTTTTGATTACTTGTAGATCCTCTAATTCCTTAACTTTTAATTTCTTATTTTGAACAATCGTTTGATTTTCACTTACTATCTTTTCTATTTGTTCTTCCTCGTAATAACCTAATATATTTCTTCGTATATTTTCGTTGTATTGCCGGTTATACTTTTCCTCAACTTCATCATAATTTAAGAGCTTTTGGTTTAATCCACCTAGTTTAATACGAAACTGATTTAATTTACGTTCATCAGCTTCAACTTTATCTTTTAAATGCTTAATCTTGTTATCATTTTCTCTTATTAAGTTTTCATAGTTATCAATTTTTGTTCTTAGATCTTCATTTCTTTTACTATAATGACGTTTTAAAGTATATCCAATAGAATTTCTTTCTGGTTCAAAATCTTTATTCTTTTCCTTAATAATATCCAATTGATTTTCATATTTCATAACATCTTGATAAGATTCTTGATAATCTTCATAAATCTTTGCACATTGTTGAATGTTCATGCTCCTGATTAAATCGTTCAAATGATGGTCAGCAGATTTAATCTCTTCAATTTGTTGTAATAATTTCTGCTCATAACCATTTTTTTGATCAATTAAGTTATAAATATCATAAGAATATTTTGAATAATTTAATTCTAAAATAGATACTTCGATTTGTTCCATACTTTTATCTAATTCAGAAATTTCTACAGATGTACTTTCATGAATTTTCTTCAATTGAAAAATTAAATTCATGATTTTATTTTCTACTAAACCTTTTTCTTCTAGAGCATCCTTTAATGCTTTTGCAGAATCTAATATTACCAATGTCTCGATCTTAAACTTTTTAATCGTTTCATTTTGAGTAATTTTGGATTTGTTTTCTTTGTATTGTTTTATGTACTTAATTAGAATACTTTGAAATTCAACTATTCTATTTCTATCCTTATTTAACTTATCCTCTACAACTGTTAAAAACCATTTATCCACTAATTTTGTCTCATCTTTAACATCATCAAATAATTCAGAAAGGCCTGATTCTTTAAGATTAATTTTCTTGATTATTGATTCCCACTCTTTATGATAGATTTGATACTCCGATAATTTATCATAATAATTACGACTATATGCTTGATTATTCATATCGTACAGATAAAATTTTAGATGATAATCGTTCTTTAAATTTTCAAATAGTTGCTTACATGAACTAAAACCTTTTAGTTTTTTATCTTTTTCTGTATATTCAATGACTGGAATGTTATGGATATCATAAAGATTAGCTGTTTTGTATTCATGAATAAACTGATAAATCTCTAATTCGTCAGCATCATCCTTAGTATCTTGATTCTTCCTTACCATCATCCCAGTTAAAACATAACTTGCTCCACCGTCTAAAACCCATTCTATTAAAATAAAAGTTGGTTTATTCGTTGCGAAATAACTTGAAAATTTTCTATCTTTTATATCTCGATAACGTTTGTGTACAAAAGGAGCAATTATCATTTGTACAAGTACTGATTTACCGCCACCATTTCTTAATGACATCAATGTACTATCACCATTTAAATGAAAGGACTCATCATCTACTCTTATTCCATTATTATTATAATTTAAATTAATAATTCTTACCGCATTCATTTTACTCATAATCTGTAACCCCCAAGACACGAAGAACACGATGATAATTATTTTTATTTAGTAAGTTATAATCCATAAACTGATCTAATTTTAATGTGGTCTTAATCATCTCGTCTTCTTCAATATAATCTATTAATTCTTGCTTCTGCAAAAAGGTTAATATCGTATGAATAAAACCTTCTTTTGTTGTTTTTGCTCGTGATCCTGTTTCCTCACTTCGTAACGCTTCAAATGATTCTAACATATTAGAAAAAGCTAATCCGTCTTGTTCTTCATCCTCATCATTTTTGTTTGAAGCGCCTTCTTTTAAACGAATTGAAATATTATTTAATAATTCGCCCACTTTCATATAATCTCTAGCTTTACTGCTGCTACCTTGTCCATAATAAAACTCGACTAAAATAACCAAAATGACAAATTGGGATAAATAATAATCTTTATCTGTTGCATTTGATTTACATAATTCTTTTTTTAGTTGATTTTTGGAGTATCCAAGGTAATAATTATCTTCACTTGGAATCAGATAAATCACATTCCCATAGCGTTCTATCACACAATTTGCTATCTTACCTTGTTGTTTTACCAGATCCATAATACTTTCATTTTCTGTATAAGCCTTGTAAAGAATACCATCGCTATCCTCAGTTAATTTTCTATATTCAAATAAATAAACAAATATTTTCTGACTTAATGTTATTGTTTCATTGTTGTAAGTCATAAAGCACCTCCATAATATAGAATCTAATACAAAAATATTTAAATCACTTTAATCGATATATTTGAACATATTAAACGTTTACTATCTCCGTTTTCACTGACAATATTCTCGAAGGTAACTGTCTCTTTAGCATCTAATCGATATGTCATGATTTGAGAAATGGAATTTAAAGTTGTATTACTTTCAATTATATCTAAAATACATTCATTTAATTGAAAATCTTGAATTGTTTGATCATTGAGATGTTCATCTCTTTCTAATTTTAAATCTTGAATATTAATATTTTTAGATTTTAATAATTCAATAATAACTTCTTTAAAAATCTCCACAGTTGGAATCAGTCTTCCATATTTCCCATCCAACTGTTTTTTTATTTCATATAAAGTAATTTCACCAGAGCTATTCGCTAAAACTAAAATAGTATTTAAGCAATCCTTGTACTTATTTAATTTATCACGTATCTTAGCATTTTGTTCTTCTAACCATTGGTTTTCATCAAAAGAAAGTATCTCTTCTTCATCAAATGATTGTCTTGTTCGTATCGGTTTTTGAAATTCTAATGCTTTATTTAACTGGTAGGTTTGGTCTAAATCTCTTTTAAATAATGGTCTTAAGAAGTAATCTAATGCTTTTATACTATTTTGATTTTTCAATATCTGTTCATAGAGTTCACTTCTTAAATCAAATCTCTTAATCAGTGTCATTTGTGACAACTCTTCTAATTCTTTTGAATATAGTGCTTTAAGGTCAAAATGAGTAGATAATATTTTCTGATGTTCATCAATAGAGCGATTTAAGTAACCTTCAATAATTTTTAAATGGTTCAAGTTATCACTGTCTTTTTTATCTAACTTTTTAATGTTAATATCTTGTTCTTCTAACTCTTTAACTCGGTTTCGAATGTTTTCTCGATAACCAATGAATTGCTTTTTTGTATTACCAATAGTAGCTAAATTATCTTCTAATAAACTTTTATATTCTGAACCAGAATAGTTTAATGCATTTTGTTTTATTTTTCTCATTGCTTCTTGAATTTTTTGAATTTGTATTCTTAATAAATTAAATATATTTTTTATATCATCTACAGCTTTATCATATGATGACTTTTCGATATGCAACTTAAATATCATTTCGTGAATTGTTAATTTCATATTCCCTTCTAATTCCAAAGTTGAAAGCATTAAGTCATAACCATCATCTGTCAAATAATAAGAAGTTCTACGAATATCACCATCTAAATAAATGATTTTATTATTTACGAAATTAATATGAATGTCCTTATAGGCACCTTCATCAAAATCATAACCTTGGAAATACATCACCTTTCCTTCATTACCTAGTATGATATTGACAATAAAATCACCTAATTCTTTACAGTGATCGTAAGAAAGTGATTTTTTAAACCACTGTTTATTGATAATTTCTACAAACCCTCCAATATCATCCATCGTACACTGTTCATCTTTTAATGATTGTTCCATGATATATAATAAAATAATAAATATCATATTACATTGTTCATAAAATTCATCAAACCCATATTGTTTAAAGGTTGTTTTTAATATACTATTTCTTAAAAGTAAGGCATATGATCCTACATGTTTCATTCGTTTGGAAAAATGATTTAAAAAAGATAAATCCATAGTACCTCCTAAAAGTCTCTACAGTTTAATATTTCTTGAGGAATGTATTTTCCTGAATTTAATATTTGAATAATTAATTTTCCTTCATTTTCTGAAAAAGTATTTAAAAATAAATTCCCTATATTTTTATTTTGTCCTATCTTAGTATCTGGTAATTTACTTAATACAGCTTTCTTTAGCATATATTCATAACCTTTTTTAAAAGGTATGATTTTCAAATCATGTTGAAATGATTTTTGTAAAGATTCAAAAATAATAATTCCTTCATAATCGAGGTCTCCAAAATATAGAAAAGTATTGCTTTTATAATTTAAATACGGTTCAACACAAAATGTAAAATCTTGAAAAGACCTATGAATTCCTTTTCCGCCACCATATATAAGAGTACCGATAGGTAGCCCTAATATACCAGTATTCCCTTTTAGTAGATGTCGGCGCATACTATAAAACGTATCTTTATTTTCTATAATCAAAATATCTTGTGGTGTATTTTTATGATGTGAATAATAAGCTAGTGGTTCAGTAGTTTCATAAATATTTAAGGACTCTAATGAAAGCCCTAAATTCTTTAAAATTCTTTTTCCGCTTCCTTTTTGTAAAAACTTTTCTCTTCCCCAAATTTCAAAGCTTCTTTCATTCATAGAAAGTGCATCATTAAAGGATTCTTTTCTACTTTCAAAAAATATACTTAAATCTAGGATATCATGACGATCATCAATATATTTTTCTGGATTTTTCAAATAATAATCAATTTTTAAAGAGGGATGAATTTTAAATTTTAATTCATCTAAATATTCTTTATAATCTGGTTGATTAGGTATAATCTTATAAGCATTATAAAGAGCTGGTTTTTTACCATTTGTATTAGAACTTTTAATTGGTTTCAATTTTCCTCTTTCAATATTTTCTTTTATGTAATCAACTAGTTCACTATAATCTTCAATATAATTAATCTTAATAAGTTCATCTAGTGTAAGCTTCTTTTTACCCATATTTGATACCAATTTCTTTCATCTCCCTAATCTATTTTTTTGGTTATAAATTAATACCTTCTGGTTTATCAGACCTGTTTTAATATGAATTATTATAAGGAATAACATCGTTATTTAAGAATAAATAATAAACTAATTCAATGTTATCATATTATAGATAATCAAACAATAAATAACTAACTTAACTCAGTAAATGATCGTATGTTTATACAGAAATATCTGTGTTGTCTACTATTCATTTATTTAAAATTCAAAAAGATGCTACTGTTCCATACAGCGCATTTAAAAAATATCTAAGACGACAAGATAATAAAGTTTATAAAATACGCCCACATCAATTGCGACAGTATTTGAAGATGTTAACCTTAAGGACTTGCAAGCGATGGGTGGTTGGAAGGATGTTGATACATTGATTAATGTTTACCAGGCACATATTATTGACATTTACATGTGAAGAAGATATTGTTAATTATTTACTAGAACAAAATAAAGAACTTAGTGATACATATGAGCTTTATCAAGATCTCTTATACAGTATTAAAAACAAAAATCCTGAACAATTTACAACTACTCTTAATCATGTTGAACATGAATATCCAAACATATCAACTTATATGAAAACATCAATTAAATCAATTCGTAAAAATAAAGCATATATTCTAAATATGATGTCAACTAATTATAATAATGGAGTAATTGAAGGAATAAATAATAAGATAAAAGTTACTAAACGTATCGCTTTTGGTTATCGTAGTTATTATCATTTCAAAGCTCGTATCTTTATCACTCAAGGTATGGGAACATTAAAGATAGACTTAAGCAAAACTGCTTAAGTCTACACTGTTCAAATTATTGGATATTTTCTACCCACACTACTTGTTAAAGAACCAATAATTAAGATATATTTAATAAAAATGGTCTGGTAGACGGACTTGGACCGCCAACCTCTTCCTTACCATGGAATAAACACCATATAAATGGGTATAAAGCAATGTAAATGATTATTAAGATATATATGGTATATTTGATGATTTTAGTAGTGAATTTCGACTTTTTCTAGCTATAGTTTTATGATGTTTTTTTGACAATTTGTTGTAAAAGTGTTGTAAAATATTTATCCTTTATTCAAGCACATTATAAAGTAAAGTGTTTTTTCCCAGAGTCAGAAAAACAACTTTCTTCCAATTTTATACCTTTATTATTGAAAAATAATACTATCTTTTTCTGAAACTGTTTTCTTTAGATTAGATATCTTTTTATTTTTATATTGTTTAAAGGAGCTAAATTCATTATTATTGCATGAATTTTCAACTTCCATTAGATATTTTAATAGAGTTTTTCTTACTAACTCCTTAGTATCATTAGTTTCAAGCTCTATATTACTGATTTTCCCTTCATGTGTTGAATCAGACCTAATTTTATAAAACTCTTTCACTTTCAAATAAATATTTTTGGTTTCTGCATCATCATTCCCTAAAAACACACTCACTCTTTTTGATAAAGATTCTTTTTTATATTTACTGTCATTTTTATTAAGAAATAACATTTCTAAAACTGTAATCAAGTTTTCTATGATTTTTCCATCATTATATAATTTAAATGTGTATGTATATTGATCAATAATATCTTTCAATACTTTATAAGACTGATTATATGAGGTAAGAAAATTATTATAATAATTTACTTCATCAAACCGATTTTATATTTGTTTTTTATTATAGTTTTAGAATCATCTATAATACTTTTATTACTTTTATTTACATTACCCATTAAAAAGACAAAGCTAAAATCAATAAAAATGTCTGCTAAAGCAATATCAGCTGTTCTTAATATCATCAACTTAGAAACAATTCTATTAATTTTTTGAAACTCTTCTTCTTCAATAGCATCAAGCTCAGGTATATTGTAAGTTTGATTTGTAAATATCATTGGTCCATTTCCCCATTTTATTGGTGATTCAATTATAAGCTCATTTTCTTTGCAAAATCCCACAAAACTAGATTCATCAATATTATTAATATTAGTTTGAATTTGTGATTGATAATACCTATAATTTAATTTTTGATTTGCTTGTAAAATGTGATCTTTGTATTTAAATTCTGATAATTTTATTTTTTTAAATAAGTACCCATCGATTTCTTTTAGTTTTGTTAATGATTCATCTGCACCTAAAAGTATTCCATTGACATTCATAGTAACTACTATTTCATTTGAAATTTTAACATAGTTTTGAGTCATTATATAGCCCCCTAATTAATAAATTATTGTATTTTTAATAAATCTATTCAATTTACTATACTACCTAAAATTTTGAGAATATTCAATGGTTCATATTTGATTTACTAAAATAATAATAAAGAAATCACATTTAATAAATAGACTTTTTCAATTGTTAAAATCTGTTAAACCTCAAATCTGTAATCTGATCGTGTTAATATATCTATTGCTTCTAATGAATATTTAAAATTATTATCTAAATCTGGATAACTATGCTAATCATCAATAGAATTTTAAAACACACTAAGTTAGGAGCTAGTTTGAATAATAAAGAAGACTGATCTTTGGCAGTGAATACTATTGGTGACAAAAAAAATTTTTATTCACTGTAAAAAATTCACATATTCCTTACCATAAATACCCCTTATTAAAAAGGCTTAATTGTCCTTCAGTAACTTTCTCACTCTTAACGCCAAAACGGAATTGTTGAAGAAGTTTATATTGTTCTTCTAGCCATTGTAATCGACTATTAGATGCTTCTAATTGTAGCTTTAATTGCTCGTTTTCTTTTAATAATTGTTCGATTGTTTTCTCATTATTTTGACTCATCTGAATAGTCCTACTTTCTTATGTTTTACCCTTTAATTATACATATTTTGACTAAAAAATCATTGCTATCAAGGATAAAAATAAACTAAATATTGTTTATATAATTTGCCTTTCTTTAACTTCTTTGTGTCGTTTTCCACACCTTAATTTAAAGCCTTCAAGCAACCATTTTAGTTCTGATAAATCAACTTTTAATACTTCACTTTCCGTTTGTGGCCAATTAAACT
>NSKI01000033.1 GCA_003586005.1 Haloplasmatales bacterium 4B | reverse complement strand
TAAACAAATACAGTAAAATTGAAATGTTTATTGACTTATATCAAAATGACTATTTAGCTCCAATTATTGAAGATGATATAATTAAAAAACTTGAATTTGAAGATTTATTAAGTGGGTTATCAACTATCCAAATAAATATAATTAATTATAAAAAATTAGGTTATAAACATAGTGAAATAGCGAAAAAACTTGATTTAAGTGAAGAACAAATCAAGTATCAATTAAAACTAGCTTTTGGCCAAATTAGAAACACTATTAATAAAATTAATATTAACTAAGCATACAATATTATGAAAGTTACCAGCTAAGTCTTGTCAAGATAAATAATTATATAATTTACTTTTCTATCATCTTACAAAATCATTAAAATTAAGTATGCTAAAAAATACAAAAATGGTTAGCCTTGGTTGTTAAACAGTTTCATAACTGGTCTAGATGAAATAGTATAATGTTTCACCAATGCATATTGGATTTTGAAGGTTGGCTCATTTGTTGATATTCTAATATTTGATAGTATTTGTGCAAATAATTACATAAATTGTATAAATTTTGATTAAAATTTATGGTAATATTAGTAAGAGGTGAAGAACATGGAATGAACTGACTTATTACATCAAGTAATTCTGAAAATTGAGAATGAATTGAAGAAATCAATAGATATTAATGATTGTGCAAAAACCTTATGTATGTCTGAATATGAATTTCAAAGGATATTTGCATTTATTGTTGGAACTCCTATTAGCGAATATATTAGAAAAAGAAGACTTGTTGAAGCGGGAAGAGAAATAGCAGAAACTAAAAAGAACATTGGAGATATTGCATTTGATTATCAATATCATAACCATTCATCATTTTCGAGAGCCTTTAAAGAGTTTCATAATTATTCACCTCAAGAAATAAGAAAAAGTGGAGGTAAATGGTTGACTAAATTTGAACCATTTATATTGAAGGAGGAGAATAAGTTGGATTTTAAAGTGATTGAATTACCAAAAACTTTTATGGCAAGATCAGGTAATAAAAGTCTAAAAGAGTTTGATAAGTGGTGGTCAAAGAAATATCAAGAAAGTAACTCATTGTTTCCAAGAGATTTTATGTGGAATAATGAAAAAACTGGAAAACTAGAATGGCTATATTCATTAGATGGAAATGAAAAGGATACCAATGGTTATGAAACTTTTATTTTTCCAGGTGGGTTATATGCTACAATTACTGCAGATGATAATGCGAAAGCTAAGTCAAAAGCTTATTATGAACTCAAGAGAAGAGTAGATAGTAGTGATCAATATTGTATAGCAAATGAAGAAAACGACATCTATTATCATCAGAGATATCCTATGGGACATGTTTCTACTCCAAATGGCTTTAAAAAGCACCAGTTTACAATTTTTGTACCAATAGTATTAAAATAATATATTGTTTAATACTGAAGTCACTGTATAGGAGAGTTTGAATAAATTATGCTTAAATGTGTTTTTGCAGATACAAGATTGCACGATGCGACCGTTATAGTAGTATTAAAGGGGCGGTTACTTTGTCTACAAGAAAAAAGATTTATTAATTTCATTCTGTCAGAATAATTGGTTAGTTTGTGAATGAATGTCCCATCTACCAACAATTATACGAGCAATTAAGTTCCCCAATTTTTAAAGGGGAGTTAAAACCAGGTGTAAATTTACCTTCATTAAGATTAACAGCAAAAGAATTCGAGTAAGTATTACTACTGTAAAAAAGGCTTGGGAAGAACTTAAAAAAATGGATTCATTTATACTATAGCTATAAAGGATGTTTTGTGTCTGAAAACTCGAACACATCATTAGAAATCAAGAAAAAAAAACTTTTAAAAGAGCAGCTTATAAAAGACTTGAAATACTATAAGAAACTAGATGTATTATTTTAAACTAGATTTGTTGTTTTCAGTACCATTTTAAAAAATCTTACTCGAATTCTTTACCTCCAAAGTACTTTGATATTATTATAAATTAATAAGAAATGGTGAAGAATTATTGTTGTTAGTGTTTTTATGATTTTGATGCCACTATATCTCTATGTTTTTGCCTTGATTAAACAAATATAATAGAATTGTTAAAATACAATTTATTTACAGTAAATAATGTGTTGTAATAAAATTCAACATCTATTTATTATGGTTCTATGTCAAGTAGTGGGAGTAATATTTTATAATAATTATAGTGTTCTTTAATTTAGGATATTAGCTGTTGTAATTTTAGTTAATGGCCTTTTTATTATGTATTTAAATTATTTAGATACTTAATATAAAACAATATTACATCCCAGATAACTAAAAAGAACTAATTATTTAAAATAAATCTTTGTAAATAATAATAAAATATTTTGTGATCTTGGTGATATATAATGATTTTAAGCTTTTTCTTATAAAACCATACAAATAAATATTTTAAAAATTATTTATATTTGTTGACAAATGAAAACGGTTGTAGTATATTTTTGGTATAACGGTAAACGAGGTGTGTTATGACATCGATTTCTAAAATCGCGGAAATGGCAAATGTTAGTAAAATGACAGTATCAAATGTCATAAACAAAAAATATTCTAAAGTATCTAAAAAAACAAGAGAACGCATTGAAAAGATACTTGAAGAAACAAATTACACTCCTAATTTATTTGCTAGAACATTAAAATCAAATGAATCAAAAATTATCATGCTTGCTATTCCGCAAACAATGGAAAATGACCCCTATAAAAATAAAGCATTTAATAACCCGTTTTATGGAGAACTTATCAATAGTATTGAATATAACCTAAGAAAATCAGGATATTTCTTTATGTTTAGATTTATTAATGGTCATGAGGTTTTACAAAAACTTATTATTAATTGGAATATTGATGGTGTAATTGTCTTAGGGGCAATCAAACATGAAATGGATACCATATTTAAAGATATCAAAGTACCTTCTGTGTTTTTAGATTCATATATTGATACAGATGATAAGGATGTAATTGTCACAGATGATGAGCAAGGTGGGTTTATTGCTACTGAGCATTTGATTAAATCAGGTAGAAGGAAAATTGGTATTGTCGTATCGTCTTTGAAAGATATTGGAGTTGCTAGTAAACGTTATTACGGCTACAAAAAAGCTTTAAAAAAATACCAACTACCATTTGATTCAAAAAAAGTATTTGAAGGATTTCCATCTTTAGAATTTGGAAATCAAATAGGACAATATATCAAAGAACATAAAGAACGGTTTGATGCATTATTTGTTTATTCAGATATTATGGCCTTAAGTATGATTAATGGATTCAAAAATCATGGCATCAAAGTTCCTGAAGAAGTTGCAGTCATTGGTTTTGATGGATTATATATTGGAGAATTATCAGAGCCTAAATTAACAACAGTAAAACAGGATATTACACTTAAAGGTGAAAAAGCAGTAAATTTACTTTTAAGCAAACTTAACGGACAATCGGTAAGTGCTGAGCATCATTATCTACCTGTAGAATTAGTGATAAGAGAGTCAGTTTAATATTCATATAAAAACATATGGGTATAATATTGTTTAAATTAGTTTAACGATAAACTAGGAGGAGAATTATCGTGTGGTGGAAAAATTCAGTTGTGTATCAAATATATCCTAGAAGTTTTAAAGATAGTAATGGAGATGGTATTGGTGATCTTCAAGGAATCATTTCCAAATTAGATTATTTAGCATACTTAGGAATTGATGTTATTTGGTTATGTCCAGTATACCAATCACAAAATGAAGATAATGGATATGATATTAGTGATTATAAAAATATTCATTATGAATATGGCACAATGAAAGATATAGAGATGCTTATTGAAGAAGCTTCTAAAAGAGAAATTAAAATAATGATGGATATTGTAGCAAACCATACATCAAGCGAGCATGAATGGTTTAAAGAAGCAAGAAAAAACAAGAACAGTCCCTATCATGATTATTATATCTTTAAAGAAAACAAGGGTAGTGTACCATCAGATTTACAATCAATATTTTTAGATTCTGCATGGGAATATAACCAGCAAACAAATGAATATTATCTACATATGTTTGCTAAAGGCCAACCTGATTTAAACTGGCATCATAAACCTGTTAGAGATAGTATTTTTGATATCTTACAGTTTTGGGTTGATAAAGGTATTAAAGGCTTTAGATTCGATGTCATTGATTTAATAGCTAAAGAAATAAATGAAGGTATCATTGGCGATGGACCTAAGTTACATGAATATATCAAAGAAATGACAAAAAATGTGTTATCAAAAGCAGATTTAATCACTGTAGGTGAGACTTGGGGAGCAACTGTAGAAAAAGCTAAACTTTTTTCAAATAAAGATGGTAGTGAGTTTTCCATGATATTTAATTTTGAGCACATTTTACTCGATCAACAACCAAACAAAGAAAAATGGGATTTACTTCCTCTAGATTTAATTAAACTTAAAGAAGTCTTTAAAGCACAGCAACAAGGTTTATATAATGAAGGTTGGAATTCATTGTTTTGGAATAATCATGATTTACCAAGAATTGTCTCTCGTTGGGGAAATGATAAAAAATATCATAAAGAATCGGCAAAAATGTTGGCAACGCTACTTCACTTTATGCAAGGTACACCATACATTTATCAAGGTGAAGAAATTGGTATGACAAATATGAAATTTGAATCAATAGATGATTATAAAGATATAGAAACATTAAATTTGATTAAAACAAGAAAAAAGTTGGGTTATTCTATTGAAGACATATTGAAGTCAGTTGATGCAAAAGGTAGAGATAACTCAAGAACACCTTATCAATGGAATGATAAAAAATATGCAGGTTTTAGTGATGTTAATCCATGGATATTGGTAAATAATAATTATGTAAATATCAATTTAGAAAAACAAATAGGAGATCAAAGTTCTATCTTAGAATATTATAGAAAACTTATATATTATAGAAGACATAGTGTGTATAGAGATATAATTGAAAAGGCTGATTTTAATTTACTATATGAAAATCATTCTGAAGTATTTGCGTATGAAAGGACATATAAAAATCAAAAATTGATTGTCTTATGTAATTTCTATGATCAAAAAGTTTTTATTGATGATAAGATAACTTACGAAAAAGTATTAATTACGAATCAAAAAGATGTTTTATTGGAAAATGGTATCAATTTGAGACCTTATGAAGCTATTGTCTTGATTGCAAGTGATCAACAATAAATTCAAAGGATCAATTTAGATATAAAAAATAAGGAGAGTAGATTATGAAAAAACTGACTGTATTTATTTTATTGGTATTTATGGTATTTACTATCACAGCTTGTAATAAAGATGATGATGGTAGAATACAAATTGACTTTTTAAACTTTTCATCAAATGGTGGTCAAGAAGAAACATTAGCTGCAATGATTGAAGCTTTTGAAACTGAAAACCCCGATATCAAAGTTAATGTTGAAACATTAGGGTATGATGATTATTTCACACAACTCGCAATTCGAGTTGCCGGTAATCAAGCACCTGATGTTTATGAGTTGAATATTGAAAACTTTAAAGCATATGCAGATAAAGGTGCATTATCAGAAATTGATACGACTAAAATCGATGTAAGTCAAGTTCATGAAACAACTTTAGAAGCATTCCAAATAGGTAGTAAGCAATATGGATTACCTACTAAATTTTCAAATGTTGTGTTAATTTATAATAAAGATTTATTTGATGAAGCTGGTATAGATTATCCAACAAACGACTGGACTTGGGATGAAGAATTAGAAGCTGCTCAAGCAATTAGAGCATTAGGCGATGGTATCTTCGGTGTATCTAGACCAATTCAAACACATGAGTTTTATAAAACTGTTGTTCAAAATGGTGGTAGTATGATGAATGTTGATCAAACAGAATTTACATTAAACTCAGTTGAAAATATAGAAGCATTAGGAATGATGATTGATCGAATTAATGAAACCAATGTAACACCAAATGCTGAACAATTAGGCGGCATGGGTGATTGGGATTTGTTCTTATCAGGTAGATTAGGTATGATTGTCACAGGCATTTGGGCATTTTCTACTTTTGCAGATGAAGCGGATTTTGATTGGGATATTGTTGTTGAACCTGGTATTAAAACTAAAGCAACACATTTCTTCTCAGATGCAGTAGTTGTAAGCTCAAAATCAAAGCAACAAGAAGCAGGAGCTAAATTTGCAGCATTCTTATCTGGTAGTGAAGAAGCAGCATTGTTAAGAGCAGATGCTAACTGGGATTTACCAGTTGCATTAACTGATGAAGTTGTAGATACTTATAAATCTATTACACCACCATTGAATAAACAAGCTGTATTTGATTCGCTTGATTATTTAGTAACGCCACCTTCATTAGAAAGATTTAATGAAATTGCTGATGATTTAAAATCATATCTTGATCGTGCAATTGCAAAAGAATTAACAGCCAAAGAGGCTTTAGATCAAGCACAAGCATTTATTTCTAGCAAATACGAATAAGACATAAGGATAATCTAGAAGTAGGAGAAGATAGATGAAAAAATTACATAAGAACTTTAAATTTTATATTATAATATTTTTGATTCCCTGTTCTATAGGGTATCTTATATTTTCCCTACTTCCCATGATTTCTGCTTTATATTTAAGTTTTACATCATGGGATGTTATTGGAGGAACTCCTAATTTTATAGGTGCAGAAAACTATCAAAATATCTTTGATGGTGATGAATTCTATCGAGTGATGGGCAATACATTTAAGTTTATTATTTTGTATATACCAGGAATTATAATTTCCTCTTTTCTAGTCGCGATTTTGTTTGATACAAAAGTCAAAGGTGTTACAGGTTTTAGAATCTTATTATTTATTCCTGTATTAACATCTTGGGTTGCTGGATCAATCATATGGAAATCAGCGTTAAATGGACAATATGGTTTAATAAACAATATATTAGGACTAATCGGAATTGAGGGACCTGGATGGCTCACAGATACGAAGTGGTCGATGGTATCGGTTGTTTTAGTTAGTATATGGAAAGATTTGGGATTCTTTTCACTTATTATATTTGGTGGCCTTAGAGGTATTGATAAGACCGTCTATGAAGCGGCTGAGATTGATGGTGCTAATAGTTTCCAAACATTGAGAAGAATTACGTTGCCTTTAGTGTCACCAACGTTATTCTTTGTTTTAATTACTACAATGATAAATTCATTTCAATTATTCCCACAAGTCATGGTTATGACTGGTGGTGGACCACTTGGATCAACTCAAGTGATTGTTGAACGGATATATACATATGGATTTAAATATTTTAATATGGGATATGCAGCGGCATTATCTATGATATTATTGATTGTAATTGTGTCGATTACAATCATACAACTAATATTACAAAAGAAGTGGGTATTTTATGAATAAAAAATTAAAATTAAAAAGTTTATCTGTAATCGCAATACTGTTTTTAATCACTGCGGTTAGTTTAGTACCTTTTTTGTGGATGATATCAACTTCATTAAAAAATAGTAGTGCTTTGATGGCAGTTCCAATTGAGTGGATCCCTAAAAAAGTATCATTTGACTCTTTTGTCAAAGTGTTAAAAGAGTTACCATTTTTAAAATCATTGATGAATAGTGTGGCCATTACACTTGGATCAACAATTTTAACTTTAGTTTCTTCAAGCTTAGCAGCATTTATATTTGCTAAATTTGAATTTAAATTTAAAAATTTGATTTTTATATTATTTTTAGCAAGTATGATGGTTCCAATTCAAGTAACAGGGATTCCAATTTTCATTATATTAACAAAATTAGGATTAAATAATTCATTTATAGGTGTAATAGCTCCATCTATATTTAATGTTTTTGCAATCTTTTTATTAAGGCAATATATGAAGAATATATCTAATGAATTTATTGAAGCAGCATTGATTGATGGTGCAAATTTATTTCAAGTGTATTTAAAAATTATTGTTCCAATGAGTCTCGTGCCATTAACAACATTATTTGTCATCAATTTTATGAGTTATTGGAATGATTATTTTTGGCCACTGATTATATTAACAGATCCAAATAAGGTAACGTTACCTGTTTTATTAAGTAAGTTAAATACACAATATGCAACAGAGTATAATACACTAATGGCAGGTTCATTGGTATCTATGACACCAATTCTTGTTGTATATACATTCGCACAGAAATATTTCATACGAGGTATACAGGAAGGTGGCATTAAATAAATGTATAATGGATTAACATTTATCGGATCAAAAAAATTTAGTGCATTATATGGATTAAATGAGACCATTATAGATCAAAAAGCAACTGGTATGCAACATTTATTTATTGATGATTATAAAATAGATTTGATACATACTGCATGTAGTGTAGTTAGTGTTGATGACCATCTGTATTTTGCTGATTCTATTAAACCAAAAATTGGACATGCGATTAAACAACATTCACATAAGAGTTATGTTGAGAATCATAGTATTATGGTTGATCAATTTTGTTATGATCGTTTTGAAAAGATTGACCGTGTTGGTGCACATGAAAACTATATTCGTTTTCAGACGAAAATTACAAACACAAGTGAGAGTAAAGAAAGATTTAAGCTATCTGCATTAGTGATTACACAACCTGGACTTCATACTAAATGTAAAGAAGATCATCAAAATGTACTTTTAAATATTGAAGATAAACATGTAGGAATTATTTCAAAATATAATGATGTGATTTACGTATCACTAGATACACCAAGTGGCTTTATGTATCATGGATTAGAAGATATAATCTATGATAAAAACAAGTATCAAAATGAAATTTCTTCAACCATGCCGATTTCAACATCATTAAATCATTATATAGAGCTAGAACCTCAAGCTAATTTTACCTATGAATGGGCTATTGTGATTGCTGATAATGAGCAAGACTTAAAACATCGATTAAAACATTTTAGTTTTATTAATGAGTTTAATGACATTAAATTATATTGGGAAAGATATTTACAAAATGTAAATTCAGCAGAATCGTATCAATATGAAGTAAAAACAACATTAGTAGCACTTAAAGGTGCATTATTAAATGGTTTTTTACCAGCTGATTTAACAGGTCACTATTTTGCTAATGGTAAACCATGTTTTTATGTCAGAGATGCACTAATGGGGTCAAGAGCATTTTTATACGCTGGACTGTATGAAGATTTTGAATCGATTATTAAGTTTTTATTATCCTGTGAAGTTAAAGATAATGGTGAGTTTTATCAAAGATACAATGGTGATAAAATTCCGGATGAAGGTGCGAATAACAATGTATTCTCGCAAATTGATTCAATCGGGTATTTTGTTAGGGTCATTTATGATTATTACAAATTAACAGGAAAACTTGTATGCACATATGAACATTTAAAGAATGTTGTTAATATATTAGATCATATTGAAACCAAAAATGGATTGTGTGGCCCAGAAGGAGGGGTAAATGAAGGCGTCTATGGACCAGCATATATTGTTTCAACAAATATGTTTATTGCAGGGGGGCTAAAAGCAGCAATCGATCTTTCTAAGAATTTAGATTGTAAAGATGATCATTCAAAATGGAGCAGAATGTATAAATTATTAAATGAAGCGATTGAAAATACTTTTGTTGATGATATATTTTATCCATATGGATATGTAACTTATCATAATGAAATTATTAGAAGATACGATACACCACAATTACTTGCTGCAAGTTTAGGCTATCCTATATCAGAGCAGTATAAAAAGAATTTTTATACATTATTAAAAGTTGGAACGTATTATAATTATGGTTTTGGATATAGTGAACAAGAATATCATGATGGTCCCTGGATATTTAATACTGCAGGTGCTGCAGTTGTTTCATATCTTTTAGATGATTATCAAACCTATCAGGATATTATGAAATGGATTATTAATCATCAAAATGACTATGGATTGTGTCCTGAA
Source organism: Haloplasmatales bacterium 4B (assembly GCA_003586005.1). GTDB lineage: Bacteria > Bacillota_I > Bacilli_A > Haloplasmatales > Haloplasmataceae > NSKI01. The sequence goes on along the minus strand of NSKI01000033.1, from coordinate 5,121 downwards.
GCAATTAGTGCTCGTTGTGAGAAAAATTCATTTATTAATCCTTTGGTGTGGGCAAATGCTGAGTTTGTTTGTGCCGCATTTAGCAATGTAATTTCTGAAGTAAGGAGATCAACTACATGATTATTAAAGAAATAAATCTAAATGGTTTAGTAGACGAATATTTTGAAATTAACCCTATAACCATAACTATCAAAGAAATGCGAGTAGAAATTCAAGGTGATTTCAACCATGTTTTTGGTTTCGGGGAAAAATACAACACTATTGATCATAAACAAACAATTATTGAAAATAAAGTCGTTGAACAATTTTGTTATCAAAACGAAAAAACATATTTACCATTACCATTTTTCTTTTTAGATTGTAAAGTTGGTATATTTATTAAAACTAGGCGAGCGATTACTTTTGATTTATCACAGGGGATTAACATTGATATATCTAATATAGAAGATGATGCTCAATTATATGTATTAAATGGTAGTTATGATGTTATCATTAAAGACTTTATAGACTTAACAGGAGATTCTTTGTTACCACCAAAATGGGCATTTGGCCCATGGATGTCAGCTCATCGTTGGAATAGTCAAAAGATAGTGGATGAACAATTGAATATAATTGAGAAATTAGATTTTCCATTTACAACTATTGTGCTTGAACAATGGAGTGATGAATCCACTTTTTACATATTTAATCAAGCAGAATATAGACCTAAAGAAGGAAATCACAACTATAATGACTTTAGTTTTAAAGAAGACGCTAAATGGCCAAATCCAAAACAAATGATTGACAATATACATCAAAAAGGATTAAGACTTATCTTATGGCAAGTCTCTGCAGTTAAAGCATTAGAACCACATGAACCAAGAAATATACAACATGAAATAGATCAAATATATGTTGTCAAAAATAATTTGGTAGCTAAACATCAAAACGAAAGTCCATATACAATTCCAGAAGGACATTGGTTTAAAGAATCATATATTCCAGACTTTTCAAATCAAAAGATGTATGATTGGTGGTTTGGTAAAAGAAAATATTTATTAGATATAGGTGTTGATGGATTTAAAACAGACGGTGGAGAGTTTGTATATAATGATGAGATTAAATTTTCAAATGGTCTTTTAGGTAAAGATATGATTAATCAATATCCTAAAGATTATATTGAAGCATATCATCGATTTGTCGGGAAAGATCGAGCATTATTTTCTAGAGCAGGATATATTGGACAACAATCCGTAACCATTAATTGGGCTGGTGATCAAAAGTCAACATGGGATGAATTTAGAAATATTTATCGTGCAGGAATAAATGCATCATTATCTGGCCAAGCATTTTGGTCCTTTGATATTGGTGGCTTTGCTGGTGATTTACCATCACTTGATTTGTATATTCGATCTACTCAAATGGCATTATTTACGCCCGTGATGCAATTTCATTCAGAACCAGTTGGTGGACAATTTGCATTATTAGATGCATCAAAAGTGATGAATAATGAAAGAACACCGTGGAACATTGTTAAACAAAATGACAGAGAAGATTTAATTCCAATGATTAGAAATCTATATTGGTTAAGAATGAATTTGTTACCATATATCTACAGTGAATCAATCAAAGCTGTTGAGGAGAAAAAAACGCTTATGAAACACTTAATGATTGATTTTCATGATGATTCTGAAGTGATTCATAAACATGATCAGTATTTATTTGGAGACTTAATGGTTGCTCCTGTTTTAGAAGAAAATTTAGAAACATTAAATGTATATTTTCCAAAAGGAACATGGCATGACTTAATGACAGGACAAACGTTTTTAGGTAATAAACATTATGATATAGAAACATCTATTGATAAATTACATGTTTATATTAAAGATGGAGATGCCATTATTTTAAATATGAGTGATGATCAATTACCTTCAAAAGTAAGTAATACACTAAATTATGATGCAAACCTAGTATTATGGTTATTTGGTAAAGAAGGTAGCTATGTATATAAAGATGAAACCTATGATTGTCAAATTGATTGGAATCAAGATGGATATCAAATAAAAGGCAATTATCCTAAAACTATGAAAATAGTTTATAAATAATCTCCCTAGGAACCTAAACCATAATTATTACGACTTAAATTATATATTTCCAAATATCATTTTAAAGATCTGTGTCTATTTTTACTGTCTTTGCTTCATAGTAATAAGTAAATCTTGACACACTTAAAAATACACACATTTTTACAATGAGATATTTACCTGAATTATCTTTAATTATCTTTATTTTTGTCCAATTATCAGTGCCGCTTATGAAAAGATAATTTATAGATGCTTAATCACTAAAATTAAGTATCTTTTTTTATGTTTATAAATTTATGTTATAATATGGTGTAAAGTAGGAAGTTATATGGATAAAATATAAGTATTGATACAGAAAGAGATGATTCAGTGAATAAATTTAGTGATTTTAATTTAAGTAATCAGATATTAAAAGCAATTGAGAAGTTAAATTATGAAAATCCTACCAGTGTACAAGATCAAGTTATACCAGTTATCCTAGAAAAGATGGATATAATCGTTAAATCACAAACCGGTAGTGGGAAAACAGCAGCTTTTGCGATTCCAATATGTGAAATGATTGATTGGGATGAAAACAAGCCTCAAGCATTAGTGATAGAACCCACAAGGGAACTCGCAATACAAGTAAAAGAAGAATTTTTTAATTTAGGTCGATTTAAAAGACTTAAGGTACCTGCGGTCTATGGGAAAACTCCTATACAACCACAAGAACAAGAATTAAAACAAAAGAGTCACGTTGTAGTTGGTACTCCTGGTCGCTTGATTGACCATCTAGAGCATGGAACTCTTGATACCTTAAAAATTAGTTATTTGGTAATAGATGAAGCAGATGAGATGTTAAACATGGGATTTATAGATGATATTGAAACCATTATCAGTTATTTACCTGCAGACCGTGTTACGATTCTTTTATCTGCAACCATGCCTAAAGATATTGAGTCTTTATGTAATGAATACATGATAGATCCTATTCATCTTGTAATAGAGGATGAAGAACCTGCTACTATACGTATATCTCAAGAAAAATATGAAGTAGAAGTTAAAGAAAAACTAAATCTTTTGCGTGATATTACAATCATAGAAAACCCAGATAGTTGTATTATATTTTGTAATACCAAAAATAAAGTCGATGAAATTCATTTGTTTTTATTAAGTTTAAAATACTCTTGTCAAAAAATCCATGGTGGCATGCAACAACGCGATCGCTTAAGAATAATGGATAATTTTAAACATGGATATTTTCGTTACTTAATCGCAACAGATGTTGCCTCAAGAGGAATAGATATTGATAATATATCACTTATAATCAATTTTGATATTCCAAGGGAATCAGCGAGTTATGTCCATAGAATTGGAAGAACAGGGCGAAAAGGTAAAGCGGGTAAAGCTATTTCTTTAGTCTCACAATTTGAAATCCAGTTGATGAATGATATAGAAGCTTATCTGGAAAAAACTATTGATTTAAAAACTTGGCCAGATCAAAATACCGTGAAGCAATTCAAGGAAAAATTTGATGAGAAAATTAACACAAGACCTGAGCGCAAAGAGACTAAAGGAGCCTCCCTTAATGAAGGAATAATTAAATTGCATATTAACGCAGGTAAAAAAACGAAAATGAGACCAGCAGATATTGTAGGCACCCTATGTAATATTGAAGGGATGACTTTTGAAGATATTGGTATAATTAATGTCCAAGATATATCAACCTTTGTAGAAATATTAAATAATAAAGGTGAATTAGTTTATCAAGAACTACAAAAAAGAAATATTAAAGGTCGACCACGTAAAGTTAGTAAAGTGATTTTTTAATAATAATGTTCAAAGGATTAGATAATTGTATTTAAATATATTAGATAATTCATTTAAAAAAATAGAAAGAAAAAGATTTAAATATTATTGTAAAGATTTATCCAAAATTGGTTTTAGCATTCACCTTTGGGACAAGTTGATAAGTGATGATTTAAGCAAAATAAAAAATGTCTTGAAACATCATATAGAAGAATATTATCAAAGTATGGATGGATTATTAAATATAGAATATTTATTATAAAGGAGTATGTTATGACAAAAGAATATTATTCAAAAAATGCAAAAGCATTTATTGAAAGGACACTAAATGTTGATATGACTGCACAATATAGTTTGTTTGAAAAACATTTACCTACCAAAGGTAAAATATTAGATATTGGATTTGGATCTGGAAGAGATAGTTTATATTTTTCAAAAAACTACGAAGTAGTTAGTATTGATAATTGTGAAGCATTTATTGATGAAGGTAAGAAAACATTGAATAATGAAGTTCTATTAATGGATGTAAGAGAAATGAATAGTAATAAAGAATTTGAAGGAATTTGGGCTAATGCATCATTACTTCATATACCATTTAATGAACTGTCAAAAATATTAGATAACTGTTTTAAAGCTTTAAAAGACAATGGAGTTATGTATATGTCTTTTAAATATGGTGACTATGAAGGAATTAGAAATGGAAGAAATTTTACAGATCTTAATGAAAAGCGATTAGAGAATTTACTAATAAATACTAGATTTAAATTAAGAGAGGCAAACATATCAAAAGATGTTAGACCAGGTAAAAGTAATGAAAAATGGATGAATGTAATTTTAATCAAGTAATTTTTATATAAAATGATTGAATTTTAATTTTCATGTTTTGTTATGAAAGAAACCATAGAAAATACCTTGGTTTGTAGGGAAACTTATATGCCAAGGTATCTACTGTATTTATAGAAGAACTTACAGATCTTTTATAAAAAAATTTCAGTGGAACTTCAAAATGCGAGTTGTAAGCCAAATTAACATTGGATGAATGATATCAAAAAGAAGTATCCAGATTTAAAAAAGATGAAATTAGCCAAGATACTTTCATACGATTTATAAAGAGTAAATATTAAATGACTTATGACAAATTGTCATAAGTTATTTAAATAAAAACCATTATTGATCTCACTATTTTTTATTTAGAACAATGATTATTACTTATTTAGTGGAGAACAATATTTGTGGATTGTTTATTAGTATTATTAGTGTATAATTATTT
>NSKI01000032.1 GCA_003586005.1 Haloplasmatales bacterium 4B | reverse complement strand
ATATAATTAATAGTATATAAAGATAATTTTTCACCCTTAGGAACTTTAATGATTTTTTTATAATCTTTGTTATCTACATCATAAATTGTCTGGTTATTTACTCCTTCTATATTCAGATAATCATTTATAACTAAACCATCTTTTAACTCTATAACTCTATCACCGTATTTATTAGCAAAATCAATATCATGCGTTACCATAATAACCAATTTATTTTTAGATAATCTTTTTAGTATATCTAATATTAATCTACCATTTTCCAAATCAAGATTGCCAGTAGGTTCGTCTGCTAAGATTATCTTGGGTTCTTTAACTAAAGCTCTGGCAATAGCAATTCTTTGTTTTTGTCCTCCGCTTAACTGATTAGGTAATTTATCCTTATAATCACATAGGTCCACTTGATTAAGAATATCAATTACTTTTTCATCAATCTTATCTTTAGGATAACCTTGTAACTCTAAGGCGATAGAGATATTTTTCCCTACAGTAAAATCTTCAATAAGATAAAACTCCTGAAAAACAACACCAACGTAAGAGTTACGGTAACTATCCCAGTCATTGCCTTTAAAATGCTTTGTACTAGTGTTATTAATAATTAATTCTCCGCAGTCAAAATTATCCAAACCACCAATAATGTTTAATAAAGTGGATTTACCACTTCCACTTTTGCCTAGTAATACAACAAATCCTTTATCATCAATTTTCAAAGATACATTTTTAAGTGCTTGAACAGTTTGTCGAGCAGTATTATAATATTTACTCATGTTTTTTATAACTAACATATTCCCTCCATTATTACCCATATATCTTATATTTTAATTATAACATAAAAAATATAATAATAATTATAAATATGTAAAATTTGATGAAGGAAAAGTCTATTTTGTAAGATTAGGAATGATGCTATTAAATCCATAACCAGCCACAGTATTTGTTATTAGGATGGCAGTGATGATACTTGCACAAATAAAACTTATGAAAAAGACTTTTACACAATGATGGTGGTTAAGAATTTTTTTCTGGACATTCTTATTCGCTACATTAGAAGGGATATCACTATTTATATTAATAGCTTTTCTAGGTCAGATAAATTACCAGAATCATGTAAATTATTTGACGCTCACGTATAATTAATTTACATAAAAAGAGCGTTATAATTTTACAATTATAACACTAAGCTCTTGACATGATGTATTTTATTGTACTTTTAATAACCTTTTTGAAAATAGATGCACAACGTAAATAATTAATATATTATAGATAAGTATGATTACTAAACTAACAACAAAACTACCTAAGGTTATTTTATCTGTACTTGCATAGAAAGATATATAGTTATAATGAATAACATATGTCCAAACTGAATTCAATTATTAGTATATTCTTTTTCATTTTTCTTCCCCCTCACATTTATAAGTATGAAAGGTCAAGCAAAAGCAATTTTCCTAAATAATCCACCCTAGGTCTAACATCGCTATCAAGAAAAGTTTTTATTGACAAATGATTATTAGGTAATATAACAATGGAATCAAATTCAGGAGTTTGCGATTTCTTCAACAATTCTTCAACATAGTTATCATAAATACTACGAAATTCGTTCTCTGTTATTTTGAGTTCAACGACATAAATAACAGCCAAAAAGTTATTGGTTCCACCACTTTTTAAATATTTCGGTTTTATCACTTTAACAATTTGATTGTCGTCTGTTTTTATTCCTAGTTCTTCATATAGTTCATTGACAATATTATTGTGTAAATCTATAATATTTCCTTTAACATCATTTCTATCAATTCCCCCACCTGCACATTGAAGTCTTCCAGGAGTTGAAGTATTTTTTGCCATTTGACCAAAAATCAGCCTATTATCTGAAGTCTTTACTAAGGCAGCCGTAAAAATGACTCTACAAGCGTATCCTTCTGGAATATCATTATTAGTTGTATATAAGTAATGTGCATAATCTGTTAATTCAACATAAATTTTTAGTAAATCATTTGTTTCCTCTATGTTAACAATATTAAATACATCACCTCTTCGAAATTTACGGTCATTGCTATTTACTAAGTCCCAGTACAAATCAACTTTATCTTGTATCTCTTTTGGTAAATTGGTCTTTTTATTTTCGAATATCACTTTAACATCATCATTTATTTTTTTAATCATTACAGCATTCATAAGGTATTTCATCTCCATTAATAATAATCATTTTATTTTTAATTAAAATGTCAAGTATTTTAGTAAATGCATTAGTTGCACTCTCTCTATATAACAAATCTTCATTTTTTGGGGATTCAAGTTGATACGGGATAAACTTCGACTCGTTAAAATACCCCTCTAGATCTATATATATCACCTTTAAAGACTTTTTTCGCGCTGCAGCTTGTACCTTCCTTCGATCAGCGTGACTTCCAACAACAATTAGCGATTTAGCATTAGGGTGAAAATTTACATCCGGGATAATATGTGTTTCATCGTATCTTCTAATGTATTCTTCCTTAATTCCTAATTGAGAAGGTATTCCATCAAAATTATTTGTAATTATTGGTCCAACCAACAACTTATTCTTATACATTAGTTTAAGTATATAGTGAAATAAAGTAGGTTTTGAAAGAAAGCACTGTTTATACATATATGTAAATTTTGTTAGAGACTCCTCAATATTTGCAGCAATATTATAAGCTAATTTATCGTTTGTATGTCCTAATATAAATTTGTTGGTGTTTTTATCAGTAACATAATAAACATCGTGCAGATAATTCAAAGGTGGAATATTAGCTTCAATTGAAGGACCACATCCTCATTCAACTTGAGCAGGGAAATACTCTAGTAAAGAATCTAAAACATTGTTAATAATATGTGGGTTTCCTCTTCCGTCTTTTTTTCTTATGCCGCTTCTTAGTACTTCCCATGGTCTATTTTTGACTTCGTCCTCTAGAATTGTTTGCCGAGTGCTCAATTTAATTTCTAAAATAGAATACTCCTTTGGTATTATTCTATTTTCTTTTAAATCTTCCGGGTGTAATTTCATTTTAGTAATTGTGTAAATTAAATTTCCTTTTGAATATATCTCATAACCATCTTCAGAGTTCAAAGTTCCTTGTTCCAGCGTCCAATTACCTAATGTCAATCCCTTGATTATATCAGAATAATAAGATTCAATTTCTTCCTCAGAAAAACACAAATGGATCCATATATATGTATCAACTAAAGCTAAATCACACGTACCATCACTATTTTTTATTAAATCATATCTATGGTTATAATGAACCATTCTCCTTCTCATATCATCTTTATTTTTCCATTGTGATTCTTGCTTATTCTTTATGTCTTGAGTTCGTCTCCATAAACCTTCCTCTACTGTGCATTTTTAATTAAATGAATACCAACGTTTTTTAAAATAATATAAGGTAGTTTCATTTTTTCTCCTTTTAACAATTGCTATAATTATTATAATTATGTCCATGCAACTAGATCAAGTCCTAAAGTACAAATTTTATATTGTTATATTCCTCTTTTCAAAATAATAACATATTTTAGTAAGAAATCAAGTATAATTCACTATTTGTAGATTCGCACATTAATCTATCTAATAAAATTCACATTATTTAATCATCATAAACAAGGTTTGTGCACTTTATTTAATTGGTTATCAAATTATTGTATACTGATTTTGCAAGTTACAACATCATCTTCTTGTTGACACATAAATAAAGGAGCGGTATCACCGGATGCTGCTGAAAAAGTCCTAATAATAATTTAGAGAGTGAAAAACTCTTTATATATTGTCGACAAACGAAAAGATGTCGACAGTTCTTTAAATAATTTCCCTAAAAGCTTGTGCAAGTACATAGCTGAGCTTGGCGCCTTAAGCTCTTATATAACTTTACACAAACTATTTTACACTCCCAAATTAACAAAATTAAATAGGGAGAATTTATGAAGAATTTATCCTTTTTTTATTATTAATATTTTAACATGTATATATATTTTCTGTCCAATTAATTATAACCTATCCAGGTGCATATAATGTTCAATAATTAGTCTTCACTCCACGAATCACTGATTAATTTATCCCATAGACCAACAAACTGATTTATTATCCCCGGTAAATAAAGAAACGATTAGATTTACTCATATAAGCGTAAAATCCAACCGTTTTTCATTTTCGTTATAAAATTTAAATCTAATTAATGTTCACACTCATCATAATGCTGATGTTCATGGCAAACAGAGCCTGTAGATTTTAAATTACCTTTTAAGTATTCTTCTGTAGCTACCTTTGCATCTCCACTTGCACCTGTTATAACTTCTATTCCATGTGTATTAAATATACCAATGGCACTTCCACCCATGCCACCTGAAATAATTACGTTAACGCCTTGATCATTTAAGAAATTAGGTAAGAATCCTGGTCTATGTCCCGGGTTAGGGACAGATTCGCTCTTAATGATTTGATTGTTTTCAGTTTCAAAAATACTGAAACTTTCACAATGTCCAAAATGTTGTGTTACAATTCCATTTTCACAAGCTACTGCAATTTTCATTTCTTTCCTCCATCTTTTTCTAAAATATTCGCTGTGTGTTCAAGCCAATCCCCGAGAAAAAGTTCAATTAAACCTTTATCACAAGCTGCGGCAATTTTTGAATCAATTGGCAATTTAGCTAAAACATCAACGTTGTGTTTTTGAGCAATTTCTTCAATTTGACTTTTCCCAAATATTGTATGTTCTGTGTCACAGTCAGGGCATTTGAAATAAGACATATTTTCAACCACTCCAATGATTGGTATATTCATCATTTTTGCCATCTTAACTGCTTTAGATACAATCATTGAAACTAACTCTTGTGGAGAGGTTACAATGATAATACCATCTACAGGGACTGACTGAAATACAGTAAGAGGTACATCACCTGTACCAGGTGGCATATCAATAAACATATAGTCTACATCATTCCATATTACATCACTCCAAAACTGCTTAACAGTATTCGCAATAATAGGACCCCTCCAGACAACAGGATCTGTTTCATTTTTTAGAAGTAAGTTAATCGACATAATATCGATGCCTGTTTTACTTTTTACAGGTAATAGTCCCAATTCAGTGCTAGTTGCTTTTTCTTTTATACCAAATGCTTTAGGGATTGATGGCCCCGTTACATCAGCATCAAGAATGGCTGTTTTATAATCTCTTCTGTTCATCATCACGGCTAACATAGAGGTTACAAGCGATTTACCAACTCCTCCTTTGCCACTAATAACACCAATCACTTTATTGATTTTGCTCAGCTCATGAGGTTTTTCTGAGAAATCGGTCTCTTGTTCTTTTCTGTCATCACAGTCATCGCTGCAGCTGTTACAATTTTCACCACAAATATCACTCATTTTACTTTCTCCTTTTATTCTATATAGTTGATATATTACTATTTGCCAAATATTGTATTTTATCTTCCATTATCCCTTTTAATATCTCATAAGCGTTGATGCCTGTACAATGGCAGGTATAATACATTGAGCATGTTCATTTTAGATATTGCCCTATTTCGCTCACTAATTCGTAACCTTCCTTATATAAATGAAATCCCCTAATCACATAATCTAAAGGTTTTTTTCCATATTATTCATATGATTCACCTTCTCGTTAGTTTATGACATATGTCATTATCAATTTTATTATACTCAATTTCTGGCATATGTCAATAACCTTTTACACATTTTATTTTTATTATATTAATATAAAAACCACCAATTATACTACTCATTGTAACTAATTGGTGGTTATATTTACCTAAATATATTACTTACTTATGATACCTTGGACAAGTTCTACCATCTACTTGATATTTACATGGTTTACAATGATAACATTTATTGACACTTTCACCATTAATAGCTTTATTTGTCCACTCTGAATCAGCTAGTAACCCTCTGCCTACAGCGACCATATCTACCATGTTATTTTCTAGTAAATATTTGGCTTCAATTGGTTCTCTAATCCCATATACACAGGCAACAGGAATATTCACTTCTTTATGAATAACAGTGCCCATATATGTAATATTTGAAAATGGAAATCCAACTGGCGCAACAATACTATTTGCACCTATACCGATTGATACATCTAATATGTCAACGCCCAATTTTTCTAGTTCTTTAGCAAAATATTTATCTTCTTTCATCGTTGGATCATTCACGCCAAATCGATATGAAATGATGAATTCCTCTCCAACAGCATCTCTAACTGCTTGGATTATCTCCATAGATAATCTCAGTCTATTATCCAATGAACCGCCATACCTATCTTTTCGTCTATTCACTTCTCTAGAAGTAAATTGACTTAAAAGATAACCATGTGCCCCATGAATTTCAATTCCATCTAATCCCGCTTTTTTCGCTCTTAAACTAGCTAAAACAAAATCTTTTTTTATCTCTTCTATTTTTTCAACTGACGATTCCAAACATCTTTTATCCTTAATATCAACTACTGAAGAAGAGTACACAAGATTACCGATAGCTTTCATACCTGCATGGACTAATTGAACGATTACAACTGAACCTTCAGTATGGCAATGCTTTGTAATTCTTTCAAACTGAGGGATATGATCATCATCCCATAACCCAAGTTGTGTATCACTTAAACGTCCATCTTTTGATATAGCAGTTGCTTCAACTATAATAAGGCCTGTTCCTCCTTTAGCCCGTTTTCCATAATGATCACTCCGATCAACGGTTTCAAATCCATCATTATCACCCCAATTGAAACAAACTAGTGCTGGCATAATGATTCTGTTCTTAACTGTATGCTTATTTACTTTAATCGATCTATTTATTCTGTTATTCATGTCCTCACTCCCTATTTTCTATATCTCTTTACATACTTATATTATGCTATCAAACTAGACTTAGCTTTATTTCTACTATCTTGGCCATGATTTATACACCAAACGCAATGACAATCCTCTAACCATGCACTTAATAAAATCTCCACATTTTTTTATACTTGATTTTATGTATTCTAAAGGAGAAGTAGTGGTATCGTAAAAAGTTTTTTCACAGTCTTAACAATAATAACATTGCTTTTCTTTTTCCCTTCCACATTTGCCTCATTTATAAATATTAATACTCACACAGTGTAAACCGCAATTTCATTCTCTCATTTTTTAACGAATTTAAAATGTTCATAAAATCTCGTGATCGTTGGTTTATATAACCAATCTTTTCCAATTATAGCTATATCTAACTACATTATAACATAAAGTGGAAAAGATATGTAGAAACAACATGTTTAACTAACAGAGACTTTCATTTTTTTACCCATTCAAATAAATTATATACAAGTAAATAATGTAAAAAAATAAGATCAAAACTATAAAGCGTACTACTTTTGGTTATCTTAGTTTATCATTTCAAGGCTAAAATATTTATTCAATAATAATATTATCGTATGGATCTCCCTTTTTGAAAATGATTGTTTTATACCAAGTAATTCACAACATTCCTTAAATTCATTTGATGTATATTGACTACCTCGGTCAGAATATAGTATTACTCCATTAGGTTTATAGGCCATAATTATTTTCTTTAAGGTATCCTTAACTAATTACCCAAATATCTAATATTTTAATTGTAACAGACTATGGTAAAACAAACAAATATTAATCCATTATAAATGTAACATAAAGCATAATTAGGTAAGACTTATAATCTCATTATAGATTGTAAGTATAAAGGATAATTTAAAGATGATTCTCATATTTTCAAATGAATTATTTGATTAATTTTCAGTATTAATGAAGTAAATGAAAAAAATAACCACTACGGGTTATTTTTTCTACTACAGACTCAATCTCTTCATGAAAAGGTGGGTCTTCTTGTTCTAATAACTCTTTTGCGATTTCTAAGTCTTTATTTGTGTATTCATTTTTTGATTTATCGCTCTAGTTCTAAGTGAGACCTATTCATATTTATCACCAATTATAGTTTACGATATTAAGTCTATGATATACAAACGATATTTAAACGAATATTATATGGAATAACTTTATAAAAGAGATACTTGAATAAAAGACAAATTTAAATTTGCCTTATGGATGAATTCATTATAGAATAAAGTAAACAAGAGGGATTAGTGAAATTTGTGGAAGAATTAGTATTACTTTAAACACAGAAGAGATGATTACCAAGATGTAATATCGCTTTATCAACAGAAGTATTATCAGTAATAAATGATGGTAAAAAATATTGTGTTGGAGGAATATAATTTTAAAAATGCTTATAAAAAGAAACCTTGTGTCATATTAGCGGATGATTTTTATGAATGAAAAAAAGAAAACAAGAAAAAATTTCTCACCATTTTAAAGTTACTGATTAGTTAATCTTACCACTTGCAGGTCTTTAGAGTAGTTATTCAAAAGAAAATGGATAAAAAATTTGTGCTTGTATTATCATAAATTAACATATGAAACCGATACATGATAGAATGCCTGTTTTCTTACCCCAGAAAACGAAAAAACATGGCTTAATCCTGAAATAACTGATGTTAATTTATTAGATTCACTTTTAATTCCCTATCAATCTATAAATATGGGACATTATGAAGTAAATCCGATTGTCAATAATCCGAAAAATGAAACATCAGACTGTCTATTACCTAACTAGCGAATAAAAACCCTATAAATTTAAGAGAAAGAAGGAATCAATTTGATACCATCGAAAAAAGAAGCACATGATATGATTCTAGAAGCGGAAAAAATGAACCCTGGTCCATGGGTAAAGCATGTTTATTATGCAGCTTTGGCAGCTGAACGAGTAGCTGAAAAACATCCATCGTTAGATATTAAAAAAGCTTATGTTTGTGGATTACTGCATGATATCGGTAGAAGAGAAGGTGTTTATGATTTACATCATACCATTTATGGTTATCAGTATTTGAAAAAATTAGGTTATGAAGAAGTGGGAAGAATATGTCTAACACATTCATTTGTTCATCATGATATTCTGATTTCAATGGAGCATTTGATTGCACCGAAGAGGAAATTAAATTTTTAAGTTCGTATATTAAAAATACTACTTATGATGAGTATGATAGGTTGATTCAAATTTGTGATTACCTTGCTTTACCAAATGGTTTTTGTATATTAGAAAAACGGATGGTTGATGTCGCACTAAGAAGAGGTGTGAGTGACTTGACAATTGATAAATGGAAAAAGGCATTTTTAATAAAATCTGAAATAGAAAACAAAATTAAACAATCTATATATTCTTTATTACCTAATATTATTGAAAATACATTTTCTTAACTCAACTTTCGTAGATGAGGTTTTCACAATGGATAGTCTTATTATTATAGATTAATTAAATAAGCTCAGCTTCATTCGTCTATTTCCCATATAATTATCTGAGAGGGCATTGATCGGGTTCTATTGCAATATAAATCTAAGTTATACATGAATTCATCATAACAATGCACATATATAACTGTTCTATCATTCTTTATCGGTAATAAAAACAACATAAAAATCTTATAGTATAAGGGATAAATCATCTTTCATGGAAACAACAAAACAGTAGCAATAATTTTTCTACATTTTAACCGCAATTTCCTACAATTCTATTGTGCCAAATCGGTGATGATGCTGAGTAGGAAATTGCTGATATTGGTTGTCTTTTTATTTTAAGCATGGAAAAACCACAACGGTTAAGTTGTGGTTAATATTATTTTTAATGTAATTATATGGATAATAAGATTACATATGGTAAAGCTCACTATAATTTAGTTATCAGCGGTAGTAACACATATAACCTTCATTTATAACTTATCTGTTAGATTAATGTCAAAAAAAACACAAAAATATCTAAATTATTCTACCGTTAACTCTATACTTGTATTTAAGCTTAGCAACACTGGTGATTTTGAAAGAGCAATATCAGCAATTTCTTTTATTTCTGTTTTTGAAGCTGAGGTCTTTGCATTTAGTTTTAATTTAGGGTCAAGAATACCTCCATCGCCTTCTTTAAATCCCAAAAATACAGCCGCATTTAAATCTGCTTCAATGTTTACATCTACAGTCTCAAGCTTTATGCCTTTTTGACTCGCAATGACTTCAAATGTAATTGCAAAACAGCTTGCTGCAGCTCCTACTAGATATTCTACTGGGTTTGGTGCAGTATCAGTTCCTCCTAATGGTTGAGGCTCATCGACCATTATTGGGTTATAATCTCTTATTGTAAGCTTATTTTGAACGCCATCCTTCCAAGCTACATTGGCAGTAAATTTTTTCATTGCTAACTTTGGATCTTCCTTCATTGCTATAATTGTTTGCTCTACTGACTTAAAATTAATATTATTCATGTTTGTATCCTCCCAAAATTATAATTTGTTTTTACATTCATTTACTTAATAATAATGAATAATTATATATTATCAAGTACTTTTTATTTTGTATGTAACGAGGATTACATTAACTAATTTCTTATTCAGTTTTAATCCATATCCTATTATTATATTGTCGTATTAATCCTTTTTGTGTAAGTTTATTTATTAAAAGTGTCACGGTTTCTCTAGTTGATGCCACCATTCCCGCCATATCTTGATGTGTAATAAATACTGAAACTGGAATCCAACCATTTTGTTCATTATTTCTATCCGCAAGCTTTTTAAATAAAAACAAAAGCCTTTCCTCTACCTTTCCATAAGCAACTTGACTAAGCATTTCTATCATCTCTTGAAGTCTTAATGATAAATTACTTAAAAGTTCCATAGAAAGTTCAGAATCTTCTTTTACCACCCTTCTGATTTGATTCTTGTGGATAGCTGATATTTTAACGTTTGTCAAAGCTTTTGCATAAACATCACTATCTTTTTCAGTAAATATTTCAAACATATGAATAAAGTCGCCTTTAGATAAAATACCTATAACACATTCCTTGCCATCTCCATGTATATGAAATATATGGACATTCCCTTCCTTAATAAGGTAAATATAATTAGATAAGCTTTGAGGCTTAATTATAGTATCTCCCTTTTTAAATATAATTTCTTTTCCTTTATTCATCCAATCCCTAACTGTTGTTTTAGGGAATAAGTCACTAATACTAGTTGGATACAGCAAATTTGTATCATCCATTGATACACCCTCCAAATATTAAAATTTAAAACATATTATATCACTATAACTTCGCGCATAAGCACATTTACCAATTTATACACTTGGTAATTTTCAACATTTTGACATAAAAAGCTATCTTATTATAACATATTTATATCCAAATTTTAAGTGAGACTAAATCAAGCAAAAGGAATCATCCTTTTACTAAATTTAATAATATTTCCTTGAGTTTTGCAGAAAATTTAATAAAATTTCTTTCTTATATTCTTATAATGTAGCAAATAATGATGTTCTTAAAAATATAATTAAAATTAATGGAGATATTTCAAGTATAAAAATATGAAATAATTTATAATAAAATAACTGTCGCCTAATTTATAGTCTACAGTTACTTTAATTTTACCTGTGAAATTTCGTTTCAATGGGAATTATAAAAAGATTATTTAATTTAGTATTTTCTAGTAAATGGAGATGACAGGAGATGTGTCTATGCTCAATAAGAGTTAGGATTAATATCCAATAACCTTATAATAAAATGTTACGTTTGCATTTTAGGCGCAAATAAGTGTATCTTTGAACTCTTAGACTAATCTTTGGTTAACAAATTTATACTAATAAGAATATAAAAATAAAATATGCTAATAGTGATTATTAAAACGATTTATTTTTATTAGTCATATTTCATTATACATCTTTGTCGTGCAATTCTTTAAGGTATTTTTATAGACTACCTAAAATAAATATTAGTAAAAAGAAGTAAAATGCTAAAGCATTTTACTTCTTTATAACATTCTATTCAATTTCAACAGTATCAAGATTTGGTAATAATACTTTTAATAACAATGCGGTTAATATTGAACCTGCTACTAAAGCAATTAAGTACAAATACCAACCTTGCATTACAGGAATTACAAATAACCCTCCATGTGGTGCTGGTGATGTAACATTGAATCCCATGGATAATGCACCAGCCAGAGCTGAACCTGCAATAATTGAAGGCAATACTGCTTTAGGATTTGCAGCAGCAAATGGTATAGCACCCTCTGTGATAAATGATAATCCCATTACGTAATTACCTTTTCCAGCTTCTTTTTGTTGCTTATTAAATTTTCTTGGAAATAATGAGGTAGCAATAGCAATACCTAATGGAGGAGTCATACCACCAATCATTACGGCTGCCATAACAGCACTTGATATTGATTCACCAGTTGTTGTTAATAATGATGCTGTACCGAAAGCATAGGCTGCTTTATTAATTGGCCCACCCATATCAATTGCCATCATTCCACCTAAGATTAATCCTAATATAATTGCATTAGTACCACTTAAATTATTTAAGAATTTTGTTAATCCAAGGTTAAGTGGTGACATAAAGAAGTTTATTACGATCATCGCTACTGAGATAGCTAATACACCAAATAGCGGGTACAATAACACAGGTTTTATTCCTTCTAGTGATTTTGGTAAATTTCTAAGTAATTGTTTTAATCCTAATACTATGTATCCACCAATAAAACCAGCTGCTAAAGCACCTAAGAATCCACTAGGAGTAGATCCAACTTGTGCTCCCCAGAGTTCAAAATCGAGTAATAGCGGACTTGAAGCTAATGCTCCACCAACAAACCCTACTACAAGACCTGGTCTATCTGCAATACTATAAGCAATATATCCAGCTAATATTGGTAACATGAATCCAAATGCAGCTTTTCCTGTATTTCCTAGGAATGCTGAGAAGGAATTTCCCCAGCCATAATCGCTTTCACCAATATTTTTAAAGTCAGTTAAGAATGCTAAGGCTATCAGAATACCACCTGCAACAACAAATGGTAACATGTGAGAAACACCATTCATTAAGTGTTTATAAACACTGTTTTTACTACCTGATGAAATCTCATCATCACCTTTAGCTTCAAATATCGGTGCATCTTGTTCTAATGCTTTTTTGATTAATGCATCTGCTTTATGAATTCCATCACTAACAGAAACTTGAATAACATGTTTTCCTGCAAAACGATTTAAGTCTACTTTGGTATCTGCAGCTATGATTACAGCTACAGCCTCATCAATTTCACTTTTAGAGATTACATTTTTAGCTCCACCAGAGCCACGAGTCTCTACCTTAATAGTGACACCTTTTGCTTTTGCCGCTTCTTCTAATTTTTCAGCCGCCATATAGGTATGTGCAATACCTGTAGGACAAGCTGTTACAGCTATTAATTTTTTATTCATTTTAATTCCTCCTAATCTTGTTTTTGATTAATTAAATTCAAAATTTCATTCTTTGTTTCAGACTTTAATAATCCTTCTCTAAAATCCTCATGAATTAACATCCTTGCTAATTTGCTTAAGGCATCTAAATGTAAATCATGTCCTTTATAAGGAGCTGCGATCATAAAGAAGATCTGGGATGGTTTATTGTCCATGCTTTCATAGTCGATACCTTTT
Organism: Haloplasmatales bacterium 4B; assembly: GCA_003586005.1. Lineage (GTDB taxonomy): Bacteria > Bacillota_I > Bacilli_A > Haloplasmatales > Haloplasmataceae > NSKI01. The sequence continues at coordinate 3,427 of NSKI01000032.1, read as the reverse complement.
TTGCTTACACCAAACGCTAAAGTAGGTTCAACAACACTTTTCGATTTGGCGTGAGGAATTGCAACTCCATCTCCTACTCCAGTACTACTCATTTTTTCCCGAGCAAGTATTTCTCTTTTAAATTTTTTTACATTTTTGACTCTTCCTGCTAGATATAATAAGTTAATTAATTCATCAATAACTTCATCTTTTGTATTTGCTTCTAAATCTAATTTCATCGTATCTTCAAGCAGTAAATCTGTTATTTTCATTCTATTCCTCCAGTACATGAATAGTTATTTGTTCATATAATCTGTTAATCTCCAAACTTGTTCCAATATTTTTTGAAAAAGCAGTTGCACTACCACAAGCTGTAGCATATTTTAATGCCTTTTCAAATGAATTTTGGGTTAAATAATTTGCGATAAACCCTGCAACCATACTATCCCCAGCACCTACAGTATTTATTACTGTACCTGTTGGTGCCACCGCATGATACGCTTTATTTTTTGTTACGAGAATTGCACCATCTTTTCCTAATGATACCAATACATTTACCGCGCCTTTATTAAGTAAGATTTTAGCATAATGAACAATTTCAGAAAAAGAATTTAATTTTGTATCGAAAATTTCTTCCAACTCTATCTTATTAGGTTTTATTAATAATGGATTATATTGTAATGTCGACAATAAATGCTCCTTAGTCCCATCAACAACTAACTTTGCTTTTTTTTGTGTAACAATATGGGCAATTTCTTTATATATGTTTTTTTCTATTGATGATGGAATACTTCCTGATAAAACAAACACATCGTTAGAGTTTAATTTTTTAATTTTTTTCAATAATGCAAGATACTCTTCTTCACTAATTTCAGGACCACTTGCATTAACCTCTGTTTCCACATCACATTTTAACTTAACGTTAATCCGTGTGTTATTTCTAATTTTGACAAAGTTAAGTTTTAATTTCTGATACTTCCCTAATTGTTCGATTAAAAATAATCCAGTATTACCACCAACAAAACCCAATAAATTATTTTCTATATCTATATTATTTAAAAGTAATGATACATTGATGCCTTTTCCTCCTGGAGAATATGCTTCATGTACTGAGCGATTCAATTTCCCAATGTTTAATTTGTCAATGTGTAATTTATAATCAATACTAGGATTTAGCGTACATGTATATATCATTTTGCCACCTTCATTGTTGAATGATTTTTATACTCTTCATTCATTTTGTTAGTAATTAATACTCCTTCATCTAGTTCTGCTACCTTTACAAAATAACTCTTATCAAATTTAGAAGAATCTGCCAAGAAGAAACAATTCTTACTTCTTGTTATTACCTTTTTTTTAATAACAGCTTCTTTAATGTCTGGTGTAGAAAACCCATTATTGAAACTAATACCATTTATACCAATAAATGCTTTATCAAAAAAATATTTATTAATATAGTCTATTGCCTCTTCGCCTAAAATAGCTTTTGTTGTTGGCTTAATATGCCCACCAACAATATAACTATTTATATTATAATCAATTAATCGGTTTATATGTGTAAGCCCATTTGTTATTACAGTTACATCTTTATTTTGAAGATAGGGAATTATATTGTAGGTTGTTGAACCTGCATCTAAGAAGATACAATCACCTTTTTCAACAAAACTAGAAGCAAGTTTTGCAATTTCATCTTTTTCTAAACTATTCATTTCTAGTTTTGTTGACATAACTGCTTCATTTTTTAACTTATTAATATACTGCACTCCACCATGAATTCTTTTTAAAAATCCTTCCTTTTCTAAATCATCTAAATCTCTTCGTACGGTAGATTCAGATGCTCCTAAGGTAGAAACTAATTCATCGATATGAATTATGCGTTTTTCTTTTACTAAATTCCTTATTATTTCTAATCTTTGATTTTTTAACATACACAATCACCTTACCCATATTTTTATTATAAAATAACGCTTTCATTTAGTCAACCATTTTACGTCAATATCTTTCAAAATCTTTCAATTCTTTTCAAAAGTCATCAAAAATATTTTATAATTGACCACTAAAAATCCTTAGGAAACAACTTATGTTATATTAAACACACTATATACCTAAAAATCCTATGATTTTATTATAAATCATAGGATTGCTTAATTCTATATAATGTGTTATTAAGCCATTCAAAAATTGTAAAGGTAGAATAATCCAAATGATATATATTCCTGATTAATCAACTTCGATAAAATTTTGAATGATCATCACCTATTTCAATCCACTTTGTTTAAATAAATCTTTAATTTTATCAACATCAAATTTTTGTATTTTTTGATTGTTTATCGCTTGAGTTTTAATTATTGATAAATTTAAAGAGCGAATCGAGTCTTTTCTCTAATTCGCCCTATAAAATTACAAAAATATAATCAAACTACTTGACAAGCTCTCCAAATTTATTGAGATGATATACATCTATTTTTAATTTTTACAAAATTATTCATAATATTATTAAATCCAGTATCAATTACGATTGCTAGAAAATACTAAGATTATCATAAACAAATTTTGTAATAAACAGTTTCACTATTTATTTTTAATATGCTGTAGCATCTTGACATCACTTATATGCTTTTCTTTGACTTCAACTGACATATTACATTGCCTAAGCATTTTAATAAGATAATCTTCTTTTTGATTATCTGATAATAGGTTGATACCACTCTTCTCATTTTTCTTTATAAATCTAATTACATCTTTAAATTGAAAAACTTTTTGATTATTCACGTTAATTTTATTTAGTCTACAATTATTAGAGAATACGACTATTGGAATAATATGTTCAATACTAACCTCAAGATATTTTGGATAGGTTATAATTAATTGGACAGAAAATATATAGACATGTTAAAATATTAATAATAAAAAAAGGATGGTATTTGAACATGGCTAAAGGAAAATTATATACAGATGAATTTAAGAAACAAATAGTTGCGCTATACAATAATGATAAATCACCAAGCAATATATTAAAAGAATATGGAATCGCAAGAGCAACTCTTTATAAATGGGTTAGTGAATATAAAAATTCAGGTTCATTTAAAGCGAAAGATAATAGAACAGATGAAGAAAATGAGTTAATTAAATTGCGTAAAGAAATTCAACAATTGAAAATGGAAAATGATATTTTAAAGCAAGCAGCACTGATAATGGGACGAAAGTAAAAGTAATTCAAGCTAATTCACATAAGTATAGTATTGTGAAAATGTGTAAAATACTTAATATTTCAAGATCTACATATTATTTTGAATTAAATAAGATAAAAAATGATGAAAAAGTTGAAGAATATGAATCTGATATTATCAGTGCCTTTAAAGATAGTAAGAACATTTATGGTGCACGTAAAATTAAAGCTATTTTAAACCGCAATGGGATAGTTATATCAAGACGTAAAATACGTAAG
>NSKI01000031.1 GCA_003586005.1 Haloplasmatales bacterium 4B | reverse complement strand
CCTCATTTCCAGTTGATATCTACCCTTTTAATCTCTTTAAATTACCATTTGAATTTAATAAAAACCTTTGATATAATAATAACGTAAAATTTGAAAGGATGATACAATGTCAAAAGTAGTTTCAAAATGTGGTTGTGAATTTGGAAATAATCATGTTGTATTTGATAAAGCTCGTTCTACAGGCTGTGAAAACAACCCAATGACAGAGGCGGCGTCAATCGAATGTATTTGCGGAAACATTTTTTTAATGACTACTTTAGTGTACCTTTTCCCACATTGTAAAATGACTTATACAGTTACTCCATGTTCTGCTGATGATTATAATTATATTGTTAGAACTGGAATAAATTATTATAAACTTTACTAATAAGTAAAGTTTTTTTTCTTTAAATCAAATTATTATTTGGAGGATTTAAAATGAATAGAGAATTAGCTTTAGAATTTTCTCGGGTTACAGAGGCTGCTGCACTTGCTTCTTATAAATGGCTAGGACGTGGGGATAAGTTTAGTGCAGATCAAGCAGCAGTTATTGCGATGAGATCAATGTTAAATAGAATTAACATTAATGGTGAAATTGTTATTGGTGAAGGAGAAATTGATGAGGCACCAATGCTTTATATAGGCGAAAAAGTTGGAAATAAATCAGGAGCTATAGTTGATATCGCTGTTGATCCAATAGAGGGCACAAGGATGATTGCTTTAGGACAGAGTAACGCATTATCAGTATTAGCAGTTGGAGAGAAAGACACTTTCTTAAAAGCACCTGATATGTATATGGAAAAACTGATTGTAGGACCTAAGGCTAAGGGAGTAATTGATTTAAATTTACCAATACTAGATAACATGAAATTGATTGCTAATAAGCTCAATAAAAACCTTACTAATTTAACAGTTATTACACTTGCTAAACCAAGGCATGCTGATTTAATTAAAAATATGCAACAAACAGGGATTAAAGTTTTCGCAATCCCAGATGGTGATGTTGCCGCATCTATCTTAACTTGTATGCCTTTTAGCGATGTTGATGTATTGTATTGTATTGGTGGAGCTCCTGAAGGCGTTATCTCTGCAGCAGTGATTACAGCTTTAGGGGGAGATATGAACGCACGATTACTCTTAAGAAACGACGTCAAAGGAGACACTCTAGAAAATCGACAGATTTCTAAAATAGAGCAGAGCCGTTGTCAAGAGATGGGAGTATCCACTAACAGCATTTTAAAAATATATGATCTAGTTAAAAATAATAATATTATTTTTTCAGCTACGGGAATAACAAAAGGCGATTTACTAGACGGTGTTAACCGAATTAAAAACATAGCTGAGACAGAAACTTTATTAATTCGTGGTAAAACTGGAACAATTAGAAAAATTAAGTCAATTCATGACTTAGAAAAAAAAGATTCTGACTTATATCAATATTTTATTTAATAAGTAACCCTTTTATGTTAAAATTATTTTAACTAGATACGTAGGTGATATCATGAAATTTTCAGCAATTATTCTTGCGGCAGGTAATGGGTCAAGAATGAATTTAGGATATAATAAAATGTTGTTATCAATAAAAGATAAGCCCTTAATTGAATTATCCATTCAAGCATTTTTAGATAACAAGAATTGTAACCAAATTATTATCGTAGTAAATGAATCTGATAAATTTGATATTGAAGCGATATTAAATAAATATGATATATTTGATGATCGATGTAAAATTGTAAATGGAAGTTATGAAAGACAATTTAGTGTTTATAATGGTCTTTCATATGTAACAAATAATATTGTTTTAGTTCATGATGGTGCTAGACCTTTTATTACCGATCAATTAATCAGAACATTAGTTACAGAAGCAAGTATACATGGCTGCGCAATACCTGGAGTTAAAGTTAAGGATACAATTAAATTTGTTAAAAATCATTTTATTGAAAAAACCTTACCTAGAGATTTTCTATATGCTGTTCAAACACCTCAAGCATGCAAAAGCGAACTTATTAAATATGCACATGAATTAGCTAAAAAAGCGAATTTTTTAGGAACAGACGAGGCAAGTTTAATTGAAAAATATACTGCATCCAAAGTAAAAATTATCGAGTCTAATTATGAAAATATAAAGATCACAACACAAGATGATCTAATCTATGCTGAGCGTTTATATGATAAATACTTTAATTAGAAAGAAGGATATTTATGGATTTGCGAATAGGACATTCAACAGATATTCACCAATTAGCTGAGAATCGTGATTTTTATTTAGGTGGTGTTAAAATCGATTATGAAAAAGGTCTTTTAGGTCATAGTGATGCAGATGCTTTACTTCACGCTATTACAGAAGCAATTATAGGTGCACTAGGACTAGGTGATATTGGTAAGCATTTTCCTGATACTAACGTAAAATTCAAAAATATTGATTCTAAATTTTTATTAGTTAAGGCATATAAATTAGCTAAAGATAGAAATTATAAAATAAACAATATTGACACCACAATTTTTGCAGAAAAACCTAAAATGGCACCATACATCCCAAAAATGCGAGAGTTAATCTCTCAATTACTTGAAACCGATATTGAAAATATCAATATCAAAGCAACAAGAGGTGAAAAAATGGGTTTTGTCGGCCGAGGTGAAGGTATTATTTGTGAAGCTGTTGTATTATTAATTAAATAAATAGCATATTTTACATATAACTTAATCTAATATAAAATCGCAAGGATAATCTTTGATTAATTCCTTACGATTTTATTTTTATTAATAATTAATGTTTATTTCTCGCTTTAAAAATTTATATATTTACTAACTTAAGTTATGCAAAGAATGAATATATTCTATTGAAATATCCATCGGAAATATATTGTATTTTACAACTTTTTTATTTTTAATTAAATTTCATTATCATTTACAACTTTTTCAGGAGCAGATACTAAAAGATGAGGGTTTTCCATATATCTTTTAAATATTCTAAATGCTTTTGCATAATAAAATCCATCACAAATTCTTTCATCTGTAACAACTTTCATATCAATGTATTTACGTTCAATAATGTTATTATTTTTATCAAAAACTTTTTCTTTATTTTTTGTTCCAAATGCGATAAAAATCGAAGTAGTTCCAAAATCATATATATGATGATACACTGGCTGAATTCCTAGTGAACCCATATCAGTTATAAATAAACTAGTATGAAATGGACTAACGTTATTAATAAACTTCGGCATTTTCCCGTGATAATCTAACCAAGTCAAAATTTTAACAAATCCTCTAATTATTATGTTTGGACAAAAGGTAATTAACTTTGCTGTTTTATCTGTATCATTACTAGATTCTTCCGATTTATTTCCTAAAATTACTTTATTAACCTTCTCCACTACCTCATAAATATTATCAGTTGGATCAAATTTGATTTTAACCGTAGTTTCAGAACTATCTTCTTTCATATCTTTCTTAACAGCTAGACTAATTAAGATTTCATTACGAGCAAAAATTTTTCTTCCTGCAATAAATCTGTTTATTTTGGGCTTTTGTGAAATCGTTCTCACCATTGCTGCCATCAGTATATGTAAAAAAGTAACATTAATCCCTTCTTTTCTTTTTGTATGTATAAATTTTTCTGTTTTATCAAGAATAATCTTATCGTTAAAGTAGACTTGAGCATCTACACGTTCTTTCATAATAAAAGGTATCATTTTAAAAATAGGATCAATTTTCTTTAATAATCTTCCATCATACCTATCACCAAATCTTCTTCTTTTTTTCTTCATAAGTTTATCTCCCTTTATAATCTATTTATTATTATACCATACTATTTTTTAATGAAAAGCATTTTTTTTATAGTGTCTTGACAAATTATAGGTTATTTCGTATAACGATTTCTATTAAAATAATTGTTTATAACTTGATTATTATATTTAAAATGATATACTTTACTTAAGTTTTTTTACGAGGGGGATTTTTTTGAACAACAAATTATATCTAGCTATTTTAAATCTTTTTTTCTTAATCATTTTCGTATTTAAGGGATTTACACCTAATTCAGATTTTTATAAGTTTGTAGGTATAGTTGTTTGCTTTATAACCGGTTTTATTATCTTTGATTTAATTTATAATAAATTTGAGATAATGATTATTAAGACACTAACTTATGTCACCACATGTTTAGTACTCCTGGATCTTATTATAGTTATTCTTTAGTAGAAAAACCTGTCTAAAACAATAGACAGGCTTTTCTTATTTTATAGGTTTCATTGTTGGAAATAATAATACATCTCTAATTGATGACGAATTAGTTAAAAGCATGACAAGTCGATCAAGTCCGATACCAATTCCACCTGTTGGTGGCATACCATATTCTAAAGCTTCAACAAAGTCTTCATCCATATCATTTGCTTCATCATTACCTAATTCTCTTTCTTTTAATTGAGATTCAAAACGCGCTCTTTGATCGATTGGATCATTCAATTCACTAAATGCATTAGCATATTCCCTTCCCACTATAAACAACTCAAAGCGGTCAGTGAATCGTGGATCTTTCTTATTTCGTTTAGCAAGAGGTGAAATTTCAACTGGGTGTCCATAAATAAATGTTGGTTGTATTAACTTCTCTTCTACATAGTGTTCAAAAAAGGCATTAATTATATGTCCAACTCCAGTATAGTGAGCTGGTACATCAATGTTATGGTTTTTAGCGATTTCCTTAGCTTCTGCAAATGTCATTTCTTGATAAAAATCAACATTAGAATATTCTTTTATGGCATCAACCATATGCCATCTGCGAAATCCTTTAGCTAAGCTAACATTAGTTCCTTCATATTCTATTTCAGAAGTTCCTAATACTTCCTCTGCTAAATAAGAAATGACATTTTCTGATAAATCCATCATTCCTTCCATATCAGAGTAGGCTAAATATAACTCGATTGTTGTAAATTCTGGATTATGTTTATAAGACATTCCTTCGTTTCTAAATAATCTGCCAATTTCATAAACCCCATCATATCCGCCAACGATTAATCTTTTTAACCACAATTCAGGAGCAATCCGTAAATACATGTCCAAATCAAGAGTGTTATGATGCGTAATAAATGGTTTTGCTGCTGCCCCACCCAAAATAGTATTTAATATAGGTGTTTCAACCTCTAAATACCCTAAATCATTTAGATATTTTCTTAAAGCAAACATAATATTTGAACGAATTTCAAAACGGCGACGGCTCTCTTCATTTACCATTAGATCAACATATCTTCTTCTATATCTTTCTTCTATATCATGTAACCCATGAAATTTATCAGGTAGTGGGCGTAAAGCTTTTGAAAGATGAATGTACTCATCTACTTTAACTGTTAATTCACCAGTACGAGTTTTAAAAACTTCACCTTTTACCCCTATAATGTCACCTAAATCAGCTTTAGTAAACAATTCATAATTATCTCCTAATCGATCTTTTCGACAATATATTTGAATTTGTCCATGTTGGTCCTGGATATTTGCAAAACCAGCTTTCCCTTGACCTCTTTTAGTCATTACTCGGCCAGCAGTTACAATAGTATTATGCTGCTCTTCTAATAATTCCTTATCAATATCTTCAAATAATTCTTTTATTTGTTTTGTATTATGAGTTCTATTAAAACGAGTTCCAAATGGATCTACTCCTCTTTCTCTTAAAAAATCTAGTTTTTCACGGCGAACCATCATTTGTTCATTTAAGTTTAACTCGCTATCTTTTAATTGATCGCTCATTGACTTCACTCCTTATTGATTAACTTAAACTATTATACCAAATATATAATGAATTTAACAACTATATATTATTTATTTTTTAATTACTTTTGTTTTTAAATAATAGTCATGCATAGTATCTTTTTTAAATATAAAAAATATTATATCTATTAATAATCCAACAACTGTAATATATAATAATTGTTTCATTATTATTTCTCTAAATAAGACCCTCCCAAAAGTAATTTTCCCTTGAGTTGGTTCAATATATAGATCATTTAAATACTTCCCAAATGATCCATTTAATTTTAAAGACAGTAATGTATAAGCAAATAAATATAAAATTATATTAATAAAGATTATGATTAACTTTACATGCTCTAAATTCCACAAATACTTATTTAAAATGTAAATTGCACTTGTACTTAATCCAAGTACAATTAAAACAAATAAATAATCATAACATAACGAAACAAATCTATCCATAATATATTTTTTTTCCATACATTCCACCCACTATTAATATTTATGATGAATAATCGTTTAGCTTTTGCAAATAGTCTTTTAATAATTGTTCCATATCTTTTGCATTTCGAATGGTATGAACTAATCTTTTTATACTCGATGCACCATACATTCCTTTAATATACCAAGGTATATGACTCCTCATTTCTAATACAGCAACTTTCTCATCCTTAAGATCAATCAAAGCATTTAAATGTTCTATAGCCTGTAGTATTTTTTCTGAAGCTGTTGGTTCATCTATTAGATTACCAGTTTCTAGATAATGGACCGTTTGGTTAATAATCCAAGGGTTTCCAAGTACTGCTCTTCCAATCATTATTGCATCAACTTTTGTTTCATCTATCATTTTTTTGGCATCCATTGCCGTTTTTACATCACCATTGCCAATAATTGGTATAGTTTTAATTACCTCTTTAACTTGCTTTATGATATTCCAATCAGCATTTCCTTCATACATTTGTGATCTTGTTCGCCCATGAATAGCGATTGCCTTAGCCCCAGCTTTTTCACATTTTAAAGCAATATCTAAAGCATAAATACTCTTGCTATCCCAACCTGTTCTCATTTTTACAGTAACTGGTTTAGATACTGAATCTACCACTCGAGAAACAATTTCATAAATTTTATCTGGTTCTAATAATAATTTTGCCCCTGCATCTGATTTAACAACTTTTGATACAGGGCATCCCATATTTATATCAATAATTTTAGCATTACTTTGTTTATCTATTATCTTTGCCCCTTCTACAATAGTTTTGATATCTCCACCAAATACTTGCATTGTAATTGGTTGTTCATCCTCATCTACTTTAAGCATAGCGAAGGTTTTATCATTCTCATATATTAATGCCTTATCACTTACCATTTCGGCATAGATTAAACCTGCATTCATTTTTTTACATATTTTTCTAAAAGCAACATTGCCAATTCCTGCCATAGGTGCTATTACTACTCTATTGTCAATAACAACATCACTAATTTTCCATTTCATTTTATCACCTATTTCTTATTTTACAATTTTTCACACTTTTTATCAATTTATTTCTAAAATTGACGAAGAATAATCCTCATATATATTTTTATACGAGGATTATAGCCCTTATTTTATTTTTAATTCCTTAACAATTTTACTTTTGAATAATCCCCTTTTTATATATGATACAAAAGGGTAAAGCGTCTTCTTTTGATAGTGATATTGATCACGGATTTAAAATAATTAGATGTTTTTTTCTAATATTGGTATGTGGACATACCCAAATACAAAACCATATTATCAGCAACTGATAAATCCTCTGACTAATACATTTGCCCATGTATAAAGAAAAAATTAAAGTTATCCACAGTTAGCTGTGTATAACCTTTACTTATCGAGAATTCTTAGACCAGTTGATTCACTTCACACTCCATCTTCATCCAAACAAGAAACTATATTTTTTTGTCAATTTTTATGAGCATCAATAATATAAAAGCAATAAAAAAGAAAACAGCACTAAAAACAAACACAATTGGCCACCAAATCTCTCCTAATACAAATCCTGATAAATCTAATACACCACCTAATAAAACAGGTGCTAAAATATTAGCTAAGGTAGAGAATAAATAATATAGCCCTGTAAAAGCACCTATTTTACCAATTGGAGCTAAGTTTGCTACGAATGGAAATGAATTAATATTAACAAATGCCCACGAAATACCTACAAGTAGCAATCCTAATTTTATTATAGTTAAATCATCCGTATCATTAAATATTACTAAGATTGGCATCGCGACTATAACGCCTATTAATCCTAACATCATTGCCTTTTTTTGTCCTATTTTAACACCTAACAAACCAGCAGGAAGTGCAAATATTAAAAATGGCAATGACATAAAAGTTAATATTTCACCTGTTAAACCTGGATCTATATCTAAATGCTCTTCCGCATACCTAGAAAAGAAGGTTTTTATTCCATTATACGCTATAAACCAAGAACAAATTGCAAATAACATAAGTGATACTTCTTTACGCTTAAATCCTTCAATTAAGTTTTTAAAGATGTTTCCACCTTCTTCTTGTTTTTCATATTCTATAACATCACGCTTTTCTTTAATCGATTTATAGATAATGATAAATGCTATTAAAATTAATCCACTTGTTAAATAAAATGGATATTGTTCTCTCATTTCAAACAGCTTCATTCCAAATAAAGTAGCAAATACCGCTCCAAAACCACCAACAAAATTTATTATGCTATTAGCTCTCCCTCTTTGTTTATGAGGTGTAATATCAGGCATGAGTGCTATTACAGGTGATCTAAATAAAGACATTGAAATGTTAGTAGCAATTATTAATATAATTAATGAAACATAGCCTAAATAATTAGGTAATAAAAAGATACATATTGCTGCTAATGGCATTCCAACTATAATATAGGGCATTCTTTTACCAAATCTCGTAATATATTTATCACTTAAAAAGCCAATAGTTGGCACCATTAACAAAGCAATATAATTATCGATTGTCATTATTAAACCAATTACTGTATTACTCTCTGTAAAATGCCCAAGCATTAATGGTATCGCGTTATCATATAAAGTTTCATATAATAACACCGCAAAAAAACCAAAACCTAATAAATAAGTTTTCCGATAATCAATTCTCTCACTCATTTATTCCCTCCACGATTACTTTCAAATTAATTTGATTATATCAATTGAGAAATTACTTGTCCAATTAATTTTTATCGTATAAAATTAATTTAAAAGAAAGGAAGCGATAATTTGAAAAAGATTATACTTGCAAGCAAGTCACCAAGAAGAAAAGAATTATTAAAATTATTAAATGTTCCCTTTAGTGTAGAAGTAAGTCATACAGATGAGTACTATGATGAGAACTTACCACCACATGAAATAGTAGAATATTTATCTTTGCATAAAGCTAAAAAAATAGCTATAGCAAATCCACAAAATATTGTAATTGGTGCTGACACAATTGTTGCTATTAATAACCATATATTAGAAAAACCTAAGTCATCTTCTGATGCATTCCAGATGTTGAAACTGCTATCTAATCAAACACATCAAGTTATTACTGGAATTACAATCATCTATAATAACCAAATTGAAAGTTTCAATAGTTTCACAGAAGTTACTTTTTATGAACTTTCAGACCAAGAAATTTTAGACTATATTAATACAAAAGAGCCTTTTGATAAAGCTGGTGGTTACGGTATACAAGGTTATGCAGCAAAGTTTGTAAAGCAACTTATTGGCGATTATTTTACTGTTGTAGGTTTACCAGTTGGTGAGCTATATCAAAGATTAAAAAAATATTTATAAAATATTCCTATTATATCGCGAACTTACAGAGATTGTATGCACACCCAAGTCTATCATATTTTCTATAGGTAATTTTTTAATAGACTCTGTTAGTTAATTATTCTACATATCTATTCCAATCGTGTTTGAATAAGTTTTATTTCAATTAAAAAGGCTTCAATCGAAGCCATTTAAATTAATATAAAATACATCCAAAGATACATTTTTGTCTTTCTCCCTCTTGATACATAACGTTATAAGGAGATAAATCAACTATTTCAATTAAATTTAGTCCTAATTTTACACATGTTCTACGTGATGGAAGATTATCTGGATTGCAAGTTATATACAATTTCTTCATATCGTATGATAGTGCTACTTGTTTAATTATTTTACATGCTTTTAATAAAACAGTATAACCAATACGAATATCGATAAAACCAATCAATGTATTTGAATCATGAATCAATATGTCATATTTATAGGCGGGAACGTATCCTTTTTCACCATTGACTATATTTTTTTCTTCAATATTAACTATAATTGATGAATTTTTACATTTTTACTATAAAATACAACATGCTTCACTAACTGATTTTTTTAATTATTAATACTTCCCAATAATTCTAATAACTCAGTTTCTGAGTAATGATATTTTTTGTTACAAAAGTGACAAACAATTTCTGCTCCTTTATCTTCTTCAATTATTTCCTTTAATTCATCTTTCCCTAAACTAATTAATCCCCTAGCAAATTTATCTTTACTACATTTACAAATAAAATGAACATCTAAAGTAGATATAATAGAATAGGGTTCGTCTTTACAAATTTCTGCCACTATTTTTTCTGGAGTATAACCTTCATTGATCATTTTTGACACAGGTTTAATATTATTAATTACGCTTTCTAGTTTGCTTATGGTCTCCTCTGTTGCTCCTGGCATTATTTGAACTATAAAACCCCCTGCAGCTAAAACAGAATTATCTGTATCAACAAGTACACCACACCCAACAGATGAAGGAGTTTGTTCAGATTTAGTAAAGTAATAAGTGAAATCCTCCCCTAATTCTCCACTAATAATATCTACTGATGAAACAAAAAAGTCTTTCATTCCTAAATCTTTAATGACACGTAACTCACCATCTTTACCTACTGCAGAAGATACATTCAATTTGCCATTAGGATATTGAAAATGGACCTCAGGATTAGATACATAGCCTTTTACCTCACCTATTGCATTTGCATCAACTATAATTTCTCCTATAGGACCGTTTCCATTAATTTTAACTGTCAAACTTTCTCTTCCTTTTAACATTGCTCCCATCATCGCTCCAACAACTAAAGTTCTCCCTAAAGCAGCAGAAGCTGTTGGCCAAGTATTATGCCTTACTTGCGCTTCCTTTACGGTATCGGTCGCATTTATTGAAAATATTCTTACTGTTTTATCAAATGATATTGCTCTAACTATATAATCTTTCATTTTTTCTCCTTTAAATATTACTCTATATTAGTTTATCATAATCGTATCAAAAAATCCCTTAAGTAATCCTTAAGGGATTTATTATTATAAGTTTTCTTTATCCTCTTTATCTGGTTCAGGTTTTTCTTCTACAGCTTTTGCATCATTTTCTTTTTTGGCTTCCCACCAATTAACCTTACCAGTTTCAACTAATTCTTCAATATCTTCTCTAGTTAATGTTTCCATTTCCATTAGTTGATTAGAAATTAGTTTGAGTAAATCTAGGTTTTCTTGAATTACTTTTTTAGCACGCGCATAACACTCATCTATTATTCTACGTACCTCTTGGTCTATTTCTAAAGCTACTTGACCAGAAAAATTACGTTCTTTCATATAGTCACGACCTAGGAAAACCGACCCTGAGCGTTGCTCATATTGAGTAGTACCTAAATCCGACATTCCATATTCTGTAACCATTGCCCTTGCAATTTTTGTTGCCTTTTCAAAGTCATTATGGGCGCCTGTAGTAATTTCATGAAATATAACTTCTTCAGCTACACGACCACCAAGTAATCCCGTGATTTGATCTAATAAATCATGTTTTGTAGCTACAAACCTCTCTTCTTCAGGAAGCATTAGATTATAACCACCTGCTTGTCCACGAGGTACAATTGTAACTTTATGAACTGTTTCAGCATTATCTAATTTAAGACCAATAACAGCATGACCTGCTTCATGATAAGAAATGATTTGTTTATCTTTTTGTGAATATTTACGGCTCTTTTTAGCTGGCCCCATTAATACTCTATCCATTGCTTCATCAATATCAGGCATTTCTATTACCTTTCTGTTTTCTCTTGCAGCTAATAAAGCTGATTCATTCAATAGATTTTCTAAATCTGCTCCACTAAAACCAGGTGTCCGTTTAGCAACTTCTGCTAATCTAACAGTTTTAGCAAGTTTTTTATTCCTTGAGTGAACAACAAGGATTTCTTCTCTACCTTTAACATCAGGATTTGATACTGTTACGTGTCGGTCAAAACGTCCAGGACGTAATAAAGCTGGATCTAAAACATCTGGCCTATTAGTTGCAGCCATGACTATAACTCCTGAATTGACTCCAAAACCATCCATCTCTGCTAATAATTGGTTCAAGGTCTGCTCACGTTCATCGTGTCCACCACCAACTCCAGCACCTCTTTGTCGACCAACAGCATCTATTTCATCAATAAATATAATACATGGAGCATTTTGTTTAGCTGTTTTAAACATATCACGAACACGGCTAGCCCCAACCCCAACAAACATCTCTACAAAATCTGAGCCTGAGATTGAATAAAAAGGCACGTTAGCTTCACCCGCACAAGCTTTAGCTAATAACGTCTTACCAGTTCCCGGAGGTCCTGATAATATAATCCCTTTTGGAATTCTTGCACCTATTTCATTATATTTTTTTGGATTTTTTAAAAAATCTACTATTTCTACTAATTCCTGTTTCTCTTCAACCTGCCCGGCTACATCATCAAATGTTACCTCTTTTGATTTATTTAACTTAGCACGTGATTTTGCGAAGTCAAATGCTTTATTATTTCCCCCTGCATTACGGAAGAAAATAAATGCAAATAAAACAATTAATAAAATCGGAAATAGAAAAGATAAGAAAGTAAAGAACGCTCCATAGGACTTAATTGATTCATTTACCATTTTAATATTATTTTCAGCTGCTGCAATTTGTACTGCTTCTAATTCATAATCACCGTATAATTTTGATTCGTATACTTCGCCATTTTTTCCATTTAATGTAATAGAATGAATATTGTAATTATAATCACCTGTAGTTGGTGAAAATGTAATATCTTCAATTTGATTATCTTCAATTTTGGAAATTACTTCATTAAAATTTATTTCAACGACACGAGTTTTATCGTCTAAAATAAACATGATTATAAGAAAAACTACTGCTATGGCTAGAAAATATACTAGATAACCACTCCAACCACTGTTTGGTTTTTTCTTTATTGCATTTGCCATTGTTAAACCTCCTTACTTTGAATATACTTCTTCTTTTAAGACCCCTATATATGGTAAATTTCGATAATATTCATTAAAATCTAGTCCGTATCCCACAACAAATTCTTTAGGAATAACGAAACCAACATAATCAGGTATTAGTTCTACTAATCTTCCTTCTGGCTTATCTAACAAAGTAACAATTTTAATGCTCTTTGCACCCTTTACAGATAACATTTCCATAACTTTCTTTAAAGTTTTTCCAGTATCTACAATGTCTTCAGCAATAAGGACATCACTTCCATTTATTGAAGTGTCTAGATCCTTGTTCACCCGAACATAACCCGAAGATTCAGTTGTACCATGATAACTAGAAACAGACATATAATCAACGCATAAAGGTATATCAATATGCTTTACTAAGTCACTCATAAAAGGAATACATCCCTTTAATAAACCTATTACTACCAATTTTTTTCCCTTATAATCATTTGTTATTAAATGTCCTAATTCTTTACATTTCTCATTAATTTCTGGTTCTGTAACTAATATTTTTTTTATGTCTTGGTCCATAACCTTGCCTCCATTAATTTAAAACTTCAATTGACAAATATTCTCTATCACAGACTAATTCAGTGAAATTCGATTTCTGAATTCCAATTACCCATAATATATTTCCTTCTCCATCAACTAATAAGGGCCATGTTCTTCGTAATGAAACTGGAATTTTTTCATCTATAAATATTCTATTAATCTTTTTTTTACCTATTTTGGTCTTAATATAATCGCCTTCTTGTTTTGTTCTAATGATCAAAGGCAATATAGTGCTATTATAACATAAATTCATTGATTTGTTAGTAATTTTTGCTTTTTCTAGTACTTTTTTAACACTAATTTTCATTCCATCTGGCAATAGGTATTCTTTAAATTCATCTATCTCAATAGAATAACCTTTACAATCATCTTTCCCAAATTGAAATATAAGTTTTTCATACTCTTTTAAACAATAATAATTTTTACCTAAATTGAAAGTGACATTAGGTTTATCATTATTTATAATATTTATTAAATTTTTTATTTTTTCATACGTTAACTCAAATTTATTTTTTGATAACTCGTCCATAACATAAAAAAGAATATTTCGCAATAAAGCAATATGAACTTTCTTTAATTTATTAAGGTCTAATATTATTCTATCTTTTTCAATCAAAATTATCATTTCTTGAATCAATTTAATTGTATTTAGTTCAATAAAGTCAGATGCTTCCTTTAATTGTTCTTGAAATTGGATTATTTTACTATTAAAATCTGGTTGTAATTCTTTAAATATAGGAACAATCTGATTCCTAATTCGATTTCTTGTATATTTATTTTTAAAGTTAGAAGAATCTATTGCATAAGGCACATTTTTTTCTTTACAGTATGCTAGAATTTCTTGTTTTGTAACATCTAATAGCGGTCTAATTAAACTTATCTCTTCATTAATATTAAAACTTTCTTTCATTCCTACATAACCGCTTAAATGATTACCTCTTAGAATTTTAAACAAAATTGTTTCTATTTGATCATCTTGATGATGCGCCAAAGCGATTTTATTACTATTTAGTTTATTTGCCAATTTCAAAAAGAAATCTAGTCGGAAGTTTCTTGCTTCTTCATGAAAGTTATGTTGATTACTATATTTAAAATTAGCAATAAATATTGGTATTGACTGGTTTTCACAATAACTTTTTATTAAGTTCTCCTCATATATATTTTCATTATCTCTTGTATGATGATTTACATGAGCAACATTTATTTTTAAATCATACTTATCTTTTATAGATATCAAAAAATGCAGTAATCCCATTGAATCAGGTCCACCTGAAACACCAACTATTAAACTATCTTTTTTATTGATTATTTTTTTTTGTTTATCCAATACTTTTAAAAACATTTTATCACCACGACTATTTTAACATATAAGTAATAATATTTCTATATATAAAATTTAGGGTATTATTATTAGCCTAATATATACAGTACTATGCTACAACTGCTTTGTTTTTATTTGTGTTTATTTTTACAACAATCACTGTCATATCATCAGCTATTTTCCCTCCAAATTCAGTTATAGCAGCCCTAATAATATCGTGGGCAAATTGAATAGAAGAGGTTTTAATCATCTCTATTATTATTTTTTCAAATTTATTAATATTATTAAATCTTTCAACAATTCCATCGCTAACAATAACAACAACATCATTTAACTGTAAATCAAATTCTATTTTATTGATTTCACAAGAGATTCCCATTGGTAAATTTTCATTGTTAATACGTATTACTTTATTCCCTCTTATAATAAAGCTTGGTGCACTCCCTATTTTATAAAAATCTATTGTTCCTAAACTTTTGTTGATGGTAATATAATCTAATGTTGAAAATCTTTCATTGTATTCCTTTAATGATAATAATGTGTTTATTATTGATACCGCAGTATGATCATTAGCTCCAGTCATTAACATTTTATTTAGTAACTCTAGTGTTGATTTACTATCAATATGTGCTGAGTAACCATTCCCCATTCCATCACTTAGTGCAATCACAGTATTACCATTATGCATATCACATTTTATAAAATTATCTCCAGATATCCTTGAACCATCTTTTCCGATATAAGACGTTCCAAAATCTAATTCAAAAATTTGTTTTGAAATTATCTTGATTTTATTACTAGATTTCCCTCTTTTTATTGATATTAATTCTACCTCTTCTTTCATTACATCTTCTATTAAACTACAAAGTAAATTTTCATAATTATTTTCATAGTCTTTTATTCCTAAGTCAATATCGATATTTTTCTTTTTTATATTATTTACTTTTAAATACGAGATGTTAATACCTAACTTAATCATTTTATCTCGCATCTTTTCAATCTTAATTGTTTCATTTTCATAATCATTATTGACCTCTAAAGCATAATCCTTTAATATTCTTGATAAACCCTGTAATTGAGATTGAAAAAGAATAGAATTATTGTTCGTCTTTTTACTACTTAATAAATATTCACCATTCAATTCAATCGCGGTATTAATTATGTCATAAGCATTTAAACAATGCATTCCAAACAAATCTAAAAATCTTTTTTTATCATTTGCGAGTATGTTTTCACCTTCTCTTAATATCTGATTGAAATAGTTATATGTTTTAATATGATTACTGTTTAAACATAAGTCTTTTTTTAAACAAATCTTACAATGAGTATCTATAATTTCATCAATAGCCTCATCTATTTTAACAAGCTCATTATTTGTTTCTACAGACTTATTAGCAAAAGCATCGAATAATTCAGCAAAATTTAATAGCCTTTGAGAAATGTCCTCAAGAAAATTATCTACATAAATTTGATAATATTTTGCTTCTTCATATTTTGGAACTAACTCATTAGTATATTTTTTAAAAATATGAAAACTTATTATGTAAAAAAGGCTTGTACTTACAGTAACATTAAAAAATACAGTTAATATATCACCTTGCAAAAAATCTAGATAATACATCACAGGTGCTGTTATATATAATAGAAAAGTTTTTAAATAAGGGTAATTTTTGGGAAGTATTGCTGATATTATCCCTATTACAGGGATTACCTCATAACCAACTACATTTAATCTAAAAAAAGATAATATCAAGTACATTGTTAATGAAAAAAGGATAGTATTAATTTGTTGAGTAACAATCCCTAGTAACATAATAAAAAGAATTGTTATGACTAAACCAAAATTAATTGTATGAATTTGGATTGTATAAAGACAGATTAATAAATTAATTGAGAATGCTAAAAATGCATTTACTTCTTCTTTAAATAAAAAGTCTTTCTTTTGATGTTGATTTTGCTTAATTTCTATTGCTTTATTATATACACTAAAGAAAGCTAAATCTACTAATACAATAAAAAGAAAATAGAAAATATTTAAGTCAATTATGCTCATAATGGTATTTATACAATATGACATTAATGAAACCAAACTTAGAATAAAAAAATTTAAACTTTTTTTATTATCTCTATGTATTAATAAAGTTAAAGGTATAAAGGCAAATATAACAGATACAGAAAGTCTCATGTCGATAATAATAGATATAAGACAACTTACTGACATTGTATAATAAGCAATTTTTTTATTATATTGAAGCATTGAGCACAAAAAAGGCAGCATAAAAATTGCTCCCATTTTATAATTTATAGATAATGTCAAAGTTGAAAAAAGTAAAATCAAACTAAACTTCTTCAATATTTCTTTTGAAAAAACTGTATTTTTACCATTTATTAATTGTTTACTAATTTTCTTATTCAGTGCCAAAATTGATTGACTCATCTAAATCTCTCCCTATTTATTCTGTAACCTTTATTATAGTAAAATAGGTAAAATTAAAATGTCTAAATTTGTAAACTACTCGTTTTTTATTAATATTAACTATGTCTGTGAGCAATTATAATAACAGTAGATACAATAAAAGTTAATATATAATAATAATAAAGAGGATCCAGGTTTTTTAATTCATAATTCCATTCTTTTTTTCTGCTTTTGTTTTTTTATATTTTTTAATTCTTTTTTTAATATAATTAACACAACCTAATATTTTTTTAATAAAAAATAAACTTAAATTTTTAAAAAAATAATATGTATCAAGGACTGGTTTAATAAATAAATACTTTAATAATTTCATAAACTTCATATTTTGCCTCCACGTGATATCCAAGAAGCAATGGAAAAACAAATGCGTGCTGAACGTGAACGCCGTGCCGTAATC
>NSKI01000030.1 GCA_003586005.1 Haloplasmatales bacterium 4B | reverse complement strand
ATATAAGACAATATATTAATAAACCATATTGGTAACTATAATCTTTATAAAACCAGATATTTAAAGTTACTAACATCAATAATATCATCTTTAAATCGAATGTAAATTTCAACATAAATATACTACCTCTTCATCTAACTTTCACTATTATAACAATTATCGACCTAAATTGAAATACAATTATATAAAAAAGACAATTTGTTTTACAAACTGTTATTGTTTCTTTTAAACTAGATTTTCTAGCTTATTTTTTTGTAATAAGGGTTAGGATAAATAATTTAATTTCTAGTTTACATAATACCAATTTAATCCCTCCTTTATTTATCAGCCCTTCTAATAAAGTTAATTATGATTTTTTTATTTAATAAAAAAATAAGGATAGAACGAATTAATTCATTGCTAAATACTAACTTCCATTTTAATGTCTTTATATATAACCTATAAAAGAAACGCTTGTTTAAATATTTGTTTTTTTTATATTCAGGAAAATCTTTAATGAAAGCAGTCAATAAATTCTTGTAAATATTTAAGCGTAATTTTTTATCATCAATATAAATTGTCTTGCTTATTTGGTAAAAATAATGCCCTATAGCGATAAATTCTAATTCAGGAAAAAACAATTTAGTTAATTTATCACTAAGTACATTAAGGATATAAATGATATGTAGAAGTCTTTCATCATAAGAATTAGAAATTGAATTGTTTAAAATTCGGTAATTATATAAGATGTTTTCAACATATGATATTTTGGCTTTAGAAAATAATACCGGCATAACAGACAGGTCTTGTCCCACTGAAACATCTGGAAAAAAGATGTGTGATTTTAAAAATGAAGAAGAAAACATTTTATTCCAAAAAGCTGGCTTTGAGATAATTACTTCAGGATTATCAACTGCATAAAGGGGGAAATTTGTTTTTTTTAGTGATGTAACTGATTTATTAAATCTAATAAATTGATTAAATTCATTAACAACTTTATAATTACACATCACTAAATCTGACTTATCAGTTTTTAATTGTTTTAACAAAACTTCTAAATAATCATTTTCTAAATAGTCATCACTATCAATAAAAACGATATATTCACCCATGCACTTTTCATAGCCTATTTTACGACATTTTTGAGCCCCCTGATTAGTTTTATTACATATTAAGATAAAACGGTCATCCCTTAAATTAGTGATTATCTTGCGGCTGTTATCCATTGAATTATCATCAATGAATAGACATTCAAAATTAGGATAACTTTGATTAACTATTGAAGTTATTAAAAGCGGTAAATATTTTACACTATTGTAGACTGGACATATAATACTAATTGTTTCCATATTTAGCGACCTATTGAATAATACTCAATATTAGCCTCATGCATTTTATTTACTGAGTAACAATTCCTTCCATCATATACAATTGGTTGTTTCATATGTTTTTTAAAATCTTTGGGGGAAAGGTTTTTAATTTCTTGCCATTCTGTAAAAATGAAACATAAATCACTATCTTTTAAGGCTCCAGTTGGTGACGATACATAGTTAACACCATTAGGAAATAGTTTTTTGTAATTTTCAATACCAATTGGGTCATAGGCATTAATTATAGCCCCTTGCTCAATTAATGCTTTAACATTTGGAATAGAAGGTGCTTCTCTTAAATCATCAGTACCCGGTTTAAAAGTGAGCCCTAAAATGGCAACAGTTAATTCAGAGAAGGATGCAAATTTTTCAAGTGCCTTATGATATAATTTATATTTTTGCTTTTCATTTACTTCAATAGCTGCTTTAACTGTCTTAAGTTCATAATCATATTGACTTGCAAGCCAGTGCAATGCCTTTGTATCCTTTGGGAAACATGATCCACCGTAGCCAACTCCCGCACTTAAAAATTTCTTTCCAATTCGTTCATCATAACTCATGCCCAAAGCAACATCATCAATATTTGCTTTAACAACTTCACATAAATTAGCAATATCATTCATGAATGAAATTTTTAATGCTAAAAAGTCATTAGAAGCATACTTTACCATTTCAGCACTCTTGCGATTCATAACTAAAATAGGCAATTTAAATGGCTCAAAAACTTCCCTTAGGACACTTTCAGCATTATTACTTTCGACCCCAATTACAATTCTACTAGCATTTATTGTATCTTTAACGGCTGTACCCTGTGATAAAAATTCTGGATTTGATGCTACTTCAACATGAACCTGGTGAGTTAATTTACTTTTTAGATACTCTTCAATTTTATCATTTGTACCAATAGGAACAGTTGATTTTACAACAACAATACAGTCCTTTTCAATACTTCCAGCAATTTCTTCTGTAACGTTATATACAAAATCTAAATTAGCAGAACCATCTGATCTTTCTGGTGTACCTACTCCTATAAAAATAACATCGCTTTTAGCATAGGCTAATTTATAATTTGTTGTAAAATCTAACCTTTTATTATCAATATTTTTTTGAAGCAATTCCTCTAGTCCTTCTTCATAAATTGGCGAGATCCCCTTTTTCATTTTTAGGATTTTATCACAATCAATATCTACACAAATAACATTATGACCTACATTAGCTAAACAGGCTCCAGTAACGAGTCCTACATACCCCGTTCCAGCTATCGCAATTTTCATATAATCACCTCTATCCATTTAAAAAACACATTTTTTAGTGTTTAATGTATTAATTAACAAACTATATATATTATTAGTAAATTTTGGGAATTAATGCTTAAAAAAAGTGGATAAGTAATTATAATAATTAAAATGAAAGGTTTTTTAAATTACTTAATTCTCCATTGACTATTATTACCTTTAAGGTTTAAAAGTCAAAAGATATCTAGATCTTTTACATTGTAAAACGGCAGTTTTCTTTATAATAAATTTTATTTATTATCAAATAATAGTATTAAACTTATTAAATTATTTATTTCACAATTCACAACCACAAGTTTTTGTACCAATACCTTAGACAGTATCGTATTTTATGGTATAATACCTTTGTGGGTATTTTGATATATAATCTCAAGGAGGAAGAAATGAAAAAAATACTTATTGTTGGTGGTGTAGCAGGTGGTGCTACAGCTGCTGCACGACTACGCCGTCTTTCAGAAAAAGACAATATAATAATGTTTGAACGTGATGAATATATCTCATTTGCTAACTGCGGTCTACCCTATTACATTGGTGATGTAATTACTGACAGAAGTAAATTATTAGTTCAAACTGTAGAAGGAATGTCTACACGTTTTAATTTAGATATTCGCAACTTTTCAGAAATTGTTGGAATTGACAAGGAGAAAAAAGTAGTTACCGTTAAAATGACAAAAACTGGTGAAACATATGAAGAAACATATGATAAATTAATTCTATCTCCTGGTGCTTCCGCTATAAAACCGCCTATGAAGGGAATGGATGAGGCTGAAAATATATTCACACTGCGAAATATACCTGATACGGATAATATTCGTACTTATGTTGATAATGTAAAACCTAAAAATGCCGTCGTTATTGGTGGTGGTTTTATTGGAGTTGAAATGGCTGAGAACCTAGTTGAACGTGGTGTTAATGTAACATTAATTGATTTAGCTAATCAAGTAATGGCACCGCTAGACTATGAAATGGCACAAATTGTACATGAAGAAATGATTAATCATGGACTAAATTTAATTCTTGAAGATGCTGTAAGTGAATTTAAAGATAAAGGTAGAACCTTAGTTTTAAACAGTGGAACAGAATTACATACAGACATGGTTATACTTGCCATTGGAGTTCGTCCTGAAAATCAATTAGCTAAAAATGCCGGATTAAAAATTGGACCTCGTGGTCATATTGTGACTTCTAAACAATTATTGACTGTAGATGATAAAACTGGGCAAGTTGTCGAAGATATTTATGCAGTTGGTGATGCTATTGAAGTATATGATTACATTGACGATAGCAAAACAGCAATTGCTTTAGCTTGGCCAGCGAACCGTCAAGGTCGTTTGGTAGCTGACCATATTAATGGTATAAATATAGAATATAAAGGTTCACTCGGTTCTTCTGTTGCGAAAATCTTCAACTTAACTGTTGCATCAACAGGAAATAACGAAAAGATTTTAAAAAGAAAAGGATTAAACTATCTCTCAGTTCATGTTCACCGTGGAAATCATGCTGGTTATTACCCTAATTCTGAAAATATCTCAATCAAATTATTGTTTGAACCAAAAACTGGTAAAATCTATGGTGCACAAGCTGTCGGTGGTCAAGGAACAGAGAAAAGAATCGATGTTATCGCAACAGCCATTAAAGGAAATTTAACAGTGTCTGATTTAGCAGACTTAGAATTATGTTATGCCCCACCATTTTCATCAGCCAAAGACCCAGCTAACATAGTTGGCTATGTAGCGACTAATGTATTAGATAATGTTTATGGTGTAGTTCATTGGCATGAGATTGATGAAATAGTAAAAAATGGTGGCTATTTAATCGATGTCCGTACACCTATGGAATTTAACTTAGGAAATATTGCTGGTGCTAAAAATATTGAAATAGATGAATTACGTGATAGAATTTCTGAAATTGAAGTTTCTAAAGATACTCCAATTTATATTAACTGTCAAGTAGGTTTACGTGCTTATCTAGCCACTAGAATATTACAAGAAAATGGTTTTAAAAAAGTTTATAATTTGTCTGGAGGGTATAAAACTTACTTTACCGCAAATAGATCTTTAAATGAATTTAAAAGTGGTAAGCCTTATGTAGATAAAGATATTGATACTCAAAATATAGAAAAAAAGCAAGATAACACAGCAGCATTTAAAAAGAGCGATGATATCGTTGCAGCTGTGAAGATTGATGCTTGCGGTTTACAATGTCCTGGTCCGATAATGCAAACCTATAAGGCCATTGAAGAAGCTAAAGAAGGCGATATTGTCTTAGTAGAATCAACTGATGGTGGCTTTGCTCGTGATATTGATAAATGGTGTGAAAAAACTTCAAATACCTTATTAAAAGTTGAAATAGATAAAAACATTTACAAAGCATATGTCCAAAAAGGATGTAAAACTTGCCCTACTGTTCATAGTCAAACAAGTAATGAAAATACAACTATTGTATTATTTAGTGGTGATATGGATAAAGCTATGGCTTCAATGATAATCGCTCAAGGTTCAGCTGCAATGGGTAAAAATGTTACTGTTTTCTGCACATTTTGGGGACTTAATTTATTACGCAAAAATCAAAAAATCAAAGTTAAGAAAACATTAATTGAAAAAATGTTTGGCAAAATGATGCCAAGAGGACCTAAAAAAATGGGGATTTCAAAAATGAACTTTGGTGGTATGGGTGCTAAAATGATGAAACGGGTAATGAGAAAGAAAAACGTGGATTCGCTTGAAGACCTATTACGAAATGCTCAAGATGCTGGTGTAAAATTAATTGCTTGTACAATGAGTATGGATGTGATGGGAATTCATAAAGATGAATTAATTGATGGTATTGATTATGCTGGCGTAGCAACTTATTTAGCTGAAAGTGATCAAGCTGGTGTTACATTATTTATATAATTAAAATTATAGGAGAAAACTTTGGTTTTCTCCTATTTTATAGTATTCATTATTTTAATACTTCTTCCCATTTTTTTACACCTTTTGTTATTGTATAATTTTTTTCAATATCGCTTCGGGCATTTTTAATTATTCTTTCACGTAATTTTTTATCAGTTATCTTTATTAATTTATCCTTCCAATTAAGGTTATCTAAAACGGTTAACCCATTTACATTATCAACAATAACATTTTTAAAATCAATTCTTTCACTAACTGTATAAACCGCTGGGATTCCCATTGCTGTATACTCAAGATATTTTAAATAACTCTTCCCAAAGTTAAAGTCATTGAGTTCTAAAATTGCAATTCCGAAATCAACTTCATGAACTACTCTAAGTATATGCTTAATATAATTTGGGTAATTATCAATTGGTATGAAAAGTAATTTAGACATATCGGTAGGAAAATTAGTAACAAAATCATAATGATATTGTTTAGAAAAAACTTTGATATCTTCTTTAATTAGAGCTAAATTATTACGATGTGTTGGTGTACCAATAAATACAAATTGCTTATTTTTATTTTTTTTATCAAAGTTAAAAATTTCTCTATTGAAACCAAACCACATCTCTTTATCAAGATAATTAGGAATCACTTTAATGTTTTGATTATAGTTTTTTATAATTTGTTTCAAGTATTCATTACTAACAGTTACTATCGATACTTCTTTTATGATTTGTTTTAAAATTGGGTTTTGATAAATAATATTATCATCAATATCGTAAACGATTTTTACTCCTAGTTTTTGTAAACGTCTTACTTGTTCAAGTGAGATGGCATTTCTGTGGGTAAGTAAGACATCAATATTGAGATTAAATAAAGTATCATCTGTAACTCTTATGGCTTGCAAATTGGAATTGTTTTTTAATAACTCCATAAGAGGAATAAATAACCTTAAATAACTAGTCCCTGTAGGACATTGATTTAGTTTCTCGGAATATTTATAGCCGATTGTAAAACTATGTTTATTTTTACCTAGCATGTTTTTAAAAAGCAATAATTGCGAAAAACATGCTGTTCTTATATTATATTTTTTTGCTGTCTCTATTCCCCTAGCAATTAGTGTTTGACGATAATAAAAATCATCAATAATTTTTTTAACTTTAGGAAGATTTTCTTCAAACTTATCAGTGTCAATTAATACTGCATTATAACCATCTATAGCGTATTCTTCTGTACCACAATTTTTGGGAAGTACAGCTACACAACCTGATGACATCGCTTCAATCCCTGTTCTTCCAAATGCTTGATAGGTAGAGTAATCAATAAAAATATCTGCTTGAAGCAATAATTCTCTAACTTTATGACTTGGAATTTGCGAATAATTAGTAAATTTAAAATCTAACTTAATATCCATTTTATTAAGATCTTCATTACTACAGCCAAATAATTTTAAATCTATTTTCTCTTTATAAATCTTTTTTAATACTTGCATTAATTTAATTGTTTCATAAGGAGACCTTCTTGGAGTATTTGGTCTGATCATAGCACAAATTTTTAATTTTGTTTTTTCAGCTAAGGCAATTTTAATATAGGGATTGTAAACTAATGTATCAATACTAGGTTTAATTTTTAAAATGTCTTTATGATGCGTTCTATTAACAGTGTTTATTAGCCACTGAGTTTTAGCAAAATAGTTATTGTTTTTAATTAGATTATATGAATCATATGCCTTTTGATATTCTTTACTGCCCTCAGTAAAAAATAATGTTTCATAATCTTGAATATAATATGCTGGAATTAATTTATTATTAAGATATAATGCTTCGTTTACTAATTCAACAGTATGATAAACTGTAGCGATACCAATATCAAAATCCTTTAAAATTCCTGGAATATCTGTTTTGGATTTAGCGAAAATTGTATAATCTAAACAGTCTGGATAAAACCCCGAAAAAGCTAGCATGTTACCTCTAGTATTGATGATTTTAACCATTAACCCTAACTTTATTAATCCTTTTGTTTCTTGGACAACGGAATTAGCACCTCCGCCACCACCTCGAGCCGTTAATACAAAAGCGATTTTTTTAGCTTTCAAATTATCAATATCGTGAAATAATTTTAGGTAATCTATAATTCTTTTTCGAATCATTGAGAATATTTTATCAGATTTTATTTGCATAATTAACTTTTTGATTGTTTCATTGCCATGTTTGGTTCTTAATAAAACACTCGCTTTTGGTGATAATTCTTTTCTTACTTCATGAGAAAAACTCTTTGATTTTTCATGATAAATATAAGTATCATCAGCTATTCGTAAATTAAAATTAACATTTAATGCACGAATGCAATAATCATTTTCTTCACCATAACCTTTTGGAAATGTTTCTTCATCTAGATAACCTATTGTATTTATTACTCTTCGACTTATCATAAAACAAAACCCATTTACAAAAGGTACCAGTGGATATTCCTTTACTGATGCAGCCTCAACTATTTGTGACATTAATTCTAGATTAATATCATCAGATAAAACATTAACTTTCCAATCCCCATCTTCCATAACTTCAGGCACTGTTTGCCAACTAGCAGCGTTTGATAAAGGTCCAACAATTCCGGTATTACTATCAATTTCCATGCATTTTATTAATTTTTCTAACCAACCATCAGTAACAATGGTGTCACTATTAAGTAAGACAACATAATCATTTTTCGAGTTTTTTAAACCAATGTTTGCGGCAATTGTATACCCTAAAGCCTCTTTATTTCTAAATAATTTACAATTATTTTGCACAGAAAAATTATTTAAAAACTTTTCAGTTGATAAATTACTGCCATCATCAACAATAATTAAATTAAAAGGTATTGACCTTGTTCGATATAACGAAGTTAAGCATTCTTTTACATCTTCTAAAGCATTATGAACACAAACAATAATATCAACTGTAGTTAATTTTTTATGAGTGTTTTTTGATTTATTTTCACTTATAAGATTTTGTTTTAGCTTTTTTATTTTTCGTTTTTTGGGAATAGCATATGATTTTAATCCACTTCTAATTACTATAAATAAATCATAAGGAAACCGAAAAATTTTAAGTGGGTTTTCAAAAACCATGACAAATAAATTACCTATTTTATAACTTATGGAATTTTTATATAACTGCAGTTCATCTTCTGCAAGCAATAATTTTTGACGTAAAGTTTTAATTTCTTTTCTATATTCAGCGTTTTCTTGCCTAATTTCATTTAACTCGTCCATATTTTACTCTCTTCTCCATTCCTCTGAAAAAATATTATGCTCTAAATAAACTAAACCATTCCCAATATCACTGTCAGTATTAAAAATAACCTCTATCTCATAATCTTTTAAAATGAAGATTTTATTAAAAATACTATCATCATATAATTCAATTGTTATTAGGTAAATTCCAGGCAATAAATTTGTACTTTCTAGTTTAACCCTACCATTATAGGTACCAATTTTACCATTTAATTTATATTCAGCTTTTGTAAAGTTATTTTCAAATATCAGATTATTAAATCGATCCTTTATATAAAACTTTATAATTACAAATTCTAGACTTTTTTTTACTTTATAAGTAAAATTAAAATTAATTTCATCATTTAAGGTAAAACGACTGGTTTTTTCTCCAACTTTGTTGCGTAATGATGAGCCCATCCTTTGAAAGATATCAGTAACTTTCTGAATATCTTTTGTTGTATCCAATTTTTTTGTGTCGATACTTTTTAAAAATTCCCGATATTTAAAGATTACTTGATTAATATCACCAGAATCTTGAATTTTACCATTGTGAATCCAAATACCTTTATCACAAAAGGCAGATAGTGTGTTTAATGAATGACTGACAAATAAAATTGTTGTTCCTTTACTCTTAATTTTATTAATCACATTAAAGCATTTAATTTTAAAGGATTCATCACCTACTGATATTGCTTCGTCTATTATAAAAATATCTGGGTTAACAAAAACTGAAATTGCAAATCCTAATCTTGATTTCATTCCACTTGAATATAATCTTACTGGTTGATAAATATATTTACCAATATCAGCAAAATCTATAATTTTCTCTAAGATGTTACTCACCTCTTTTTTTTCAAGACCAAGCAAATAACCCTTAAGAAATATGTTTTCATAACCAGTCATGAATTCATCAAATCCCGCACTTAATTCTAATAGTGATGATATTCGACCATTAACTGTATAATTTCCACTAGTAGGATAAGTAACCCCAGTTAAAATTTTTAATAGCGTTGATTTACCAGAACCATTAAGTCCCATAATTCCCAAAACTTCACCATGTCCTATTTTAAAAGAAATGTTTTCTAGGGCGATGTGATAATCAGCTCTATCTTTATAGGTGACTAAATCCCAAAATTTATAGAAATTAGATTTATAAATTTTATAATGTTTTGTTAAATTATTTAATTCCACTGCGTATGAATTCATAAAATCACCTACAACATATCACTTAAAATTGGTTTTATTTTTTTAAAATTTAGTACTGAAATAATATATATTCCTAATACTTCTATCCAAAATATGATTGTATCTATCGATAAAAACAAAGCTATTTCATGAAATAACAAAGCATTACGATAACCATTAACTAAATAGTGGAGCGGATTTAATCGCATAATTACTTGTAAACGGTATGGCAAATTTGTAAAGGGCCATAAAATTGGACTAAGCCATAATAAAGCAGAGGTTATTGATTGAACAAAGTATGGAACATCACGAATTAAAACTGAGACTGATGATGTAAGAATAGTTGTTACCCATAAAAATAAAAATGTCGCAAATAAATAATAGATGAGAGATAGATCAAATAGCCCAGGTATAAAACCATTCATAATAAGTAAGCCAAAGATAATAACTAAAAACATAAAGTGAGAAATTAAATTAGTTGTTGTATTGATGATTGGAAAGATCTCAACTTGGAATTTAATTTTTTTTATAATATAGGCTTTTCTTAACATCGCTTGTGCTCCTGATGTTAAGCTTTCATTGATAAAAAACCAAGGTGCTAAACCAACAATTAACCAAATAAAATAGGGAACACCATCGACATAATTACTTCCTCTAAGTCCTATATAAAATGTAAACCAAAAGACATTCACAATAATTAAATGTTTTAGAATAATCCAGATTAGACCTAAAAAACTTCCAGCATATAATTTTTTTAGATCCATTATTGCCATAACCAAGATTTTTTTTCGATTAACAAAATTTATTTTTAAAAAATTTAACATAGCCCTTCCCACCAAGCTTTATTTTCTAAATACCATTTAATAGTAGCTTTAATTCCAGAGGCAAATGGATAATTTGGCTTCCACCCTAGTTCTGAGTTAATTTTAGTAGCATCAATAGCATACCGCAAATCATGCCCAGGTCTATCTGTAACATATTGAATTAAGCTAAGTGGTTTATTTAGTTCTTTAAGAACTATTTTAACAACTTCTAGATTTGTTAATTCATTATTTCCACCAATATTGTAAACTTCCCCAACTTTACCCTGATGAATAATTAAATCGATAGCGTTACAATGGTCATAAACATATAGCCAGTCTCTAATATTTTCTCCTTTACCATAAACGGGAATATCTTTATTATTTAAGGCTCTAGTAATGATTAAGGGGATTAGTTTCTCAGGGAAATGATATGGTCCATAATTATTAGAACAACGAGAAATCGTAACTGGCAAATTATAAGTTCTATAGTAAGCTAAGGTGAGTAAATCACCACTAGCTTTACTAGCTGAATAGGGACTAGAGGTGCGGATTGGTGTTTCTTCTGTGAAAAATAAATCTTTCTTTTCAAATGGTAAATCACCATAAACTTCATCTGTTGACACTTGGTGATATCTTTTAACACCATTTACCCTTGAAGCATCTAATAATACACTTGTCCCTAAAATATTGGTTTTAATAAATTGTTGCGGATCTGTTATTGACCTATCAACATGACTTTCGGCTGCAAAATTAATTACAACATCAAAATTTTCCTTTTTAAATAAATCATTAATAAATTCTCTATTTGCGATATCTCCTTGAATAAAACTGAAATTGACATTATCAATAACAGAAGTAAGTGTTGACATATTACCAGCATAAGTTAATAAATCTAAACAAACAATTTTATAATTTGGATATTTCTTAACTAGGTAATGAATGAAATTACCACCTATAAATCCAGCTCCACCAGTTACTAGTAAATTCATTATTTCACCTCCAACTCTATTAAAAATCTACTTAAAGCATCTTCCCATTTAGGAAGTTTATTAAAGCCACTTGCGATTAATGAATTTTTGCTCATTGCTGAATTTTTAGGACGAATGGCTTTTGAGGAATATTCACTACTACTTATTGGATTAACTACTACCGAATAATTAACCTTTTTGAATATAGTTTCTGCAAAGGTATACCAGCTAGTAATCCCCTCATTTGTGGCATGATAGAGGCCATAATTATTACTTTCTAACATCTCACATATTAAGTTTGCGATATCAACTGTGTAGGTAGGTGAACCAAATTTATCACACACAACATTTATTGTGTTTTTTTCTTTGCCTATTTTTAACATAGTCTTGACAAAATTATTACCATTTACACCAAATATCCAAGATATTCTAACAATAAAATATTTTTTTAGGTTTTCGATTACGGCCAGTTCTCCTAGGTATTTAGTCTCACCATAGTAACTTAACGGATTTGGCTTATCTGTTATATCATAAGGCGTTTTACTTTTACCATCAAAAACATAATCTGTGCTAATATAAATCATTTTAGCTCCTACTTCATAACTGGCTTTAGCTAAATAACTTGTCCCATTAACATTTATATCATAAACTTGGTTTTTAAAATCTTCAGCTAAATCTACATTTGTCCAAGCAGCACAATGGATAATGACATCAGGTAAAAAGTTATTAACAATTGTAAAAACAGCTCTTTCATTGGTGATATCTAGTGTTAATCTATCTGTAGCTAAAACATTTGTAAAACTAAATTCTTTCAATCGTTTAACGATATCATATCCTAATTGTCCTTTAGCCCCAGTAACTAAAATTTTCATGCTTACCTCCTAGATATAAGCTCATTACGGTAATTTCCCCGTAAAAAATCAAATATTCCTAAAAGAATCATTTTAAATTTCTTCGATTTATTTTTTTCAAAACTAATTACTAAAAAAAGATAGTAACAAATTCCCAATAAATGATATAATACAAATTTAAGCCCGCGTTTACGATATTTAAAAGCAATGTATAAGCGATTTCTCACAAAAAAATATTTGCGAAATGGCGGATGATTTCTAACAATATGTTGTTTAAATAAAAAGGTCTTTATTTTCGGATCACCAATTAAATGCTCTAAGACTAAATCACTCGTTTTAATGATGTTATAGCCTAAATCGCTGACTTTATAACAGATATCTAAGTCAACCATATCGATAAATAATTTATCCTCATATCCTTTAGCTTCTACTAATGCCTTCACTAAATTAAGGGAACCTGATGTTATTACATGTGAAACAGTTTGCGTTTCTTTGACATTATTTGCTTTGCTTAAATTTATATTTTTTTCAATTATGTTTGGACCTACAATACCTACATTATTATAAGTGGTAAAGTAAGTTGAAATTGTTGAGACGTAATTATCTGTAAGAATTGAATCTTGATCCATTGATAATAGATAATCAAATTGATGTTTATAAGCATAATCTAATCCACTATTTAAAGAAGTAGCAACACCTACATTCTCATTATTCTCAATTAACTTAATAGAATAATTAATTAATGATTTATCTAAATTTGGACCGTTATTAATTATTAATATTTCATCGACTTGAAGAATCAATTTGGATAAATTAAAATCTAAGACTAAATAATCAGGATTATATGTGATAATAACTGCTAATGTCTTCATTTTAAAATTCTATATCCACCTCTTTTAAAAGAGGAGCTGTCTTATCCTTTTCTGATAAGATAACTTTAAGCTCTGGCCACGTTATATTAAGTTCTGGGTCATTATAAATAATCGAATGCTCATGATTTGGAGAATATAATTTATCAACTTTATACATTACCTCAACATTTTCTGTTAACGTTAAAAAAGCATGCCCAAACCCTTTAGGAATTAGTAATTGCAAGAAATTTTCAGCACTTAAATTAACAGCTAGCCACTTTTTATAAGTTTTTGATGTCTTCCTTAAATCCACAGCGACATCCAATATCTCACCTTTAACACAACGAATGAGTTTTGTTTGTGCCATTGGTTTAGTTTGAAAATGAATACCTCGAAGTGTACCTTTTTCTTTACTAAAGGAATGATTATCTTGAATAAAATTTAAAGATACCCCACTATTCATAAATTCTTTTTTATTGTAGGTTTCAGTAAACCAACCTCGATAATCACTATAGACTTTTGGTTTAATAATTAATACTCCATCAATTTGTGTTTTTTCAATTTGCATCTTTACACATCCTAATATTTAATTTTACCTAAAGCAACTTTTCTTAAATACTCACCATATTTATTTTTTATTAAACCTAGTGCTCGATTTAATAGCTCATCTTTATTGATCCAACCATTTATATAAGCAATTTCTTCAGGGCAACAGATTTTTAAACCTTGATGATTTTCAATCGAACGGACAAATTCATTAGCCTCTGCTAGAGTTTCAAAAGTTCCTGTATCTAACCATGTAAAACCTCTACCTAGTGGCTCAACGTCTAGACAATTGGCTTCTAAATATAATCGATTAATATCAGTAATCTCTAGTTCACCACGAGCTGATGGTTTAATTGTTTTAGCATACTCGATAACGCGATTATCATAAAAATATAAGCCTGTAACTGCATAATTACTTTTAGGGCTAACTGGTTTTTCTTCAATTGATAAGGCTTTACCAAAACTATCAAACTCAACAACCCCAAATCTTTCTGGGTCTTCAACATAATAGCCAAAGACAGTTGCTCTTTCCATCACTGTATTTAAAACTGCTTCTTTTAATTTGTTTCTAAGACCATTCCCAAAGAAGATATTATCGCCAAGTATCATGCAAACACTACTACGACCAATAAATTTTTCGCCAATTAAAAAGGCTTGAGCAAGTCCTTCGGGAGCAATTTGTTCTAAATAAGTTAAATTTATTCCAAAATGACTGCCTGTACCTAATAATTCTCTAAATCTAGGTAAATCTGTTGGAGTAGAAATAATTAGAATATCTTTGATACCCGAAAGCATTAATACTGATAAGGGGTAGTAAATCATTGGCTTATCATAAATCGGCAATAATTGTTTACTAGTGACGGTTGTAAGAGGATATAATCTAGTACCACTTCCACCAGCAAGTATTATTCCTTTCATCATTCCCTCCTTTAATCTATTTTTATTTATTATTACCATATTGTAGTAATTCCATAATCTCTTTATTAACTTTTTTTTGTTCAAGTTGTGATATAGCGATATTTTGTGATATTTCTTTGATTTTATCTTCATGTTGCGACAAAATTGTCGTGTGTCTAAGCATTAGAAAATAACTAAATATAATAATTAGAAAAAATAAATAAATTTCCTGATTATAAACACCAGTTATATGTTGTATCCATTCAGTGGCTTCGGGAAAAAAGGCGAATATTGAAAGTGTTATAGTCCAGATAATCCAAAAAATAGCATCTTTAATTCGCATCTTTGATGATCTTATTGTGATAATTATTAAGATAAATGTTACAATACCAATAATTAATGATTCATATGAAATATACATATTACCTCTACTTTCTTTTTGGCCTAAGTGTTTGAATAAAGAGAATGGAGATTGACATATATATTATAAACAAAGTACCAGTCACAACATTAAAATAACTTAGACCAGCATGTCTTTTCCCCATCATTACTTGAACTTCAGCCACTTTTTTACCCCGACGTAAATGATATACCAAATCATCAGGTTCAGGAGCTGAGTTAATTTCTCTAGCATAATATTCAAGCATTACTCTATCATATACTTTCATACCTGATGTCGGATCAGCAATAAATCGACCTGTTGTAAGATAAATTAAACAAGATAGTATTTTAGAGCCAACCATCCGTAAATTATGTCCACGTTTCACATTAATAAATCTTGAACCGATTACGATGTTAAACCCTTCCTTAGCCTTTTCAATCAGTGGTTTAATATAATTAGGGAAATGCTGCCCATCACAATCAAATTGGACAGCATAATCGTAACCATTATATAAAGCATATTTAAAACCAGCTTGGACAACGATACCAATCCCAGTATTGATAGGTAAGTCGATAAAATTATAGTTGTTCTTACGACAGATTTCAGGAGTTTTATCAGTACTACCATCATTTATAATAATATAGTCATATTCTGGGCAAGTTTTAATTACGCCATTTATAACTTTTTCTATATTATTTTCTTCATTATAAGCTGGAATTATTAGTAATACCTTATTCATCATATCACCCACAGTTATATACAGTTACTTTGTCTGTACTTAATTCATAATTTATTGAATATAGCTCTTGTAAATAAGTATTTACTAAACTAAATTGATAAACAATAATTAAATCTACATTATATTTATTAACCAAACTATGAAAATATATTACATCCATTTCCTTTTTTTCATTAACAAGGAGGAAAAAATCTAATATTTCCTGATTATTATACGTATTATAGTAATATTGACGAATGTTAGAAGCAGTAAAAATAAACTGATAATTATTTGTTACCATTGGCAGTTCATTGATAAAGTCTATTTCAGCCATTATTGTATATTGTCTATCTAATTTCTTACCGACTTCTACAATATCTTTTTTTACTTTATAATAGGGATTAATATTATCATTTAAAGCATCAATTCCAGTAAATATTGAAACAAAGGGAATTAATATCAAGAATAACCAAATAAGTAATGCAAATTTATTTTTACAATAACCAAGATATAAGGTGATCATAAAGTGTAAGGGAATTAAATAAAGGATTCGATGATAGGTATTATATGAGGTAATAAATGTTACTACAATAGCAAAGTTATAAGGATTTAAAAATAGTAAGAAAATTAATAAAATATATGTATAAAAGAGAAACCTATATAAAGGAAACATTTTATAAACAGATTTAAAGGCTAATACACATAAGATTAAAAATAGTAATAAGTTATAACCAAAAAGATAGATTGATTCTTTAAGGTTAGGGAGTAATGTAATCGCATTTTTAATACCTGTCGTTTTTTCAATCAAGATCATAATTCCTATTACACTTGAAATTATGCCAATAAAAATTAAATTAAGATAAAAAAACTTTTTAATTATTAATTGATTAATATTTACTATTTTATTTCCAAAGTAATATAAAAATAATCCAATTAACATGATTAAAAGAAAGAGGATTTCAATACTAATTCTAAAAAAAATTTCTTTCAAGTAAAAATCTGGGGCAAAGATGATGAGTTGATAGTTTAGGATTAGGGGAATAAATGTTATTAAGATAAAGCGACCATAAAATCTCATATTATCAAGATGCTCATATACAAAAAGATAGATAAAAACAACAGTTGTTATTATTAGCTGTAAAAATAATGCTGAGGCACTTAGTCCTGGAGTTACCAGATTTAATATTCCCAGCATGATTATATCTATTTGTTTTTTTTCAACCACAATTCGATTAATTAAATACATTACAAAGACAACAAAGGCATTTAAATAAATTGTTTTACCGGCATAGATATTAGTCATGATATTAAAAGCATTGTGGGTGAATAAAACATTGTGGGAGTTACTATTTAGAAAGATGAAGATAAATAAATAAAGTAGGAAAATTTTGTTTGTCAAAAACTTATTTTTTACTATTTTAAAAAAGAAGTTATAGGCTGTAAAAAAAATTATCACTAAGTTAACTATTGCCATGACATTAACCGAAAAGATTGTACTATCCATTGAAAAAATCTTAGCTAGCATGCCAATAAAAACTTCATAGGTCACAAAATAATACATGAAACCGATATTTCCCATATTACCTGTCCAAGGTTCAAATGTATATAAATTAGTTGTATTTGTAACTGTACGAATTAATGATAAATAAAATGATGAGTCTCCGGGAAGTATGAAATCAAATAAACTGTAAAACCCAATAAAAATTGCAGTTATTATAATTAAGAAATAGTTGATTTTAATGGTTTTAGGTGTTCTAATGATGCAAAAAATGATCAATAAGCTAATTAAGTAAAAGATATAATAAAGGAATTTATAGTTGAGGTTCAAAAGTACAGGAGTAAGTGATAATATGTGAAAGATAGAAAAGATAACAAGATATCCAATAATTAATTCAAAGCCGGAAAAGTTTAAATTCATTTTTTTATTAAAGACATCACCAACACTATATATAGAAAATAATATTACTATTGAATAAACAAATATTAAAAAAACCATTATATCACCTATTAATATAATGGTTTTTTATTGGAATTTAATTTA
>NSKI01000029.1 GCA_003586005.1 Haloplasmatales bacterium 4B | reverse complement strand
CTTAAATAACTATAACTTATTTTAATAAATACCTCAAGGGGTATGCATTAACATTTCAATAAATTAAACAAAATGCAAGAGAAATAGTTCAAAATATGGTAAAATAATGATAGACTATTGAAAATGGTGATTTAATGAAAAATAACATATACTCTTATACATTAGAAGAGTTAGGCACTTTTTTAGAAAATATTAATGAAAAAAAATTTCGTGCTAACCAAATATTTGATTGGTTATATCAAAAAAGGGTTAGTGACTTTGATGATATGAAAAATTTATCAAAAGCTTTAATTGAAAAACTTAAAGTATTGTTTGACATAAATATTTTAGAATTAGATATGAAACAAGAGTCAAAAGATAATACTGTCAAATTTTTATTTAAAGTAAGAGATGGGCATTTTATCGAGTCGGTTTTAATGGAGCACAATTATGGTTACTCTGTATGTGTAAGTACCCAAATTGGTTGTAAAATGGGGTGCACATTTTGTGCATCGACAATTGGTGGTATAGAGAGAAACTTAGAAGTAGGCGAAATAATAAGCCAAGTTGTTGAGATTCAAAAATACTTAGATAAAGTAAATAAACGAGTAAGTTCCATAGTTATTATGGGTTCAGGAGAACCTTTTGATAACTTTGATAACACTATGAAATTTATCAACTTAATTAACAATGAAAAAACATTAAATATTGGAGCTAGGCATATTACTATTTCAACTAGTGGAATTGTTCCTCGTATTTATCAATTTGCAGATTTAAATACCCAAGTGACCTTAGCTATATCACTGCATGCATCATCAGATTCTATAAGAAATGTTATTATGCCTGTTAATAGGGCTTATCCTCTAGGGAAATTGATTGATGCAATTAAATATTATAATAAAGTCACAAACAGGAGGGTGAGTTTAGAATTTGGTTTATTAAATGGTGTAAACGATAGTGTTGAAGAAGCAAAACACTTAGCGTATTTAATTAAGCCCCTTTTATGCCATGTAAATGTCATTCCCATTAATTATGTCATGGAAGCTAATTATGAAAAGCCAACTACTGAAGGAATTAATCGCTTCGTAAATGTTTTAGAAAAAGCAGGCGTAAATGTGACAGTCCGACGGGAAAAAGGGTCAGATATTGATGCTGCTTGTGGACAACTTAGAGCTAAGAAAAACAAGTCATTTCAAGAGGAGGAAACATGCATAAGGGATTAATTGTTAAAGCATTAAGTGGATTTTATTATGTAGAAGAATCAGTTACTAAAAAGATATATGAATGCCGAGGTCGTGGTGCTTTTCGAAATCAGAACATAACTCCTCTAGTTGGAGATATAGTAAAATTTCAAATAGAAGCTAATGATAAAGGATATGTTGTTGAAATAGATGAAAGAAAAAATGAATTAAGAAGACCAATGATTGCGAATGTCGATCAAGTTTTGCTAGTTTTTTCTGTAAAATCGCCTGATTTTAATCAACCCTTATTAGACCGATTTCTGGCTGTTATAGAGAGTAATTTTATTAAACCAGTTATTATTTTATCAAAAAAAGATTTAAAAGATGATGACGAAATTGATTCTTTTATTAATTATTATCAAACTATAGGTTATCAAATTATCAAAACATCTAAAACCGATATGGAAAGCATCGAAAATGTTAAAGCCCTTTTCAAAGATAAGATTAGCGTGTTAGCTGGACAATCTGGTGTAGGGAAATCGTCATTACTAAACGCAATAAATCCCAATTTTGAACTTAACACAGATGCGATTTCAAAAGCATTAGGTCGTGGAAAACATACTACAAGGCATGTTGAGTTATTTAAAATTGAAAATGGATTAGTAGCTGATACTCCAGGTTTTAGTAGTCTAGATTTTCAAGAATTAAACATAACAGTTGAGATTTTAGCACAATCTTTTATTGATTTTTTTGAAATCAGTAGAGGCTGCAAATTTAGAGGTTGTACTCATATTAATGAGCCAAAATGTGCAGTGAAAGCACGGCTAAATGAAGACAAAATATTTGATAATCGTTATCTAAATTACAAGAATTTTTATGATGAAATTAAAAATCAACGTGTTATTTATCAAAAAAAACAATAGGAGGAGTTATATGAAAATTGCACCATCAATACTTTCAGCAGATTTTAGTCAATTAAAGAAAGCAATTATTGAAATATCGGAAATAGGAGTAGATTATGTGCATCTTGATATTATGGATGGACACTTTGTTCCCAATATTACCTTCGGGCCAGGTGTAGTTAAATCACTTAGGCCGTATACAACACTACCTTTTGATGTTCATTTAATGATTGCAAACCCTGATATGTTTATTAGAGAATTTGTTGAGGCAGGGGCGGATATTATTACTGTTCATGTTGAGGCTTGCCCACATTTACATCGGACTTTACAGTTAATTAAAAGTTTTGGTAAAAAATGTGGTGTAGTTCTTAATCCACATACTTCAATTGAAAGCGTTAAAAATATTCTTTCGCTATGTGATTTCGTATTAGTGATGTCAGTTAATCCAGGTTTTGGAGGACAAACTTTCATTGATTTGAGTCTAGATAAAATTAAAGAATTAAAAAAATTGCGAGATACTTTCAGTTATAACTATTTAATAGAAGTAGATGGTGGAATAAATCAAATTACAAGTAAATTATGTAAAGAAGCTGGAGCAGATATTTTGGTAGCTGGGTCGTATATTTTTAATAGTGAAGATAAACTACAGAGAGTAAAAGCTCTAAAATAACAAAAGGTGAAAATATGAATATTAATATTGTAGCAGGTGGGCCAATTGACTTACAAACATTAAAAAAATATTATTCAGACATAACCATCGGCGTAGATAATGGTGCTTATCGATTAATGAAGGCAGATTTTAAATTAGACATTGCTATTGGTGATTTTGACTCGATAACTTCAGAACAATTAACTGAAATAAGAGAAGTTTGCAAAAATGTTAAAAAATATAATCCTGTGAAAAATAAGTCTGATACAGAATTAGCTCTAGATTTTGCCTTATCTTTAAATCCAAATGTTGTTAATATATTTGGTGTAACCGGTAAACGAATTGACCATTTTTTAAGTGTTTTATATTTGTTTCATAAAGTATTACATAAAGTAATTAAACTAAACATCATAGATGAATATAATAAAATTTACGTTCTGAAACCGGGTACTCACAAAGTCAAAAAAACACATTTTCATTATATTTCTTTTTTTTCATTTGACGAATGTGTCACTGGCTTTACTATAGAAGGTTTTAAATATCCTTTGAAAAATCACACAATAAAAAACGATGATTCTCTTTGTGTTAGTAATGAAATTGTTAGTGATTTTGGGATTATCACCTTCAGTAGTGGGATTTTATTAATTGTCGAAAGTATTGATTAATTTATCATAACTTTAATAACGTTAACATAATATGTATTACAGAGAGTTTAACTAAGGGGGTAATGTTTTTGAAGTTTTATACAATAAAATTACCAAAATTTTTATCTGTTATAGTAGTTTGGATTATGCGTTTGTTTAAACGTAGTAAATAAAAAAATTGCTCCAAATAATGATGGAGCAATGCTCCAGTAAAAAATTGGAGCATTTTTTTTATAAATTAAATATTTAGCGTATATTTGTCCGATATTATCTATGGTGATATATATGAAAATATGTTATAAAAATATTGGGATTATTGTTGTCCATGGATTTGGTAGTGATACGAAAGAAATCAAATCTCTATCTGATAAATTAGAGTTATTAGGTTACATAGTTCTGACACCACTTTTAACTGGCTGCACGGGCTTAAAAAATGATTTGAAAAAAGTGTCTTATTTAGATTGGATAAGGGATGTCGAGAAGGCTTACCTTACTTTAAAAGATAAAACTGATGAAATTATCCTAATAGGTTTTTCTATGGGAGGTCTACTATCATTTCAAATAGCTAAAAAATATAAGGTGAAAGGTGTAATTACTTTGAATACACCAATTTATTTAGGGAATTTTTTACTGCGTATTAAAAGGATCGTTTATAATATAGTAAGTTTAAAATTAAATAAGATATTTATAAAATTGCCTATTCACGCATATCTAAACTTTAACAAGCTGATAAAAAACACTAAAAAAATACTTCCGGATATTCAGTGTAATACATTAATAAGTCAAGCCATGCATGACGAAATTGTCCACTATAAAAGCGCCAAATTTATACATGATCAAGTTAATAGTAAAAACAAGAAATTGATGTTTTATAAAAAAAATAACCACCTAATATTTCAAAGCAATGTAGCTCAAGATGTTATAGTTGATTTAATTAAGTATATTGAGTCTAAATAATTATATAAACAAACAAAAAAAAGGTCGATTAACTGACCTTTTTATCTATACTCGTTCAACTTTACCAGATTTTAATGCACGAGCAGATACATATACTCGTTGTGGTTTACCATCCACTAAAATGCGAACTTTATGTAAATTTGCTTTCCATGTTCTTCTAGTAGCATTTACTGCATGCGAACGTTTATTTCCCGTTTTTGTACGTCGACCTGTAATTACACATACTCTTGCCATAGATAAAACCTCCTTTACAGGTTATTATTCCTCATTTGCCTATATTAATTTATCATAAATTCAACATTTTTTCAAGTTTTTTTAACATAATATATGATAAAAGTGTTAAAATGATAAAAGGTATTAATAAAAATGTTGTACAAATACAAATTTTATAGTAAAATTTAATAGTATATTAGTCAGTAAGTAAGTAAAACTAAAATAATTTGTTAGGAGGCTTGTAGTATGAGTATCCATATTGAAAGTGAATTTGGACGAATTGATATATCAACAGATGCGATAGCCCAAATTGCAGGCACAGCAGCCACGCAATGCTATGGCGTTGTTGGAATGGCATCAAATAATCAATTAAAAGATGGTTTGGCTGTAATATTGCGTCGTGAGAATTTTGGCAAAGGTGTCGTTATCCGTAATGAAAATGATGTGATAGATATTGATCTATTTGTTGTCCTTGGTTATGGTGTAAAAATTTCTGAGATATCTCTAGAAATTCAAAAGAAAGTTAGATATGATGTTGAACAATACTTTGGGAAAAAAGTAAGAAGTGTTAATGTTTTTGTACAGGGAGTACGCGTCATTGATGAAAATTAGGAGGTAGTTTAAAATGACAATTTTTAAAATTGACGGCTCTTTGTTTAAACAAATGATAATTAATGGAGCCGTTAATCTTGATAATAATTCTGATCGGATAGATGAATTAAACGTTTTCCCTGTACCCGATGGTGATACTGGGACAAATATGAAGTTAACGTTAAACGCAGGAGCGAAAGAAATTTCTAATATTGATTCAAATTCGATTTCTGAAATCGCAAAAAAATTATCTC
This sequence comes from Haloplasmatales bacterium 4B, assembly GCA_003586005.1. Taxonomy (GTDB): domain Bacteria; phylum Bacillota_I; class Bacilli_A; order Haloplasmatales; family Haloplasmataceae; genus NSKI01. Next base: position 15,993 of record NSKI01000029.1, on the reverse strand, counting down.
GTGGTCTTTTAATGGGAGCTCGCGGGAATTCAGGCGTTATTTTATCACAATTGTTTAGGGGATTCGCAAATGGAGTTGAAGGACATGATGTTGCAGATGCGACTATTTTTGCGAAAGCTTTAAAGAAAGGTGTTGAAACAGCTTATAAAGCAGTTATGAAGCCAGTTGAAGGAACACTTTTAACAGTTTCAAGAGAATCTGCTGAAGAAGTAAATCGTATGGCATCTCCAGAAATGGCATTTAAGGAATTCTTTTCAAGACTAGTTAGTGAAGCAAAACGTTCTTTACAACGAACTCCAGACTTACTTCCGATATTAAAAGAGGTAGGAGTTGTCGATTCAGGTGGTGCTGGTTTAGTTGTAATTTATGAAGGCTTTGAAAAAGCAATTAATGGAGAAATATTGAAGTTGAGTGAACAAGTAAGTAATAAAAATGTAAAAAGTGCTCAGTCACAATTTAATGTTGAAGATATTACCTTTGGTTATTGTACTGAGTTTATTGTTCAACTTGACCCTGAAAAAACTATTATAAATCCATTTACTGAACAACGTTTATCAAATTTCTTATCAAATATTGGCGATTCATTAGTTGTAGTTCAAGATGAGGATATTGTTAAAGTACATGTACATACTAATGAGCCTGGTGTGGCTTTAAACTTTGCTCAAAGATATGGGGAATTCTTGAAATTAAAAATAGAAAACATGCGTGAACAACATACTTCTATTGTTTCTGAAACATCTCAACCAATTCAAACTAAAAAACCTTCAGAGAAGAAAGAATATGGGATTATCGCTGTTTGTGCAGGTGAAGGTTTAGCTAATATCTTTAAAGAAATGGGTTGTGATATTATAATTTCTGGTGGACAAACTATGAATCCATCAACTGAAGATTTTTTAGAAGCCATTAAAGAAATAAATGCTAAAAATGTTATTATTTTACCAAATAATAGTAATATCATTATGGCGGCAAATCAAGCAGCTGATGTTACTGATAATTGTAATGTTAAAGTGGTAAATACAAAAACAATCCCGCAAGGGTATTCGTCATTATTGATTTTTAATCCAACAGTTGATTTAGAAAGTAATTATGAGACAATGATGGAACAAATGAATGAAGTTAAATCTGGTCGAGTAACATTTGCTGTTCGTAATACACAGTTTAATGGATTAGAAATACATAAAGATGACTACATGGGATTATTTGAGAAAAAAATAGTTGTAAGTAATCCTAATCGTTTAGATGTTACCCTATCATTATTAAATCAAATGATTAATGAAGAAACTGAAATTGTCACTGTCTTTTATGGAGACGATGTAAACAATGAAGAAATTGAAAATGTTAGTGAATATATTGAATCAAACTTTGAAGATCTAGAACTTGAAATGCTAGAAGGAAACCAACCAGTTTATTCATATATTATCGCTATAGAATAAATGAAAAAAAACTAATGTTAAACTCAACATTAGTTTTTTTTAAATTATTTTTCAAAAAACGTCAAAAAAAATTGACAAATTTTTATAGTATGATAAAATTAGTTTGTACTTCAAAATAGTTGAAATTCTAACTAATAGAGGTGAATAGATTGTCAAAAATAGCAATTTTAACAGATAGCTCATCATCGATATATAACGTTGATCATAATTATGAGAATTTATTTTGCATTGATCTCCCTTGCTTTATTGGTGATACAATTTTTAATAACTTTAAGCAAAATGGTGATGTAGTATTTTATGATGCTGTTAGTAAATCTGACATTGTACCTAAAACATCTCAGCCGTCAGTTGGAGAATCTTTAGCGATGTATGAACATATTAAGTCCTTAGGTTACACAAATATTATTTATTTTCCAATATCTAAAGAATTAAGTGGAACTTATCTTAATGGCTTTTTAGCAAAAGAGATGGTTGAAGATATACAAATAGATATTGTTGATACTAAAACAACGGTATCTATATTAGGAGGTATGGTTTTAGAGGCTTGCAGACTAACAAGACTTGATTATGACTGCAAAGCTATAATTCAAAAAGTATTGGAGTTACGAGCACGAACTGGTTATTATGTAACATTAAATAATTTAACTTCGCTTGTAAAAAATGGCAGATTATCAAATGCTAAAAGCATTTTAGCTAATTTGTTAAAACTAAAGCCTGTTATTAGATTAACTAATGAAGGTACGATAGTTAGTTTAGAAACAGTACGTACTTATAAAGTTGCTATTAAAGCAATAATTCAAAAAATGTTTCTAGAAGTAGATGAAGATAAAGGTGTAATTCATTTAGCTTATACAAATAATAAGAATGACTTGGACTACGCATTAAAGATTATTAAAGAGAGATCGCCACATATTAAAGTGGAAGTATTTACTTTACCAGCGACAATTGTTGCTCATTTAGGTTTAGAAACAATAGCTGTTGGTTATATTAATTATATAATTTAAATGGAGGATATGAAAATGATATTTGAAAAAGTAAGTGATATTATCGCAAATGAATTGAGTGTGTCAAAAGATGAAATTAAAATGGAAACACATTTACAAGATGATTTAGGAGCAGATAGTTTAGATGCTGTTGAGCTAATTATGACAATTGAAGAAGAATTCAATCTTTCAATTCCAGATGAATCAGCTCAAAACTTAAAAAGAGTAAGTGATATTGTAACATATTTAGAAAATAATCAATAAAAATTTTGGCGATATTTATATCGCTTTAATTTTTAATATATACTTTGAAGTTCAACATAATATTTTTTGGAGGTTCCTATGGATTTCAAACAGATACAAGGTATCATAAAAGATTTTGAAAATTCCAATATTACGAATTTAGAAATCGAGATGGATACTTTTAAAATAAAATTAAATAAAAATAACATAAAAGTAGAAAATGATCTAATGCCAGTTAAAGCAGTTAAAACTAGTCCAAGTGTAGAAGATATTGAAGAAACTGAGACAAATGTATTTCAGGTAAAATCTCCTCTTATAGGTACATATTATGCTGCTAGCTCACCTAAAGATGCCCCATTTGTAACTATAGGTCAAAAAGTTAAAAAGGGTGACACTTTGTGTATCGTTGAGGCTATGAAAATAATGAATGAGATTAGCGCACCAATTGATGGCATTATTGAGGAAATAAATGTTAGCAATGGTGAAGCAATTGGTTTTGAACAAGTCTTAATGAAGATTTTATAGGGGTTGAAACAATGCAAAATAAAGTATTAATCGCAAATAGAGGAGAAATTGCTGTAAGAATAATTAGAGCTTGTAAAGAGCTTGGAATTCCTTGCGTTGCTGTTTATTCTACAGCGGATAAGGAAAGTTTACATGTCAAATTTGCTGATGAAGCTATTTGTATAGGTGGACCAAAAAGTAAAGATAGTTATTTAAATATGAATAACATAATAAGTGCTGCAATTGCTACAGGTTGTAATGCAATTCATCCAGGATATGGTTTTTTATCAGAAAATGAAAAATTTGCGGAAATTGTTAAGAAGTGTAATATTAAATTTATAGGGCCAAATCATGAGCTTATATCGAAGGTAGGAAACAAAGCGATGGCAAAACAAATAGCTAAAATGGCTTATGTTCCTGTAGTTGAAGGCTCAGATGGCGTGGTTAAAGACGCAAATTCTGGACTAAAAATAGCTAATTCTATCGGCTATCCGATTCTAATTAAAGCAGTTAATGGCGGTGGCGGTAAAGGTATTAGTATAGTGAGATCTAAAGCAGAGTTCAAAAAAATATTTGAAACAACTTGTATGGAGGCTGAAGCTAATTTTGGCGATAAATCAGTTTATATAGAAAAGTTTATTGAGAATCCTCGACATATTGAGGTTCAAATTATAGCTGATGCTAATGGGAATATTGTTCATCTAGGAGAAAGAGATTGTTCTGTTCAACGAAGAAATCAAAAATTAGTTGAAGAAGCTCCGAGTCCATTTGTAAATAATACTCTACGTAAGAAATTGGGACAAGCTGCTATAAATATCGCTAAGCAGGTAAATTATGAAAGTGTTGGCACAATAGAATTTATAGTAGATAAATCAGGTAATTTTTATTTCATTGAAATGAACACCCGTTTACAAGTTGAACACCCAGTAACAGAGTTTGTAACAGGTATCGATATTGTTAAAGAGCAAATTAAAATTGCATATGGTCAAGAATTAAGTTTTAAACAAGAAGATATAATTTTAAAGGGACATGCAATTGAATGTCGTATTAATGCTGAAGACCCTACAAATTACTTTTGCCCAAGTCCAGGTATGATTAAAAACTTGGTATTACCAGGAGGAAATGGAATAAGGTTGGATACCCATATTTATAGCAATTACCAAGTTCCACCATACTACGATTCGATGTTAGCAAAAGTTATTGTTTATGGTAGTACTCGAAAAGAAGCGTTAAGAAAAATGCGTTGTGCTCTTGAAGAGTTTATTATTGAGGGTATAAAAACAAATGTTGAATTCCAATATATTCTTATGCACAATAAAGATTTTGTTCGAGGTGTTTATGATACAAGTTTCATAAATCACTTTATTGAAACCGGGAAGGTGATATAGGTGGATAACTTCTTAGAAGATCGCAAATCAAAACTAGATATCTTTAAGAGGAAAATTAGAAAAAAAAATCCTAAACAGGAAAAAGTAGATATTCCAGACGGTTTATTTACAAAATGTACTAGTTGTCAAGAATTAATATTTAATGAAGATTTAATTAAAAACAATTATGTTTGCCCGAAATGTGGTAATTATTTTCGGATGAATGCAAGAGATAGATTAAACACGATATGTGATAAGCATAGTTTTCATGAATTATTCAAGAATATAAATACTGTTAATGTATTAGATTTTCCAAAATATATAAATAAAATAGAAAATTATCAGAAGCTTACTAATGAAATAGACGCTTTTGTTTGTGGTGAAGCTAAAATTGGTCATCATAAATGTGCTATTGGCGTTTTAGATAGTAACTTTATGATGGGAAGTATGGGAAATGTAGTTGGTGAAAAAGTGACGAGGATAATCGAACATGCAACTTCACAAAGACTTCCACTTATAATATTTAGTGCATCTGGAGGGGCAAGAATGCAAGAGGGAATATTTTCCTTAATGCAAATGGCCAAAACCAGTAGCGCAATTAAATATCATAGTGAAGCTAACTTGCTGTATATAAGTGTTTTAACTAATCCTACTACAGGTGGTGTAGCTGCTAGTTTTGCTTCATTAGGCGACATCATTATAAGTGAAAGAGACGCTTTAATTGGTTTTGCTGGCCAAAGAGTAATTAAGCAAACAATTGGCCAAGATTTGCCAAATGGTTTTCAAACAGCACAATTTCAATTAGAAAAAGGATTTGTGGATATTGTTTGTGAAAGAGTAGAGTTAAAATCATTAATTTCAAAAATTCTTTCAATACATAAAAAGGGGGAATGATTGTGTCAGAAGAACTAGTTTGGAAAAAAGTAATGCTTGCACGTCACCCAAAGCGACCAACTGTAAAGTCGGTAATAGATTATTTAATTGAAGACTTTATCGAATTGCATGGTGACCGATTATTTGGTGATGATTCTTGTATTATTAGTGGAATTGGCTATTTAGGAAAAACCCCCGTAACGATAATTGGTCAAGAAAAAGGTGTTTCAACTACTGATAAAATTGCCAGGAATTTTGGGATGCCTCATCCTGAAGGATATCGAAAAGCATTGCGTTTAATGAAACAAGCTGAGAAATTTAATCGACCAATTGTTTTTTTTATAGATACTCCAGGTGCTTATCCAGGTATAGGTGCTGAAGAACGTGGACAAGCAACAGCAATCGCTGTAAATCTTTCAGAAATGATTAGTTTAAAAGTACCACTTATTTCGGTTGTATTAAGCGAAGGTGGAAGTGGTGGAGCTTTAGCTCTCGGTGTTAGTGATGAAGTATGGATGTTTGAAAATGCGATCTATTCCATTCTATCACCAGAAGGGTTTGCATCTATTCTTTATAAAGATGCATCGCTTGCAAAGCAAGCAGCTAGTATTATGAAATTAACAAGTGAAGACTTATTAAGTTTTAAAATTATCGATTACATTATTCCCGAAGTTAAAGATGGACTACAAGAAAATATAAGGTACTCGCTGGAAATATTAAAAAAACAATTAATTCAAAAAATAAAACACCTAAAAAATATTGATAAAAAACAATTGTTGGAGTCACGTTATCAAAAATATCGAATGATTGGTGTCTATGACGAAAAAAAATAGCTTGAGTATAAATAATATAGGAGACTTATTTTTTGAGTTTCAATCAAAACTTCAATTTTTCGAACGAAAATTCTTAAAAGAATATGGAATTATTGATGTAACTCCAAATGAAGTAAAAGTACTTTATATTATCGGCATATCAAACATAAAATCAATGAGTGAAATTGCTGACAAGTTAAAAATTACACATGGGACATTGTCAATCACTGTTAATAGTCTTGTGAAAAAGGGATTTGTCATTAGGACAAGGAATAACCAAGACAGAAGAATAATAATTTTGTATTTAACAAAAAAAAGTTTAGATGTAATAAAGCATTATGGATTGTTTTATTATGAATTAATAAATCAATTGATAAAAGAACTAGATGAAGATAAAGCTATTATATTAAATGAAATATTAGAAAAATTAAATAGTATTATCGAAACAAACTTTTACGAAGGAATTGAGAATTATGAAGAAATTAATGAATAATATTAAGTTTATTTCTACTGGTAGTTATATTCCAGAAAAAATTATGACAAATTTTGATTTAGAAAAATTAGTTGATACCAGTGATGAATGGATATATTCTCGTACAGGAATAAAAAATCGTCATTTCTCAACAGGGGAGAATACATCTGATTTAGCTGTAAAAGCAGCACAAAACGCTATAGATAAGGCAAATTATGATATATCTAAAATAGATTTAATAATTGTAGCAACATTCACACCTGATTTAATGAGTCCATCTGTTGCGAACTTTGTTCAAGCAAAACTAGGATTAAGTAAACAAGATATCACTTGTTTTGATTTGAATGCTGGTTGTACAGGATTTATTTATGCACTTAATGTTGCAAGTCAAATGTTGAAATCAGAAAAATATCAAAGTGCACTTGTTATTGGAGCTGAGGTTATTTCAAAAGTAATCGATTTTAATGATCGAAATACTTCCGTATTATTTGGTGATGGATCTGGATGTGTTTTATTAGAAAATATAGAAGAAATAGTACCAGCTTACTTTTATTCAACAAGTGAAGGTGAATTGAACAAAACTCTATATGTTGACAATGTAGTTCATATGGATGGTAAAAAAGTCTATCAATTTGCTTTAGGCGCAGTCGAAAAAGCAATAAAGAAAGTATTAGAAGATAGTCAATTAACCCTTATGGATGTTGATATGATTATTCCGCATCAAGCAAATATAAGAATTATTCAGAGTGTAGCGAAAAGTTTAAAAATTGATTTAAATAAATTCTTTTTAAACATTGATAAATATGGGAATACATCAGCGGCATCTATTGCTATAGCACTGGATGAATATATAGAAACAAGAAAAAATAAAACACAAGAAACACTATTATTAGTAGGCTTTGGCTCTGGTTTCACATATGGAGCAGCAATAATAACAATATAGGAGGATTTTATGAGAAATATATGTAAGTTATTAAATATACAATATCCAATTATTCAAGGTGGGATGGCTAATGTTGCCAATCATAAACTAGCTTCTGCCGTATCAAACGCAGGTGGATTAGGATTAATTGCCGCAGGTGGTGCTGATGCTGAGACAGTCAGACAAGAAATAATAAAATGTAAAGAATTGACTGACAAGCCATTTGGGGTGAATATTATGTTACTATCACCACATGCTGAAGCTATTGCTAAAGTGGTAATTGAAGAGAATATACCTGTTGTAACAACAGGAGCAGGAAACCCTGGTAAATATATGAAAGAGTGGAAAGAAGCTGGAGTTAAAGTTATTCCTGTTGTACCAAGTGTTGCGTTAGCAAAAAGAATGGAACGAGCAGGTGCTGATGCTGTAATAGCTGAAGGAACTGAATCAGGTGGACATGTTGGGGAATTAACAACAATGGCTTTAGTACCACAGATAACTGATAATGTATCGATACCTGTTATCGCAGCTGGTGGTATTGCAGATAAAAGACAAGTTCTAGCTGCATTTAGTTTGGGTGCAAAAGGGATTCAAGTTGGAACTGTACTTCTTGCTAGCTATGAGTGTCCTATTCATGAAAACTATAAAAATAGAGTAATTAGTGCTAATGATACTGATACAATTGTTACAGGAAGAAAAGCAGGTGCTCCTACGCGTGTATTAAAGAATAAAATGGCTCGCGAATACATTAAACTTGCAGATCAAGGTGCAACGCTAGAAGAGCTAGAAGAGCTAACATTAGGTTCACTTAGAAGAGCTGTTTTTGATGGTGATTTAGATACAGGATCATTTATGGCAGGACAAGTAGCAGGTATGATAAAAGAAATAAAATCAATTAAAGAAATCATTGAAGATTTATTTTTAGACCTTGATAACTATAAAAATAATCTTACATCTTATAGGTTATAGTATGGGGAAATTAGCAATATTATTTGCCGGACAAGGCGCTCAGACAATTGGAATGGGAAAAGAATTTTATGATAAGTTCGATTACGTAAAAGAAATATATAATAAGGCAAGTAATATTTTAGGATATGACATAGCTAAACTGTGTTTTGAAGAAAATGATTTGCTTAATCAGACAAGGTATACACAACCTGCAATATTAGTAACATCAATTGCGATTTATACAGTTCTAAAAAAAGAATTTGAAATCAAACCTGACCTTTTAGCGGGATTTAGTTTAGGTGAATATAGTGCATTATATGCATCAGATGTTTTTAATTTTGAGACGATTGTCTCCTTAATTAAAAAAAGAGGAGAACTGATGGATATTGAGGCAGTTAATACGCCAGGAAAAATGGCTGCGATAATTGGTCTTGATAGAGATAAGTTAATGAATTTGTGTGAGGAAGTTACTAAGACTATTGGTTTAGTAAAAATTGCTAATTATAATTGCCCTAATCAACTAGTTGTGGGTGGAATAGAAGAGGCTGTATTAGCAATATGTGAACTTGCAAAAGAAAATGGTGCTAAAAGAGCAATTCCGCTTAAGGTAAGTGGTGGTTTTCATACTCCTCTTATGAAAAACGCTAGTAATGCGATGTATGCTGAGATAAAAAAATGTAATTATCAGATGCAAAAGATAAATATTATAATGAATTGTAACGCTGATTTTCTTAATATTAGTGAATTACCACAATTAATGAAAAAACAAATTGAGTCATCGGTCTATTTTGAAGATACTATTAAAAAAATGTTAGAAAGTGGTATTGATACATTTGTTGAAATAGGACCAGGTAAAGTATTAAGTGGTTTTGTCCGAAAAATAGATAATAGTAAAAAAATTATTTCAATTGATAAACTAAGTGATTTAAATGAGGTGAAATCATGGACTTAACAAATAAAATTGCTATTGTAACTGGTGGAGCAACAGGCATAGGGCGTGAAATAAGTCTAAAATTAGCAAGAAATGGTGCAACTGTTGTCATTAATTACAATTCTAGTAGTGCTAATGCCGAAAAATTAGTTGAAGAAATTAAACAAATGGGTCAAGATGCACTAGCGATTCAGGCAAATATTTCAAAATTCAATGAATCTCAAAAATTAATTGAAACAACAATTGAGAAATATGGAAGAGTAGATATATTAGTGAATAACGCTGGTATAACAAAGGATTCATTGATTCTTAGAATGAAAGAAGAAGATTTTGATCAAGTAATTTCTGTGAATTTAAAAGGGACTTGGAATTGTTGTAAAAATATTGCAAAACATATGTCAAAACAAAGAAGCGGAAAGATAATAAATATTTCTAGTGTTGTAGGAATTATAGGTAATATAGGCCAAAGCAATTATTGTGCTTCAAAGGCAGGAGTAATTGGATTAACAAAGTCTTTAGCTCGTGAACTTGCTAAACGTAATGTTTGTGTAAATACTGTAGCTCCAGGATTTATTCAAACTAAAATGACTGATAGTTTAAGCGATGAAATTAGAAAAGAATATGTTCGAAACATTCCTTTAGGGCGATTAGGTACGGGTGAGGATATCGCAAACCTAGTTTTGTTTTTAGGAAGTAATTTAGCAAATTATATAACTGGTCAAGTCATCAATTGTGATGGTGGACTGGTAATGTATTAAAAGGATAGTGATATAAATGAAAAAACGTGTAGTTGTAACTGGTTTAGGAGCAGTAACAGCAGTAGGAAATAATGTAAGTGATATGTGGGATTCTATTAAAAATGGTAAAAATGGTATTGATTATATCACGCAATTTGATGTAACAAATATGAAAGTTAAAATTGCTGGAGAGGTCAAAAATCTAGATATTGAGAAATTCGTTGATAAAAAAGCTGCAAAACGCTTAGATCGTTCGGTTATTTTTGGTTTAATAGCTGCTCAAGAAGCCTTTGAAGATGCTGGATTGGGAAATGTAAATTTTAATCCTTATCGCTTTGGTACATTTGTGTCTAGTGGTATTGGTGGATTAGGTACGATAAATGAAGAATCAAGGAAAGCACATGAAAAAGGTGGCGATCGGCTTTCTCCGTTTTTTATTCCTAATTCAATTATAAATTTAATTGGTGGGAATATTGCCATTAAATATAAAGTTAAAGGTCCGGCATTACCAATAGTTACTGCTTGTTCTGCAGCAACTAACGCAATAGGTGAAGCTTTCCGTTACATCCGTGATGGCTATTGTGATATCGCCTTTGCAGGAGGTAGTGAAGCGGCAATTAATGAACTTGGAGTGGGTGGGTTTACATCAATGAAAGCTTTAAACACTTCAAATGATATTAATTGTGCCTCAATTCCATTTGATAAACGAAGAAGGGGTTTTGTTATTGGAGAAGGCGCAGGTTTGTTAATTTTAGAAGATTATGAACACGCTAAAAATCGTGGAGCAAAAATATATGGTGAAATAATTGGTTATGGAACAACATGTGATGCCTACCATGTAACAGCACCTGATGAAACAGCTGACGGGATAACAGAATGTATTAAAATTGCTTTAAATGATGCATCTATTTTACCTGATAAGATTGATTATATTAATGCTCATGGTACTTCTACCCCTCCTAATGATCGAATAGAAACTTTAGGGATAAAAAAAGCTTTAGGTGAGCATGCTTATAAAGTCAATGTTAGCTCTACCAAATCTATGACAGGTCATGCCTTAGGTGCTATAGGTGGAATAGAAGCAATTATTACAATAAAGGCTATAGAGAATGGACTTGTTCCACCAACAATTAATTATCAAGAAGTTGATGAAGAATGTGATTTGAACATTACTCCAAATAAGGCTGTTAGCCGCAGAATTGATTATGCAATGAGTAACAGCGTTGGATTTGGTGGACAGAATGCTTGTATTATATTTAAAAAATTTGAATAGGTTGTGAAAAAATGATTTTAAATAGTAATGAAATTCAAAAAATTATTCCCCATCGCTACCCGTTTTTATTAGTTGATAAAATTGTTGAATTAGAAGTAGGAAAAAAAGCTGTTGGAAATAAATGTGTTTCAGCAAATGAAATGCAATTTTTAGGACATTTTCCAGAGGAGCACGTTATGCCAGGGGTATTAATAATTGAAGCTTTAGCACAAGTAGGCGCTGTAGCAATTTTAACATTAGATGAAAACAAAGGTAAGTTAGCTTATTTTGCAGGTATAAAAGAGGCTAAATTTCGAAGGAAAGTTATTCCTGGTGATGTTTTAGTTCTTAGTACAGAACTTGTTAAAGTAAGAGGCAGCATTGGTATTGGTAAGGCTATAGCATATGTAAATGATGAAATAGCTTGTGAAGCTGAGTTAATGTTTGCCATTGGTAAATAAAAATGAGGATAGAATTATTACAATACTTAATAGAATTAGATACAATAGATTCTACTAATGAATATTTAAAATCCAATTATCGAAAACTACCTAATTTTACAATAGTTAAAGCTAATTACCAGACAAATGGGCATGGACAATTTGGTCGAGGATGGGAATCAAATAATAATGAAAATCTAATGTTTTCAATTTTAGTTAAAAAGAATTTGCCTTTTATAACTAATGATATTAATCCTATTATTGTTAGCGCTATATTTAATACTTTAGATGAATTTGATATAGATGCTCAATTCAAATATCCAAATGATATTTTTATTGGTAACAGAAAAATAGCGGGGATTTTAATAGAGACTAAATATGATAACAATGATTTAGAGTACATGATTATTGGGATTGGTTTAAATATCAATCAAGAAAAATTTGAAACTTTATCAGCTATTTCACTAAAACAAATTATAAAAAAAGAGATAGATAGTAATCATGTTTTTAAAAGATTAGTTAAACATATATCAAACAACGTTTTACTTGCTAATCTAATGAAGATAGGTGAGGAAAATTAACGTTAAACGAATGACGAATATTTCTTTATTTACTTCAATAATTATTGTGTTTACAATAGTGATACCACAAATTCCAGTGCCTATAATAAATATAAATGTGACATTACAAACTTTTGTAGTTGTTTTAACTGGTTTGATGCTAAGTCCAACAGATGCTTTTATAAGTATGCTTTTATACGTATTTTTAGGAGCTTTAGGATTTCCAGTGTTTAGTGGATTGCAAGGTGGAGCGGGAGTAATATTTGGTCCAAGCGGAGGATTTATTATTTCGTTTCCTATTATAGCTTATTTAATTAGTTATTTTGATTCAAAAAAAAATTTTGCGATAAATTTTATCATAAACTGCTTTTTTGGAATTGTAGTCCTCTATCTGATTGCTACTTTGTGGCTAGATTATTATCTAGCAATATCATATATTGAGATATTAATGGGAATGATTATTTTTATTCCTTTTGATATAATAAAAATTTTGCTAGCGATTATAGTTAGTAAAAAGCTAAAATCATTCATTCAACAAAGAAAACTGGTTTAAAATAACCAGTTTTTTTTGTATATATAGAATTTTTTAATTACTAATTTAACAAAATAAGTATACATGATATAATAAATTTAATATCCTTCGGTGTATATATATATGAATTAAATTTATATATTGGAGGAAAGTATGAAAGAATTATTAATTAAGCCCAAATACGATATTATATTTAAATGCATTTTTGGAGATGAAAGAAATAAAAAGATTCTATGTTCATTTTTATGCTCAGTATTACAAATTAGTAAAGATAAGTTAGCTGAGCTCCAAATTTTAAATACAGAGATTTTACCTAATTATAAAAATGAAAAAAATAGTATATTAGATCTTAAAATTAGACTAAAATCAAAAGAGATAATTAATGTGGAAATTCAAATTTTACCATATGTTAATATGGAGGCGAGAATTCTATATTATTGGTCTAGTATATATCATAGTCAATTAGATAAAGGCCAATATTATTCTGATTTAAAAAAATGTATAAGCATTATTGTTTTAGACTATAATTTTACTGACGAAAAAAAAGCACATAATGTATATCACATTAAAAATAATGATTCATTTAAAATAATGTTTCGAGATTTGGAGATTCACACATTAGAATTAAGAAAAGTAAGAGAAGAGCAAGATGATTTATTAAATTTATGGTTACAATTTATAAGTGCAAATTCTAAGGAGGTGTTAGAAATGGTTAGTTTGAAAGATGAAGATATTAAAAGAGCTTATGAGGTATTAGCTGAATTAAATAAGAATCCTAAATTAAAAGCAGTATATGAAGCAAGAGAAAAATATGAACGTGATTATGTGGCGAGAATGGCTTATATGGAAAGAAAAGTTAAAGAAACTGAACTACAACTTGAACAAGAAAGAGAAAAAGGAATAAAACAAGGAATAGAACAAGGAATTAAAAAAGGGAAAAATGAAGAAAAAATAAGAGTAGCGATTAATTTATTAAAAAAAGATTTAGATATTAATATAATAAGCTATGTAACAGGATTAAGTGAAGAAGAATTGAACAAGATAAAAAGAAATCTAGTTTAAGAAGAAGACATCAAAACTAAAAAATTCATATATCTACACGGAACTGTTATTATTTTATTCCTGAATTCTTGTAATATTTATTAAAATCCTAACTAGAAATAGTTTGGATTTTATTTTGATAAGGAAATCATATTGTAACTTTTGAAAAAAAGCATGATTATGAAATTCGGTAATATATGTTTGAAAATGGGTACTATCCTTTAGAACTAGCAGATCAACAAATTAATGTTATCTGTAATGTATAAAATTGTTCCAGAAAATCATAAACTAAGGTAATAGTCAAAGTATGTATCAACAGTAATTTATATTTTAAAGAAGGTTGTTAAGAGTTTTCTTTTTTGAAATATATAATGTTTTGTTTGTAAAATAATTAATGATATAATTAAGAAAATGGTAAGAATAAAAATTATGCATTATATCAATTTTTGATAACCCAAAAAGGAGGTCACTATTCAGTGAGATTAGCGATATTTGATTTTGATGGAACTTTATTTCCACATCAGAGTATACCGTATTTATTAAAATGTTATAAAAAAATGGGATATTCTAAAAGGGTATATGTTGCATTTTGGATTAAGATTATATGGACTGCTATTAAGTATAAAATACCGTTTACTAAAAACTATACTAAGAGGGAGTTTAGAAAAGATGCAGCGATTTCATTTATTCAAATGTTTAATGGAAAAACGGATGAAGAATTAGAAGACTTTTTTAACCAATGCGTAACATATATTGTGAAAGATTTAAATCCGCTAGTAATAGAAGAATTAAATAAAGCTCAAGTTGAAGGCTATTGCACAATATTATTATCAGGTTGTCTTAAAAATGTACTTACTGGTGTTGCAAAAAATCTGAATATGGATATTGTTATTGGTACAGAAATGGAGATAAATAAATCTGGGAAAAATAAATTTAGGCACAAAGATTTTGATATAATAATGGGAAACAGAAAGACCGAAAAATTGTTGGAAGAGATGGGAAATAGAAGTATTGATTGGGAAAATAGTATTGCCTATGGAGATAGTTCTTATGATGAAAGTATTTTAAGATTGGTCGGAAAACCAATCGCAGTAAATCCTGATTATGAACTTTTAGCCATAGCAGAGAAAAATGGGTGGACTATACTTCGAAATTAAGTTATAAAAGGAGATTTTTTATATGAAAGTTAAATTAACTATATTAGAAAGTAATTGTCGGGGAAATTATCACAAAAAAGGCGATGAATACTTGGTTGAAGACCTTTGTCCTACAATTTGCCATGAATTATGGCAATGTATTTATCCTAGCGTATATGCTTTATTAAATGATGGTAATTTAGATTATGGTGATAAAAAAGCGAAAATATTTCAAATGAGATGCCCTGATAATGGGAGAGTTTTAATTCAGGGTGAAATTTTCAATGAAATTAATAAACTATTTTGAATTTCTTATAATTAAATTATTAATATATTTAAACATATAAAGATAGTTTGGAGTTTTTTCTTATAGAAAACTCTATTTTTTTAAAAGGAAAAGGGCTAATAAATTCATTAAAAGTTATTTTTTAATTTTTTTTATAGCCCCTTTTAAATTATTATAATCGGTGTATTAATCGATATTTTACTGAATAAATCTTCTACATCAGAATTAAACATTTTAACACAGCCATTTGAAGTGTCTTTTCCGATAAGATAAAGGATTATTGGTTCCATGTATTCCATAATGTGGAATCGATAATCCCATCCATCTTGTTCCAAATGGACCTCCTGGATTTACTTGCTTATTATAAATGTAGAATTGACCTTGTGGTGTCACTGTGGAGGGCTTTCCAACTGCAACTTGAATTTAAAATATTTGTTAGTATACTGGAAATAGAGTATCTACAATTTTTGTCATTTTTGTGATATAATTATCTAGGCGGAGTATAAATAAGTAGTAATTTA
>NSKI01000002.1 GCA_003586005.1 Haloplasmatales bacterium 4B | reverse complement strand
TTCCTTATAATGACTCTCATTGTAATTAAATTTTTTGTTGGTTATAGTATGTATTATGACTAAATCAGTGTTATAATAAATATAGAGTTTGTTATCAATTGGTATTATCTTTACTCTTTTGTTGATAAACTTGTTTGGTACAGAATATCCATTTCCTTTATATGTTACAAGTAGTGTTTGTGGCACTGTTTGTACATCTACGTTTTCAACGTAGGAATCTAACAGTATTTTGTTAGGTAAAGGATCTAGATATTCTTTTTCTTTTTGAAATAATACGCTTGGTGGAATATTTGTTGTTTGATTGTTTTCTAAATTAACCTTAAAATTAATTTTATTTAATATTTCAATAAGTTCTGCTTCATCTTCAAATTCACCATCATAAGGCATTAGCCAGGCTAAGAATCTATTAGATGATTCGTCTTTACCCTTAGTTTCTGGGCTTCTTGTTTTACATAATTTAATTTTTATTCCTAAATCACGCTCAAACTGCTTTATTTTTTGATGCTTATTTTTAGTTCCGTTAGTAATGCTTACTACAGCTGACATATTATCAGTTAATATATGTTTTGGTGAACCACCAAAACTATTTAATGTGTCTATAACACATCGAATGAAATCTTCTGTAGTTTTTGTTTTTGAATATACAAATTTATGATATCTTGAATATCCTAGAGTAGAAGTTAATACATTAAATTCAAATATTTCCCCATACTTACTAGTAAGTTTCATACTTTCTTTCCAATCAACTTGTAATTGTTCTCCTGGTTTTGTTTCGAATCTAACATGCGGAGTTAAATTTTTAGGCTTCTCTATATGGTTTATTTGTGTATAATGTCTAAAGGTTGAATATGATGGTAATCCTTCATATTTATCCTTTAAAAATTCATATACACCTTTTTTTGTTACACCAGGTTTATTCAATAATACTATTATTTCATCCTTATAATGATCAAAACCACTATCTCGTTTTCTAGTTATCATTTTCTTACCACCATTATCATAATATTTTTTTATAGTATGTCGATCAATACCATACAATCTTGCTAATTCACTAAAATTTGGTTTCATTTTATAAGTTTTCAATATATCTAGCATTCCTAATACATTTATTTCAGTCACTTTAATACCTCACATTTCATAGACTGAAATTATTATATCAGAAAAAGATAACCTATTTGATTATAATATTACCATTATTGGTAACTTTCTCATCGTCAAAATTGGTTATCTTTATTTTATCATTAATACAATGTTCATTTCATCAACTAACATCTCTTCGTCTTTTAAGCTGATACCCAGTGTTTCGCCTTCTTCATTAACATCACACATGATTATTAAATTACCATATAGATATTGATTCGTATCTTTAAGTAGCATTGTCAATTTTGGATTTTCTTTAAGTAATCCCTCATCATCAACATAAATCGTTTTATTTTTGTAAGTGACTATATCTATTAAATCAACCTCTAGATGTTTATAAATCTGATGCAATTCTGATATATCATTATTTTTATTAATCTCAACTTTCTTAATCTCAATTGACTTGTTATTTTTATCTCTTTTAATTAACAGACCTCGTTTCATTTTGACTCCTTTCATAAATAAAGAGCCTACTTTTACAGTAGACTCAATATAACTTTACGTTATTATATAAATTATTTTTTAAACGTAAACCTGTCCATGTTTAATTTTAAATCCTGGACTTGCAACCCTCACTCCTTTAAATAATTTCTATTTTTCTCTTGCAAAGCCCTACTTTGCATTAAGAAGCTACAAAGATAACCAACACACCTTCTTTCAAATACAGTAGCATCAGTTAGGTTCTTTTCATATAGCTTACTAAAGAAATGGGTTGGAGCTATTCCTAATTCATCGTTATTCCAAAACATCAATTTAACTTGATAATCATCATTTAAGAATTCAAGCCATAATTTTAATATGTAATGATGATTGGTTCTATCATGTTTATCATACAAGAATTTACTTGGACTATTAGAATTTAAGTACAAGCTCCAAAAGTTATCTTGTAACAATTTCATATCATATTGATACTTCTGAAATATGTTCACAATATTACCTCCTTTATTTAATGTTTTCTTGTATCAAATCTATAATATATATTTAAAAACAATGTTCAACCGGATTTCTAAAAGTAATCTTGTGACTACAACTGATAGAGCTTATATTTACCTCTAAAAAGACTTATAAAAATAAGTATAAATTATTGAATAAACAATTATAATGATGACAGGACATTGCAAATTGCTTGTAGGAATGTAAATAGGAGAAGTGACTACGATTACTTCTCCTAAGATTTTAATGAATTTTTATTTGTATTTTATTTTAATCTCATTGTTATTAATATATCTATAAATGGCCTTTCTTATCTTTACATTATCACTTTCTAATTCACGTCCATTATATTTCCCATTTATAAAGATATTTTTAAAATCATTTGGCAAATCCAATAATAGATTTTTGTTGTAATTGTTTTTTACAATATATCTAAGTGCATTATCCAATCCTGATAATATACCTGATTCTATATCAAATTTCCCTTTATCTATTTTGTAATTTCCTCCATGCTTTTTAAAATCATTATTAATTTCATATTTCCATTGGAATCTTGTTCTATCATTTTTCATGTAAAATAACCCTAGTTTCAACTCTGTTTTAGAATTAGAATTAGTTTTTTGTTTATTTTGGTTGTTGTCTTGAATTAAAGAATTAATATAGTTTCTAAGAGTATTAAATTCATTTATGTTTTTGTCATTAACATGCTTTGCTACATTATTTGATTTATTAGCTACATCGATTACTTTGTATTTATCTCTTGTATTAACTTTTCCTTTAGTTCCTAAATACTTGTACATTTCCTCTGTGACTTCAATTATTTGTCCTGATATAAACCTATCTAACCCTCCAACAACTGCTTTAAAATAATCAGTATAAGTATTATTTACATCCTTTCTACTAAGTGAATGATACAATAACACTTCTAAAAGATAACTTTTAATATTGTATAAACTTTTATCATCCCTGAATTTTTTTAACATCTTAACTACATTGCGATATAATGAATATTCTTCTTTTGCTTTTGCAATAAATTTTAATTGTTGTCTATCACGCTCTAGATAAAAATTTTCAATTTCCTTATTATTAGATACTTTGATTAGATCATCTTCATTAAACTTTACAAGAAAATCAACTTTAATACCATCATCAAATTCAATTTTTAACGTATTACGTTCATAATTTCTTTCAAATCTTTTCTCTAGTTCATTACCTTCATATTTCTTATTAGAGAAAAGATTATATAATAGACAGTTTTCTATTGCATTCATATTTGCTTTTGCTAGAACCGTATAATAAAAATGTTTATTCTTTGGGCTAATAACTGTTACAATATCTAATTCATTACGCCCAGGAAGAATTGTGTCTTTTGCAAATGATCCACCTAATTCAAATGCTGCAACCTTAACATTGCCGGGTAAGTTATTGTGAATAATATTATTTAATTTATTATATTTACTGTTTAACTTGTCCCTTTCATTTTTACTTAACTCTAAACTACCTGCTAAATTTCTAAATTCCTTTTCAGTCATTTTTATCCCTCCATAAAAAAATATATCGTTATAGAATAACATATATCTAAAATTTGTCAACTGTATTTGATGAATTTTTTTATCAATATACAAAAAACCCTACTCAATATTGAGTAGAGTTATCTTAATTTGAATTATAAATATAAATTAATAAGACCATTTATTGCTTTCATAAATCATATCATTTAGTTCATCACGAATTCCTTTCCAATTTGGAATGAATTTATCCATATAAGCATTAAAACGATCATTATGATTTCTCTCTAATAGATGAACCATCTCATGAACAATTATATACTCAATACATCTAGGATTTTTTTTAATTAATTCAAGATTAATCCATATCCTATTGGCTTCTATATTACATGTACCCCATTTAGTCTTCATTAACTTAACGCCCCATTCATTCACTTGGACACCCATAACATTTTGCCATTTATCTATATATTTAGGAATCATTTCCTTTAATTGTTCACGATACCATTTTGTCATAATTCTTTCACGTTTTTCAACTGTACTGTTTGGCCTTACATGTAAATTTATAAACTTATTGTTTTTCAATTCAATATGTTGCTTACCAGAAGTTTCAATTACATTTAAAATATATCTTGACCCTAAATAATAATGACTTTCACCTGATACAAACTCTCTAGGTGATTGTCTATCTTGATTATTAAATTTAGCTTTTTGCTTCTTTATCCATGATAATTTTGAAATAGCAAATAACCTTATTGCTTCTTCATCCATTTTTGCAGGTACTGCAAGTCTTACTCTACCATCCGGTGGATGAACAGAAAGGTGTACATTTTTTATGTCTTTTCTTATTATTTCTAAGTTTGTATCTCCTATTGTGAGTTGATTCAATTTAATATTCACCTTGATTCTTTACAATATCTAATATTTTATATAGTTTTTCTTCTTCAACATATTCGCCAATAATTTGTTTCATCTTACGTTCTTTTATTCTATTTCCTCTCCATCCTTCAGGCTTTTTATTACGTATCGCTTTGTCAATATCCAAAACTAATTCTTCATCTCGATCTAGATTGTCATAAAGTGCACGCTTTGCTCCAGAATTAATCTTTCTTGGATAACTATTTGATTGACTTGGATCCTTTACTTGTTTTGTTAATTCAACAATTTTGTTAAGGTATTCTTGGTAATCCATAACTTCTTCTCTTCTAGCCTGAATAACTTCATCTAATAGAATAGACATTTTCTCATAATATTTTGGATTTGTTGGAGTTTCATCGATAATCAAACGACGAACATTATTTTCAATCGTTTCAGCTACCGCTTCTTTACTTTTCTTAATTCCTGATGGAAGAGAATCAATTGCATCAGTTCCTCTATTAATTATTAAATCAATAAGAGTTAAATCATCAAAAGCTGATATCGTCGTACTATCACTTGCTGATATATACGAGTCAATTAAATGTCTCATATCCGCTTCATATGATTTTAAATCAATATAATCAGAAGCTGCATGCATGACTTCATGACGTATTGTGTCGTACATTTTTGTGTCATTTTTAATTTCTTGTATTTCTTGTGCAGAATAACCTGCTTCCTCCATATCATTGGCTAAGTTAGCGTATGATCTTATAAAAGCAGCTACATGCTTATAAAATGCTAACCGTTTTTGTTCATTTTCCTTTATCGCTGACTTATCCAATGTATCTTCAGCTACAAAATAATGTAAATAAGCTAAAGTATCTTTTGGTGGTGCAACAGGTTCGCATAAAGCTTTAAGACTTTCCATCGCTGTATCTAATTTTTCTTTTGCTTTATCTAAACGATTCGTTAATAATCCTTCTACATCTTCTGTGTCATATGCATCAAATGCTTCAGATGTATAGTCTTCAACCGATTTTTCTAAACTTTTAAATAAATCCATATAATCTACAATATATCCGTATTCTTTATCGTCTCCATCTAAACGATTAACACGACATATTGCTTGGAATAATCCATGATCTTTCATTGATTTATCAATGTATAAATAAGTTGCTGAAGGAGCATCAAACCCAGTTAATAACTTATCAACTACAATTAATAATTTCATTTGAGCTGGTTCGTTTACAAACTGGTCCTTGACTTCTTCTTCAAACTCTTCAGGACTTTTTCCGTTTAGCATCTTTTGATATATTTCATATTTTTCAATATTTTCTGTTTCCTTATCATTTCCTGTAGTTTCACCTTTAATATTTTTAATATTCGGTGAATAGGAAGTAACTATCGCACACTTTGGAAATCCTTTAGATTGAAATATTTCATAATATTTACATGCTTCATAAATACTACCAGCAACTAGCATTGCATTTCCACGACCATTTTCTAAACGATCTTTTGTTTCCATGTCAAGTATGATATCATTCGCTATTCTTTCAAGTCTAGACTTTGAACTAAGTACCTTTTGCATCGTTCCCCATTTTTGTTTTAACTTTACTAATGCATAATCGGTAAGAGATTTAGTCTTTGCTTCAAACCATTTATCAATTTTTTCTTGTGATGTTAAGTTTTGTTCAATATCCCTAGCTTCATATTGTAAATCTAATACAACTTTATCATTAACAGCTTCATCAAACTTATAAGTATGAATATAAGTACCAAATACTTCTATACTCTTTTGTTTATCCTTTTTTAAAAGTGGAGTACCAGTAAATCCAATAAATAAAGCATTTGGAAGAATTTCTTTCATCGCTTTATGTAATTTACCTGACTGTGTTCTGTGACATTCATCAACAAATACATAAATATCACCTTTAGCTTTAAAATCCTTAGGTAAACTTTGCTTAAGTTCATCAATATAATCATCGTAATCTTTGTCAGATGTTTTGCGACCAAATTTATGAATTAATGAACTTAACATAAGCGGTGTTGTCGCATTCAATTTGTTTATTAAATCTTTTCCGCTTTCTGTACGATGGATGTCTTCATCTACACCGATAAATAATTGTTCAATTTGTTTATCTAATTCATCACGATCAGTAATAATCAAAATTCTTGATGCTGCGATATGTTCTCGTATCCATTTAGCCAACCAGACCATCGTCAAGCTTTTTCCACTTCCCTGTGTGTGCCAAATAATTCCACCTTCACGAGATTTAACACGATTAACAGCCGCTCTTACACCAAAATATTGATTTGGTCTACACAACTTTTTAACACCGCGATCAAAAACTACAAAGTTATGGATAATTTCTAAAAAACGTTCCTTGTGACACAAACCGATTAATTGTTTATCAATTAAGTAGTCTTCTTCATTTGCTAATGATTCCACTTCATTAGATAATTCATCAATTGCTTTGTCATCTTCTTTCCAAGTTAAATAATACTTGTCTCTTGTTTCAATTGTTCCATATTTTAATCCTTCCGTATCATTCCCAGCCATAACTAACTGCATAGTATGAAAGAATGGTTTAATAAAATTAGATTTTTGATTGTCAAGGTTTTGTCTTATACCTTCATTTATAGAAACAGTACTTCGTTTTAGTTCTAATACACCCAAAGCAATTCCATTTACATAAAGGACAATATCGGGTCTTTTTTTATGTTCCCCATCTATAGATACTTCTTCAGCAATATAAAAATCATTATCATAAGGATCTTCAAAATTGATAAATTGAACTGTTTTTTTATTCTCATTAATATTTTCTTTAACTCTTACACCATAACGTATTAAAGAATAAACTTCTTTATTTACATAATATAGTTTGTCTACTTGATTATCAGCAGTTTTCTTTAGTTCTTCAAGCGCACGATTAATAAGTTCATTACTATAACCTTTACGAACTAGATATTTACGTAAATATACATCTTCAATATTAGAATTACCCTCTCGATCATTCCAATTACCAATATAATTATATCCAAGTTTTTCAGAAAAAAGATTAATAATCCGATCCTGTGTCTCCCTTTCCCTTTGACCTACACCACTCATAGTAACCTCACTCTCCCCGTTAATAGTTCTTGCATCATACCTTGTTTAATAGCTTTATATTTCTCAAGTTTTTGTTCAAGTGCTTCAATTTCTGAATCAATATCTAATAAAACATTAGCAATTGCTTTCTGTTCTTCATAATTTTTTGGTATTTTTATTTCACAATTTAATACATCTTCTTTTCTTAAATTTGTTTGTTTTACACCATCATCAAATGTTAAATAATAAGGATTTCTATCAATAATATAATATAAAAATCTAGGATAAGCAATTCTTGACCTTAAAATACAAATTCGTTGATTAACTGTATATTTATTATCTTCATCAACGTAAAAACATTTTGCTATAGCTTTTCCATTAGGTACATCACTCATTACCATAAGAATATCATCTTTTGAAGCAAGACAATGCGCATCATTTGATAATTTAACTACTTGTCCCTCTGATGAAATAAATTTGGAATTAACTACAACATATTTTCCTCTAACTGATATACTATTTTCATGAGCTTTGCCATTAAAGAAATCTACTAATTCAGTCAATTGTATATTTACCCACTTACTACTAAATCCAGGTAATCGTATTTTGCCAGTTAATAATTGTTGCATTATCCCTTGTTTAATTTTTTTCTTTTTATCAATTAACTTTACAATTAAGTGTAATAAATTATCTATATTAGATAGAGCCGTTACAATTGAATCTTCTTCCTTCTTATTTTGAGGTATTGCAACTAAAAACGAATTTAAGTTTTTATTAGTTATTTGGTTTATTGTAGCACCAATATTTTCATTAATTTGTTTTTTTATAATATTAGTTTGAAAATAATGAAATATATATTTTGATTTTTCACTTCTATATAGAGACATGAATGCTCCAAATGTTGCTCCTCTTGCTTCTTTATTTATTAACGCGCATTTTCCAATTAATTTTCTACTACCATTCCTAACACAAATTAGCAGATCATTTTCTTTAATAATCAATTTATCTTTTACATCAATATCAACAAAAACATTATCATCAAACGTTAACTTATTATCATTTATATTAGAAGATCTTAACACTAGTTTGCCATATTGTTTAATATTTTCTGGTTTATATGTAAGACCAATGATGGATTCACCAATATCACCCATTTTAATACAATCCCAATCTTCTGGAATTATACCAATATCAGTTTTTTTATATCCTTCTTTTACAATCTCCTTTTCTAGCATACAAACCCCATCCTTTTAAGATGTTCTTCTACTTTATTTTTAAAATCTTCAAAATCTGATTCTATTTGTGATACTGTTTCATAATATCGTTCTGCTAATTCTTTTATTCTTGATGATAATCGATGACTGATACTATCAAGTTCACCATGAATTTCATTTATAATAAATGGAATCCATTTATCATTAACTACCAATTCTTTAACTTCCGTTTCCGATAAATTTTCATACTTAGCATCTACTTGTTTATTCAACTTTTTAGTTTCATCTTTTATTTGTTTATTTACTAGTGACTCATTATCAATAATTTCAAGGTAATCATTTAATATAGCAAGCTCATCACTAAATTCAGAATTGTCCTTAATTTCTTTTATACGTGTTTTAATACTACCTTTTGTAATATTACCTTTATCATTCTTTAAGTCTTCTAGAACACCCTCTTCACCACTATGTTCTTCTTCAAACTCTTTTTTTTGTGTTACTATTTCAGCTTTTTCTGCTTCTAAATCTTCAATAATCTCCTTCTCGCTATTTAAGTATTTATCAATAATTAATTCTACTGGAACTAAATCTTTATCTGCAATCCAACCATTTTCAAGTATCATGTAAACATCATCTTTCATTGTTTCTAACCAATATGTCATTAAATACTGATAAATATCATAATTGTCTATTAGTACTCTTCCTTCAAATGATTGTAAAATATCCTCTGATAATTCCTTAATTAATATTTTAGGATCTACCTCATTGTTTATTGATTCTAAAGCTAGTTTATGTCTATAAATCCATGCATCTATTATAGAATGGATTTCATTAGCATAATTCTTAAATTCCTCATGGTCTAGTATTATATTTTTAATCTCATCCTTTGATACATTTAACTGATAATATCCCTCTCGATCTGCTTTTGAAAATAGTTTATCTTTTAATGTAGGAAAAGTATTCCAATATTTATCAAGTCCTTTTATATCTGCTTCAGGAATTCCACCTAGAAGATGAGCTTCAATATCTTGAATATCTTCCTCCTCTTGATTATCAATGTATCTTGGAATATTTAAGTTGTATTCATTTTGTTCAATTTCTTCAATAGAGACCATTCTTGAATATTTTGGGATTTCTAGTTGTTTATTAAAGACATCAACTATTTTATGAACATCTTGTTCTCTTAATCGGTTTTTATTACCATCCTTAATGAAACCTTTGCTGGCATCAGTCATAAATATTCCTTTTCTTGATTCAGCATTTTCTTTATCGATAACAATTATTGCCGCAGGAATTCCTGTACCAAAGAAAAGATTTGCTGGAAGCCCAATTATCCCTCTGATAAATCCTTTTCTAATAATATTTTTTCTAATCTCAGCTTCTACATTTCCTCTAAATAAAACACCATGAGGAAGAATGATAGCTCCTTTACCTTTTGATTTTAATGATTTAATAAAATGTAAAAGAAATGCATAGTCTCCATTCTTTGCTGGTGGTATTCCATAACCAATAAAACGATCAAATTCATCATGTTGTGGGTCTATTCCATTACTCCATGATTTCGTTGAAAATGGTGGATTTGCCACCGCAAAGTCAAATGTTTTTAAAGTACCATCATGATTTTTAAATTCTGGTGTTGTTATTGTATCTTCTTGTCTAATTTCAGCCATTTCATTTCCATGTAAAATCATGTTCATCTTAGCTAAGGCTACAGTTGCATTGTCTTTTTCCTGACCATAAATGGTAACTCCTCTTGGTGCTTCATCAGCTGCTTTTAAAAGTAATGATCCACTACCACACGTAGGGTCATATATCGTTTGATCCTGTCTTGTATTTTTATCTATACCAATAACTTTTGCCATAATTCTAGATACTTCAGCTGGTGTATAGAATTGACCTTTGCTTTTTCCTGATTGTGTCGCAAAGTGTTTCATTAGGTACTCATAAGCATCTCCTAAAATATCATCATTTTCAGCACCATTACCTGCAAAATTTAATTTCTCATCTTCAAAAATCGCTATTAGTTTAGTTAAGCGGTCAACCATTGATTGACCTTTTCCTAATTTATCTGAGTCATTAAAATCAGCAACAGTAATGACACCAACTAAATCATTAGCATCAGCCATTTTTCTAATTACCTTGTTTGTTTCATCTCCGATTTCTTTTTTACCTTTTAGTTCAACAAGGTCATAGAAACTTCCACCTTCAGGAACTTCAATTAATGCATCTTTCTTTCCATAATATTTATCTGTTACATATCGCATAAACAATAATACAAGAATGTAATCTTTATATTGTGAGGCATCCATTCCCCCTCTTAATTCATCACAACTTTTCCATAAGCTGCTATATAATTCACTTTTTTTAATAGCCATGTTAACCTCCAATTAATTAATATATCATAATAATTATGAATTTATAAATTGTATATATTGATGATATCAATATTAGTTTCATTTTACAAGAATTGATAATTTAAATTTTGAACTAAATTTTTAAATGCTTGTTTCAATGAACTTTTTGTAATTTTCAATTCGTTAGAGTTGGTAACCCTTATAACTTCTGGGTATTTATCTTTTTCATTTTCCATCTTAGCAATAATACTAGAATAATCTGACTTACCATTAACACTATGAGGCATTGGACCAACAAGGATACAATGATAATTTGTATTATATTCTAGTTTGTTAAAATTATAATTTTTAATCTTTTTATACTCTAATTCACACTCTAATAGATCCTCATCAATGTTAAAAGATTTTGCAATGCCTCTAATATTACTTTCACTAATTTGAGAATCTCCAATAATAAGAATTTTGGCATTTCTATCTACATATCTTTCTTCTTTATAAGATATTCCGTATTTCTCTAATACCTCATTCAGTCTTTCCATTCTATTAGCAAGAATTATTTCTTGTGTTACTTTATCAACAACCTCATCAATTATCTTTTCTAACTCCCCATATTCTAAAGCCAAATTATTCTCCCCCCATTTCATCTTCAAATAAATTTGCTATTTTGTTATCAACATTATCTAATTTACGTTGATAATATTTTAACTCATCTAGATAAGCCAAAAATTTAGTTGCAACTTCATTTTGCTTATCTAAATCTACAAATGGTATTTCCATTTCTTCAAGCATTTTTTTACCAATAGAGATAAATACACTTCCTGTTTGAACACTATTAATTACTTTTCTTCCTAAAGGACTGTCTAAAAATACTTTAACATAATATGGATTTACTATCTCTTGATTTATTCTTATAACCATTAAATTTCCACTTGCCAGGATTTTATCAGTTTCACTAATTTCCACAATAGAAGTTTTAATCGTTGCACCTTTTGCTGAAATAATAAAATCTTTGTCTTTAAGTAAGTATTTATCCCATTTATTACCCTCTAATTTAACTTTCTGTAATCCTTTATAATCAATTGTATTATCATTGATATCACTTAAATTTAATACTTTATAATCATAAGTTTGAGCATCAACGAAACCTTTATCAAGTTGTTTAGCTGATAACTGAACACCTCTAAAAATGGTATGAGAGAATTCTTTAACTTTTATAGGATTTTCAATATCTATTTGATTTGTATAACGTTTAGGAGATAATAAATAATGATTTTCCTTTATTTCTTTAATATTTATAAAGTGTTCTTCTGAATTATACATATTTAAAATTGACTTAATGTTTTCCTCTGTAAGCTCATTAAATCGTCTTCCTTTAGTAAAGGATTCAGATGCATCAATAATCTTAACCTTATTTCGTTTATCATCTTTAGATAACACTAACATTGTGATACTAATAATTGTATTAAATAATAATCGTTCAGGCAATTGTATGATTGCTTCAACATATCCACTATTTATAAGCTCTTTTCTAAATTCAGCATCTTGAGATTTGTATAAAGGCCCATCCGCCATAATTACAACAGCTTTACCATTATCTTTTAGTGAATTAATTGTTTTCGTTACAAAAATCCAATCTGAAGAGGTTCTTGTATCAAAATCATATTCAAAATTCAATTCTCCGCTTTTATTGATTTTATCTATTTTATTACGATCTAATCGCATGATAAAAGGAAAGTGACTAAATATTTTATCAAAGCGAGAAGATTCAGAATTTAATAATACATCTTGAGTTTGGATATCAGCAGTTTCAATATTGTTCAAATATAATATAATCTTACTAATCATAGCGCTAACTTTGTTAATTTCTCTACCATGTATTTTTATAGATTTTTTAATTTTAAACGCTTCAGTTAAAAATAAACCATAGCCTGAACATAAATCCAGAATACTATCATTTTCTTTTAAATCAAGAATCTTTAAAGCCAATTTAGCTAGTGATTCTGGTGTAGTATTATTATCCATTTTACTATAATTTTCAAATAAACTACTGGCTAATTCCGTATTTGATACGTCTTTTATTAAAGGCATAATTTGATTATAGATTTCTTTGTCAATTGAATTAATGAATAAAACGTTTAAATCTTTCATAATACTTATTTCTATCTCATTAAAATCAGTTTTACTAGTATTTTTGAATGTCATATTGTCATAATCAAATTCAAGATTATACTTTTCACTTACTGCTTTCACAAAAGCAAATCCACCTAATAACTCAACATAACTTGAACTACTATAAGAACCTCTTAAGATATTAATTACATCCCAAACTTTATTTCCCAATTTTATCACTCCTTTGGTATTTACATACCAAATATAACATCCATTTTGTTCCAAGTCAATACTTTTTGGTATTTTTATACCAAATTTTTATTTTAATTAAAAAAAAAGAACCTTTTAAGGTTCGATTAGTATGTAATTACTGTTTTATAATAATTTTAATTACTTGACCAGTGATTACTTTTAATATCCATTTTTAGTTATTAATTATATCTTCTAATGATCAAAATCAGTGTGGTCTCCTTCGTAATAGTCTGCAAAACCTAAAATATATTCTTCATTATAATCTTCTTCATCAGTGTCAAGCATCACTTTTATAATGCTTTCTATCTTTTTCTTAGAATATTCTGGTTTCGCAAAATAATCAGAATATTTAGGATTTATACCATTTTTTAGTCCATGATAGATTGCCTTCATCTGTTCTGCATTGAAATTAGAATCTTTATATATAGAAACATCCAATCCATCGTATAATCCATTACGTATACAATTCATTTGATCAACATTAAATTTTGGGTCCGCAAATTGAGAAGCATCTATATCAGTATCTTTTAATGCAAAAAATATTGTTCCCATTTGATCAGAATTAAATCTTTCATCAGCATATAATGATATATCTAATCCATATCTCATCCCATCATAAATGTATTCCATTTGTGTACAATTAAACTTTGTATCTGCAAATATTGATACATCAAATCGATCCATTAATCCAGTTAAAATAATATCCATTTGACATGCATTATATTTAGGGAGTGCATAAATTGATATATCAACTTTATGATATAATCCTCTAAAAATATGATAGAGTTGTCTAGAATCAAAAATATTCTCATCGAATCTTGATAAATCTTCTCCTCTCTTTAATAATTTTTTTATTATATATAATGCATTTTCGTTATCTTTAAATTTCGCTTTGTAATATTTAAAATCCTTTTTCATCTATATCTCTCCAATTTACCCATATTGTTTACTAAATTTCTCAAGTAGCCAATTCTTTTCATAAATAAATCTTATTTACAAATATATCAAGTACAAATTTTGACTTCAGCTTTTTCCTTTATATTTAACTTATTCTATAATTTTAAATTTTATATTGGTAGGAATATCTCCAGGTTCGATGTCAGCATTTTCAGTCTTAAGTAATTGTAATAGCGGTTTTGCAGCAAATTCTAAATGTCTTATTTTTTATTTAATATTCAAATAAAAAATACTATATTTTGACAAAATATAGTATCATTATATCATATTTTCGTCCCCTAACAAACACACTTTGTTGTTTTAAAGTTTAAGTATCAATCATAAAGACAAAAATTAATAATAGAATACCAATATACCTGTTGAACCATCATACATATCTATTACAAAGATTAGAGATTCGAATGCTTTAGCAACAGTCAAAATTGAAACATGTTTACCTTTTCCCCATAGTACATAATTTATAAAATCAGTTAAATATCTCAACTCTAAGAGTAGATCAACAAACAGTCACTCTATAATAATCAGTAATTGAATAATAAAAATAATTAAGTAATATTACTTAATCATTTCAATCTAAATTTTTTTGGTGCATTATTGCCAAACATTATTTGACAAACCAGCTAACCTTTAAATACTTTTACATTTATATCATTTAAAGTTACAATCACTAATAATGAATGACCAGGACTGTACCAACTAAAGTTTGAATCATAAACAACACACTTTATATCTAAATTATTAGAGAAATTATCATATTCCTTTTTAGTTGATTCATAATCAGAATAAGGCTGTGATATATAGATTACTTTACCATGTTTTGTTTTAAAATAGTAATCGTGGTCTTTATAAGGATATTCTAGCATATCATTTACAGGATATTTACCTGCATCTCTACCAGTTTCTAAAAATCGTTTAAAAGATGTATATGTTTTACTTTTTCTAAATGAAACTATATCATTTTCAATAATAAATTTTTTAAATAGTTCTAGGTTTGATTCTTTTGTATGGTAATACCAAGAAAAATTATTAAAATTTACTTTTTCCCAACTCATATAAATTCCTCCATCATTTTTCTAGAGATATTATAACATAATTATTGATAACGTTAAACAATTAATAGTCAGTTAGTTATATTATATATGGTAATCTAATACTTGCCAGGTGATCATTTGAAAAGTTTCCACCTTAAAATATATGTTGAATTGATAATGATACTGAAATTTCATTATCAACTGCATAATTACATTAAGATATTCTTATTTTAATTAATTGTTTCTATATGCCCTGTTTTTGCCACTAAAAATTAGTTTATCAAATTAGTTTATCCTTTTCTTTGATTGTTTTTGTATGACAATAAAATTCTTTGATAATAACATACATATTATAATATATCATAAAATATAGTAATAAATTAAAAAGGTGATCGATTCATGTATAATATTAAGTACACAAAATTCATAAATCTAAATAATGATGGAAGCGATAAGGTTATAGATTATGGTTACAGGATATACGATAGTAGTAGAAATGTTTTTGAGTATATGAATGATTTTAACTCATTTTATGAACTAAAACGAATTTTAAATAAAAGCACCCTAGAAGATTACTTGGTAAAATATCATTATGATTGTTACCAAGATATTTATGAGGATAAAAATTTTTACTTCAATGATGAAGTTTTAAATATTGAAGATTTGTAATTTTGTTTTAGATTTCGTATTGTTCACGTTTATTTAAAACTAGCATTACTTATGCCTAAAAACTTAAGAGAGGAATTGACAGATTTAAAGTCATTTCCTCTTTAACTATTTATTTCTACTATCTATAATAAGAAACTAAGTTAAAATTAATTATCATAGTTTTTTTCTTTTGGGAGGATTAAATGAAATATAGCAAATATACTAATGAATTTAAGGAAAAGGTTGTTCATTTATACTTAATGTTTCAATAATTCATTAATATTATCAACTTCATAATTTTCAAAATTTCTTACATTATTCATCGAAATATCTTTATAACTTTTAAGTCTTTCATGATTATTTAATATAGAACCATATCCGACATTATCAAATTTAATCATTTTATTTGTAAATTTGAATTTAACAGAATATCTTTCCTGAATGTTTAATTTATCATTATCATTCTTTTTTATTAAATGAATTGACTCTATTAAATTAGAAAATGATAATGAAAAATAAGGTCTTTGTTTTTCATTTTCAAAATGAATTTTATATCCAATAGTCATAAATTTAATTAATTCTTTTAACTCTTTTTTGTGATGTTTTGCTATGGTGTACTTTATCTTACTATCACTAGAATTATCACTAAGTTCATTTATTTGATCTTGATAATCTTTTTTATAAGATACTACTAATTTTTTTCTATCAATGTATTCTTTTTCACTAATTTCGTTATTATAGAACTCGTCTCTTAATATTTCTAATTTTTTATCTTCATTTTCAATTTTCTTTGTTAGTTGAGCCTTTTTAGCTTCTACATCAATATTTTTAAGTAAACTATAATAATATTTCATTTGTCCAAAAACTAAGGAGTGAAATTCTTTAATATTATTGTAATTATTATTTTCTTCTACTTGTTTAATCAGTTCACAAATTATATATGCTTCTAATAGCTCCATTGGTAATTTATTCAAACTACACGTATTATTTATATCATTATCAGATCTACTAGATCTACAAACATAATAAGTATAATAAACCTCTTCCCCGTTCAACTTAGACTTACTATTTTTGGTTTGTAATATATCCCCACAGTAAGGACAAGTAATTTTATCAGGGAACAGACTTTTTCTCAAATATTTATCCTTATCTCGTGTATAGGATTTTCTTGTATCATTTGCCTTTTGCCATAATTTTTCACTTACTAGGCCATCAAATAATGCTTTTACAAGGATTTCTTTACCTTTTCCTTTGCGTTTATTTCTACTTTCATTATTATAACGAACTATTCCTTTATATATAGGATTCCGAATCATTCTCATTATTTGTGATGTCGAAAATAATAAATCATTATCCATACCATATATAATTTTACTTATATCAGCATTACTAGTATTTAATGCAGCTAACTCAAAAATTTTTCTTATAATATCTTCTTCATATGGTGCAGGTATAAATATTGTTCCATTTAATTCTTCTGATTTATGTCTTTTGAAACCGTAAGGAGTCGTTCCTGGTGGAGCATAACCTTGACTCATTCTATTCATCATCGCTAACTGTGTACGTTCTTTTATATTCTGAATTTCCATTTGAGCAAACATTGATAATAAAGTAAAGTAAAATTCACTCTTATTTTTTCTAGTGTCTATAAATGATTCAGTTACAGATATTAGATGCACACCGTTTTTTTCTAATTCTTCACTTATTTTTGCATTTTGTCCTATTGATCTACCTAGTCTATCAACTTTAAATACAAGTAGATGAGATACATTATCCTCTTTAATATGTTTTCTTATCTTTACTAAACCTGGACGATCATCAAATTTAAGTCCTGATTCTGCTGGGTCTTCAACCATGATTACATCTCTTGTGTATTCTCCATTAACTATGAACTTAGATAAATCATTATCGTTACTAATAAAATCTTTTATTAATTCCTTTTGTTTAGGAATTGAATTATCTTTTTCAACAGAAGCAAATGAACTTACCCTAACATAAACAATAATTTTTTCAGAACTATTAAGAAATTTCTTTTTTCTTTTTTTGATGTACTCGTTTAAATTTTTAAGAGCTTGATTGTTTGAATTTTCCATAATCTTAATCACCTGTTTTTAGAGTCAATAATTATTGTTACGGGTCCATCGTTTACCAAAGAAACTTCCATCATTGCTCCAAATATTCCCGTCTCAACTCTAACTTTATTTTCTCTTAACTTTTTATTAAACTCTTCATATAATTGTTTGG
The DNA here is from genome assembly GCA_003586005.1 of Haloplasmatales bacterium 4B. Classification (GTDB taxonomy): domain Bacteria; phylum Bacillota_I; class Bacilli_A; order Haloplasmatales; family Haloplasmataceae; genus NSKI01. The sequence goes on along the minus strand of NSKI01000002.1, from coordinate 121,811 downwards.
CTAATGTAGGTTTAGCTGCTTCAGAAAATCCAGGTCTATTCCCTCGTTCGGTTTGTGCAAACAATGTAAATTGGGAAACACTAAGTATATCGTAACCTTTTTGTATTAAGGAAATATTCATTTTTCCATTTTCATCATCAAATATTCGCATGTTGATAATTTTTCTAACTAAATAATTTACATCTTCTAACGTATCATCGTGTGTTACACCAACTAATAATAAAAGACCATTATTTATTTCTCCAACTATTTTTTTATCAACAATAACATTAGCATTGATGACTCTTTGTATTATTATTTTCATAGTTTCCTCCTTTATATAGATTATTTGTTATTATAAGTATCTTCAAATATCGATTCTAATGAATCATCCCTAGACATCTCTCTATATTCATCTGCCATATAATCCATATACTCTCCATATTGAATTACTTCGATAAATTTTTGCGATATATCTTCTAAACTAATTTTATTACATAATTCACTAAATTGATAACTATCAATACATTTAACCCATTCCGTTCTGAGATTTTTAAAATCTATTGATATATATTCTACTAAAGATTTGATAAGATGTTGTGTAAAATCTTCTAATAAATCATCTATTACATCAGATGGTATATAATCAATAGAATAATTACCATTATCTATGCTATACTCAATTTCCTCTGGAAAATATAATTTTTCTTTATCAAAAAATTCATTAAATAAGGAGTCGAAGTTATCATCGTAGTAATCATCAATTCTATAATTTATCTCTTTATAAATTTCAGAAGTTAATTCATGATTGAATATCTCTTTGTTGTTTCTTTCATTAAAAATCATCAAACCTTTTAAATAATCATTTAGGTCTGCATAAAGAAAAACTCTTGAAAAATCATTATAAGTGTCATATATATCTATTTCATAATAATCAATTAACTCCTTATTAAGACACAAACTCATATATGAAGTTGACCAAGGGTCTGTTTCAATATTGCTTTTTATATTTTCTAGATATTTTTTATATACCTTATGCTTTATAGTGAATACCTTCATTATTATTAAAGGATTTAATTGTGAATTATTGTCAAATCTCTTCAATAAGAATAATTTATCAAAATTATCCTTAACAGGTATGTTATTCTTTTTCATTATCCAAAAGATAGTATTAACTTGCTCCAGGTATAAACTATTATCAAGTATTGTAATTAAATTTGAATAATCAGAACTAGACTTTTTATCTAAAAAATCATATATTGATGGATTTTTTAATTTTAAAAAACGGTTAGTATCAATCATTGTAAGGGTAATAAATGATTTTTCTAATCTTCTAAAACATTGCTGATATCCTCCAGATATTCTCAACTTAGATAATAATTGATTAAAACATTCAATAACTATATGTTCGGGAACGTCTTTATTTCCTAAAGTATAAATTGTTTGTATTAAAATTCGATCGATTTCCTCAATTTTATAATCATATTCATTTTCCCATACTTTAAATGAATCTTTTAAAGTTTCTATAATAAAAGCGTAGTAGTGGTCAGCAGGTATCATTTTAAAGTTTTGAGAAACATATTCTATTGCTCGTGGATTATAATTTTTGTGTCTAACTATTACTTTATATCTTTTATATTTCCTTATATCTTCATAATGTTCATCACTAACATTAAATCTTCGCATATTATTTAAAAAAATTAATCCTTTTTCTGTATCAGTTAGATTATTCATATTAAGTTCATATTTTTGTATCCTACTATGATTAATTCTACTATTAAAATTCTCATATTGAGATTTGGCATCATTAAGAACCGTTATTCTACTATTTAAAATTAACTTTTTATTAGGATTTGTTAATACATAATTAATTAAATGTAAAATAGGAGTCACCTTTTTTTCTTTAAGTTCAGAGTAACGTTGTCCCAAGAAATCATCTAATAAAATTATTTGTTTAACATCTTCCGATGATGATAATTTTTCAAACAATTTAGAATAATCATCATTAGATTGATATAATATTTCATAACCTTTTATTTGAAATAGATTAAGAATCATTTCTGATAGGGTAGTTTTTCCGACTCCTGCATCACCATGTAGTAAAACTACATTAAATTTTTCTAATAAATTTATAGCTTCATGATAAAATTTTGTTTTTACAAAAAATTTTGATTGATCTAAATAATCTTTAATTTTAATCTGAGTTTGAAAATCAATTGTAGATGTTAGCAAACTTGTTAATACATCTGCTGATTCCATCCAAAGTTTATGATGTTTTAATAATACATCTTTGTTATTCTTTAAAAAGTCATCAATCATATTTAAATCCCAAACAAATGATTCATTTTCCATATAATCAATAAAATGATTATATATATCAGTTATATTTTTGGGGGTCAATTCACGTCCAACAAATATAAAATATTTTTTCGGATCTATCTTTTTTATTTTCACTAGTTCTTTCTTAACATTATCTACAGCTTGTGTTGTACTTTGATTTAAATATAATTTACCTTGACCTATAATGTCATTAGATATGAATCCTTTAATATCTATTCCTCCATCTGGTCCATTAGCAAATGTTCTTAATTTTATGTCTAATTGTTTTTCAAGAATATCTTTGCATATATTCTCAAAATCTTTTGAACTTAAATTACTATAATTAAACATATACAATCCCCTTTCATAAAAATTAAGCTATGGATATATTTTCCATAGCTTAATTATATACTAATTCTGGCCCTAAGGCAACACACCTCGTAAATTGACTTATTGATAATATATCATAACCTTTTTGTAGTAATGAAATATTCATTTTACCATTTTCGTCTTCAAAAATTCTCATGTTTATTATTTTCTTTACTAAATAATCTACATCTTCTGATGTATCATTATGTGTTATGCCAACTAGTAGCAATAAACCGCTATTTATTTCTCCAACTACTTTATCATCAACTTTAACATTTGCGTTACTTACTCTTTGTATAACTATTTTCATAAAACCTCCTAATTGAAAAAAAACTATGGAACCTTTCCATAGATTTATTATATTTATTTTTTAACGTTAAATCAAATATATCGTAAACTTTAGTAAATATAATAATTAGTTCAATAATATTATGATTTACTTTAACATACGCTTCTTTTACTGTTTGTACAATTCATTTATTTAGTCTTTCTACACAATAAATATCTTTTATTTTTTTTAAGTTAAGGACAAGGTTATTTAAACGATTAGCATCTTCAACTAAAACTTTTATTTTTACTGTAGTGGTACTATCTTTAAATACATTTGCTGAAATAGCAACTAAGTTAACTCCAACTGTGTTTATAGTATTTATTATATCAGTAAGCATTGTATTTCTATTAAAGCTAGTAATCATTAAATCTACTTCATATTTATGTCCTTCTAATTTATCAGACCAATAAACATTAATTACTCTTTCTTTCTCTGAATCTGTTACATTCCTGCAGTCAGATCGATGAATTGTTATTCCCTTTCCTTTTGTGACATAACCGATAATTTCATCACCAGGAATAGGGCTACAACATTTTGATATTTTAACATGGGGATTATCTAATCCCTCAACGATAATACCTGTAACGCTAGACTTATTCTTTTTTTCTTTTTCATAAAATTTATCTTCATTAAAATGTTCTAAAATTGATTTAATGTCAAAACCAACATTTTCATTTTCTACTCTTTGTAAAACACTTTGAATTGAAATCTGTTTTTTCCCAATCGCATATAAAAGGTCTTCAGAATTATTAATTCCCTGCTTTTGGAATTTTTTAATAAACTTTTCATTATTAATAAATTCCGTAACACTACTTACTTTACCTTCTAATGCTTTTAAAACTAAATCTTTTCCTTGTTCTATTATCAAATTACGATTTTGTTTATTAAAAAACTGTTTGATTTTACCTTTAGCATGTTGTGTCTTAACAATTTTAGTCCACCCTTCACTAGGCCCAAAAGATTGTTTTGATGTTTTGATTTCAACAACATCGCCAGTTTGTAATTCATAAGTTAAAGGTACTATTTTCCCATTTACTATTGAACCAACAGTTTTATTACCAATTTCACTATGAATGCGATACGCAAAATCTAATGGAGTTGACCCAGCTGGAAAATCAAGTACATCACCTGTTGGTGTGAATACGTAAACATTAGCAGAAAAGATATCGTCTTTCATAATATCGACAATATCATCAGCCTCATCATTTTCTGAATACTCAACCATATCTTTATACCATTTTAATTTTTTCTGAATCTCAATTTGTTCTTGTTCTGCAGTATTACCAAGGTTTTCTTTATATGCCCAGTGAGCAGCAACCCCAAATTCAGCTACATTATCCATTTCTTTAGTTCTTATTTGCACTTCAAAGATTTTCCCGTTTGGACCAATAACTGTTGTATGAAGTGATTGATACATATTTGGTTTTGGCATAGCTATATAATCTTTAAATCGTTTAGGTATTGGTTTCCAATTAGCATGAATAATCCCTAATACATGATAACAATCAGCTTCATCATTAACAATTAATCTTAGTGCTAATAGGTCAAATATTTCTGAAAATTCTTTATATTTTTCTCGCATTTTTTTATGAACACTATAGATATTTTTGATTCTTCCTTTAATCTCATATTCTACATTATATTCATCTAAAAGTGATGAAAGCTCTTTAACCATGTTCGTTATATCTTGTTCTCGTTCTTTTTGTTTATCATTAATTAAACTAGCTATATAATAATATTCATCAACATCAATATATCTTAAACATCTGTCTTCTAATTCAGATTTTAAGCGATACATCCCTAAACGGTGAGCTATTGGTACAAATATTTCCAATGTTTCTTTGCTTATAGCCACTTGCTTATCTTTAGGCATATATTTTAAAGTTCGCATATTATGTAATCTATCAGCCAATTTAATAATTATAACCCGAATATCCTTAGCCATAGCTAAAAACATCTTCTGATGATTTTGTGCTAAGGCTTGTTCTTTAGAAACAAATTTTAATTGCCCTAACTTAGATACTCCATCAACTAAAGAGGTAATTTCTTCACCAAATTCATTTTTCATTTCAAGTGGCGTGACGCCCGTATCTTCTAAAACATCATGAAGAAGACCGGCAGCTATTGTTGTAGGTCCTGCATTAAATGTTGTCAAAATAAGCGCAACTTCTAGAGGATGAATAATATATGGTTCTCCAGATTTACGAAACTGATTATGATGCATTTCTTCAGCATATTTAAATGCTTTTTCAATTATTCTAACGCTTTTAGGCATTGATATATAAACTCTAGCTGCTTCTATAAGTTGTTCATATTTCATAGATATTTCAGACATACGACTCACCACCTTTGCTTGAATTAAATTTTAATATCTAACTAATGAATGTATTTCATATCCATCTAATTTTTTTCTTCCATTTAATTCTGTTAATTCAATCAAGAAGGCGCACCCAACAACTTCTCCACCTAATTGTTCAATTAGCTTAATTGCTGCTTCAACAGTACCTCCAGTTGCTAGTAAATCATCTATAATAACAACTTTTTGCCCTTTTTTTATCGCATCTTTATGAATACATAGTTTATTTGAACCATATTCTAAGTCATATTCATACTCGATAGATTCTCTTGGTAATTTACCTGGTTTTCTAACAGGAACAAATCCAATTCCCATCATAGCTGCTACTGGTGTTCCAAATAAGAAGCCTCTCGCTTCAGGTCCAACAATTAAACTTGCATTTTTACTCGTAACATAATTTGATAATTGTTCCATAGTGTATCTAAGAGCTTCACCATTTTGCATTAATGGAGTTATATCTTTAAACAAAATTCCTTCCTTAGGAAAATTAGGGACATCTGCAATAAATTGTTCAATTTTCATTTTCAGCCTCCAAATTTATTAAATTATTGATCATTTCTTTCAATTCTAAACTAGTTGATAATACTAATTTTTCCTTCAATTCAACTTGCTCTACTAATTGTCGAAAAGTCTTTGATTCTGTAAGTTGCCTCTTTTCAGGACTAGCAATAAATTTTATAATGTTATCCTCTATTATAACAAAATTCAACTCAAAAAACACGTTAATTGATAGTATTTGTATTTTTTTATTAAAACCTAATTTACTTAGCTCTGATTCAATATTGGGATCATTCATTTTAAAACGTTGTTTCCTCTTATATATCTTGTATATTTCGCCTAATTTTTTCCTTGTCAAAAAACTTTCATCAGAGAAAACATCATCACATTTAAATAACAAATAAAAGTTTTTTGTATTACTATTATGTAAAATCTGTTCTAATTCCGAAAGGCTATTTGGTATATCAATTAAAACAACATTCTCTTTCAAAATTAATTGATTTGAATATAACTTTGCATTTGGGTATTTGTAGTTATTTGTAAAATATAAATATTGTAAATCAATATTATTAATATAATCTTCTAAAATCATTTTACTTCGGTAATCAAATACTTGCTTATGATTTATCTTGAAGTCAACAATAATGAATTGATTAGTAATCTTATTATTATATTCATTTATTTCAAAATTGCCTACGATATCTATTACATCATTAATATTAATATTATAAAATAAATCACCCTTGTTAAAAGCAATTGCGCTTATATTCTTATTATTTTTCCGTAAATTAAATTTTAAATGTAATTTATCTTTGCCTAACTGAAAAATATTAATAATTTCATAATCTTTTAACAAAAACAATGGTTTTTGATTATCCATTCCAAAAGGTCTGAATATTTCTAGACTCTTAGTCAATTCAATATTAATTAAATTAGAATTTACTTCACAATCAATTGCTAAATTATTAGATAATTCACTTCCCGCTAAATTATGGAGCCTTTCTCTTAATAAGGGTAACTTATCTTTTGATAATTTCAACCCAGCAGCCATCTTATGACCACCAAATTGATCAAGGATATCATCACATAAAGTTAAATTTTCAAAAAGTGGAAAATCTTCTAAAGTTCTAGCAGATCCTTTTAGAACCCCCTCTACCTCTGTTAAAACAATAGCTGGTTTATGATACATATCAACTAGCCTATTTGCGATAATTCCTAAAACCCCTTCATGCCATCCTTCTTTACATACAATTATTACGTTTTCTTCATAATCACCATTTTCGATGATATTTTGTGCCTCTTCTAAAATTAGATTTATTTTTTCTTTTCGATCATTATTTAAATTTTCAATGTCCACAACAAGACTATTTGCTTCTTCTAAATCATCAGTAACCAAAAGCCTTACAGCGATATTTCCACTGTCCATTCTACCTGGAGCATTTAACCTAGGTCCATAAATAAAACCTAATGCGAATTCATCGATAACTTTAATTTTAGCTATTTGCGTTAAGAGCCTTAAACCAATATGACTAGTATTTGCGATTTGCTTTAAGCCTAATTTAACGAGCAAACGATTTTCTGCTTTTAAACTTACCATATCAGCGTATGTCCCTAAACAAGCTAAATCGATATATTCTAAGGGAACATATCCCAAAAGTGCGTGAGCTAGCTTAAATGCTACACCGCAACCAGATAATTCCTTGAAGGGATAAGTTTCTCCATTCAGACTAGGATGAATAATCGCAAATGCGTTTGGCAAAGTTTTTTTCTCTTCATGATGATCAGTAATGATAAAATCTACATTTACATTTTTCAAATACTCTGATTCTAAGGTACCAGTAATGCCATTATCAACAGTTACGATTATCCTAAACCCCTGTTCTACAAATCTTTTAAAGGCTTCCATGTTAGGACCATACCCCTCTGTAAAACGATTGGGTATATAATAGAACACATTTGCATGCATTTTTTTTAAGGTTTTATATAAAATAGTAGTCCCTGAAATACCATCCACATCATAATCACCATAAATCATGATCTTTTCGTGTTTATCGATTGCTTCTTTTAGTCTATTTACAACTTTTTTCATATCTCTAAATAAAAAGGGGTCATTAAACTCATAATTTTCGCTAAAAAATTGTTGTTTATCAAATTCAGTTATAATTCCCCGATTATTTAGTAAGGTATTATTTAATTTTTTAATATCGTTTATTTCCTTATCACATAACATATTCCATCTAAATTTAGATTTAATCATGATAATCACCTTTTTATTCATAAAACTTAATTAGTATAATTATAATTGTATAAGAAAATATTAATTTTGAAAAGGTGAAATTGATGAAAAAACAAACATTTATTCAAGGAACCATCATATTAGTGATAGTTGGAATGGTTGTTAAAGTTTTCGGATTAATAAATCGCATGATGATAGCTCGATTATTAACATCAGAAGGTATTGGTATATACATGATGGTTATGCCAACGTTTACTTTGTTAATAGCCTTAGCTCAGCTAGGATTTCCAATTGCGATAAGTAAATTAGTGTCTGAAAATAATATAAAAAAACAATTGTCTAATAAAACAATTGTCATGAAGGCTTTTAAAATAAGTTTAATTAATAGCAGTATTTTAATGATTCTATTATTACTTTCTGCAAAATTTTTATCCTTTAATCTTTTAAACGACAAAAGAACCTATTATCCAATCTTGATGCTTGTCTTTTTTATTCCCTTAGTCTCTTTTTCAAGTATTATAAAGGGTTATTTGCACGGTTATAAGATAATAAGCGTGCCATCATATAGCCAATTATATGAACAAGTTATAAGAATAGTAACTAGTATTACCCTCGTAACAATTCTTATTCCTTATAGTATTGAATTAGCAGTATGTGGTGCAATTATCTCACTATCTATAGGCGAGGCGGTTTCATTAATCTATATGATTTACAAAATTAAAAATAAACGTTCTTGGAATCAAATTCTAAATAAGCAGACTGAAAAAACAACTGATGAAAAAACGATCACAAAATCCATCTTAGCTATTTCCATACCAGCAACAGGTTCACGGCTAATTGGATCTGTTTCTCACTTTTTTGAACCAATCATCTTTTCATTTGCGATGATTTCAATTGGAATTAGCAGTGGCACAGTTACTAAAATATATGGTCAAATTACCGGTTATACACTTTCTTTACTATTAGTTCCATCATTTTTTTGTATCGCAGTTTCAATACCACTTATACCAATAATATCTGAAGCTTATGCGAATAGAAATTATAATAAAATTTCTCATTATTTTAACCTCTCAATTTTCTTATCATTTTTATCAGGTTGTATATTCACTATAATCTTAACCCTTTTCCCAAAAGAATTAATGCAACTTTTTTTTAATACAAATGAAGGCGTAATCTTCTTATCATATATGGCACCAATGTTTTTAGTCTATTACTTTCAATTGCCAATAACAACAACCCTTCACGTAGTTAATAAAACAAAAAGCGCGATGATCAATACTTTAATAGGAGCCGTATTAAAGGTATTTTTAATTTACATCTTAGTAAGCAATCCTAATATACATGTTCATGGTTTAACAACAGCAATAATTTTTAATTCAATTTTTGTTACAATCGCTAATTTTTGGGTACTAAGAAAAACAATAAAAATGCATTACAATATCTATACAATTCTTACTTCGATTTCTCTACTAATCACAACTTTTTTCTTTGGCAATATTTTAAAAAACACGTCTATAATTTCAAGTTCGTTTTTAAATATTTTAGTTATTTTTATGTTTTATGTTATAATTGTCTATTTGTCTAATATTGGAGATATTAGAAAAATCAAAAGTCAATTATTTAATCACTAGCATCCAACTTAATAATATATAATTCATCATTTTCATAATTAGCATACAATATTTTTTTGAAATCATCATAGCCTTGTGCTTTTAATAGTTCTCTTACCCTTTCTTCATCAATATCTAAGTACTTAAAATTATCTTTTATAATTTCACCAGAAATAATAACTGGTAGAGGTGATATTTTTGTTTCATTTTTCTTAAAAACTGATAAAGTTCCGCCAACCTCTAGTATAGCGAAATCAACTTCCGAAATTGAACGAATATCTTTATCTCGAAGTTGATTCATTAAGTCATCAAAAGTATATTTTTGCTTTCTCATTTCTTTATAATTTATTTCTCCATTAGCAATTATAACAGATGGTGTCCCCTCAATTTTATCTCTAACTTTTGTATTCTTTAAATTAATATAACTTAATGTCTTTTGTAGTACAATTAACATTCCAATAATAAACAATGTATTTATAAATGGCTTATCAACTTCTTCTATTGATAAAGCAGAAATTTCAGCAATCATTATAAAGACAATTAAGTCTATTATGCTTAGTTCACCAATCTCTCTTTTTCCCATTATTCGGAAAGTTAAAAAAATAACTCCATATATTAAAACCACACGAATCATTATATAAATTAATTCAAACATTTTTTCACCTCATTAATATTCTAAAGATTAAATTATCTTCATATACTTAAATAGAAAGGTAGGGTTAATTATGGCTAATTTCAAAAAAAATATTATGATATTATTAATATGGCTTATATTATGCTTAATTATAATTTCAATTTCAGCTATTTTAGTTTATTTTAAACTCATAAATGTAACACCTAATTCTTTATACATATTTTTATGTGGCCTCATCGTTTTTTTATTACTAGGTTTTTTAAGTGGAAATATTAAAGGGAATAAAGGGTTACATAGTGGAATCACATTTTCAGTATTTATTTTAATTATTTTATTACTTATCCAATTTTTAGGCTTCGAAACAAAATTTAGTCTTAGTATTTTTACTAAATATGTAATATTTTTACTTACAGGAGGACTTGGTGGTATACTTGGAGTAAACTTTAAACCGATGGTAAATTAAATAAATATAATTTAAATGCAAATTAAAAAATTAGAAATTATCTTTAAATTTCTAATTTTTTTATTCTCTTTTGTTTGCACAAAAAACTTATCTATATACTCAATTTTATATAAACATTGACATATTGACAGGGTGTCAACTATAATGAATATTATAGTATCTAAATTTAATGCAATAAACTAGAAATGGAGAAATTTATGAATAAGTACACAAATTTTATATATAAAAACAAAAAGATTTTAGGGTTATTCTTCCTAATTATCAATGTCATCGCAGTCATTGGGATATTTAAAATTAAGTTAAATACTGACTTCTCAATGTTTTCGCAAAATGAATCAGTCTATGAAGAAAGACTTGATGAACTAGAAAATATATTTGGTGAACTTAATCAATTAGTAGTAGTAGTTGAAGTAGAAAATATCAATCATACTTCACTCACAAATATTAGATATATCCAATCTAAACTTGAACAACTTGAAAACATTGAATTTGTACAAGGGATGGCACCTGTTAATCTATTTATCAATGGAACAGAGGTGCCTTTTGAAGATTTATCAACTGATACAATTATGAATTACTATCGTAATTTTAAAGATTTTTCACCTATTAAAGTTAAAAACAATACCAATTATATCACCTATACCATCTTTATCAATGATAATTTTTCAAAAGATGGTATTAGATCTATTGAAAATATTCTTGGAGAATTTAATTACCAATCTTATATTTCAGGAGATTCTTATAATCAATTAAAAGTTAGTGACTACATTATTAAAATCCTATTAATTTTACCACCTCTCGCATTACTAGTCATCCTACTTGTGTTTAGATGGCAAATGGGTGCTATCAAACCAACATTAATGAGTGTATTACCTGCGGGAATTGGCTCTTTGTGGACTTTTGGAATAATTGGATGGCTAAGTAATGAAATTTCTATACTAACGGCAATAGTCCCCATTTTCATCATTGTTATTGGTAGTGCTGATGGCCTCCATTTTATGTCTCATTTTCAAGATTTAACAACTGAAGGATTTGATAATAAAACATCCTTAAATGAAACATTGCGAATTGTTGGTAAACCAATGATTGTAACAACACTAACCTCTTTGGCGGGCTTCATGTCTTTGCTGTCAATGAATACTGAGAGTATTAAAGATTTAGCAATTTATTCAACCGTTGGAATAGCTCTTGCAGGAATTGCCACATGGTATGTTTTACCTCTTCTCTTATCACATAATATAGCTGTTTTACGCAAAAACAAACACATTACAACATTTGACCCATCAATATTCGTTAAAAAACTTTGGGGGATACCTTGTTTAGTTATTATTATCATCATCGTAACCATTTCCGCTTTTACCTATAAAAATATAAACAATGAATTTAATATGTTGATGGTTTACAAAAAAAATACTGTTGTATCAATTAACTCAGAAAAAATATCCGAAGTTAATGGTGGTAGTATTCCGATATTTGTGACGATAAGCCTTGAAGAATCTCCTACATCAATGGCATCTCTAAACAAAGTTAATGCATTAGCAACTAAATTAAATTCAATAGATGAAGTAAATAAAGTAGTAAATCCCTATGAGCTATTGAATATTATCTATAACATCAATGCTGTAGGTGACATTCCCAATGAAATCGTACTTAAAACAATATACAATAATATCTCAAAAGATGAGAATAGTACCATAAATGATTTACTAGCTATTGATAACAACATTGCAAGATTACTTGTATTTTCAAAAGACCTTAATAATGAAACACTAGACATTATTGAAAGAACTGTCAATGATAACTCTAGTAATGCTTCTGTAACTGGAGTCCAATACCTTATGAAAGACTTAAATGTAAACATTTCTGAAATGCAGTTAAAAAGTATTTTTATAGCATTATTTATTGTTTTAGTACTGTTAATCATAACTCTAAGAAGTTTCAAAATAGCTTTAGTCAGTCTATTACCTATTATCATTACCATTATATCATTGTATGGATTCTTAGGAATAACTTCAATACCATTAAATATTACTACTGTCATCATATTCAGTATTACAATAGGGGTTGGAATAGATTATGCAGTTCATTTTAGCAGTGTCTACAAATACTATTTAGCAGAAAACTATGACAATCATTTAGCTATTGAAAAAGCTTACAAAAATACTTCGCGTCCGATTATAACAAACGCACTAGGTATTTCATTAGGTCTAAGTATATTAATGTTATCTCCTTTAACCATTCATTTTAATGTCTCTGTTCTTATGTGGATAAGTATGACTATTAGCGTTCTAATAACATTAACATTATTGCCTTTTATTTTTTCAAAAAACAGAAATAGGAAGTGATTAAAAATGCCTAAAGAGATGTTTTTTAATATTTCCCAAGAAAAAAGGGAGATGATTATTAATGCTGCAGTAGAAGAATTCACTTCAAAATCTTTTGAGCAAGTTAGCGTCAATTCAATAATTAAAAGAGCAAAAATTTCAAGAGGTTCTTTCTACACATACTTTGAAAATCTAGAAGAACTATTCAATTTCATTTTTTCAAAAATAAGAGAAGAAAGATCCTACTATGCCAAAGACCTAATCAAGGAAGCAAATGGCGATTATTTTATCTTTATCAAGAAGTTATTTGTTTATGATTATGATGCCTTTTCTCAAAAAAATAGATACTCTTTATTCCGAAACTATATCCATTATATTCAAACGAGTAAAAACGTTTCTTTAAAAGAAACAATTATACAATTCATGAAATATGACTTTACGAAAGAAAAGCATGAAGTTAGCGATATCTTTGATTATGAAAAATATGAGATAGATGAAAGCGAATTTGTTGATTTAGTCGAGATGACTTTACTGATAATTATAAACACTTTTCTTAAATCAGAATCAGAAAAACTTAATAAAGAAGAAGTCATATCTTTGTTCAATAAACGAATTAATATTTTAGAATATGGAACAAGAAAGAGGGGAAGTTAAATGATTGTAATCCCATTAGTAATTGTCCTAACTTTGTTTGGATATTATAAAAGTAAGTTCATTAGAAAACACAATACAAAACTCTATATTATTTCCACAATACTTGCCATCTTATCATTTTTTTTTAGAAACAAGGTTCCGTTTACTGAACCTTTTACACAAGGCTACATTGGACTAAGCAACTTATATATTGTTATGTTTATTGGAGCACTAAACAACAAATCAAAACTAAGAGTTAAGATAATGGGAGTAAGAAGAGAATATTCGATAATCGGATTTATTCTAATAACTCCTCATGCATTAAAATACTTTTTTAAATTCCTAAATGGTTCAATACCGTTTGAATGGTTTGGAGTAATACCTTACCTCATTATGTTACCCTTATTTATTACCTCATTTATAATAATAAGAAAAAAATTAAGTCATAACGCATGGAAAAACATTCAAAAATGGGCATATTTAGCCTATATCTTGATTTTCATCCACCTAATCTTAGTTGCCAAAACACCTAATTTATTTGTTTACATCATCCTATTTACTCCGTACCTTATTTTAAAATTAGTTAAAGAATTGAAATTAATGATCTTGACAAAGAAAAGAGAATAAAAAAAATTCCAATACCGGAATTTTTTTTATTCTATCAGCGTACATTCTAATTTAAAATAGTAATCTTATGTAATAAATTTTTAGGTAATTGCTCATATTTATTATATTCGATCAAAACGCAAGTTGATGGACCTGAACTTTTATATAAATCAATTTTATCTGAGGTAAATGATTTATTAAATATTCTTTTTAATTTTTCATTTATTCCCTTTGAACCAACACAAACAACTTTAGAAATATTGAAGTTGTTAACGAGTTGAATAAATTCTTTTAAGGTAATCACTTGATTAGGGTTATCAATTATTTCATTTCCGACTAGAGGAAATCCCACGACTGCATAATTCTTGTACTTTGGTCTTTCATTATCCAGTTTTTCACCGATAACTGTGACACTAAATGCAGATTCAATCATTGTAAAATTAGTTTCACTACTACTAATGTATGGAATATTAATTTCAAGTTCTTCTAATACTTTATTTATTCCATTAACTAATTTGTAGTGAAATTCATCACCACAGAAATTAGTAAATACTAAAGCCTTAAGTTTTGTATTCTGACTCATATTTTCCATTACTGCATTTCTAACTGTATAATATGCTAAAATTTCATAAGGTGCATTTACTTGATCGTGGTTTTTTTCACCTATACTACCCGCGTTATCTACGGTTACTATTAAATTATTTGTATTCTTTAGTTCTAAAAAATCTTTTATTTTATCTTCACTTCAATTCCGTAGTATACTTGAAATACTTCTTCACTATGGCTTGTTATAAGTTTGAATACACTACCAACATTATCCCTTAGTAGTCTTAAATGTTTTTCAATCGGAACTACTCCATTAGTGATAATATTTCCAATAATTACTTTATTTTTTATCTTTTCTAAGTTGTTACTGATAAATGATATTGGATCTATTTTATTTATTAACAAATAATTAACAATTTCATCTATGTTATTGATAATTTCAAAATTAAATAGATTACTAAGATTATTTTTTTTAATATCAAAATATAATGATTTGTTGTATTTTTTTAATACCAGATCAAGTTTTCCGTTATACTTACCACCAAAGTAAAAAATCATTAAATAACACCCCTATAAATAATAATACTTCAGTAATTTCAATGTAAGCTCCAATTATATCACCTGTGATTCCACCAAACTGTTTTAAAGCAACCTTCCGATAGATTAATAAATATATAGTAGCAATTAATATCATAAATATTGTATTATATAACTCGCTTATTAAGACCCCAAAAGCAACGACTAAAATTAAGTATAAGATAAAAAATATTTGATATTTTTTACTAAGTTTTCCATACATTGAAGCTAAAGTATCTTCCTTAGCAAATTTTGTATTCAATAGTAAAATAGATTGAAATATTCTTGATATAATCGGAATTAATAGAATCAAATTAGTTAGTTTATTTTGAATTATTATTTCGTTTATTATTACTAGTTTACTAGCAAGTAAGACAAACAAAAATACAGCTGCAAAAGCGCCAATATTTGAATCTTTCATGATTATTAGTTTTTTAGGTATATCTCTTCTACTAAAATGAGCATCACATGTATCCATGAAGGCGTCTAAATGTAGTCCTCCAGTAATAAATATGAAGTATACTACAATGACCATTGAACTAAATAGAGGTGAAAAATATAAATTTCCTATTAACCAAATAACACCATATAAAAATATTGATATAACTACACCAATTAGAGGAATAAAAACTGGGATGTACTTATTGTCCTCTTCATTCCATTCAATAAAAGGAACTCTTAATGTTGTAAAAAAGCCAATTGTCATTATAAATCTCTTAAATATTTTATTCATTTCTTTCCTCCTTGATCAGCTGACAAATACCACTTGTGCATTCATAAACATAATTTGCTTCTTTAGCTAAAAGCAAATTTAATTTACCTAGAATTTTTAAATATTTTATTGTTAAAGGTGAATAGTTATCTATTTCTTCGAAACAATTATTTGTTACTATTACTAGGTTTTGTGATAGATAACACAGATCTTTGAGTTCATTAAAAATTTTAGTGATTATTTCACTAACAGGTAAATCATATTTTATAATTTCATTTGTTACTAAATTGGTGAGGCAGTCTAATAAAATATGCTTATCTTTAAATATTTTATCTGCTTTGAGATTATAGGGTATTTCATGAGTAAACCAGGAACCATCTCTTCGTTCTTGGTGCTTTTTGATTCTTTCTATCATTTCCTTATCTTTATAGTAAAGTGTAGCAATATAATGTTTCTCATTATATTTTCCTATAATACCTTCTGCGAAAGATGACTTATTGCTTCTTACTCCTCCAGATATTAAATATAGCATAGTTTATAATCTGAAGTTGATGTCTTTAATTCTTTCATAAGCAAGTATAGCAACAAGAATGTTTATAAAACTTGCTATTGAAATTGGAATAAATGTTCCTAAAACTACTTGTGGTGGTAACAGTAATAGTAATAATGGAGCTGCAAGGAATGTGTTTAATATAACTCCTACAATAAATCCGAATATCTTATTTCGCTTATAAATGAACCCAAAGACAAAACAACTTCCAAACATCGATTGAGCAATAATAAAATGGATTAGAATCCCAAACGGAAATCCTGTAGTATAAGCTGTAGCTAAATGACCAAAAAATCCAATAATTCCACCAATAAATGGCATGAAGAATACAGCTGCAAAATAACCTGGTACAGCATCAAACGCTGCTGTTGTAACTCCAAGTGGTAGTTTTACCATAGATAAAGGTACACTTAAAGCAACAAGTACAGCAATAATAGTAATTTTATTTGTTTTATTATTCATAATTTCCTCCATCATAGCAGTTTTGAAAATGCTGCTGTTATCTTTTTAAATTAGAATAGCAGTAAGATTGACTTTACTTAAATACCTCATAGCTAATAAATTTATCGTTTTCATATTCCAAGACATACCCTAAACCATTTGGTATATCCCATTCAAAGAAGTTTTTGGATTCATCAAGAAGTGTTGACATAATTACTCTAATTACACCTCCATGAACCATAAACAATGAATCATTCGTTAAATTTTTTATGAATTTAATAAAGTTTTTAATGACCCTTTCCTTAAAAACTTTATAACTCTCACCATTTTTGGGAATCTCATTATAAGGATCGTTTATCCAAGCTAAGTAGCTTTGGTCTTGATAAAGATTTTGATAAGTTAGTCCTTCAAAATCACCAAAGTTGGTTTCGTTTAGAAAAGGTAACATCCCCATAATTTTTACATTTTTCCCATAAATAACTTCTAGTGTTTGTTTAGTTCTTTTTAATGAAGAAGTATAATAATCAATGTTTTCGGGATATTTAGTGTGTTTCTTTGTTTCTAAAATTTCTGAAATTCCATTAACTGATAAATCGATATCTTTTATACCGGTATATCTTCTTTCTTCATTAGACTTTGTTTTAGCATGCCGAATTAGATATATTTTCATTGTTGAACTCCTTCAATGCTTTAATAAGTATTTTGTTATCTCTTCTTTTTTTTACACTAACTCTAATGTATTTACCTTTTAAATTGGCATAGTTTCTAGTATGACGTACTACTACGCCTTTCCTGAGCAAAAATTCAATAAGCGCTATATCAGCAAATGTTTTTATTAAAAAGAAATTAGCATCTGAATCATTAATCTCATACCCCAGCTTTTCAATTGTTTTTTTTAAATACTTAGTTTCACTTTTATAGAATTGCCTAGTTCTTTCAAGAAATTTTCGATCATTTAAATATTTTTTTGCTGCCGATAAAGCTACACTATTTACACTCCAAGTTGGCTGATGTTTTTTTAAGGTGTTTATTAATTCTTCTTTCGCTACTGCATAGCCAATTCTTAATCCTGATAAATGATATATTTTTGTTAGGCTTCTTAATACAATAACATTATTATCTATCACAATTTGTTTATCTTTAATAAATTCCATATATGACTCATCAATGACTACAAGAGCTTCTTTTCTTAGCCTCATTATTTCACTATCATAATTATTAAGTTTACCAGTTGGATTATTTGGATTACTAAAAATAACTAAGTCGGCATGATTTATATCACCTAATTTATCATAGAAAGCAACATTTGAATAAAGCATAAAAGCTCTAGCATATTCTGAATAATCGTCTTTTAAGATTGCTACATTTTTATCCTTAAATAACACTGCTAATAAATATATAATTTCATTAATGCCATTTGAAACAATAAAATTGCCAATACGCAGTTGATGCTTATTTTTTAATAAATTTCTCACATCAAGTGCTTCAAAATCAGGATATGTTTTTGCGAGTTTATTAACTCTTAACAGTATTTTCTTACCGCAAACGTTAGTGTTTGTGGAAAAATCAATAATTTTTTTCGGTGGTTCTATAAGATGTAATTGATACGTTTTTAATGGATTAGCTCCATGGTTATTTAATTCCATATAATGCTCCTAAGAAAATAAATACTAGTACTAATGGCGACGTAAATAATATTATGTAGGTTTTATTAATGATTATCTCTGAAATCGCGTTTTTGTTAACACCAATTCTTGATTTTTCAATTACATTGCCAAAATATTTTGCTGGACCTAGTAGTTCAACTTCAAAAAGTCCCGCAACAACACTTTCACTATGTGCTGCATTTATTGATACACTTTTTTTTCTGTCTCGAAGAAAAATTTTTACTCCGGACCTGATATTCCCAACAAACATTCCAGTAATAAGCATTAAAATACTTCCAAATCTAGCTGGGAAAAAATTAAGCAAATCGTCAAATTTAGCACTAAAAAAACCAAAGTTATTATATCTATCGTTAGTGTATCCAACCATCGAGTCAAGTGTATTTACGATTTTGTACGTAATGATAAATTCCAAGTGAAGATTAAAAAAATAACCTATCATTGCGTAAAACAAAGGTGATATAATTCCATCGATTATATTTTCGGATATCGTTTCTAGTAATGCTTTTTTAATTTCCATTTCGTCTAGTTCAAAAGTATCTCTTGAAACTAGATATGAAAGCTCCTTTCGCGCCTTTTTGATATCATTATCTTTTAGTGCACGCTTTACTTTAGCTGTTTCTACATATAAAGATTTAGTAGCTAATAGACTGTATATAAGATATAGTTCAATAATAATTGAGATATTGTTGGGCAATAGATTTCTTAATAAATATGTTGGTACTAAGAATATTATCAAGGTAGAGACTGTTAGGATTAATCCTCTTAATTTTGAATCTTTATAGATTATCTTTTCTATTTTATTTATGGTGTTCCCTATAACTATTACTGGGTGAAAACGAAAAGGATCTCCGATAAGTAAATCAATAATAAATGAATATATTATTATCAATTTTCTATTAATTTCATTAAATAGTTCATATCAATATTCTCTTTGAAAACTCTCGCTAATTTTTCGAATGATTCTTCTTTGTAATTATTTGTATTTACTATCTTTTTTTCTTTACGTCCTTTTGTTCTTCTTACTTTATTGAGCCAGTCGTTTCGGAAATTGTCATTATTAAAGATATTATGCAAGTATGTTCCTATTACTTGATAATCATTAAATACAGCCCCATCTTTTTTATTGTCTTCTAAAATTGTGAATGGTTCTTGATTAAAATAGATTGTTTCTCCAAGATGTATTTCATAACCTATTAATTTATTGTTAGTTTTTATTTCTTTTGCTAAAACCTGACGAACATTTTTTGTTTTTGTAAAGACAGTGTCAATATCGAATATTCCAAGTGATTCAACTGTTTTAATAGTATCATTATCAACACTTTCCTTGTCAATAATGTTTCTACCTAGCATTTGAAATCCACCACAAATACCGATTACTATTCCACCATTTTTAATATAAGTTTTAATCAAAATATCCAAATTTCTTTTTTTAAGCTCTTCAAAGTCTAGTATTGTTGACTTTGTACCAGGAATAATTAAAGCGTCAGGATTAAAAAAGTTACTTTCGCTATCAATAATTCTTATGTTCACATCATCTTCATGGATGAATGGTTCAATATCAGTGTTATTAGATACTCTCTCCATTTTTATAACACCGATATCAAGAGCATCAGGTATTCTGGAAAATAAGATTTCTGATTGAGCGTCTTCTGTTTCAATATAAATATCTTTCATGTAAGGAATTACGCCAAGCACTTTAACTTTAGAATATTCTTCTATCCATTTTAAACCATCTGCTAATAATTCAATATCACCTCTAAATTTATTAAAGATCAGTCCTTTGATACGGCGGCGATGTTCAAAAACTAATTCTAATGTGCCAATAATTGATGCGAAACTACCACCGCGGTCAATGTCGACAACAAGCACAACATCGACATCAGCTAGTTCAGCAACCCTCATATTAACTATTTCACGATCATTTAAGTTTACTTCAGCAGGACTCCCTGCGCCTTCGATTACAATATAGTCATGAAGCTTTCCATGTTTAATTAAAGCTTTTTTTATTTCTTCAATTCCTTTAGTTAAGGTAAACTCTTTTGTGTATTTGAAGCCATCCATAGAATTATATATTTTCCCATTTAGGATTACTTCACAATTGGTATCCATTTTTGGTTTTAATAATATTGGATTCATATAAACATCGGGAAAGACTCTAGCAGCTTCTGCTTGAACCCCTTGTGCCCTTCCCATCTCCAATCCATTGATAGTTACATAAGAATTGTTAGACATATTTTGGCTTTTAAAGGGCGCTACGTTTTTAAATTGATTTGAGAGGATTCGACATATTGCAGTAGTTATATAACTTTTTCCAACATCACTTGCTGTTCCTTGAATCATTATTCCTTTCATTAAAGCCACTCCTCTAAACTTGATATCATATGTTTTTTAATATTCAAATCATATATTTTGTTAATTTCATTACTATCTAAAACTAGTTTTTTATCTCCGAATAACTCAATTTTACCATCGTTAAGAAGTAAAATTTTATCCGCATATTTTCTAGCTGCATTTAAATCATGAAAAACACCAATTACAATTTTGTTAGTTGTTTCCATATATGATTTAATATAATCCAACAGTTCAACTTGGTATTTAATGTCCAAATGGTTTGTCGGTTCATCTAGTAGTATCACTTGGGTATCTTGGGCAATGATTTGTGCTAAAAACACTCTTTGAAGTTGCCCACCACTAAGCTTATTTATGCTTGTATATCTTACATCATATAATCCCGTTTTGTGTAAAGCATCTTCTACTTTTATAATATCTTCAACTGATGCTTGTGAAAATAATCCTTTTAAATAGGGGTATCTACCTAGCATCACTGTATCAAAGATTGCGATATCATTTATGTAGTTAGTAAGTTGTGAGAAATAAGCTATTTTTCTTGATATTTCCTTTCTAGGTAGGTTTTTCAAATCTATATCATCAATTTTAATTTGTCCTTTTGATTGGAGAATTTTTCCAATTGATTTTAATAACGTCGTTTTCCCACTACCATTTGGTCCGACAATACACATAAATTCTCCCTTGTTTAGATTAAAAGAAATTGATTTTATAATTTCCTTTTTATTATCGTATGAGTAAGAAACATCTTTAACACTTAACATATTAATCACCTCTTCTTATAAAAGAATGTAAAAGCAAAGAATGGTGCCCCTATTAATGCTGTGATTGCTCCCACTGGTAATTCTGAAGGACTAACTATAGTTCTAGCTATTAAGTCTGCAAGTAAAAGGAATACCCCTCCAAAAACATAAGACAAGGGCAATAATTTACTGTGTTTATAACCCCATATTCTTCTTACAATATGTGGCGCAACTAACCCGATAAAACCTATAATACCAGATACAGCAATTGCACTCCCTGTTAAAATTGAAGATAAAACAATTATTCTTTTTTTTATTTTTTCTGTATCGATTCCAATATTTTTAGCACTATCTTCACCAAATGATAAAGCATCAAGTTCTTTGTGATATCTATATATACCTAGTAATCCAAAAATAATCAGTGGTAAAATTCCTAATAAATGTTGGTAACCTTTTAACGATAAAGAACCCATTTGCCAAAAAATAATCCTTTTTAATTCATCACCTGATAAAGCTATTATTAATGTTAGTAAACCATTGACAAATAAACTAGATACAATACCGGTTAATATTATAGTATTTGTGCTATAATTTTTATCAATTTTTCTTGCTAAAGATAATATCAAAAACACTGTAACTAAACTTGATACAAATCCTACAAAAGGCAAAAACATATTTAATAGAATCCCCGAACTTATATTAAACATAATTACTAAAGCAACTCCTAAACTAGCACCACTTGAAACCCCAAGTGTATATGGTGAAGCTAAGGGATTTCTTAAAAGTGATTGGATTGAAGCGCCACTGACAGCTAGAGCACCACCAACAGTTAATGCAAGTAATATTCTTGGTAGCCTTATGTAATAAATTATTGCTACATCACTATTTTTAACATTATGAAAAAGTGGCATATTAAATACTCTGTTTCCAAATATATTGATAATTTTCAATGGTGAAATATAAACACTACCAATTGATATACCTAAGAGTAGCGCTAATAATAATATCAATAGTGGAATGATACATTTTATTTTACTCAAAATCATAAACGTCTGGATAGATAGCTTCAGCTATTTGTTTTATTCCCTCAATTATCTTTTGTGATCCTCTTGATGTATAGTTCCCATCTACTACAAAAACTAAGTCATTGATAACAGCGTTTGTAGTGTCAAATCCTATTCTTGATTTTATTGTTTCAATAATACCCTCTACATAGTTTTGATTAGTAACAATTACATCAGGGTTAATATTCACTATATCTTCAGCAGATACAGATATCCATGATTCTTTATCATTATAAATGTTGTTAGCACCAACCAAAGTAATGATTTCATCAAGAAATGTGTTATTACCAAAAGTGTATAAAACGCCACTGTAATCACCAATTTCAAAATATACATCTTTTCTGTTAGTAATTAATTTAGAAGTTTCTTTGATAGCTTCAACTTCATCTCTTAAAATTCTGATCATTTCTTCTGCTTCTTTTACTTTGTTTACTGTTTTGCCAATAAAGTTGATGTCTTCATAAACCCCATCAATTGAAATAGCACTAGGAATATAAACAACAGCAATTCCCGCTTCTTTCAATTGGAAAAACGGATCTTCATCTCCAACTAAGTTATGCCCAGAAGCAATGATGACATCTGGTAACAATGATATTAATAATTCAACATCTGGTTCTCTAAAATTGATTATTTCAACAGAATCATTTAACCCTTCTGTTGGTGAGTAGTTATCTACAGCTATAATTTTGTCAGCTAATCCTAGTCCTACTAATATTTCTGTGTTTGAAGGTGCTGTTGAAACGATTCTTTCGATAGATGTAGGAATTGTAACTATATTTCCTTCTCTATCTGTTATCTCTACTTCTTTTGATTGAATACATCCAACTAATGTAAAAAGTAAAGCAAAACCGGCGACTAATGTAATAATTTTCTTCATGTATATTCTCCCTTTTTATTTTTTACTAACTGAATTTCCCCATTAAAAAAAGTCATACCCTATGGATATGACTTTACAAACTAAAGTTATCAAGCAAAAAAAATACTTGTTTAACAAAGCATGAATCTCATTACCCAGGAGAAAACTTATTGTAAAGGTAGGTCTACCGGCTTAACTTCTTCCTACTTTGCGCCTTCCCGATTTCTCAGTGGCTAATTGCATTTCGTCTGTATCACGGTTGCTGGGACAGCTTGAGCTTTAAACTCAATTCCCTGTTACGTCCATTGGACACCATTACAAATATTCAGTTGTTTAAATGTTACCATTACAAATAGTATTAGTCAATAACAATTTTAATTAATTCAATCTGCTACATTTATTTCAATTAGATCTTGACTAATTTTATTTTTATAATTTTTTATATATAAATTCGCTTTTCTTTACATTCATTAACTTTTTTCCATATACTTCATTTCGGTCACTCACTATAGATTCTCCCATATAATTATTTATATAATTATATTAATTGGAGAAATTTTTGTTAAACTTAAATAAAAATGTTATTACTTTCTAAATTATATATTATTTTTAACATCCACAAAGTAGATTCGATTTTAGACCAATTTTTATTTGTTCGTTTTTCCCCTAACCCCATATGATTTCCAGAATAGATATAATAACTATCTTTCTTTTCATAAATTAATGATTTATTAAATTTATAAAACCCATCAACCCCCTTATAGCTATTGCCTTGAAGTGGGATAGTAGATAAAGGTATAACAATTTTCTTCCTTCAATCATACATGCATGGTATACATTACCCACTGCATAATATCTTTTCTTGTTTGAATCATATATATATGCTTTTTTAGGAATTTGCTGATATTTCTCGTCTAAAATATATTCAATTATTTTTTCAATTCTATTTGTAATATTAGTATCATTTTTGGGATAATAAGCATATGCATATAAGTCATAAATGGTGGGCAAAGATTCCAATTGATTGACAAATTCAAATACAAATTGGTCTTTATACTTTCTAGAACCTTCAAAAACATATCCATATTTTTTAATTGTTTTTTCGATTTTTTCGAGTCTATTCATGAAAAATGAATTTACATTTTTATTATTCCAATAACCTGCTCGAATTAAAAACGGGTATTTGACTGTTTTCATCAATATTCCATCAAATGAAAAATCTTGGTGCCAATGTTTATCCTCAAGTAAATAACTATATAATTTATCAAACACATTATTTTCTCTAGTTAATCCAAAATCTAATAACTTCGCAATTGAATTCTCATACGTACAATCTTTTCTCCCATGGATTTTTTTTAGATTATAGACATTTAACCAATAATTTAATGGTTCTTCTTCAAATGAAATATAGTGTTCGATAGAAATACCTTCTTTTCGATACCACTCTTTATCAATATTATATTTTATGATAGGATTTGAAATATCATATAATTCGCGGACCAATTTACCATGTTTTTCTATAAAACTCATACTTAAACCTCCTTATTATTCTCATTTAATCTCTATAAAGCTTTTTTATATAATTAAACAAGATTATCAAATATGATTATTTTTGAGAATAAAGTACTTTACTTGTCCCAACGCACCTCATTTACTTATTTTGTTTTTATTATAACAAAAAAAGCAATATCTTTCGATATTACTTAACAAAATGTACCAAATATCTGGTTGTATTCCGTAGTTGTCTTTTTTCACATACTTTTTTATGTGATGTAAAAAAACGTTGCCTAATTGTAATTACTCAATTCCCTGTTACGTCCATTGGACACCATTACAAATAGCATTAGTCAATAGTATTTTATATAGTTTACTCGTTAATGAAATTGGGGCTGTAAAAACTTAAAATCTTGTTGAAGATTTTCTTTCTTTACAGCCCCTTCTGTCTAATTATTCAGTTATAACTCTTTTAATAGCTGTTTTTTCAACTTTCATTTTTGCCCCACTAACTAACGTGATGGTTACAACATTTTCATTTATGTCTTCGATAATTCCGTGTATACCACCAATAGTTACGATTCTATCATTTTTTTGAATGGCAGAAATCATTTCATAAGCAGCGCGTTGACGCTTTTTTTCTGGTCTCATTATAAAGAAATAAATTACTACAAAAAATAATAGTAGAGGTATAACAAACCCCGCGATAGATTGAATTTGATCTTGTGTCATAAGTGTCACTCCTTCATTTTTTAAAATTGTCTTAGATTATTTGGATTGTTTAAACCGTATTTATTAAAGAATTCTTCTTTATAATCTAATAAACGGTCCTCTTTAATTGCTTCACGAACATTTTTCATTAAGTTTAACAAAAAGTGAACATTATGGATTGAGATTAATCTTTGACCAAAAGTCTCTTCTGCTTTAATTAAATGACGTAAATATGCTCTTGAATAATTTTTACAAGTGTAACAATCACAGTCGTGATCAAGTGGAGAAAAATCACGCTCATATAATTTATTTTTAATCACTACACGTCCACGACTAGTCATAGCCGTTCCATGTCTTGCGATTCTCGTTGGTAATACACAGTCAAACATATCAACACCTCGAATTGTTCCTTCAATTAAGGCATCAGCCGAGCCCACTCCCATTAAATAGCGTGGCTTATCACTTGGCAGAAATGGCACTGTGTAATCTAATACTTTATACATCGTTTCCTTAGTTTCTCCAACCGATAATCCACCAATTGAATAACCGGGAAAGTCTAATTTAACAAGTTCAGTAGCGGACAACTTTCGTAAATCTTCAAAGTCTCCTCCTTGAACTATTCCAAATAAAGCTTGCCTATCAGTATTATTATGGGCTTTTAAACCACGTTCTGCCCAACGTAATGTCCGTTCTACTGATTGTTTAACATAATCATGTGTTGCAGGTAATTCAACACACTCATCAAAACTCATCATAATATCACTACCAAGATTATTTTGAATTCCAATAGCACCTTCGGGAGACAAAAATAATTTCTCACCAGATTTATGATGACGAAAATGAACACCTTCTTCAGTTATTTTCCTAATATTACTTAAACTAAAGACTTGAAATCCTCCTGAATCAGTTAGAATAGGCTTGTCCCATTGCATAAACTGATGAAGTCCACCTGCTTCTTTTATGATATCATCACCAGGTTGTAACCACAAGTGGTATGTATTACTTAAAATAATTTGTGAATTCATCGCCTTTAATTCTTCAGGGGATAATGTTTTTACCGTAGCTTGGGTTCCTACAGGCATAAAGATTGGTGTTTCAATAACACCGTGTGGTGTATGTAACTTTCCTAACCTAGCTCCTGTTTGTTTATCTATATGTATTAATTCATATCTAATTGCTGACAAATTTTTCACCTACATTTTTATTTTATCATCATAGCATCACCAAAACTAAAGAAACGATATTTATTTTCAATAGCTTCATGATATGCTTTCATTATCAGACTCTTATTAGAAAAAGCTGACACCAACATAATAAGTGTTGATTTTGGTAAATGGAAGTTGGTAATTAAGGCATCGATAGCTTTAAATTCATATCCTGGATAGATAAAGATATCAGTAAATCCCCTGTCTTCTTTAAATGAGCCATTAAATTTATTCGCTATTGTTTCAAGAGTTCTTGTTGAAGTAGTCCCAACAGTTATAATTCTTTTATTATTTTTTTTCGTTTCATTTAAAATCTTTGCTGAATCTTCGCTTAACTGGTAGAATTCACTATGCATTTTATGATTCTCGACATCACTTACCGCAACAGGTCTAAATGTCCCTAAACCAACATGCAAAGTTAAATAACAAATATTAACACCTTTTTCAGAAATTTTTTTTAATAATTCTTTAGTAAAATGCAAACCAGCTGTGGGAGCTGCGGCTGATCCAACAACTTTTGAAAAAACGGTTTGATACCTTTCTTTTTCATTTAAGTGTTCAGTAATATATGGAGGAAGTGGCATTTCCCCTAGTTTATCTAATACTTCATAAAATATACCTTTATAACTAAAAGAAAACACTCTAATTCCTTCATCTAAACATTCTATACAAGTTGCCTTAAGGAGTCCATGACCAAAGGTTATAACAGTTCCTATTTTAACACGTTTCGCAGGTTTACATAAGGTTTCCCAACAATTATTTTCAAATTGATGCAAAAGAAGTACCTCAATATGAGCAGAAGTATCTTCTTTAACTCCAAATAATCTAGCAGGCATTACCCTAGTATCATTCAAAACCAAAGTATCACCAACGCTTAATAAATTTATAATATCATAAAAATGTTTATGAGAAGTGTCTCCAGTTTTTTTGTCTAAAACTAAAAGTCTTGACGCATCACGACTTGCGAGTGGAGTTTGTGCAATTAATTCTTTAGGTAAATAAAAATCAAAGTCTTCTACACGCATTAGTATTCCTCTTTCTATTCATATAGATTTAAATGACGATATGCTTTTTCAGTTGCAATTCTGCCTCTTGCGGTACGTTTAATAAATCCTCCTTGTAATAGGAAAGGTTCATAAACATCCTCTAATGTCTGCACTTCTTCGCCAATTGAGGCTGCAAGAGCATCAACACCTACAGGACCGCCATTAAAACGTTCAATTATACCCAGTAAATATTTATGGTCAGTATAATCAAGACCAGCATCATCTACATTCATTTTATCTAAAGATTCTTTACATATATTTAATGAAATTACACCCCCACCTAATACTTGTGCAAAATCCCTTACCCTTCTAAATAGACGATTAGCAACCCTTGGTGTACCTCTTGACCGTTTAGCTAATTCTCTAGCAGCTTCATAATCAATCGGAAAGTTAAAAATACTAGCTGTTCTTAAGATAATTTTTTCTAAGTCAACTTCATTATAATATTCTAAATGACTAATAACTCCAAAACGGTCACGCAAAGGTGCAGACAAATCACCTGCACGTGTTGTAGCGCCAACTAAAGTGAAAGGCGGTAAGTCAATTCTAATAGAACGAGCTGTAGAGTCTTTTCCAACAACAATATCAAGGACGTAATCTTCCATAGCTGGATATAAAATTTCTTCAATATTTCTTGGCAAGCGATGTATTTCATCAATGAATAATACATCTCCTGGTTCTAACGTAGTTAAAATGGCCGCTAAATCTCCGCCACGTTCAATCGTAGGACCTGATGTATGTTTTATATTGACTTTCATTTCATTGGCAATAATACTAGCTAATGTCGTTTTTCCGAGCCCTGGCGGACCATATAATAAACAATGATCTAGAGCTTCATTTCGCATTTTTGCTGCTTCAATAAAGATATTTAAGTTCTCTTTTATTTTAGTTTGTCCAATATATTGATTTAAACTTTGGGGACGAAGTGATAATTCGATTTCATCCTCATTCATTTTAACAGCTGAAATAATTCGTTCATCTTCCATGTTATTCTCCTTACTTCAACATAAGTTGTAAAGCTTTTGTAATATATGCTTGAGTTGATAATTTTTGATTACCAATTTGCTTAAAAACACTTTCTATTTCCTTATCTTTATATCCTAAAGCCACAAGTGCCTCGTGCGCTTCTTCAAGTTCTTGATTTAAAACGATTGATTTCATTTGTCCTAATTTGCCCTTTAAATCTAGGATTATTTGTTGAGCAGTTTTAGGACCTACTTTAGGAAATTTAGTTAAATAATTAACATCGCCTGTTTCAATCGCATTAATCACATTTGAAACATCACTTGGAGCTAAAATAGCACACGCTGACTTTGGACCAATTCCCGTCACACTAATCAATTTTATAAATAGATCTTTTTCTTCTTCATTTTTAAAACCATATAAATCATGAGCATCTTCACGAATATAAAAATAAACGTAAACTAAAAGTTCCTCATCTAATACAAATTGATAAGGATTAGGAGTGATTATTTTATAACCAATATTATTATTTTCTAAAACAATATAATCAGTACTTATTTTTTTGATTTTCCCTTTTATATATGCATACATAATAAAACCACCTATCTAACTAATACATTATACCATAAATAACCTTTTTGAAAAACATAATTATATTATTATTTATGATTAAATCAAGATTTTTCTCTATTTATAAATTTAAAAGTGCTACTAAATATTAAACTTAATAACACTTCAATTTACTATAAAAGATTAAGTGAATCTTTCTTCTTTTTAATTTTTGTATGTTTTTTGACAAAATCACGAAGATCAATTTTAATTTCTTTTACGTCTTCATCAAATTGATTATCATTTTCTATTTCTTCACCTGATGGATATGGTGGATTAAATAAAGGTTTTTGAAATAGTTTAGATTCAATATTATTAGTTGAAGACTTAAAGTGACTCTTACCTTCTAATAAAACGGGATCACAAAAAGCTGGTTTATCGAAAAATTTAGAATCTTCAAATCTATTCATCTCACTGTGGCTAAAATTCGTTTGTGGAACTTGCTTTATTCTTGCATTATTTTCAGGATATTTTTGAAATTGTTGTTGATGTGTTTGTTGCGGCATATAATATTGTGGTACATATTGTGGATAAAAAGTTTGTTGATATTGATTAATTGGATAATTTTGTGGTACAAACTGCTGCGGATAAGTTTGATACCCTGGATATATCTGTTGTTGGTAAATCGGATGTAAATTTGTATTTATTTCAGCCTTATCAGGTATATTTTCCAGATTTGTTTCAATTTCAACACTATCAACAAATTCTTCATTATTTTTCTTTTCAATCTTTACTTCTTTAAAATCATCGACTTTTGGATAATATTTTTCAATATCGAGAAAGCTTCCTTTCATTTGATCACTAACTTCATCTGACAATATTGGCAACCGAATTTTCATTCCAGGAACAATCGAATCGATATTATTAATATGTCTGTTCAATTTAATGATTTCTTCTTTTGCGACATTGTACTTCCTAGAAATGTCATCAATTCTCTCGCTTACTTGAACAATATGAAATTTCATTAATTTCACCTCTCATATAATTTATACTATTAAATTATATGAATATTTATGACAAATGTTAACTTATTTATCATTTACTTGCACATAAAATTCTTGGGTTTTCAAAGCATAATCTAATACTATCTCAAATTTATCTGTTTCTAGCGGCTTTCTTACAGAAATAATATTTGCGATATTTTCATTAAATGATAATTGTCCAAATAAATAATAATCTTTATCGATATATTTACAATTGATATGGTAAAAATTTACTTCACCAGGTTTATTTTCAAATTTAATTCCATTTATTAAATACGTGTTATCTTTTATTTTATCTATGTTTTCGACATTTAATGATTGCATGTGCCAGCCTGTTGCTTCATAAATACCATCATCAAGACTAAATGATTGATATACTAAATTTCCGAATTTATCAAAAACTTCAAAACTTTTATCATTTATGCTATCTTTAAATTCATAATAAATCGCTACATAGTCATCACCTGCGATTGAATAAATTTGATACCTACTAATTCCTTTTCTATATCGAATATGAGTTTTGACAAAATTATCTTCTTTCACTATATCCGCAAATGCGTTAATAGAGCTATTTTTATAATTGATTTGCATATGCTTGTCATTTACAATTTCATATGTGAATATATCATCATTAATTTCGTGACTACCTGTATATTTTTTGTCAGAATTCTCTAGTGTTTCAACATTTACAGTCAATTTCCTACTTGTAGATGCATTAAGAATTTCAATAGTAAGAAAATCATTTTGATAATTCAAAGCATAAAATTCATATTCTTTATATTTATAACGTTCTTGTACAACCACTTTTTCAAGGTCAATCGCATTTTCCATTACTTTATTAAATACAATAAATAATTCATCAACATAATAATAAGACATTAATAATTTCTTGTAAATTTCAGAGTGATTGATGAATGTATTAACGTTTATTTCTTCTACAGAGTTATTTACTATATTATTTTTAATACTTTCAGGCAACAATGAATAAATTGAATAGTTAGCTTTAACGTCACTAATATCAATTTCTTTTTGATTTTTACTGCAACTAATTATCGTGATTAAAACAACAATATAAAAAAACGAAAGAACTAATTTTTTCATAAATCTCACCTCAAACATTTAATTCCTTAATAGTATGTCACTATTTTATTACATAATTAAAAAAAATATCTTTTTAAAGATATCTTTTTTACCTCATATTTCAAGTGGAACTTGAGCATTTGAATTATTTATTAAGATTATATAATCATAATAATCCGTTGTTACTTTTAACTCATTATTTTTAAACAAGTTATACCAAACTAGTCGCTTATTAAATGGTGAGGATTCTGAATTTAGATTAAATAATAAGAAGCGCTCCGAGAATTCATCTAAATTATTAGTTTGATATGTTGAACTAATAAGATTACTACGATAATAAAATTTATTATTGAATTGATAAGGTTCAAGAATTTTACTATCTTTATAAAAAACGTTAAAAACAACTATTTTCCCAGTTAAATTTACTAATTCATCAGTATTTAATAAATAGGTAAACGATTGATAATTATCAGAAGCTATATCTCTTAAGCAATGCCTAGCCCCTAACTGAGCATAAAAAGTTTCAAATTTGTATATTGCTTTTAAACACAAATAATTTTCTAACATCATTTTTTCTCTTTCTTGCCAAACTATATTTTCATAAAAACGATGAAAGTTAGCAACATTTTTTTGTAAAAATTGTAGTAATAAGTCTGTAAATTTTAAATCTAAAATTTCGTTAATATCATTAATTTCTTCTCCAGTATAATAATTATATAAAGTTTTTGCGCTTTTTAATGAATGTTCAATGTCTACACCAATAAGGATAAGTTTTTTATCAAAACTTAAGCTTTGATTGTAATTATAAAGTTTTTGAAAAAAAGTGTATTCATCTTTAGTATAAAAGGTACTACCTTTATAAAATGAAAAAACTTGTTTTAATATTGATTCATTACCTGTTTGTAAATATTCATTAAGCAAATAACCACTACTATAAGATATCTCATATAAAATATAACGAAGATTTTTAACTTGATTTAAATAAGTAATAAATTGATACTTCATAATTGTATTATCTTCGATACCATGATTTTCTGAAACAATAAATGCCTTTTTTTCAATTAAATCTTTTTCAGTAATTTGTATACTAGAAACAGCATTATTTTTTAAATAATTTATTTCTTCAGCATTTACAATTGATTCTTTTTTATTTAACAAAACTATTAAAGTGAGCATTCCCATAATAAATAAACAATTAACTAAAAACTTTTTACATTGCATAAAAAAACTCCCTTCATATAATCTTATTAAGAAGGAAGTTATTTTATTAATCTATAAATTCAAATTCGTAATCAAAAATTCTGACTATATCGCCATTTTTCACACCTTTTTCTCTTAAAGCATTATCTACGCCATATTTTCTCAACATTTTTGAAAATCGGCGGACAGATTCATGTTGTGTAAAATTAGTCATTTTAAATATTCTTTCAATTAACTCGCCAGTAACGACGTAAATATTATCTGATGCCAAATTAATCTCGAATTTTGGTTTATCTTCATCAATTTCAAAAACCTGATATTCTTGAAATTCTTCATCTTCATAGACAGGGAAGTATTCAGCTGTTTCTAATAAATCAGCAATTTTATACAACATCTCATTTAAATTTTGATGTGTCAATGCTGAAATTGGAATTACTTGAATATCTTCTTTAATTCGTTTATTAAAAAGTTCAAGATTATTTTTAGCCTCGGGCAAATCCATTTTATTAGCGATAACTATTTGTGGTCTTTTTAACAAGTTCATTTTATAACTTGATAATTCTTTATTAATTTTCAAGTAATTTTCATACGGATCTTGTTCATCGCTGCCAGACATATCTACAACATGAATAATAACTCTTGTTCGTTCTATATGTTTTAAAAATTGAATTCCAAGACCAGCTCCACTCGAAGCTCCTTCAATTAAACCTGGTAAATCTGCCATAACAAAAGAACGTCCATCAGGGACTGAAACTACTCCCAAATTGGGAATTAAAGTTGTAAAGTGATAAGCAGCAATTTTAGGTCTAGCACTTGTTACTGAGGCGATAATAGTTGATTTTCCTACAGATGGAAAACCTACTAGACCTACATCAGCTAAAACTTTTAAGACAATTTTGATTTCGCGCGATTGTCCCGGTGCTCCTAACTCACAAAACTCTGGTGCAACATTACGAGAAGTAGCAAAAGCAGCATTCCCTCTTCCACCTCGACCACCTTTTGCGATAACTGCAACTTGTCCAACCTCTGTTAGATCAGCTATAATCAACCCAGTTTTAACATCATAAATAGTACTTCCTTGAGGAACTTTTATATACAAATTTTCCGAATTTTTTCCATGCTGTGTTTTAGTCTTACCTTTTTCACCATTCTTGGCTTTAATGTGTTTGTTATAGCGAAAATCCATCAAAGTCGATAAACCACTGTCAACTTTAAAAATGATACTTCCGCCATGTCCACCATTTCCACCAAATGGTCCGCCTCTTTCAACCTTGTATTCATGTCGCCAAGTGACTATTCCATCTCCACCATCACCGGCTTTTACTTTTATTTTGACCTCATCTATAAACATTATTTCACCTCAAACAAAAATGTCATTTGTTTTATTATATACAACTTACAAAAAAATAAAGCCCCGTAGGGCTCTATAATCAATTATTCTGCAGGATAAACAGAAACACATTTACGTTCTTTATTGATTCTTTCGAATTTAACTACACCATCAATTAAAGCAAATAAAGTGTCGTCTCCACCTCTACCTACATTTGTTCCTGGATGGATTTTAGTTCCACGTTGACGATATAAAATTGAACCAGCAGTTGCAAATTGTCCGTCAGATTTTTTAGCCCCTAAACGTTTAGATTCTGAATCACGACCATTACGTGTAGATCCAACCCCTTTTTTAGAAGCGAAATATTGGATATCTAATATGAACTTCATAGGTTACACCTCCTAATGAAAAGATATTTCTATATATTTTGGATAAGATTGTTCAATTGTTTTTAATTGTACAATCAAAACTTCACAAATTAATTGAATTTCTTTGTTGTTTGATATATTTGGGATGACAATTAATTCTTCTTCAAATTTTATTTGACTTTCATCATAATCCGTTAACTCCTCTAACGCATTACAAATTCCAAATACTACTGTCGAAATCCCGGCACAAATAGTATCTCTACCATATTGAGCACTTAAAGCATGACCTCTTATTTCAATATTTGAAATAAAATCATTTTTGTAAATAATTATAACATTTGTCATAATATCACTTATTAAGCATTAATTTTTTCAATTATTAAACGCGTATATGGTTGACGGTGTCCTTGTTTTTTCTTAGTGTGTTTTTTAGGTTTATATTTGAAAACGATGATTTTTTTACTCTTACCTTGTTTATCAATTTTAGCAGTAACAGTTGCACCGTTAACAAGTGGAGACCCAACTTTAGTATCTTTTCCACCTACTAACAATACTTCATCAAATACAACAACGTCACCTTCTTGAGCATCTAATTTTTCAACCCAAATAGTTTGTCCTTCTTCAACGCGTAATTGTTTCCCACCAGTTTTAATAATAGCGTACATGAAACGCACCTCCTTTTAATTATAACTAAGACTCGCCTTGCAGGTAACAAATATCTGTTTTTAAGACCTGTTCGGAGCGGTTGTAGCAACATAGGCGCATACAACATAACAAGTATATCAAACATTAATATATTAGTCAATAATTTTTTTATTAAAAAAATGTTATGATTTCCCTACATTCTCCTATTCATAATTTATTGTAACGTTTTAAAATGATTTTATCCATAAATCTAAAAGGAAAAAAGGTGGAAGGTTAAATAATAACCTTCCACCAATTTTATAATATTTTAATTAATTAATACCGATGCATCTACTAGTCCAAATCCAAAATAGATATCTTTTCCAGGTTCACCCAAATCTACACAGCCTGAAGCAAATCTTGCCAACACATCTTCATATGTATTAGCAGTTCCTGATTCTAGCATTAAAGCAATAACACCAGTTACATGTGGAGTAGCCATTGATGTTCCATCCATAATAGCATATCCTCCTTTATAATAAGTAGAAATTATACCTACACCAGGAGCAGTGACATCAATTTCCGGACCAAAATTAGAGAAATAAGCTAAATCATAATTTTGATCTATTGCTGATACTCCGATAACATTATCATAAGCAGCAGGATAACTTACAGATGTACTTTCATTTCCACTAGCAGCAACTATAATTACACCATTATTATAAGCATAATTAATAGCAACTTCTAATGCTTCATTGTAATAAGCTGAACTTAGGCTCATACTTATTATATCCATATTGTTATCAACTGACCATTCAATACCAGCAATTATGTCAGAAGTATACCCACTACCTCTTCTATTAAGAACTTTAACGCCATATAAATTAGCTTCAGGCGCAACACCAACTACACCAATGTCATTACTAACTGCCGCAATTGTGCCCGAAACATGTGTGCCATGTCCGTTATCATCATCAAATGTTTTACGAGTACTAATAATGTTAATACCACCTTTAATATTTACAGCTAAATCTGGGTGGTCCATATCAATACCTGTATCAAGTACAGCTACGTTAATTCCAGCACCTGTATACGTACCCCATACTTGGTCGGCTTCAACGATGTCAATTCCCCATGGTAGTGTTTCAGCTTGAATTGACTCTGTAGTTTTTAATGCTGTCACAATGTCATCTTTTGCAACAAATTTAATTTTTGGATCATTTGCTAGGGCTCTTAGATTACGATCAGGAATAGTAAAACTTAGTCCATTAATTCCTTTTAACTTTTTAACGCCATCCAAGTCATATTCAGTACTAAAATCAACTGTATCAATTGAAACATTGCTATCCAATACTACTATTACCTTACTTGTTGACTCAGCAGAAGCTTCTAAGTTAAAAGATGTGAAAAACACAATAAAGAAAGCAATAGTCAAAAAACTACACATAATTTTGATATTTTTCAAAAATATCACCCTCCAATTTTTTATTTTTATATAAACTATCAATTAAGTTAGATTATATAACCACACAACACATCTTCACTTTACCAAAGTAAAGATTAATAAGATTATATCACTAGACAAATGGCTTGCTTTGTCGAAATTTGGACAATAGTACAATTTTGTTCAAAAATAAAATCAGCTGTAAAAACAACTGATAAAATATAATTATTTTTTTATGATAATATTCCTTAGAACCTCTTCTTCATCACTGAATTGATTATTAATAAAAAAGATATTATGATAACCTTTATAAAATAAATCATATATTTTTTTGTTAGCTATAGATATTTTATCTTTTAAATTTCTATTATGATGAAAATGTTTATAACATAAAAATTCGTAGTATTCATAAGGAATGTTTTTATATCTCATTAAATTTATATACAGAAAAAACGTTAAAATTATTACAAAATTATAATTATTAATAAAATATATAATAAGAAATAAACAAATACCAATTGAAAAAGCCGTAATAAGTTTTAAGACTTTTCTAAATGGCAATAGATATTGTTTTAAACTCATTAAAATTTTAGCACCATCTAAAGGAAGTATTGGGAGTAAATTTAAAATAAATACATAAAAAGCACTTTGCTTTAATATTACAAAGACATTTAGATAATTGAGGAACAATAATAATCCTAAACTCGCTAGAGGTCCACTGATGTAAATTAAAAACTCTTTATAATTATGATCATTTTGACACTTATCAATATGCAAAATACCACCTATTGGTGATATTTCTAATAAAACAATATTTTTCTTTAATACCTTAATCATTAAAAGATGTCCTAATTCATGAAATATAAGGCAAAAATACATTGTCATTACTTCATAAAAATAACCCGAAATTAAACAAACAAATATATAAATCTCTGTGATTGTATAAATTTTAATTTTCATTATTTATCACTTGCAATGCATCTAGAAATTTTAGTCCATCTTTAATAGCTAAATAATACTCACCTTGCATTAACTCATTATTTCTACCTACTCCTATAACCTCACCATAGGAAACAGATTGATATAACCCAATATCAATATTATCTAAATATCCATAATGATATTCATAACCATTCTCGTCTTGAATTACAATTAATTTCCCTAAATCATCATCTTTATATATTCTTATAACAATCCCATCTACACATGATTGAACTGGAGAAGAAAAATCTGTTTCAATGATTAACCCATCACGATAAGTTGAAGTGGAATCTAATTCAATCACAACAGCATCTACATATTTATTTTCATCATCTGTTTTTGGGAAAATACCATTTAAATTTTGGTCAACAAAAGCTTTAACTTGCATAAAGTTCATATTTTTAAATGTAGTATTATAAATAAACCCTAGTTTCTCACTATTTTTGCTAATTAATAATACTAAAAATAATATGACACATACTAAGATTTTATTTGTTATTGAGTTAAATCGATATGATCCAGTTTGTTTTGAAACATGTTTTTTAGCTTTACTCCCTTTGCTATACTGCTGATAAAATTTTGAACGATACTTATTTTTTTTAATTATATTATTAATATCTTTATTCATATCATCACTCCTTGCAAAAGCTATCAGTAAATAATATGAATTAAAATTAATAAATATTAACTATTTATCATTAATTTCACTAAAATTATAATAATAGGTCTAATAAGTAGTCATCTTTTTTATCTAATAAGTGTGTCGACTTAATTATCCGAATTGTTTGTGATTTTCCTCGAATTAGTAGTGTTTCAGTTGTAGCCATATTATTAACTCTGTGAACACCTTGTACTAAATCACCATTAGTAATACCAGTTAAAGAAAAGATGAAATCGTCTCCCCTTACTAAATCATCTAATTCCAATTTTTTACCAATTTTTACACCAATTTCAGCACATCGCTCTTTTTCTATTTTAGCTAATTCTTTACAATTACTATCATTTGGGTACACTTTTGAATACGGAATCAATTTTCCTTGCATGTTTCCGCCCAAAGCCCTTACTGCTGTTGCTAATAGCACACCCTCAGGTGCTCCTCCTATTCCATATAATACATCAACATCACTAAATGGCATACAAGTTAATAAACCTGTAACAATATCGCCATCACTAAAGGTATATATTTTAATATTTAATGATTTCATCATGTTTATTGTTTCTTCATGACGTTCCCTATCTAGTATCGCAACTGTTAAATCTGAAATTTCTTTGTTAAGTGCAGTTGCAATATTTAGTAAATTATCTTTTAAGGGCAGGTCTAAATCAATGGCGTCTTTAGCTGTTTCATTAACCGCCAATTTTTCCATATACATATCAGGAGCTTTTAGAATCAAGCCTTTTTCTGCCGCTGCTAAGACACATACAGAATTGTTTTTGCCTTCAGATACTAATTTAGTACCATCAATCGGATCAACAGCGATATCAAGATTCATTCCCCCTTTCCCAACTTTTTCACCAATATAAAGCATTGGTGCTTCATCCATTTCCCCTTCTCCAATCACTATTTCCCCGTTAAAATCCAAGATATTCATCATATACCTCATGGCCTTTACAGCTGCACCATCAGCAGCATTTTTATCATACCTGCCAATATATTTATAAGCTGCAAGTGCACCTTGTTCGGTAATACGTGAAAATTCAAAAACAATGTTTCTCATTCTTAACATTTTATTTTCTCCTAACTCATCTATTATCAAATTTATAATAACTGATAAATTTAAATAAGTCAATTTTCTAATATGATTAATCTTTTCCTGTTTTTCCCGTTAAAATAACCTTAGATTCTAAGGAATAATTCTAATTTTATTAAGGCTAAACAATTTATCTAAATTTTAATTATATTTTTTTCAATTTATTAAAGGTAATTTTTGGATATTATATACTATTCTGTTATAATTAGATTATAAATATTAGGAAAGGGAATATGAGAGAATGTATTACATTATTTCTGGAAGTATTTCATTTGTGTTAATGTTGTTATTTGATGTTTTCACTCTAAAAAAGCAGCACTTTCTAAAACTATTATTTGGTATAAGCGGATTAGTTTTATTTATCTTTTCACTTATTAATTTACTGTTAAATGCAGATTACAAATTTTATAACAATGCAGTAAGAATTCCAGCGGGATTTTTTTTCTTTGTGTTTTTTGGTTTATTAATTTACTCACTGTTTTTAGAAATTCCGTTTACAAAAACATATAAATTTAAGGATCCAAATAATACTTTAATAGACTCTGGAACATACGCACTGTGCCGTCATCCAGGTGTATTGTGGTTTTTTATGATGTTTATAAATATATTTTTACTAACTGGTGCAAAACTCGTTTTAATAGCTGGTATTACCTGGACATTTATCGATATCTGTTATGTTCTTATACAAGAAAAATATATTTTTAAAAAACAATTTATTAATTATCATCTTTATCAAAAATCAACGCCAATGTTATTGCCTACTATAGATAGTATTAAAAAAATGATTGAATATGGGGGAAGAAAATGAATTTACAAGAGATGTTGAGAAAAGAAGATTATGATAAAATTTGGGAAAAATATTGTGGTTTCCTTGATTTAAATATCGATGAGTTCATGCAAATACAAGAAAGGTTATTAATTGAACAAATTGATATCCTTTACAAAAGTAAAATTGGAAAAAAAATTATGGGAGAAATAAAACCTACAACTCTTAGTGATTTTAGGAATCGGGTTCCATTAACAACCTATGAAGATTATGCTGATGTTTTATTAAATCAAAAAGAGGATGCCTTACCATGCAAAACTGTTTATTGGATTAAAACAACATGGAAAGGTGGTACACAAGATGATATGAAACAAGCACCTTATTCGCAAAACATGATTGATGAGCATACAAAATCATTTATTGCTACTCTTATTTTAGCGACTAGTAAGAAAAAGGGAGAGTTCTCATTACGGGCAAAAGATAAATTTCTATATGGAATGGCCCCTCTACCATATTTAACTGGACTTGCTCCTTATGTTTTAAAAAATGAAATTGAGTTTGAATACATGCCACCGATTAAAGATGCTGAGAGCCTTGGATTTAGAGAGAGAAATAAAGTAGGCTTTGAACTGGCTTTAAACAAAGGCGTAGATTTATTCTTTGGCTTATCTAGTGTTCTTGTTAAAATTGGCGAAGAATTCATCTCTCGTAATAGTACCCGGGAAAAGAAAATTATTAAACCAAAAACATTTAAAATGAAAATGAAGTTGGCTAAGGCCTTTATAAAAAAATACATTAAAAAGCAGCCTATATTACCTAAAGATTTATTTAACTTTAAAGGAATTATCTGCGCCGGAACTGATTCATTAGCATTTAGAGACAAGATTGATTACTATTTTGGAAAACGACCATTAGAAATTTATGGAGGCACAGAAATTACTACAGCCGCCGTTGAAACTTGGGGACATAGTGGTCTCACTTTTTTTCCTGATGTTAATTTTTTAGAATTTATTCCAGAAAAAGATTCAATAAGAAGTATCCGAGATAAAAATTTTATCCCTAAAACCCTTTTATTTAATGAATTAGAAGCTAATCAAAAATATGAGTTAGTAACTACAAAATTTAGGGGTGGAGTCTTTGTCAGATATCGAGTAGGAGACATGATTGAATGTGTTTCTCTAGAAGACAAAGTATATAATATTAAATTACCTCAAATACGCTATATTGATCGAATATCGAATATTATTGATTTAGCTGGTTTTACCCGAATCACCGAAACTACAATCGAACAAGCCTTAAAACTAAGTCAAATAGATGTAGTTAATTGGGTTGCGTGTAAAGAGTATGATAAAAACGAACCTAAACTCCATATTTATTTAGAAGCAAGAGGAAATTTAAATGAATTAACAATCAAACAAAAAATTCATGAGCACTTAAAACAGCTAGATTCAGATTATCTTAATATAGAGCAGCTGTTAGGTAGAGATTTATTAAAAATAACTTTGTTAAAATTAGGTTCTTTTGAAAATTATTTATTTTCAAGTAATTCATTATATGTTAAAATTAACCCTAGTAGAGAGACCATTCGCGGCATATTAGCTTCAAGTAGGTAGGTGTAGTTATGGGAATCCTTTCTTTTCTGATATTCATACCATTAATATCTGCAATATGTTATTTTGTTTTATTATTAATATTACTAGGCTCACGAAATAACAAATTAGCTAGATCGTATATATATTACATTATTGCGATGATTATTTGGAGTCTCGGTTCATTTTTAATGAAGATTGATTTAAACCATTCTTTGTTTTGGAATAGAATTTTATGCGTTGGTATGATTAGTGTTCCAGCTTTGTTTTATCATTTTACATTAGTTCTAACAGGATTAACTAATCGCAAACACGTTAGAAATTTGGGATATTTATTTACATTAGGTTTATTAGCTGGAAATTTTCTTGGCTTAATAACAACTGATGCCTATATGGTAAATGACCGATTCTACTATGAAATTGGGGCATTAGCACCAGTATTAGCTATTTACAGTATTTACTATTCTATTTTAGCCTTATCTAATATTTTAAAGAAGGTTTATACGAATGAAATTCCTTATCATAGAGTTAAGTGGATTATTTTTGGTATAACATTAATGTTTTTAGGT
This sequence comes from Haloplasmatales bacterium 4B, assembly GCA_003586005.1. Classification (GTDB taxonomy): domain Bacteria; phylum Bacillota_I; class Bacilli_A; order Haloplasmatales; family Haloplasmataceae; genus NSKI01. The sequence continues at coordinate 79,239 of NSKI01000002.1, read as the reverse complement.
GGATTACTAAATATTATTCCTACCATAGGTCAGTATCCATTTGATATCATTATAAACACTTTTAATGCAATCTTTATCGTATATTCTATTTATCGCTATAAATTTTTAGAAATTAGATATATTGTTAAGAGAGGTTTGTCTTATTCACTATATACTTTAATATTATCTAGTGTTTATATCTTTGCCATTATTGGCTTTCAACAACTAGTTATAAGAAAAATTGGTTATGAAGGTATAACACCTACCTTAATTGTAGCATTAATAATTGTGCTTTTATTTCAACCATTCATCAAATATATTCAGGGTTTTATTGATAAGCTATTTTACCGTGAAACCTTAAATCATAAAAAGACTTTAAAGGATTTTAGTCAAGTAATCAACCACATACTAGATTTAAAAGATTTAACGGAAGCTTTAATCAAAACAATAAATACAAGCATTCAACCTAAAGCTGTATATATATTAATAGAGCAAGAAAATGATTATTTTTATTTTTATAATAACCTTAAATTAAATAACCCGGTAAAAAAGATTCAATTAAAACACGATAATCCAATCATAAAGTGGTTTAAAAAAGGTGAAACGCTTTTAACTTTAGGTATAATCGAAAACTCACCTACTTTTACTGGTTTATGGGCTGAAGAAAAACAATTGATACATGATTTAAAAGCTGAATTGATAATCCCGGTTAGACACAGAGAGAAAATTTCGGGTTTGCTCATTTTATCAGAAAAACATTCGGATGAGGCTTACTCAAGTGATGAAATCGATTTAATTCAAACATTAGTTAATAATACGGCAGTCGTTGTTGAAAATGCGAAAATGTATGAAATAGCTAAACAACAAGCGATTACAGATGGATTAACTAAATTATACAATCATCGTTATTTTCATGAATTATTAAATGAACTTATTAATAACAATCGTTATGGCGTATTTTCTGTAGCAATGATAGATATTGATCTATTTAAATTTTATAATGATTTATATGGACATTCAGCAGGAGATAAAGCTTTAGTTAAAATATCTAAGGTATTAAAAGAAAATACCCGTGAAAATGATATTGTAGTTAGATATGGTGGCGAAGAATTCGCTATAATTTTACCAATAATCCATGGTCAGAATTCATATAAAGCTATTGAAAAAGTACGTAAAGCAGTCGAAAATAGTTTTAATCGCGTAGGAACATTTAGTGAATTCATTACAATTAGTGCTGGAGTAGCTAATTATCCTCAAGATGGAAAAACAGTAGAATCTCTTTTAGAGCACGCTGATCAAGCTATGTATGCCGCTAAACAATCTGGACGTAATAAAGTAATATTATTTTCTGATATAGATGATGATGTAAATAACAACGATGAACAACTGAATTTACATGAATTACAAAATAGCATTAAATCCGCTTATTTATCTTCAATTTATGCCTTAGCAGCAACTATTGATGCTAAGGACCGTTATACATATGGTCATTCAGAAAATGTCTCAAAGCTGGCTGTTCTATTAGCAGAAAATTCTGGCTTTAGTGAAAAACAAATTTCGATTGTCAAAAATGCGGGTTTACTCCATGATGTAGGAAAAATAGGGATACCCGAAACAATCTTAACTAAAAGAGATAAACTAACTGATGATGAATACCAAGTTATGAAAAATCATGTTGATATTGCCATCACAATTATAAAGCATGTTCCAAACCTAATAGAAGTCATTCCGACTATAATGTGTCATCACGAAAGATATGACGGATTAGGTTATCCTCGTGGTATAAGAGGAGAACATATACCGATTGAAGGTAGGTGTTTATGTATTGTTGATGCTTTTGATGCAATGATGACAGATAGACCTTATCGAAAAGCACTAAAGATTGAAAAAGCTTTATCTGAACTAAAGGAGAACAAAGGAAAACAGTTCGATCCAATTTTAGTAGATACGTTTGTTTCATTAATTGAAGATGGAAAACTAGAAGAATTAAGTATAGTAAATAGATATTAAAAAAAGACTGTAAACTGAACTGCTCCCTGTCAAGTGGACAGTGTAAAAAAATAAAATTTATTAGCTTTCTAAGGCTTGATTTCATATTCTTTCGGGGTCAAGTCTTTTAATTTTTCTTGTAATCTTTTATATTTGTAAAAATTAATATATTCTTCGATCTCTTGATTAACTTTTCAGGACAATTTAATTGAGTTAAAAAGTACATTATTTCTATTTTGAGTTTATTTTCTTATTAAAGCGACCTCCGGGGGTCTAACTTTACTCAAAACACTTATTTTCGCGTAAAACTAGCAATACTACAGTCTAAACACACGTCGAGAGTGTGGTTTTGCTAGTAAGGAAATAGTGTTATATATAAGGAGATTTAAATATAAGACGACAATATGAAGATATAAATATGTTCCCTCAAACAGTAAGGTTTGGGGGATTTTTTATTATGGGGGTTGCACAAGTAGGGTTAAAAATACATTTTTGCGTAAAAGTATAGGTTTTTTATTGAAAACGACCCCCTTAAAATATATAGGAGATAATAAGTCTGTAATGATGATTCTAATCGATTATTTTTCAATATAAGTATGTGGTTGCCTTAATATATAAATCTCTTTTTGTGAAGAAAGTATTGAATAATTTATTTTTTATTAATATAATTAATTAAAAATGATTATGGTGATTCAATTCCAATTTTTAATAACTCGTATAAAAAAACCAGGAATATAGAAATCAATTATATATGTATGATGAATTATATCCGATTATAAATCGTTATGGCTACCCGCAGGATTGGAATCCCGCTTGTCATTATGATATTGAAATTTATATTGAAGTGCAGATATGGAGCGATGAACATATTGGTAAATATAAAACCTATTATGTTCAATCTAGTGTTGAACATCTTATGGAACATGTTCGATTATTATCAGATGCTGTCACTAATGCAAATACTTTCATCTCCAAATATACTAATAACAAAAATCAATTATCGATAGAGGATATTTTAATTTTAATTAAAGATTCAGGTTGTATGGAGATTTTAAAGAATAAAATAGAAAGTTTTCGAAATGATATGGTAGAAAACAACCCAATACAAAGAAAATCACACAGTATTCGCACAAGAATATTTTCTTTATTTATTGGGGTAAATAACTCTCTTTCACCAAAACAATTATCATTATTGACAGATATTACATTATATCACGATATTAGCCGTAAATTCGGTGCTAATCAATGTTTACACGGTATAATTGGAGCAGTTATTTTTAGTAACATATTTAAGGAATATTCAATTTTAGATAAGCAAATTGCAATGACAGCTATTGCTTTGCATTCTGCTCAGGATTTAGATACTGAAAAATTACTTAACCGATATAGATGTCCAGAAAATAATAAGCATTTGTGTATGTTAATTTCAAGTATATTAAAGGATGCTGATTCACTTGATTATATACGATTAGGAATTGACAACTATCATCCAAATTTAAAATTACATATTAGCAAAAAAATGATAAATGCTACTATTGAATTGACTCTACTAACATATCGATACTCAAAAGAATTTATATATAAAATATGTAAGTTTATGTCGAAAGTCTTGAAATGAATTGTTTCTATATGTATAATAAAAATGGTAGATTTATATCCACATTTTCAGGAGATGAAACAATGAGTACCGAACAAATGATAGGATTGAAATGGCAGGGGTGTCTGAAACGATTATTCAATATAGTAACGATAATTACATTATTAGTTATGCAAAACAATTGAGAAATACTTCATATCAAGAAGATAAGGAGATTTTCTTGATTCTTATTAAACGTCTTTATCAATGGTATGAAAGTGAGATTGAGCGGATTAAGGAAAGTGAATATACACTTGGGAAAGAAGCACATTTGAGGAGTTTTGAGTTACTAAAAGATTTATAAAATAAAATACATTAAGAGGAGAAAAAAATGAAAAAATTGCTATATTTTCGCTGCTAATCATTGCAAATTTAGCATTTGCAGGGATTATTAGTGTGGATGCATCGAGTTTAAGTAAAATTAAAATTACAGAAGTAGAGAATTATTATTCTATAGATGAGGATGTTGTAACTTTTGCAAATATAAATGATTCTAATTTAGTTAAAATGTCAAAAGAATTGATATCACCAGAACGCATAGTTTTTATTTATAGTCTTGAAAGAGATGTAAAAGATTTGCTATACGATCAAGAGTATGATAATACATTTGGATATTTGTACTATTATAATGCTACAGGTACATTAGTAAGAATGAGAATCTCTGGTGATAACTTATCACAAAATTCAAAGAAAATTGAATTAAAGAAACATCTTGAGATTAATTATGAAAAGTATAAGGAAGAAAAAGCAAAAAAACATTAAATGTTTTAAGTAGTGTTGAAGAAACAATTGCACCAGTATTGCTAGCAACTACAACAACAACTTGTGATTTTGGTTTTCCTAAATTATCATTAGGTGGAACTGATATACATGGTGATTATTCTTATATAGTCCATGAACATTTAGTATATAGATGTAATGTGGGCACTAATTATATATTCAGGGTTGAAAGTAAAGTTCAGTTCACTTCTGGCGATGCTGCTGTTGAATCTGGATACAATGACAACTATCAAAGTAATTATGGTAAAATTACAGGTGAGTTATTCAAATACGTTGTGTATGGATATGGTACTTGGTATTCTGCTCAACCAAAGAAACTAGATTACTTCCCTATAAATGAACCAACATACAGAACGATTACATCTGGATATAATATAAATCTAACATTAGGTAGAACTGACTCGACAAGTGTAAGTGCAAGCGAGACAGGATTTGGAATAAGTGCTGGTTCTGAGTTTTCTTCTAGTTTAGGTTTAGGATACTTCTATCAAGAAACTAGAACAGTTTCTGTACCAAATATGAATGCTTTGTGGCTTAGTCAAACCGAAGGAGCAGCATGGGAATTTACTGGTTTCTCTCATTCGCCTGATAAAGCAGTAACAGTGTATCCAGGGATGCTTTTTGAAACTGTTCCAGCGACTCCATATGCAATGAGATATAATGGGGAGTATCATGTAAATATACATTTTAGGACAAAATACGATAGAATTTGGCCATTATCAGACAAGTATGAAAACCAATACGTCGAGGAAATTATTTTATTAGATGTTATAATATAAAGTGCAAAGGAGATGAACTATGAAAACAAATAGTAAAATATATATTATAATCTACTTTTTGTTGATAACTATAGGAGGATATTTTATCTTTAGCTCAACAGAATGGGCAGTAGTCTATAGTAACAACAGAAATGTTAATGAACCAATAATTCTAGATTTATTTGGGAAAAGTATACTTTATTTTGGAATAATCATATTGATTTCAGGTATAGTCGGTTTATTTTTTGAAAAATACAAAAAATAATTCTTTCGACTGAAATAATATCTGTGACTTCTTATATAACACATGAAAAGCAGTTACGATTGATTAAAACAAACTAAAACGCAATACACTCTTGAGAACCTAATTAGGCTATATCGTGCTTTAAGCTCATGGACAAAATTTACAATTGTGATAGAGTGTATTTATCGAGGAGTACTGGCTAAAAAGAAGCCTAGAAGTAATAGGAAATAAGCTAATTAATGAAAATAATTTATCTGGAGGAGAAAAACAAAAAATTAGTTTAATTAGGACTCTATATAGGGATACTGATGTAATTATATTAGATGAGCCTACGACTGCACTTGATGGTGAAAGCGTTTTAAGACTAAAAGAAATTTTAACTGAAATTAAGCTAAATCGTATTATTATTATAGTTACTCATGATTCAAAAATGTACGAAATATTGGATGAAAAGTTAGTCTTAAATGGGGTTGAACAAAGTGATAATAAGAAATGCTAAAAAAACAGATGTTGAAGACATTACAGGAGTTCAAATGAAATCTTGGATGGATACTTATCTGAATATATATCCAAAAGAATTTTTTTAAAATATTAATCATTATAATAAATTAGAACAATGGTATACAAAAATTCAATAAAATGATATTATATATATTATTGAAATTGATAATAAAATAATAGGGTTTTGTGGTGGATATATTCAAAACAAAAATGAAGGTTATATTTATGCATTGTATGTGGATAAAATTTACCAAAAAAAAGGTTACGGAAGTATTTTAATGTACATTACTGCCAAAAAACTCAAAGATGCTGGTGCAGTCTTGAACATGAGGGAATAACGCCTTAATTAGTTTAATATAAGGCTTATACATATCAATGACAATCCGTTTTACTTTAAGCCTGGTTTCTCTAGTAAAGCGTGAAAAGTACTTGTGTAATGATGATAAGCGTCGATCTTCAACAATATCAATTAGTTCCCCTGTAGCTGCATCACAAAAAACAAAAGACATTGATCCTTGAACTGATATATGTCAAGTAGACAGTTAATTAATTAAATATTTATGCAGTTAAGGATGCTTGGTTACGATACTCTAATGGTGACAAGCATCCTAATTTTTTTTGAAATCTTCGGTTATTATAAAACTTAATGTAGATAATTACTTTTTCTTTCAGATCTTCTAACGAAGAGAAAGACTTTCCGTGAAACATCTCTGATTTTAATGTTCCGAAAAATCCTTCCATTGGTCCGTTATCAATACATTTTCCAACACGTGACATACTTTTTTTCATATTAGCAGCTTCTACCTTTGTTTTAAAGACTTTTGATGTGTACTGAAACCCGCGATCACTATGAAAAATAGGTTTTGCATCAGGATATTTTTTGACAGCCTTATCGAACATTTTGAATACTAATCGATTATTATTTCTATACGATAATTCATATTCAATAATGTTATTATCATAAAGGTCCATAATTGGACTTAAATAAAGTTTTCTAGAATCTCCTGGGATGGAAAATTCAGTGACATCTGTTAACCACTTTTCGTTGATTTTTTTGGCTATAAAATCTCTTGCTAGCAGATTCTCTGCAACATAATCAGGTTTAGTTCTTCTTCTGTTCACTTTTTTTCTTCTAATCCTTGATTTAATCCCTAAGTACCTCATCAATCGATGAATGTATCCTTCTGAATATGTTTGTTGGTTTAATCTGTTAATAAATAGAGTCATTCTTCTATACCCTAATATCCCATCAAATGTAGCGTTGTATTCATTGATTAAATTACATAATAGCTCATCTTGTTTTTCTTTATTAGGCTTAGGTCTATTTTTGAATTTATAATAAGAACTCCTTGGGATACCTAGCACTTCACATATCAAGGATACTGGTTGACCTTGTTCTTTATAATAATCAATAGTTTGATAGCTAGCTTCTTGTCTTACTTTTGATAGCGATTTTTCTTTTCGAATTCCTCTTTTTTTTTAAGAACTTCTAGTTCAAACTCTTTTCTTTTTCTTAAAGTTCTTTCTCGTTCAAGTTCTAATTTGAGTTTTTCTACTTCACTTAATTGGTGTTCATTAATTTTGCTCTTAGTCTTTGGCCCTCTTATTTTGTACTTAAGTGCCTCTGACCCATATGCCAAGTATGCTTTGGTCCATTTATACACGAGAGCATATGTTATGGCAAAATTATTAGCAGCTTCTTTGTAACTCATATCATTTTCTATTACCCATTTAACGATTTCTATTCGCTCTTTAAATGTTGTTTTTCTTGATTTCATGGTATAGACTTCTCCTTTTGGATCATAGTTCTGTAATTCTATACCACTATTATACTTGTTAATCCATCTGTTAACCATAGAATGTGAAAGATTGTATTTTCCACATAACTCAAGAGTTGAATATTCTCCAGACAAGTATGATTTAACAATCGATACTTTAAATTCCATACTATATGAGCGATTTCTTTTTGTATGGTTAAAAGCGCTTGGTCCAATATTTATATATGTTGAGTACCAACGTCGTAAAACACTTTCATTGCATCCTATAGTTTTTGCGATGGCTTGATAACTTCCTTTCCCCATTTTATAATTTTCGCATGCTTCAATTTTTATTTCGTTGCTAAATTTAGGTTTTCTTCCCATAAAAAATACCTCCAAAGTAGATAATGTAATTTTAATTAATTACATTGTCTACTTTGAAAGTATCATATCAAATGGGTTTGCAGTTTTTTTTAAACTTATTTTTTAGCTAAAGCCACACGGTATGGAAAAAGCTCCGCTGTCATTAAACCTTCTTTGACTGCAGGATCATTTTCCATAAGGATCCTAGCTTCATCTTCATTTTCAACCTCAAGAATCACAATTCCACATGGATCTGTTGTTAAAGTCCTACCTGCTAAAATTAGCTTATTATCACTTAATAACCCTTGTAGTTTTATAAAGTGTCTTTCAACTATATCATTTTCCTTAGCCGTCCAATTTTTATCATTAATAAAATCTGGTTTTAACTTTAAAAAATAAACAAATTGTATTTTTTCTTTCATTTTTCACACCTCTATATTTATTAAAATAATTTAAAACTTAAGAAATAGATTATAATCGTGAAAAACACACTTGATAATGTCCCTAATAAATAATACTCTGAAAATTCTGGTTCATTACTAATCCGATTATAGCGGGCTATTGACTTAGCGGTTAAAATTAGGCCAATAGATGAATATAATTCATTAATTAGGCAAATCAAGATTAAGGTTCTTTCAAGTGAACCAATAGTAGCACCAGCTTTTTTGTATGATTCATTAGAATTTAACTTAGTATCATTTGGTTTAAAACGAGTAAAAATTTTTTTAAACATAATATTACTTGGTTTGTCTACTAATAAAAAAGCCATTATATACGGAAGATAATTTACTGAAAAATTAAAGTCAATGTTTTGTAAATCTATTAAGCAAAAATATATTACAATAATATGAATTATTTGTTTTACATAAAAATCATTGTTTTCAATCCATTTATTATTTTTGATTAGAAAGAATACAAACTCTAAAATAAAATGACTTGCTCCTATAACAATTATCGCTAACAATAAGTTAATATCATAATCAATAGTTAATAACAGTAATAAAAATAGGCATTGATAAAGTAGTGAATGAATAAAAATAGTTTTTAACTTATTATTTCTAGTTGAAAGATAGTTCCTTTGAAAATAGAAATCTCCTAGAATATGAGCAATAAGAAATAATACTAATAAATTAATGTTCATTTAACCTACCCCTCCTTTCTTGTTAATATTTTAGAAATTATTTCCTGAGCATATACTAAGTTATAATAAAGTGAAAGTTTTAATTTTTTATTTAAATTTACTGGACTCAAACCAATTTCTGTAGCGACCTTTTTTTGGATAAACTTATCAATCAGCCCGTAATTTAAGATGATATAATCAATAACTTTTCTTTGATCTTTAGTCCAATTACTCTTTATGGAATAACATAAGCTTAAATTAATATTAACTAAATCCAAAATATATTTATCAAAGGCCCCTGATACTTTTACATCAGAAATTAACTTTAGACCCTTTTCATTATTCTTTAACTCATAAATCATATCACGCGCTCTCCACCAAGCTGGCCCATCAGACCCAATTGACATCTTATTATCTATATTTGTGGTAATATCATCAATTCCTATTCCGAACCTGATTTTTAAGGGTCTCATGATACTCTCTATCTTATTTAATATTTCAAATAAATAATGAGGTGATTTTAAAAGACCTTGAAATTCATCACCTAATGTAATAACAAAATTCGCGGCAATTACTTTATTATAAGTCTTATTTATTTCTTCCAAATGTATTTTTAACTTTTCTTGAATCTCTGATCGATTAGAAATCTGTTTAGAGTTCACTATATCGCCAATAATAGCATAATACATACGTATTCCACCTTTCAAGTTAATTATAGCAACCCACAATTAACTTTTCAAGGGAAATATCATATAAATTAACCTTACTGAGTAAATATTATGTTGATTTCCGACATGATGGAAATATACAGTAAATCATAAACAATGGAGACGAATTTATATCTCCATTGTTTATACTTAACTTATGCATTATTCTTAATTGCTAGAAGTACCTTATCACATGTAGCAGGAAGATCATAAATTCTAACTCCAACAGCATCATAAATGGCATTAATTATTGCTGGAGCAGTTGGAATCATAACTGGTTCGCCAAGTCCTTTTGCTCCATATGGTCCTGTACCTTCTATATCTTCAACAAAATATGATTTTATATTTGGAACATCTTTACTAGTAGGAATTATATAGTTAGAGAAATTTCTATTTTTTATTTCACCTTTATTAACAAAAACTTCTTCCATAATCGCATAGCCAATACCCATCGCACAGCCTCCTATTGCTTGACCTGCTGCTAATACTGGATTTACGATCTTTCCGGCGTCATTTACAGAAACAATATCAAGTATATCAACCTTTCCAGTTTCATCATCAACTTCAACAGTAACCATTTGCGCTCCAAAAGTGTAAGGCCAGTATGGGTTACCTTGTCCCGTCTCCAAATTTACTTCTTTTGTTGTAGCTTTAAAGTAACCTTCTACTCTTGTTTCAATCCTTTTAGTTACCATTTGTTTATATAGAACTTTGAGATTGGTTACCTCTTCACTAGCTAACATCATATTTTTTTTAAGTTTACTACATGCATCTAAGACCGCATTCCCGGTATTATAAGTTTGTCTACTCGCGGCTGCTGTTCCTGAATCATGCATCATGCTTGTATTATTATGTTTTATTTTCACAAATTCTTTATTTACACCAAGTGTTTCGATAGCGATTTGCCACATTATACTTAGACCACCTGAACCAACATCTGAAACACCAACATAGATAATTATCGACCCATCTTCCTTAATTTCAGCTGTAGCTCTTGATTCATCTGGAAAACCATTTCCATAACCCGTACCATAAAATATTGATGCAAAGCCTACTCCTCTTTTTTTCATACATACTCCTCCCTACAGCTTGATTTCAGCTATTTCAGCTATTTTTTCAATACATTTTTTGATTCCCACACTGCTAACAAGTTTTTGTCCTGTTGCTGTATTACTGCCAACTTCAAAGGAATTTATATATCTAAATTTTAAAGGATGCATATTTAGTTTTTCTGCTAATATATCCATTTGACTTTCTGAGGCTAAAGGAACTTGTGTAGCTCCAAAACCTCTCATTGCCCCGCTATAAGGGTTATTAGTATAAACAGCCAAGGCTTGGATATCCACATTAGGAATAACATACGGGCCTGTGGCATGCACTGCAGCTTTTCTAAGGACATTCATTCCCCACGATGCATAAGCTCCTGTATCGCCGTATATCCTAGCCTTTAATGCGCATAATTTACCATCTTTAGTTACACCAGTTTTATAATGCATTTTCATTGGATGTCTTTTACTATGAGAAATAATTGATTCTTCTCTAGTATATAATACTTTTACAGGTTTTTTGGAAATATAGGTTGCTATAGCGGCGTGGCATTGTGGATTAATATCTTCTCTCGCCCCAAACGCTCCACCTATTGTCGTATTAATTATTTTTACTTTATCTTCTGAAACATTAAGACACCTTGCAACTTCTTCACGATCATAATGGGGATACTGTGTTGCAACATAAACTTTTAAAGTCCCATCATCATCATAACAAGCAACAGCAGCTTCAGGTTGCAAAAAAGCATGCTCTGTCATTTGTGAGCAATACAAGTTTTCTGTAATATGCAAAGCTTCTTTAAAACCTTCATCAATGTTACCAGCCTTGATCTTAATATCATACAAAATATTACTTCCATCACCAATAATTGGTGCATCCTCCTTTAAAGCATCATCAACAGTAAAAACTCCCTCATATTCCTCATATTCTACTTTTACTTGTTTTAAGGCATTTTTAAGGCTTTCTTTATCATTAGTAACAATAAGAATCAGACAATCACCAATTCTCTTAACAATATCTTTAACTAATATCGGAATATCCTTAAATATAACACCATGAGATATTGCTCCAGGAATCATAGTATAATCAATAACATATTCAACACCAGGGAGTTGTTTAATTTCATCGATATTAATACTTAAAACTTTACCATAAGCAATGGTACTTCTTTTAACACCTGCGTAAAGCATCCCCTCAAATTCTATATCATCAGGGTAAACAGCCTTCCCTGAAATCTTACCATAAACATCAGGTCTAGTATAATTTACTCCAACAGCTTGCACTAATCTCCCTCCTGACTGTTAATTATTTTTTTCTGAGCAATTTTTACTCCTTCAACAATTTTTGTATAGCCAGTACATCTACATAAATTTCCTGAAATACCTTCTTTAATTTGTGCTTCTGTCGCATCTAGATTTTCATCAAGCAGAGCTTTAGTACTCAAAATCATACCCGGAATACAATAGCCACATTGAACAGCACCTACTTCTATAAAAGCTTCCTGTATAGGGTGAAGATGATCTCCATTGCTCAAACCTTCGATGGTCGTAATTTCAGCGCCATTGGCACTTGCTGCAAGTACTAAACACGAGTTAACAGTTTTCCCATTCATAATCACTGTGCATGCACCACATTCACCTTCACCGCAACCTTCTTTTGTTCCCTTTAACTTTATTTCATCTCTAATAAAGTCAATTAAGCGAAGCATAGGATTAATTTTTCTAGTATACATCTTCCCATTAATTTTAAGAGTTACTTCTATCATTTGTTCCCTCCACTTTCAACAGCGCTTAGTAATGCATTTTTAAAAACACCTTTAATCGCATTTCTTTTAAATGGCATCGTTTTTCTTTCCTTTATACTTTCATACACTGTATTTTCAAGAATATTTAATGCTTCATCATCAAATAACCATTCAACAATTTTACCAACAGCACGACTTTCTAATTCATTTACTCTAAAAGGAAATTTACCAACAGCTCCAAGGCAAACCCGAAGATCTTTTATTATATTTTCTTCAATTGAAAGACTTAAAGCAGTGTTAGCCCTAGCAATTGCTAGAGAGTTCCTTTTCCCTAATTTATAATATCCACTGAGCCAAGGTCTTTTAGGAATAATTATTTTTGTTAAAATTTCATTTCCTTTTATTTTTTCAATTGAGTTATTTCTAAAGTAATCTTCACAACGAACTTCTCTTAAAGTATCGATAGATTCAAAAACTAAAATACCATCAAGACTTATCACGCAAGGGACTATATCAGCTGCCACAGCCCCATTAATAATATTACCACCTATTGTAGCAACGTTTCTAATTTGTGGTGACCCCATGCTTTTAGCACATAGAATTATTGAATTGAAATTATCCTTAATTAACTTATTTCCCTTTACTTGGGTAAATGTCACCATACTTCCAATCGTTATATCTGATTCATTTTCAACAATACTTTTTAATTCCAATATCTTACTCAAATCAATTAAATATTGTGGAACGTTCATATCTTTTTTAAAGTCAAGTAGTAAATCAGTCCCACCTGCTAATAATTTAGAATTTTCATATTTAGAAAGCAAAACTTTTGCTTCATCAATATTATTTGGTTGAAAAAAACTCAATAGTTTCATTTTTTTCTCCCCCTTTTTTCAATTTAAGCTAACAAATCAATAAACTTAAAACTACTATAATGAAAGAGGCCTCTTGCAGTTATTTTTAAATCAGGTATTACAGGTAATGCCATAAAACTAAGAGTGACGAATGGATCAATATCAGCATTAATACCATGTTCTCTAGCTAATTGGTTCAAAGCCTTAATCTTTTTAAGAACAACTTCAGGTTCTTCTGATGTCATTAATCCCCCTATTGGCAAACTAATTGCTTCAAGCAATTTGCCATTTGAAACAATGACAATACCACCTTCTTTATCAATTAGATTGTTTACAGCAATCATCATATCTAAATCATTATCCCCAATCACAATAATATTATGGGAATCATGAGCAATCGATTGAGCAATGGCAGCATTTCTTAAACCTAAACCTTCAATAAACCCTGTAAAATACTTACCACTAAATTTATGTCTTTCAATTACTGCTATTTTATTTATTGTTTTATCTTTTTCTATAACATTGTTAATAATATTATTTTTAATTTGAACTCTTCTTTTAACTTTTGTAGTTTTTAATGAACCTGGATGAACTCTAATTACATTAACAAATTCTTTCGAAAACTTAACTTGAAATGTGTCTTCATTTACATATTTTAGATTTATTGATTTCCTAGATTCAATTTTTGATGGCGCAACATTATTATCATAAAATTTACCGTCTTTAATAATATTCTTTATTTCTAATTTTTCTAGATCTGAAAATATAACAAGATCTGCTTTCAATCCCGGCGCTATGGCCCCCCTATCTTTAAGGTTATAACAATTAGCAGCATTTAATGTAGCAATTGTATATGCTTTTAGCGGTTCTAGACCACCTTTTATAGCAAGCCTTATACAATTATCAATACTACCTATTTCCATAAGATCTTCAATATGTCTATCATCTGTACAAAATAAGAAGCGTTGATAATTTTTATCATCTACTGCTGGTAATAAATTAATAAGATCTTTTGCTGCAGATCCTTCCCTAAGCATTACATACATTCCTATTTTTATTTTAGTTAACGCTTCTTGAGGGTCTGTACTTTCATGATCCGTACTTATTCCCGCACATCGATAAGCACTTAGTTCTTTACCTTCTAAATTCGGACAATGACCATCAATGAATTTATTATTTTCACTTGCCAAATTTATTTTTTCAAGCATCTTGGGTTTTCCTGATGTAACAGCATTTACATCCATCACTTCAGCAAGACCAAGTATTTTTTCTTCATTTATAAAATTTAAAAGAGTATCGGCATTTAAAACAGCGCCACTATCTTCAAAATCAATAGCAGGAACACAAGTTGGTAACATATAAAAAGCATCTATAGCCCCTTTTTCACTGCTATTAAGCATAAGTCTAATCCCTTCTTCTCCCATAACATTAGCTATCTCATGAGGATCAGCAATTATTGTCGTTACACCTTTTTTAATTACCAAATGAGAAAAAACCTCTGGAGTTACCATAGAAGACTCAATATGAACATGACTATCAATAAATCCTGGTGCTACAAATTGTCCGTGACAATCTATTTCATCTATTCCTTCATAATTACCAATTCCAATAATTGTGTCTTTGTTTATCGCTACATCTGCGATTTCAATAGACTGAGTAAATACATTAATTATTGATGCATTCTTTAAAACAAGATCTGCTTTTAACTTACCCATTGCTACATCGATATTATTTTTTAACTTGTCCATTAAACACTCACCTCAAATAACAATTTGGTTCTGTTATTTTCTTTCCAGCAACAAATCGGTCAATAATATTTCTGTCATCACCAGTATAAATAAACTTTTGTAGTCTTTCTTCAATAGATAATGGTCTAAAGGTTGGTAAATTGCTATCATCAATAATTAATGCATCAAATTCGTATCCGCTTTCAAAACTTCCTACTTCTCCAAAGAATTTCCCGCCACCTTTTGTTGCTAAATAAAATAACTCAGCAGTAGTAAAAGGTTTATCAACTCTGTTACTTTCAATCCATTTAATATTTGATACTTGAGCACTACTTACAATCACACTCATCATCGATAAATTATGCCCACCTGACACATCACTACCAAGTCCTACCGGAACGCCTCTTGTAACTAATCTTCGTATTGGTGCAATACCACTTGATAAATTACAATTAGAATTCGGACTATGAGCAACAAACACTCTTTTTCTAACCATTAATTCGATTTCTTCTTCATTTACTAATACACAATGAGCCATTATAGTCGGAACATCCCCAAATAATCCTGCTTCATCATAAATATTGGCATAATTTCTCGCATCTGGATGTAAATCTTTGACAAAACTAATTTCGCCTAAATTTTCACTTAAATGTGATTGTACTGGCGTAATAGTTTGTTTCGCTAAATCACCAAGACTCTTTAATAATTCGATAGTACAACTTGGGACAAATCTAGGCGTTATAATCGGTTTAACAAGTTCATATTTATTTTTATATTCATTCAACATTTCTAAAGTATCAGTTATAGAAGCCTGTGTATCTTCTGTTAAATAGTCTGGTGAATTTCTGTTCATATTGACTTTACCAACATATGCTCCCAAACCTGCTTCGGCAAATAAATCCATTAATAACTTCGTAGCTTCCTTGTGAATAGTACCAAAAACACTAGCCCTTGTAGTCCCACATTTCCAGAGATCTCTCACGAAATGTGAATACACTTCTTTAGCATAATTTACATCATTATATTTACCTTCTTCTGGAAAGGTATATGCCTCAAGCCAAGGCATTAGCTCCTTATCTAGACCTAGACCGATGTTTGCAAATTGTGGTGCATGAACATGAAGATCTACAAACCCTGGAATAATAATTGCATCACCATAGTCAAGCACTTTAATATTGCTTAACTCTTCATCTAGTTTCTCATAAACACCTTTTACTTTTTTACCTAAAACAACAACATATCCATTCTCACATATCGTATACTCACTAATAGTTTTTGTATAAATTATGTTTCCCTTTACAGCATAAATTTCTTGCATAAATTCCCTCCAATCAATGCATTATTTACGATAAAACGTTCCTTCAAGTGGAAGCTTTAATCTAAACTTACCATCAAACTTATAGTAAGCTCCTTGAACAGCAGGAGCTGTAGGTATAGAAGTAATCTCCCCAATTCCTTTTGCACCGTATGCTAAATCCGAAGTATTTTTCTCAATTATTATCGTTTTAATTTCTGGAATATCTTTTGATTTAAATAATCCTAAAGTACCAAATTTTGCCTTTGGAACTGAATTAATAAGCGGATAATCTTCTGTTAAGGCATACCCTAATCCCATAACAACTCCACCTTCAATTTGCCCCTCAACATTTGTTGGATTAATAGCGTTTCCTACATCATGCGCTGCTATTACTTTTTCTAATTTTCCATCATTATCTAATATTACTAATTGTGTTGCATATCCATAAGCAACATGACTTATTGGGTGGTCTTTACTTGAATTAATGGGGTCAGTAATCCCTTGATACTCTCCATAAAATTCAATTGATTCAAGTTCTACTAATGAATTTTTTAATAAGCGTTCTTTAAGTTTTAATGCGGCTAATTTTGTAGCTTCACCAGTAAATAAAGTCTGCCTAGATGCAGTTGAAGTTCCTGAATCTGGGGTAAGGAATGAATCAGGTGCATCTACAATTATGTCATCTGGTAAAAGTCCAGTTGTTTCACAAACAATTTGGCTAGTTATTGTAGCTACCCCTTGCCCCATACAAGCAGCACTTGTTCTTATATGAACCAAACCATCCTTGATTACTAGCTTACACCTTCCAAAATCTGGAACCCCTACACCTAAACCAGAGTTTTTCATAGCGCAGGCAATTCCAGAATATTTATGTTTTTCATATTCTTCCTTGAGAGCAACTAGTGTTTCCTTTATAGCTGTGCCATTATCGGCAATCTGCCCATTTGGTAGTACTTGCCCGGGTAATATTGCATTTCTATACCTAATCTCCCATGCAGATATCCCTATTTTTTCTGCCAAAAGATTTAAATTGCACTCACTAGCAAAAACAGATTGTGTCACTCCAAAACCTCTAAAGGCTCCCCCAGGAGGATTATTTGTATAAACAGCCATTCCTTCAATATCAACATTTGGGCATCTGTATGGACCCGCTGCATGGGTACATGCTCTTTGTAAAACTGGTCCTCCTAATGAAGCATATGCCCCAGTATCGGCTACAATTGATGCCTTAAAGGCGGTAATATTCCCTAGTTCATCGCAAGATGTGGTTGCTGTAATTTCCATAGCATGCCGTTTTGGATGAACTATAATGCTTTCTTTTCGACTTAATGTTACTTTAACAGGTTTTTTTGTATACCAAGAAAGTAAAGCTGCATGATGTTGAACACTCATATCTTCTTTCCCACCAAAACCACCACCAACATATTTGCTAATTGTTCTAACTAAATGCTTTGGTAATCCCAGTAGTTCTGAAATTTCTCTTTGTTCATCATAAATTCCTTGCGATCCAGTGTATACTGTTATGCCTTCTCCATCTGGCAATGCCAGAGCACTTTCAGGTTCTAAAAAAGCATGTTCTGTAAAAGGCAAAGAATAATGATTTGTGAGTACATATTTTGAATTTTTAAATGCTTCTTCAACATTGCCTCTTTTTACTCTTTCTACTTTCAAAATGTTTCCGGACTCATGTATTTTCGGTGAACTAGCTTTCATGGCCATAGCCGGACTACTAATGGGCTTTAATTCTTCATAAGTTACCTTAATTAAATTCTTAATTTCAGTTAATGACTGTTTATTTTTTGCAGCAACAAGTGCCACCGAATCACCTAAATACCTTGTTTCTTCACCAATAGCAATCAAAGCTGGCCAGTCTTTTACAATATGACCAATAAATCTATTACCTGGAATATCCTTGGCTGTAATGATTGCAACAACATCGGGATGTTTTAATGCTTCATCAATATCAATGCTTAATACTCTAGCACGAGGATAAATTGATCTTAATGCAGACCCATATATCATGTCATTAATTTTCATGTCATCAACAAATTGTGCGATACCTAATATCTTATCTTTGGCATCAATTCTCGGAATTCTTTCGCCAATTTTCCCAGAGAATTTTTTTCTAATTATTATTTTCCCTGAACTAATACAAGTCGCAGCCAATTTTATTGCTTCAATTATCTTAACATATCCTGTACAGCGACAAATATTTCCTTTGATTGCAGCTTTAATATCTTCTTTTGATGGATTTGAGTTATTGTCTATCAATCCTTTAGCGCTAATAATCATTCCCGGAGTGCAAAATCCACATTGTACAGCTCCTGCTTGAGCAAAAGCCCAACTATAAGCCTCTTTTTCAAACTGTGATAGTCCTTCAATTGTCAAGATGTTTTTTCCACTAACACTTGATGTTGTTAAGATACAAGCCCTTGTAGGTTTGCCATCTACAAGGATCATACAGGCACCGCACACCCCTTCTCCACACCCATTCTTTACCGAAGTAAAGTTGGCGTGTTCTCTTAAGTATTCAAGAAAGTTTATATCTTCCTCAAATACTACCTTTTTACTATTTAAATTAAATTCAAACAACTTTATCACCTCCCATTTATTCGATGCAGGTATTTACCAGTTGGTTTAATTATTTTAACATTTCCATCTATTACTACCATTTCCCCGCGTAAAAAGGCATATTTTACTCTTCCATGTTGTTTAAAACCTTCATAAGGAGTGTAATCAACATTTTGAGTTTGTGTTTTTGCACTAATTTCCCCAATATAATCTTTGTCCCAAACGATAATATCAGCATCACTACCAACAGCTATAGTGCCTTTCTTAGGAAAGATTCCAAACACCTTAGCAGCATCCGTTGAAGTCAAGGCAACCATTTGGTTAATATTTATTTTACCAGTGAGTACTCCATAAGTGTATAGGAGAGCTATTCGATGTTCTACACCTGGTGCCCCATTAGGAATTTTACTAAAATCAGTAAGGCCGATGTCTTTTTGACCAATATAATTAAAAGAGCAATGATCTGTTCCCACAATCGATATATCACCATAACTTAACCCCTTCCATAATGCCAAATTATCACTTGTTTTTCTAAGCGGTGGTGACATTACGTATTTAGCACCTTCAAAAGAATTAACATCTATACCTTTATAGTATGATTCATCTAATAGTAGATATTGGGGACAAGTTTCTACATAAACCTTAACCCCTCGTTTTTTAGCATCCAATATGCAATCCATTCCTGCTTTAGAACTAAGATGAACAATATATACAGGAGTATCAACCAATTCTGCTATTTCAAGTAGTCTAGCAATAGCTTCCCTTTCAACATTTACTGGTCTTGTTAAGGCATGATATATTGGTGATTTATAATTATTTTTTCGTGCTTCATCAATTAATACCTCGATAATATCACCATTCTCACAGTGAAATGCAATTAAAGCCGAAAGTTCTTTGCTTCTTTTTAAGGCCTTATAGATAATTCCATCATCGACTTGAAGTGTTTTTTTATAAGCCATATATAATTTAAATGAAGTTATCCCAACATTTACCATATCAGCCATTTCGCTATTTACAAATTCATTCCAATCAGTAATACCCATATGAAAACCATAATCGCAAAAACATTTATCTTCTGCTTTTTCAAACTGTTGTTTCAATGCCCCTTGTAGTGTTTCACCTTTATTTTGGGTAGCGTAATCTAATATTGTCGTTGTTCCTCCTACAATTGCAGCTTTTGTTCCACTATAAAAATCATCAGCAGTAACTGTTGATCCAACGTCTAAACCAAAATGAGTATGACTATCAATGCCACCAGGAAATATATAACTTCCCTTAGCACTAATTACTTCATCATCACTTTGTGTTATATCACTTCCAATAGCAACAATTTTTTCCCCTTCAATTCTAATATCTGCATAATAGGAATCGGTAGCAGTAATAATATTCCCACCTTTTAGCAAAATTCCCATATAGAACCCCTCCTTAACCTATTTAGAAAGACCTGTTCTTTCATTAAATTCTTCAATCAATTTATCTAAATCAGGTCCCATTTGATGTAATTTACCCCAATAATTATCATAGTCATACCACTGGGCGTTAAGATCATCGAGTTCATATTGTTGTTGTTCAATCCATGTATAATATTTCAAGTTATGAATTCTTTTTTTACTTTGGTATGTTAACTCTTCCATCGAATCAGTTCCAATACCTAAAACATAACGATTGTGATCTATGGCCGCATCATTTATGTCATATTTACTACCTTTTTCTTTTTCCATTTCAGTTAATCTTGATTGATACATTTCAGCTGAATCAGTAAGGACAGTTAAGAGGATATCATTTTCAGTAAGTTCATAATATTTAGCAAATTTAATGCAAGAAAGAATATTAGCAGCACCTGAGATACCCACCCAAGATAGTTTATCAATTAATTCTTTTGCTACACCTAGTCCTTGCAAATATTCGTGTCCAGCTAATTCATTAAAGAGTCTAAATAAAGCTAAACTGTCATAATCATCAATTGCGATAACCATATCCGTATTTTTAACATTATGAATCCAAGGTACATGCTTATCACCAATACCTTCAATTCGGTGATTGCCAAACCCATTATTAAGTAGAGTTGAGCATTGTAGCGCTTCTCCAACAGCGATTTTTGCGTTTGGATACTTCTCTTTAATATAATCAGCACTTCCTAATGTCCCAGCTGAACCTGATGTTAAACATACTCCAGCAACTTTATCGTTTGGACCCTTTTCTGCCTTAACCATTTCTTCCATTGCATTACCAGTTACTTCATAATGCCATAAATGATTACCTAATTCCCCAAATTGATTGAATATTACAACATTGTCGCGAGTTTTTCTGAGTTCCCAAGTTTTGTCGTATATTTCTTTTACATTGCTTTCACACCCTGGAGTAGCGATAACTTCTCCAGCAACTTTTTTTAACCATTCAAAACGTTCTTTACTCATGTTTTCAGGTAATATCGCTATTGATTTGCAGCCTAATAAAGTTGAATTATACGCTCCACCACGACAATAATTACCCGTAGATGGCCAAACAGCTTCATGATATTTAGGATCAAATTGCCCTGTAACTAGCCGCGGAACCAAACAAGAAAAACTAGCACCCACCTTGTGAGCTCCAATTGGAAAATACTTTCCTGCCATCGCTAAGACCCTAGCTTTTATACCTGTGATTTCAGGTGGGATCTCAATATAATTTGGTAACTCATTATATAAACCACCTGATTTTACCGCTTCATTCTTCCACGTAATTCTAAAGAGATTAATTGGATCAATATCCCATAAACCTGTATTTTTTAATTTTGTTTTAACTTTTTCTGGAATTTTTTTAGGGTCCTTCATTTGCGCAAACGTTGGAATAATAATATTTCTTTTTTTAGCGATTTCAATAGAATTTTTAAGTTGCTTTTCATTTATTTTTAAATCAATTAAGTTATTCATTAGGTACACCTCTTATAAATTATTTATTCATTAAGATAATTAATTAGAATATTTATATCTGGTTTTATTAATTTTGGTTTAGAAACAGCTTTTTGTGCTGATTTTATATCTTTTAAGCCACTACCTGAAACAATTAAAACTACACTTTCATCATTACCGATAGCACCGCTTTCAACAAGTTTTATTAGCCCGGCAAAACCAGTTACTCCTGCTGGTTCACCAAATACGCCAGTATGTCTTGCAAGAGTTGTCATTGCTGTTAATATTTCATCATCACTTACATCAACAGCAATTCCATTACTTTCTTCTAACGTGTTAAGTGCTTTATAACCATTTCTTGGTATTCCAACAGAAATACTATCTGCGATTGTTTGTGGCAATTGATAATCGAATTCTCTTGTTTTTTTTCTAAAAGTTCTGTTTACCGGATTCGCCCCTTCGGCTTGTACCGATACCATGACTGGTAATTTATCTATTAAACCAAGTTCATAAAATTCTTTAAATCCTTTCCAAACACCGGATATTGAACAACCATCGCCTACTGACATTATTACTTTATCAGGCACATTAAATTTAAGTTGTTCGCAAATTTCAAAGGCAGCTGTTTTTTTCCCATCAACAAGGTAAGGATTAATGGCACAACTTCTGTTATACCAACCAAAATGCTCAACTGCCTCTAGGCAGATTTCAAATGTTTTATCATAGTCTCCATCAACTAAAATAACTTTGCTGCCAAATACTAAAAGTTGAGCAAGTTTCCCTTCAGGTATTGTTTTGGGAACAAAAATATAATTTTTGATGCCCATACAAGCAGCAAAGCCCGAAAGAGATGAGGCGGCATTACCAGTAGATGCAACACAAATTACATCTTTTTGTAATTCTATAGCTTTAGCTACACCTACAGCCGATGCCCGGTCCTTAAAAGATGCAGTTGGATTTCTACCCTCGTCTTTTAAATAAACATTTTTTATCTTTAATAACTCCTCTAGTCTTTTGGATTTATAAATTGGTGTAAAACCAATCTGTAATGGAGCAGCTCCTTGTAAACCATCTAGAGGTAAGATTGGTAAGTAACGCCAAATATTATGATTTTTATTATCTTGAAGATATTCTTTAGTTAATTTCTTTTTTACATGTGGTATATCAAAAACAACTTCTAAAGTTCCTGATGGTCCACAGTAAGGACAATAATACATTACTTCCTCACCATATGTACTACCACATTTTGAGCATCTTAAACGTTTAATCTTTCTCATTACTTCACCTACTTAAACTTTTTCAATAAAATCAGTAACATACGTTATTGGAATAAGTGCATACATTGCAGCACATTTTACGATTTCATCCTTCCATGTTAATTCATTAGGAGCATGAGCCTGATCTTCATGTCCTGGCCCAAAACCAATACAAGGAATTCCGTATCTTCCCATAATTGAAACAGCGTTAGTTGAGAAAGTCCATTTATCAACCTTTGGTGAACAATTAAATAAGTCTCGATAACTTTTCACTAATGTTTGACATGCAGCATGATCCTCTTGTAAAACCCAAGTTGGGAAATAACATTCAGTTGGGTACACTAATCCTGTATATGATGGTCTTTCATATGTATACATCTCAACATCAGCATTTGCAGCTTTAACTGCTGGTAAATTTTTAATTTCTTGAATTGCTGACTCCCAAGTCTCGCCATCTGTAAGTCTTCTATCAACTGAAATTGTACAACCATCAGCTACAGCACATCTAGAAGGTGAAGAAAAGAATATTTCAGAAACAGTCAAAGTACCTTTACCTAAGAATGGATCATAATGCAAGTTTTCATTTAAGGCTCTTAATTCATTTAAGATAGGTGCCATTTTTAAGATTGCATTATCGCCTCTTTCAGGCGCTGAACCGTGACAGCTAACTCCATGTGTTGTAATTTTAATTTCCATTCTACCTCTATGACCTCGATATATGTTAATAGAAGTTGGTTCTGTAATTACAACAAACTCTGGTTTAATTTTGTCTTCATTTATTATATATTGCCAACATAAACCATCACAGTCTTCTTCTTGAACTGTTCCAGTAACAATAAGGGTATAATCAGCTTCTAAATTTAAGTCCTTGATAATTTTACCGGCGTAAACCATTGCAGCCATTCCGCCCTCTTGGTCTGAACCACCTCTACCATAGATTACCTCATCATCTTCATAACCCTCATAAGGATTATGTTCCCATAAATTCTTATCGCCGATACCTACAGTGTCGATATGAGCATCCATGGCAATTATATGTTTTCCATGGCCAATATATCCAAGGATATTTCCCATTGGGTCTATTTCAACTTTGTCAAATCCTACTTTTTCCATCTCTTTTTTTATTCTAAGAACAACTTCCAATTCATCACATGATTCACTGGGTATAGCGATCATATCCCTTAGAAACTTTGACATTTCTGATTTGTATTTTTTAGCACATTCATATATTTCTTTTTTATAATAAATTTTGTTCATTTAAATTCCCTCCTAATAAATTTGATTGATTAGTTAGTATAACTAAAATAATTTTTTATCAAAATGAAACTTCATTTTGATAAATATAATATATTGCAAGCGCTTTTAATAATTAAATTTATTTACTAGCACATTCAGAAGTTTTACCCAATAATATTTCTAATCCATGATGTAATGAATCAAGAATAAAATCTAAAGCTTCCTTAACAGCCTTGGGGCTTCCAGGTAAATTAACAATAAGCGTTTCTCCACGAATTCCTGATATCCCCCTAGAAAGCATTGCTCTTGGTGTTATTTGCAGACTATAGTATCTTATAGCTTCAGATATTCCAATTGCTTCTTTTGTGATAACTCTTTTTGTAGCTTCTGGAGTTACATCTCTGTTACTAAAGCCAGTTCCTCCAGTAGTTAAGATCAAATTAACCTTTAACTCATCTGCCATATAAATCATTTCTTTTTCCAATGTAGGTATTTCATCAGGCACTAATACATAATGAACTACTTTGTAACCAAATGATTCAACAATTTCTCGAATCACTTGTCCGCTTTTATCGACCCTTTTCCCATTTGCGCCAGAATCACTTGCTGTAATAATTCCTACTGTAAACATAATATCTCACACTTTCATATTAATAAGTTTTTCGTAATCTGCTTTTGTATCAATATCCCAAAGTAAATGTGCTTCTTTCAAATCAACATATTTTACCTTATCAAGATTGGCCTGTATTACAGTTCTTCCACCTTTATCTCCTCGCAAAGATAAAAGTTCCTTTACATACACACGTGGAAATATAACTGGTGTTCCTCTTTCCCCTCTATAGCTTGGAGCAACAATAAAATTATAATCCATTTTAAAGCAGTCTATTAAATATTTAATTGTTTTACTATTCATTAAAGGTTGATCTCCAGTAAAAAATGCATACCCCATCGCCTCAGGCAAGTTATTAATTCCTAATTTAATGGTTTCACTTTGACCTCTAACTGCTTCAGTATTATTAATTGTCTTCATTCCTCTATTTTTTCCTAAAGCAAGAATTTCCAAATCTTTCGCTACCAAAATAGTATTATAAAAATTACAACTGCAAACATTATCCAATGTATGTTCGATTAGAGTTTTACCATTGTAAGGGAGTAATAACTTGTTTGTTCCCATTCTTCTACTATATCCTGATGCCATAATAATTGCATTAATCACTTTCATCACACCTTATGCTTGGAATATTTGAAGAATTAACTTTTTAGCTACTTTAAAATATTCATCTAAATCAAATTTTTCTTCATCGATTAGATATTGCATAGATGCCCCCATCATTAATGACACCATTATAAATGGTAACATTTCTTGAATACTTGAACTAATATTTTTATAAGCTTCGCTCGTTGATAATACCTCAGTAATATTATTTCGCCATTCGTTAAAACTTTTTTGAAATTTTTCTTTTATATTATGATCAACAGTACCTTGAACCCAATAGTCAAACTGAGCATAATCTACCTTCTTATGATTTAAGATAACATCGCTTTTTTCCATAAATAAGCCACTAATATTTTCATTTAGTGATTTATTTTTTAAATCCACTGATTCTACTCTTTTCTCAGAAAACCTTTTTTGAAGTTCATCCATGAGAGTAATTAATAAGTCATTTTTAGTTGGATAATAATAATGTAAATTAGATTGGCTCATATTTGCTTCCTTAGCTATTAAATGCATCCTTGTTCCACTAATTTTTTCCCTGGCAATAACTTCTAAAGTCGCATCAAGTATTTTTTTTGTAATGTTTTTAGACATAATAGACCTCTTTCTATTTATAAATTCTTTCAAATATATTACTTATATCCTAAGAATTATTCAATTTCTTGTTAATTAAATAATACCTTAAAAGTGCTTTTCAGTCAATTAAGTCTTAAAAACGTTGCCAAACTTTTTTAGCTAATTCACGGCTTTTTGCTAAAATACTCTCTTCATCGATATTAACAAGTTTTCTATCTTCCATAATTACTTTTCCATTAATAATAGTTGTATCAACAAAGCGACCATTAATCCCAAATAACAAGTGGCTATTAATATTACTTTCATTAATTGGGGTTGGAGAATCATAATCAACAATAATTAAGTCAGCTAGTGCACCAGGTTTTAAAATACCAATTTCATTACCTATAAATCTTTCTGCTATAACTCGATTATTATCAAACAACATCTCTGGAATTTCTCCCCAAGCTACAGTTGAATCACCAAAAACATGTTTATGAATTAGGTTTCCTACCTTATAGGATTCCATCATATCAGCAGTGTATCCATCAGTTCCTAGTCCTAAGAGAATCCCCTTTTCATGCATTTTAAGAACTGAAGCAACACCTACTGCATTGCCCATATTTGATTCAGGATTATGGACTACTATAGTATTTTTTTCTTTAAGCATATCCATTTCTACATCATTTATATGAATACAATGAACTGCAATAGTTTTATCGGATAATACCCCTGTATCGTGCCATCTTTCAATAACACCTTTACCATATAGTTTTTTTGCATCTTCTAAGTCTTCAATTCCTTCAGCACAATGAACATGAAACCCGGAATTTAATGAATTACTAGCAGCTAAACACTTTACAAGTGTTTTATTTGAAATAGTCATTGATGCATGTAATCCAAACATACCTTTAAGCATATCATCATTTAAATTATTACAGTATTTTATAAAATCGACATTCTCAGCAATAGCTTGATCGACAATCGTTTCACCATCTCTATCAGATGTTTCATAACACAAATTACTACGAATTCCGATTCTTTTAGCAGCTTCAGCAATTTTAAATAAACTTCCAGTGACAAAATTTGGGCTTGAATGATGATCAAAAACTGTAGTTACACCACATTTTATTTGTTCAATCATCGGTATTAGGGAGCTATAGTAAACATCTTCTAAAGTTAATACTTTATCAAGACGCCACCACAACCCTTTTAGTATATCAGAAAACTTTTTTGCCGGGGGGGAATCGTTAGCCATTCCTCTTGCGAACGTACTATAATAATGCATGTGGGTATTAATAAATCCAGGCATAATAAGTTTACCTTTAGCATCAATAAATCTTTTAACAGAGTATTTTTCTTTTAGGGCTTTTGTTAATCCGATTTCTACAATTTTCTTACCATCAATGACAACACAACCATTTTCAATAATTGGTCTAGCATTGTCTCTAGTTATAACTAACCCGTTTCCAATCAGCAACATATTTACCTCCTTATAAAATATAACGATAATTTTCTAAGCAACAACTTATCATAGCAGCCATTTCTTTTGAAACTACGTCAAGTTGCCCTAATGTATAAGTTACGATCATTCCATCTTCTGTTCTAACTTTACATAATCCCTTATCTTTATCGGTAACCATGAAACCAACATTTTTACTATCTAAAAAGTCCCCTTCATTCCAAAATACGGTTACTTTATCCTGATATGGATTACCCACATGAGGACAGAACACGCCACAATTACCACATTCATTACACAGTCCATCTACATGAATTATTTGATGATTTTCGCCAACTTTAATAAGTATATTAGCTCTGTTAGGGCATACATCAACACATAATTCACATATTTTATTACAAGTTAAACACCGCTTAGACTCTACTTCATTTAAAAGTGGGTCACATAAAATGCCTTTTCTATCATATATTGTTTCCTCATTTAGAGAAATTGGCATTTTTTCAAAATCTGGATTTATACCAATTTTAGTTAAAATACTTTTAGCTACAACTTTACCATCAGCTATCGCTTTTACAACAGTAGCAGGTCCTTTTTTCACATCTCCAGCTACATATACATTTTCTATATTTGTTTCACATAAAGTATTTACTTTAGGGAAACTATTACTATCTAATTCAATTCCATTTTTAACAAGTATTTCACTATCAATTTTCTCTCCAACGGCTACAATTACTGAATCTGCTTCCATAATAACTGTCTTTCCAGTTGAGATAGGAGTTTTTCTTCCTTTAGCATCCCGCTTACCTAATTCCATCTTAATACAATGAAGTTTTCCGTCTTTAATTTCTATTGGAGATAATAATTCTTTTAACAATATGCCTTCAGAAAGTGCTAAATTAACTTCTTCACGGATTGCTGGCATAAACTCCTTTGTTCTTCTGTAAACAATCGATACACTTCTAACACCTGTTACCCGTTTAGCTACACGTGCTGCATCTACAGCCACATTTCCGCCACCAATTATACATACGTGTTTTCCTAAGCTTACATTACTTTTATCCTTTTTTAGTTCTTCTAAAAAGGTAAGAGCATTAATTGCTAAATCATTACCAGTTTTTAAATCAACTTGGCCTGAAATTCCTGCTCCAATTGCTAAAACAATATAATCATAATCTTTTTTCAAAGCCTCAATATCAAAATTTTCATTGACTCCAAATTTAAATTTAACGCCATTTCTTTTAACAAGTTCTAAATCCTTACTTATAATATCTGAAGAAATCCTAAACTCAGGTATAACATGTTCAATTAAACCATATGCTTTATTCCTTTTATCCATAACAGTAACATCTATGCCATTTCGTCTTAAAAAAAGTGCTACAGCTAAACCTGCTGCGCCTGCCCCAATAACAACTACTTTTTTTTCTGATAAAACATCTTTAGGAACTAAGTTTTCAAGATAACTATCTTGAGCTTTTTTTGCAGCTAACTTTTTCATATCTCTTATTAATACTGATTCATCATAATCAAGTCGACTACATTTATATTGACAATTATGATCACAAATTGTACCTGTTATAAATGGTGATGAATTGTCATTAACTATTATCGAAAAGGCTTCATCATACTTCTTTTCACTTATTTTTGCCAAATACTCCGGAATTTGTTGGTTTATTGGACATCCACTTTTACATGGTGATATCGCACAATCATAAAGTGGTAAGTGACTTTCAATTTTACGGCTCTTTACTGGTCTTAATCCTTTAAGATGATGTTTATCATTCAAAGCAGATTCTGCTAAATCTTTTAGAATATCAATTTTAATAGCTGTAGTAGACCCCGTAAGTATTTTTTCAATTTTATTAGCCATCTGAGTTATTCTTTCATAGCCACCTGGTTTAAGTAAAGTTGTCGCAAAAGTAATTGGCTTTATACCTGTTGCTAATATCTTATCAACATTAAAATAATCGATACCGCCAGAATATGATATCAGCAAATCACCGTTAAAGTCTTCAACTAGTCTGCTTGCTAAAGAAATTGTTAGTGGAAATAAGGCTCTACCAGACATATACATTTCTTCCCCTGGTAATTCATTATTCAGTATTTTAACTGGCAATGTATTTGTCAACTTTACACCAATTTCTAAATTAACTTCAGAAGCTACAGCTTTTAGCCTTCGTAACATGGCTATTCCATCTTCATATTGTAAGTCAGCTATGAAATGATGTCCATTTAAGGTTATATAATTATAGCCCATTTTATCAAGTGTATCTCTAACATATTTTTCACCTAAAAGAGTTGGATTCATTTTAATAAATGTGTGCAACCCTTTTTCTTTTAGCAAATAATTTGCGATTTTCTCGATTTCCTGAGGTGGACACCCATGAAGAGTAGATAAAGTAATGGATGGGCATATAATGGGTGAAATCAGATCTAAATCAGCTAAAGTAAAGTTAGAAAACAATTCAATTTTTGAAGCTATAATTTCTCTACACTCATCCCAAATTCTTGTCTTACTCGCATCACGCATCCCTTCTATAAAGGCATCAATTTTAGGCGATTTAATTCCTCCTAAGTCATATCCTACACTCATATTAAACATAAAATCTCTATCTTTACTTAAGTTAAGTTCTTTCATTAGTACATGCAGCAAAAACCAAGCTTTGATATACTCATCATATGCTTCAGTTACTTTAAGCTCTGTAGACCACTCAACGTTATAGCCTTCATCATTTGCTTCAATACAAGGTTTCGCAACTGGCAAATCATCCCCATCTAAAATTTGGACAGTTTTAAGTTCAATAAAACGAGACCCAGTTAAATATGCCGAAATAATATTTTGAGTTAGCTGGGTATTAGGACCAGCAGCTGGACCTATTGGAGATGCTAATTCTTCTCCTAACACCACTACCTTATTCCCACTTTTATTTCTATAAAATTTATTTTTATGAATACCAAATATCGTGCTGTGTTCATTTAGTTCATTAGTTATCCAATTTATTAAGCTCTTAAAATTAATTGGATGCATCTTGTCACTCATTTTCTATCTCTCCAATTCTAAAAATGGAGTGTACACCATTATACAACTCCATTATTTTTTTATTTGCCTGAAAATCTTTCCTTACTTTTCTCAATAAGTAGTTTCATCGTTTCAACAGGATTTTTAACCTTACTTAAAAACATCATTGCAGCAATAACATAGGGTTTATAACCTGCTTGACGGTATAACGGAGTTCGATAGCGATCAAATACTGAAGCAGCTACTTCACCCTCTTTACAGCTTACATCAGTAATATCAGCTGGTAAACAATGTAAATATAAAGCTTTCCCACCGTTAGTTAACTCCATCATGCTTTCTGTGCATTCCCAGTCCTTATGTTTTGCATTTTGCTCTAGTAGTTCTTTTTCAAGCACTTTTATTTCTTCAAATTTTCCCTCACCATACAAATTTGTCCGTTTTTCCATAGCGGCGAAAGGGGCCCAACTTTTAGGATAAACAATATCAGCATCCTTAAAGGCTTCTTGCATAGAATTTGTTTTAATAAACTTTCCACCACTTTTAGCTGCGTTTTCTCTAGCAATTTGTTCTACTTCTGACATTAAATCATAACCTTCAGGGTGAGCTAATGTTACTTCCATACCCATTCTTGTCGATAAGCCAATAATACCTTGTGGAACAGATAATGGTTTCCCATATGATGGTGAATAAGCCCACGTCATAGCAATTTTTTTACCCTTAAGATTTTCAACGCCACCAAAGTGGTCAATTAAATGAGCCATATCTGCCATACTTTGAGTAGGGTGGTCAATATCACATTGTAAATTCACTAATGTTGGACGCTGCTCAAGTACTCCCACATCATATCCAGATTGAACTGCTTGTGATACATTACGCATATATGTATTTCCTTTACCAATAAACATATCATCTCTTATTCCAATAACATCAGCCATAAAAGAAATCATATTTGCAGTTTCACGAACAGTTTCACCATGAGCGATTTGTGATTTACCTTCTTCAAGGTCTTGAACCTCTAATCCAAGTAAGTTACATGCACTAGCAAAACTAAATCTAGTTCTTGTTGAATTGTCACGAAATACAGAAATACCTAAACCACTATCAAAAATCTTAGAAGAGATGTTATTTTCACGCATTTTCCGAAGGATCTTGGCAACTGTAAATACAGATTCAATCTCATCATTAGTTTTTTCCCATGTTAATAAAAAATCTTCATTGTACATGTTTTGATAATTAAGATTTTTAATTTTTTCAATTAATTTTTTTAACTCTTCCATGAGTACTCTCCCCTATTAATTATTAATTATAAATTTGATTGATTAGTTAATCAAATTTTATTATAGTAATTATACTTTGTCAATACTACCTTTTAAAAAAATTATTTATTTAAAGATTTTTTTACAGCGTTAAAGATTTTTTGATACCCCGTACAGCGACATAAGTGTCCAGAAATTTCCCGTTTAATTTCTTCATCGCTATAATCCTTACCACTTTCTACTAGGGCAGTAGTTGTCAAAACTAACCCTGGTGTACAAAAACCACATTGAATAGCCCCTTCATCAATATAGGCTTGTTGAACATTTGATAATTCACCATTTTTAGAAACCCCTTCAATTGTAGTAATTTTCTTGCCATCTGCCCAGACTGCTAAATATATACAAGAATTAACCGCTTCTCCATCAATTAAAACTGTACAAGCTCCACATTCTCCAACAGAACATCCCTGCTTAACCCCAGTAAAATATAATTTATCCCGCAATACTTCAAGTAGTGATTCCTTTAAATCAACTTCAATGTCATATTGTTTATCATTAACAATCATGCTTATTTTTTTCATTAACATTTACCTCCTGCTCTTTTAATAGCTTCTTTAATTGCTCTTTGTGAAAGAATATTAATTAAATGCTCTCTGTAAGCTTTTGAACCACGCCACGAATTTCTGGCTTTTGCAGATTTTTTGGCATACTGACCGATAGTTTCAATAGTTTCTTTACTGAAACTTTTTCCTTTAGCATAGTTTTCAGCATCATAACAGCGGATTGGTGTTGGCGCACTAACACCTAAGGAAATTCTTAAATCATTAAATACTCCATTTTCAACATTACAAATAACAGCAACACTTAGCATGGCAATATCCATTGCTTCTCTATTACTAAATTTTATATAATTACCTGTCATTTTATGATAATTTTCTTTGGTAATTAAAATTTCTGTTAATATTTCACCTGGTTGTAGTTTAACTCTACCAGGACCGTCATAAAAATCATTAATTGGAACCATTCTTATATTATCTATACTAACTAATTTTAAGAAGGCGTTATATGAAAACAGAGTAGGGGCACTATCAGCAGAAACAGCACCATTACAAATGTTCCCACCAATGGTTGCCATATTACGAATTTGTGGACCTCCCATAGAAACAGCAGCTTCAGTTAAAACCGGCAAATATTTATTTATTATTTCATTTCTAAAGGTATTTGAAAATGATGACATCGCTCCAATTGAAATAGTACCATCTTCTAGTAAACTTATATTATTTAAATTTTTTATTTTCCTAAGGCTAAGTAACTCTACATCATCAAATTTACCATGATTAAGCTGTATTAGAACATCACTTCCTCCTGCAATGATCTTTAATTTGGGATTATCACTATACATTCTTAAGGCTTCATTCAAAGTGATGGGTTCTAAAATATTTGTTATATTATACATGCAAATTTCCCCCTTTCTACAATAAACCTACTTCTTTAAATTTTTCAAAAACTGCTTGTGGATTCATTGGTATTTTATTAAAAGCAACTCCTGTAGCATTAAAAACAGCATTACGAATCGCTGGTGCTGGTGAAATTGTTGGATTTTCACCCAATGATTTTTGACCAAAAGAGCCACCTGCATCATAAGTATCTACAAAGCTGACACCAATTTTAGGAGTATCTAAAATAGTTTGTAGCTTATAATCAAGTAAATTATTATTTAATGGTTTGCCAGTTTCCTTATCAAAAAGCATTTGCTCTGATAAAGCATAACCCAATCCCATGCTCACTCCACCATGAACTTGCCCTTCAGCAAGTTTTGGATTAATAATAACACCAGAATCATGAACATTATAAATTTCAAGAACCTCAATTTTTCCAGTTTTCATATCGACTTCAACTTCAGCAAATGTTACTCCGTAAGCAGGTGCATTTGTTCGAATATTAACTGAGGTATCACTTGTAATCGGAGAAGCATTAATTCTGTCGTAATATGATTCCATTGCGACATCTTCTAGTGAACAAACGATACTTCCAAGGTTTTTCTCAATAATATTAGCATCAATTATATCTAATTCATCAATATTAAGCCCAACCTTTTTACTAGCTATTGTTAAAATTTTTTTTCTTACTTCTAACGCTGCTTTTTTAACTGCGGCACCGGCAACAAAAGTTTGCCTAGAAGCATAGGCCCCTGTATCAAAAGGAGTAATATCAGTATCTTGACAAGATATAACGTGAACCATATCAAAGGAAATACCAAGTACATCTGCAGCCATCTGTGCTAATGCGGTATCACTTCCTTGACCAATTTCTGTAGCTCCAACTTGGAGTTGAATTGAACCATCCTGATTCATCACAATTCTCGCTCCAGCTAATTCTAAACTAACAGGATGAGTACCTGAAAAATAGCTAAAGCAAGCCATACCTATTCCTTTTTTCTTATCTCCAGATTGTTTTTCATAATTTTTCTTCTTTTCATCCCATTTTATTAATTCTTTACCTTTTTCAATACATTCTAAGATTCCAAAAGAACGTACTTTAACTTTAGTTAATGGATCTACATGTCCGACATTAATTAAATTTTGTTTCCTAAATTCAATCGGATCTAAATTTAATTTCAAAGCAATATCATCTAGATGACTTTCTAAGGCAAAAAAGATTTGTGGTACACCGTAAGCCCTCATAGCTCCAGCAGTTGGTAAATTAGTGTAAACTGTTTTAGGAGTAACTTTAATTGATTTAAAATTATATAAAGGTCTAAATTTACTACTCGCACTCATGATAATTGAATGACCATGAGAAGCATAAGCTCCATTATTTGATAAAGCATTAATGCTTACAGCTATTAACTTACCTTCTTTAGATACCGCTGTTTTAAATTCAAATTTCATAGCATGCCTTGTTCTAGTACCTATGAAACATTCTTCTCTAGTAAGAGCATAACGAACTGGTCTACCATTAACAGCTAATGACATAGCAACAACTAAAGGTTCAACTATGACATCTTGTTTATTTCCAAATCCACCACCAATATAAGGTTTTATAACTCTAATCTTACCCCAAGAAATTCCTAAGGCTTGACCGACTATTCTTCTAACGATATGAGGAATTTGTGTTGATGAAACAATAACAATCCGACCATCTGTATCAGTATAGCTAAAAGCCGTTTGATTCTCTAATTGGCAGTGTTGAACAATGCTTGTTTCATACTTTCCCTCAAAAACATGAAAAGCATTATTAAAGTCTGACTCAACATCTCCAAATTCTGGTCCAAATGAACTAATAATATTATCTGGTTTTTCAGAATGAATTACAGGTGCACCAGGTTTAATAGCTTCTTCTGGTTCTAATACATGAGGAAGCACCTCATATTCAATTTCAATTAATTTCAATGCTTTTTCAGCGGTTAAAACATCTTTAGCTACAACTGCTGCGATACTGTCACCAACAAAACGAGCCTTGTCAGTTAAAATTAGTCTGTCTTCAACATCACGATGACTTGGATCTAACGACCAAGGATGACCAGCTGTTGCAAACTGTATTTTTGGTAAATCATTGTGAGTAAGTACAGCTTCAACTCCTGGTAATGCTTTCGCCTTACTTATATCAATATTTTTAATTATTGCGTGAGCATATGGACTTCTTAGTACTTTACCAATAAGCATATCACGTTCAAAAAAATCATCAGCATATTTTGCTTTACCTGTAACTTTAGCAACTGCATCAAGCCGATTAACGCTACTACCAATTACTTTATTACTCATTTTAACCCTCCCTATTATAAATTAGTATATATTAAAAATTACATTCGATTGATTAGTCAATCTATAATTATATTATAACAATAACGCTTTCAATATTCAACAATTAAAATGGACAACGGTTAAGTTATTCTCATAAAGATTGTTTATTTTTAGTCACTATTATAATAATCTATCACAAACGCCAATAAATTTAAGCATAAACCTAAAGATCCTACAATAAAAAAACTATTAAAATTCTAACATTTCATTTATATCCTCAGAATCGCTTTATAATTGAAAAACACATGTAAAGCCAACATCAAAAAGCAAAAAAGAAGCTTTATGTAAACTTCTTTTCAGTACTAATTACATTTTTTTTAATAATTGTTCCACTTTTTTATAACTTTTTACTAATGGATCATCACTTGAGTAAGCTATATCTACTTTCTGAGATTTCACTCCACCCTGTTTTTTTATTTTTTTAATATCTTCACAATATTTATTTAAATCTTTACTCATATAATTGTTCACCTTTATTAACATACTAATATACATTATGTTGCTTTTTTAAATTGTTTATACATATTTTTCTAATTTTTCAAAATTTGTACAAAATTAGTTAATTTTTGCTAATTAAATAGTCATTAAAATAATTTACTAAGTAATTTTCAAATATTTTTAATAAATTCAAAATAAACCTTTGTTCTATTTCATAAATTACTTCATTTGATTGAACAATAATTAATATCATTTCATTAGAAAACAATTTATAT
Source organism: Haloplasmatales bacterium 4B (assembly GCA_003586005.1). GTDB lineage: Bacteria > Bacillota_I > Bacilli_A > Haloplasmatales > Haloplasmataceae > NSKI01. The sequence continues at coordinate 42,761 of NSKI01000002.1, read as the reverse complement.
GGAAAAAACAAATTATAATTCTTTTCTTTAATTAATGACGATTTATTTAGCTTTATACTTTTTTCAATTATCTTTATTGTTGACTGAGAAAATTTATATTCCTTTTTTATATCATGTTTATATTGTTCATTTATATGTATATATTTAACTCTTTTTATTTTTTCACAATGTTGATAAAAATAATCAATAAAGGCAACTAATTCATCTTCATATGGAAAATCATCAAATATTTCAGAGACTTTTTCAACTATTTTTTGACTAATTAAATATTCTTCTATACTTTGAATCACTTCATACTCAGCATCTATTAATTGTGTTATATAGTTTATATTATTAACTTGTTCCTTTATATTACTTTTGATTTCTGCTTTTGTAACTTTAGCCCACCCAAAAGAAATTTCTTTTATACCTGATGCTGAAATTATCAGAAAATCAAAAATAATAGCAATTAATATTCCTACGATAAAGGTTAATAAAATTAGCCAATATGTACTAGGAATTCCTAGTGGATTTGTTGAAATATCATAACTAGGTTCAATGGAAATTATAATTAATACAATAAGTAATACACATAAAGAATAGTATATTCTTCTAATAAAGATCATTAATTCATCAGTAATATCGTTATTTTTCAAGGTATATATACTATAGACAATAAAACAGACAGGTAAAATAAGCAACAAATATAATTGATTAACCATAATTCCACCTCCTTATACATATTTATATTCAAAAAAAAATCAATTCATTCATTATCAAAGAAAATGGATATTTACAAAAAGAAAGAGAAGTAAATTTAAACTTCTCTCAAATTATAAATTCCATTAAATAAGTATCATGATATAGTCCTTCATGAAGTTCATGTTTTGGTATTATCTTTTTAAATTCAAAACCACATTTTTCATAACAGCGGATAGCTCTTTTATTCTCGACACGGGGGTCAATAACAATTTTATTTGGCTTTATATTTAATCTAATATATTGAATTAAACAATTAATAACTTGCGCTCCTAGTCCTTTATTTTGATAATTTGTATTTCCAATAAACAAATCAATTCCATAAATTATACCTTCGTCTTTATAACCATATTCATTATATTCTTTTTCATCTATTGGATAATATTGAATATAGCCAATAGGTAAATGATTATATTCAAATATGCAAGATTTAACAATGTCACATCCATTTGTTCTATTTTTATATTTATCAATTATTTTGTCCATTGTAAAAAGTTTATCTCGTCCTTCATAATATTTAAGTATTTCTTGATTATTTAACCATTTATACATAAGAAGAAAATCATTTATTTCATCATTCATATATCTAATTAAAATTCTACCTTTCTTGCAAATCATATAAACCCCCTCTATAAATTTGTTAATTTATATATTAATTTACCACTAAAAGAATTAATGTATTACTCAATTCAAATATCTATTAACGCTAAAGATTCATAACATATAGCACTATAGAAATATCTAAATATCATGAAATCTCCACTACATATTAAGTTTATCATTTATGTATTGTAGAAATCTATTATTTTTATTAGGAATGTCCAATTATTGTCAAGTGAAATATGGTCCAAAAAAATAATAAAACATTATTATTCTCCTTTTAATTAAAATAAATTTGAATCATATATACTTCTCTTCTCTCGTACTTATATATCAATCACTTTCTGTGACTAAGTGACCTAAAACTTCAATTCCCATTAGTTCTCCTATTTCCATAAGCCTTCTTGTTAGTGAAATATCTTGATTACTTGGTGTAGGGTCGCCACTAGGATGATTATGGCATACAATAATGAATGCACCTCCATGTTTTAAAGCTTCTTTAAATACTTCTCTAGGATGGACTATGATGACAATACCTATAGGGATAATCTTAATATATAAAAGTATAAGATTTTTGTGTGTTAAGAAAATAATATTATATTTCTTGATTGCGGTTTATAGCGATAATAAAAAATGAGTCATAAAATATGACTCCTGTAGTATGTTTTATTTTAATTTTTATATAATTATCTATTTATTTGTAAGATTTTTGATTTTTAATTCTATAAAAATACATAATAAAATAAGAATAATTGATGATAATCCTAATTTTAAGATTTTAACATATACAAAAAAATATTCAATATCCGAACCTGCGGATTGTTCTATAGGTCCAGGTATAATGATTGAAATTAATCCAAATAATGACATTAATATTAATATAAATTGCGTTATAGAAAATATTTTATAAAACTTTACCATAATAAACTCTCCTTAAAAATAAATTTCAATATCATTCTTCCTTGAGCTATCAGCAGAAATAGTAGGTGTTATTTTTACTCCTAGAAATACTTGTATTTTATCATAATATGCTCTTAATGTTAAACCATCAAAAGAAAAATTAACATCAGGATACGTATGTCTATAATCTCCCCAAAAAGGAAGTTTATTCAAATTATTATATGATGCATAATCACCTAATAAATCAAAATCATTTTCTAAAGTGTACACAACTGTATCAATATAAAATGGCATTACTGCTTCGCCATCTTTAAATATAGCTGGACCTGATGGATGACCATTTATGAATCCGTTTATATATACTTTTTCAATATTCCATATTATAGCTCCATTAGGATCTATTTCAAACATATATTTGTGATCTTGATTACTATAATAGTAATTATCATAACTAATATCATAAATACCTTCATAGTCATGGTAATAGACCCTTATTTCTGCTTCAATTGTTTCTCTATTTGAATCAACATAAACTGGATGATATCCAATTCCGCTAAAATCCTTAACTGAATAAGTGGGTGGTTCAGTCCACGTTAATTCATTCTTTACATGTAAACCTGTTCTAGAATTTGGATTGAGTGAAACGGTTGTAACTAATTTAGTTATACTCCTCGTTGTAATAACTGATCCTTGGCAAAAATCATAATATTCACTATTACAATTTACATCTATTGGTCCCCCAGTACCATTAACAATTAAATCTTTTTCGAGCCATTTAGCATATAATGTTATGCTATATGAAGGCATTGTTGTAAATGTATATGGTTGAGTTAAAGAACTATCACTATACCATCCTCCGAAAACGTAATTTGTTTTAGTTGGGTCGGTTGGCTTTGTTGCTGTAGCCCAGGTAATTCCACTATTGACGATACAGGAGTACCACCATTACTATTAAAACTGATTGTATAATGGATTTGTTTTTTCTTTCTCTGCCTTATTTCTTTTTGCTTTTTCTTTTTTAACTTTAGCTTCATAATCCTTTTTATTTAGTTTTCTTTGTTCTTTAAGTGTACCATTTTCATAAGTCATTTCATAATAGGAAACAGATTCAAAGACAATAATTTCATCGTTATTATTATCTTTAATTTCTTCTGCTTGCACATTGAAATTAATTGAAATAATACATAAACAAAAAGTAAAAAATAATAAAATGATTTTTCTCTTCATAATAAAATCCCCTTCCCTTATTTTCTAAATTCTATCATTTTTTCAAAAAAAAAGCACACAAATTTTGTCGAAATATTGAATTATTTGTAATAAATTATAAAAGAGAAGCTATATACACTTCTCTTCTCTCATACTTATATATCCATCGGTTCCTATCACAATGTAATCTCAAACTTCAATTCCCATTAGTTCTTCTATTTCCATAAGCCTTCTTAAAATATCTTGATTACTTGGTGTAGGGTCGCCACTTGAATGGTTATGACAAACAATGATTAATGCATTATTTCCAAGTACTTAAAGCATGTACCATCTTCCTCTGACTTTAATCTTTATGATTGAATTTAAAGATTATTATATATAACAATAAAAAAGTAACTTTCAATTAAGATTCTATATAAGATAGGAGTTTCTTATGATATAATTATTGTGATTTATTTATAGGATATTATGTAATAAGAATATAGTAGGAGGATAATTACATGAGAGAAATTGTAAGAAATGACGTAAATGAGGAATGGGGACATTCTGGAATTGTTGAGGCAGGCAATTTTGTTTTCATAAGTTACTGTGTAGGCAACATTGGTCAGTCCATTGAAAATCAAATTAATGGTGCATTTGATCATTTGAATGAGAGACTAAAATCAATCAGTTTAACTTTAGAATCAGTCGTAAAGATTGATTGCTTGTTTAGAGATGTTTGGAATATACCAATAATGGAAAAGATAATCAAAGAAAGGTTTAAAGGTAAGTATCCAGCACGAAAATCGATTCAAACAGAATTCGCTCACCGTGGTGGACAAGATGGGCTTCAATTTCAACTTGATGCCATAGCTTTTAAAGGCTAGTCTCTGAGTTAAAAAAACTATGATAATTTATTTTTATCATGGTTTTTTAATTGTCCAAATTAAAAATAACCTTATCACTCCTCGCTTTTTTCTTCTAATATTAACATATTTAACTCTCACAGTGTAACTCTATATGTACTTCTCTTCTCTCATACTTATATATCCATCGGTTCCTATCACAATGTGATCTAAAACTTCAATTCCCATTAGTTCTCCTATTTCCATAAGCCTTCTTGTTAATGAAATATCTTGATTACTTGGTGTAGGGTCACCACTAGGGTGATTATGGCATACAATAATGGATGCGCATCCATGTTTAAAAGCTTCTTTAAATACTTCTCTAGGATGGACTAGTGCTTTATTTAATGAACCTATAAACAATGTTTTTTTAGCTAATATCCGATTTTTAACATCTAAATATATTCCGATAAAATGTTCTTGTTCTAATGTCCTTACCTCCTCAGCTATATATTCAGCACAATCAATTGGTGATTTGATTTGAATTCCTCTTTCTAAAATATAGTTATTTGTTCTTTGCCCTAATTCAATAGCAGCTAAAATTTGAATTGCTTTCGCTTTACCAATCCCTTTTATATTTAATAATTCATCTAGTGAAATATTTCTTAATGCATATAAATTGGGGGTTTTTTCTAATATTTCCTGTGCTAGAATAATTGCTGATTTTTTATAAGACCCTGTTCTAAGTAATATCGCAATCAACTCATAATTACTTAGCATCTTTGGACCCTTTAGTTCCAATTTCTCTCTAGGTCTTTCATCTTTTGGTATTTCTTTAATTAAATAATTAAACATATAAGCTCCTTTATATTTTATTTATAATTTTATATACGTTAAATATTATTTTTTTTATTTATTTTCTATTTAAAAAAACCGCAAATTTTGCGGTTTTTATAATAAGATATCTACTAAATTCTTATAAACATAAAGTTTATATAGCAGAGCTAAATCAGTATTAATACTTTCATTTAATAAATTCAAATTATTAAATAACTCTAAATTAACTTCACTCACTTGATTAATATATTCATCTTGAATAACTACATTTCTATTATGGATTAATGACAAGTAATAGTTGATACTACCATAATAAAACTCATATTCTCTTGAACTAGGATCAAGATCATTTAACATATAATATAATTTTCGTGATTTAATTAAGTAATTAATATCATTGTCTTGAAGAATTTTTGTGTATGAATCAAAACTACTAATTTTCGTAGAGATTCCATGATAAACATTAAAATTATTACGCTCTCTAACTACAATTCCATTTAACCCTAATAATTTCATTTCCTCTAAAGCGCTCATAGCTGTTTCTTCATTGTAATATGCTCCAGATTGAAGAAGATAGACATCATCAGTATAATTATTCGCATTTGCATAAATCGCATCATTTTTTAACATGCTACCTCCTAAAAAATTCCCAAAAATGATACCCACGATTAATGCTAATATAATGTTAAAAAAAACACGTGAATCAGAATTAAACCATTTCTTCATTCTATCACCTCATGGCTTATTTTTAACACATAAATGCAGAATATATTAGCAATCTTTGTCAAGCGTCTTAAAAAAATTAATTACTTTTGCGATAAAATATAATGAACCTGTAATAAGTAATAATTCATCCTCATTGACATTATTCATTGCCTCTGTTAAAACCTCTAAATAATTTTCATTAAAACTTACATTAATTTTATTTGTTTGTTCATACAAATTAACCGCTGTATTTGCACGGTAATAATTGAAACTAGTCAAGGTTAAATGCACACTTATAGATTGTAATAAACTCAACATTTTATCCGTTTCTTTATCACTTAAAGCTGCAAAAATCGTTTTTATTTTATAACCTTGGTCTAAATAATACTTCATAGCGTTTGATAGAGTTTTAACTCCATCGATATTATGTGAACCATCGATTATAACAAGGGGATTTTTTCGAATAATTTCTAAACGTCCACCCCATTTTGAATTCAGCAGCCCATTATATATATATTCGTCTAAAACCGTGAACTTTCGCGCATTCATTAAAAACTCATAAATTTTTAACGCAAGTAGGGCATTTTTTAATTGATGTAGTCCTAACATTGGGATAAATAAATCTAAATTATGGTAATTAAACTTCATGCCATGATTACTCATCAAATAATTATTTACTTCATCCATTGAGATAATTTCTAGTTTAGAACTTACTTCTTCGCAATAATTTTCAAAAATATTTAATACTGAAGCATTTTCTTCTGTAGTAAAGAGCGTTGTGTTTGGTTTTGCGATTCCAACTTTTTCATATCCAACTTTTTCTAACGTATCTCCTAAAACTCCCATATGATCATATGAAATATTAGTAATTCCAGTAACAATTGGCTTAATAACATTAGTAGCATCATATCTACCACCAAGGCCAACTTCATATATTACATAATCAACATCCTTGTGATTAAAATAAATAAAAGACAATAAAGTTATAATTTCAAACTCTGTCATTTCATCTTTCATTTCCTGTTCAACTTGTTCAATAACGGGCATAATTTCATTAGCACAGCTTACTAAATCTTCATCACTAATGTATTCTTTATTAATTTGAATACGCTCATTAAAAGTAATAATATATGGTGAAATATACATACCTACTTTAAAACCTGAAGATATCAGTAAACTACTTATATAATTACAAGTAGACCCTTTGCCATTAGTTCCTGCAATATGAATTGTTTTTAATTTTTTTTGTGGTTCTCCTAGTAGCTCACATGCTCTTTTAACCCTTGTTAAATGTAGTTTGATTGAAAACTTATTTTGTGTAGATAACCAATTCAAAAATTGAGATTTTGTTTCAAACATTATTTTCACTCCTAAAAAAAATGTCATTAATATATGACATCAAATTTTTATATCTTATTTTCTATGTAATATTTACAAACGTTTTTTAAATCACATATATTACATTTAGGATTTCTAGCTAAACAATGATATCTCCCAAAAAAAATCATTTGATGATGAAGTTTACTCCACAATTCTTCAGGAAAATAAGCATTTAGTTTTCTTTCTACTATTATTAGTGAATCAGTTTCCTCAGCTATTTGCAATCTTTTACTAACTCTTTCAACGTGAGTATCTACAGCAAATGCACTTTTACTAAAAGCTTCAGATAACATCACATTAGCTGTTTTTCTACCTACTCCGGGTAGTTTTATTAATAAATCCATAGTATCAGGAATTTTCGAATAATATTGTTTAATTAACATTTGGCTCATTTTTTTAATATTTTTAGCTTTATTTTTATATAACCCAAGATGTTTAATTTCATTTTCAATAGCTTCTACACTTGCACAAGCGAATTCTTCTGGCGTTGAAAATTTCTGAAACAAGTTTTTGGTAACTTTATTAACAGCTTTATCTGTTGTTTGTGCTGATAATATTACTGCAACAAGCAGTTCAAAATGATTACGATAATTTAATTCACAAAAAGCTTTAGGAAACATCTTATCAAATACATTAATAATTCGTCTCTTTATTTCATCCATGAAACATATACTTCTTCATTTTTATTTACAACATTATTTTTAGGTGCTTCATAGCGCTTAAAAGTTTTAGTATATTCTAAGGCTTGTTCTACAGATTTAATATTATTTTGCTTCCAAGTTAAAAGAATTCGGTCCACATATTTTAAATTATAAGCTCTTGACAAAATTGCTTCTTTTAAAGCTAATTTGATAAGTTGAATATCAAAATTACTTTCAATCCATGAAGTAATCATTTGGATTTCAAAAGCTGATAAAGTCCTACCAAATTCACTTTCAATTAAATTAGCTAATTCACTAGCTTCATTCTCATGGTTGACTTGAATAATTTTATTATTTTCTTGCATTAAATCTTTAACAATTTTTTGATAAAGTGGTTCTAAGGTAAATTTTTCTTTAGTTTTTCCATTATTATCTACTACAATATCAAAAGCTAGTAAATTTAAATTAACTAACTTTAATACAAGATCAGCACATCTAACAAAATCAATCGACATTTTTTCTTTTAAAGAATTAATAGATAAAAATTGAATACCTTGCTCTGATAAATTATAAATATGTAATAGCAGCATTGTTGCTACTTCATCTAGTTCTAATTCCACATAATGATTAATTATATAATCTTTCACATTTATTAAACGATTATTAATTAGTTTCTTTATAAATGGATCTGTCATAATTATCCATCTCCTAGTAAATTAATGATGTAAAATAATTATAACATAAGTTTATTTCTTTGATAATAAATATTGCCTAATTTTTTCATAATCATTTTCTAGATGACCTAATAAAACATTTAAACAAATATCATCAAGTATTTCACTTATCCAAGACCCAGGTGTTTTTTCATATAACGAAATAATCTCATCACCTTTAAATTTTAAATCACATTGTTTTTTTATAGGCATTGTTTGATACATTTCGATAATTTCTTTTGACTTATCATCATTATTACGTAAATAAACATTTAATTTATTTGTCATTAAACAGTTTCTCAATCCATTTCTAAAAAGAATTGGGTTAGTAAAATTCGTTATATTTAAAGTATACATTTCATAAACAATTCTGATTTCTTTTTTTAATAGTTTTAAAATTGGTAAATTTTCAATCAAATCATCTTCATCAACTACAGCGCAAATTGTTAAAAACTCATAAAAATCAAGAGGAACAAATTCTTTATCCGCTATAACATCAATTCCCTTATTAAAATATGGCATGGATATGTGGAAATTAGTTTTTTTCATTAATTTAATTGCTTTAAGAAAATCCTTTCCTCTTACCAAAGCTTCAAATTCTTTTATTATTCTTTCTAAAGATATATTTTTTATTAAATCACTATTTTTATTAATCGCCTTAAGTGCTTCCGATTCGATATCAAAACCTAGTAAAGAAACAAAACGAAAAGCCCTAAGCATTCTTAAAGCATCTTCACTAAAACGTTCAAATGGATTGCCTACTGTTCTAATTAATTTGTTTTTTATATCTTCTTTCCCAGAAACATAATCAATAATTTCTCCACTAAGGTTTAAAGCAAGGGCATTCATAGTGAAATCACGTCTTTTAACATCTTCAAATAAACTTGAGACAAAATTAACCGCTGTTGGTTTTCTATTATTAAGATAATCATTTTCAGTTCTAAATGTTGTTACTTCATAATTAGCGTTATTTATTACAACCGTAACAGTACCATGATTAACACCAGTTAATATAGTTTTTGAAAATAAATTTTCTACTACATCTGGGGTTGCGCTTGTGGCGATATCTATATCATTTGTTTCTATATCTAATAGCTTATCTCTTACATATCCTCCAACAATAAATGCATCATAGCCATTATCAACAAGTGTTTCAATAATTATTTTAGCATCTTCTATTCGACTCATCTTATCACCTTTTATATCATTATTTGTATAGTATTATAATTAGTTACTTCAATTATAGCATGTTCAATTCCGTTAATAAATGCTTGTCGATCATGAATTTTATGAGATAAGGTTATACTTTGGTTTAAATCAGCAAATAAAATATGATGGTTTGCAATTACACCTGGTATTCTTATCGAATGGATTTTATCTGGTTCGACATCTAATAATTTTGCAAAATATTTAGCCGTCCCGCTAGGTTTATCTTTTTTATGGATATTATGTTCTTCGATTATTTCTACATAAGGTAAATAATTTTTAATACCGATTGTTAATTCTTCAATTTCTTTATTAACCATCGAAAAATTTGGTGAAATAATCACCCCTACTTGATGTTTTTTTGCTAAATAATTAATTTGTTGACCATCATATTTCTTATAACCAGTAGTACCACTTATAACATTAACATTATTAATAAGTGCTTGCTTTACTGTATCAAGACAATTCGGATAAAATGAAAAGTCAATTAAAGTATCAATTTCTTCATTTTCTAAACATGATTTTATATCATAATAAATATTAATACCTAGGTCAAGGCTTTGTCTTGAAATACCTGCAACTACTTTATACTCAGGTCTATTGCTTAAATAGTCAAATAAAAACGCGCCCATCCTACCAGTTATTCCATTAATTACGATTTTCATCGATGTTTCCTTCTTATAATGTATCTTGACTTCCTATGAATGCGCGCTCTTTCATAACGACGTTTAGATACATAAACATAACTTGTTACTACAACAACTGGAATAAACAACAATAATATAACGTAAATCGGATTACCCATTATATTACCTCCCTACCTCAAATTTATGTAGGGAGACGTAGATAAATTACTAATATTTACACAGTTTATTTAAATCATATTCAAAATTAGGATAAGAAATATTCTCACTTTTATCATCATTTATTTCAATGTCTTCACAAATTAACCTAGCAATCTTTAACATCATGCTTATACGGTGATCATTATAAGTTTCTACTTTGTTAGGAATTAGCTTACTCTTCCCATGAATTATCATCCCATCATTAGTTTCTATAATATCTGCTCCTAGTTTTTTAAGTTCTGTTGAAGTAGAAATAATTCTATCTGATTCCTTTACTCGTAATTCATTAGCATCACTTATTACAGATGTTCCCTTTATTTGAGTAGCAAGGAGAGTAAGAATGGGGATTTCATCAATTAGAAAGGATACAATTTCTTTATTAATTGTAAATGGTTTTAAATTATCAGTATAATTAATATATAAGTCACCTACAATTTCATAAGCCTCTAGGTGTTTATTTCTGATTTGATAATTTGCGTTTATCATATCAAGAACTTTTATAATACCAGTTCTTGTCGGATTAAAGCCACAATTCTTAATTAAAATTTCACTATTTGGCGTTATTAAACAGCCTACAATAAAGAATGCCGCTGAGGAAATATCACCTGGAATAAAGAAATTTCTTGCTTTTAATAAGTTCCTCCCTGAGACACAAATATCTAAGCCATAAACAGAAATATCAGCTCCCATATATTTAAGCATTAATTCTGTGTGATTTCTTGAACTGCTTATTTCATGAATTATCGATAAACTCTTACATTTTAAAGCAGCGAGGATACAAGCTGATTTAACCTGGGCACTACTTACATCAAGAAATATTTCATTTCCATAAACACTAGAGGGCTTTATTTGAGCAGGTAGGTAGTTATCATCTGTAAGTTGAGTATTTATACCTAATTTTTCTAAAAATCTTGTAACCCGCTTCATTGGTCGTTTAGAAAGGGACTTATCACCAATTAACTCAACTTCAAAATCCAATCCACTTAAAAGTCCCATCATCAGCCTAGCAGTTGTTCCTGAGTTTTGACAATCAAGGGCTATATTGGGTTTTTTTAGTCCGATAAATCCCTTCCCATTTATAACTAATCTATCTTCTAATATTTCGATTTCTACTCCGAGATTTTTTAAAATATTTATCGTTGTTAAAATATCAGCACTTTTTAAATAATTTGTGATAGTAGCAATTCCTTCACTAATCGCATTAAACATAATAGCTCTATGTGTAATGGATTTATCACCTGGAATTATCAATTCTCCGTAAAGTCTCATTCAATCACCATCTTAAAACTGTTTAAAAAATCAAAGACTTCATCTGTCTTTAATATTATTTCATATGGACAGCCATAGGATTTCAAACCAATAAATTTAAAATCACCCAAATTATTTTTTTTATCATTTTTCATGATTTCAATAATTTTTTCGACATTAAAATCAAGCATTTGTTTAAAGTAACCATATTTTTTCAGTCGTTTATAAAAAATTTTATAAAATTTATTACCAGAAATAAACATGTCAAAACAAATACCTAAGCTAACAGCTTCACCATGCGAATAATCATATAAAATTTCAATAGCGTGGGCTAATGTATGCCCAAAATTCAAGTATTGTCTTCTTCCTAATTTATCGTAAATATCTGATTCAATATAGACTTTTTTAACTAAAATACAGCGGTATAATATTTCTTCCATTAATTCTTCATTTATAATTAGATCATTTAAATTAATATCCACATTTATTATTTCATTTAACAAATAACCATCATTTAAGAGATCATGTTTAAATACTTCACCAAATCCTGATAATACATCTTTTGTCTGTAGGGTTTTTAAAAATTCAAGATGATATATTACAACCTCAGGTTGATAAAAAGTCCCAATAACATTTTTTATATTATTGAAGTTTAAAGCTGTTTTACCACCAATTGCGCTATCATGAGCTAAAAGCGTTGTAGGGATATTAATAAACTTAACACCCCGTTTATAAGTTGAAGCAAAAAATCCAGCAAAATCACCGACGGCCCCACCACCAAAAGCGATAATTACAATGTCTCGATCAAAATAATGATTTAAACAAAATGAAACACAATTTCCATATATCTCTAAAGATTTAGCTGTTTCAGGATTCTTACCCAATGAATAGATGTATGCGTTAACACCTATCTCTTTTTTTAATTTCTGTAAATGTAAATTTTTAACTGTATCATCGGTAATAATAATAACTTTCTGATCTTCCTTGATGAATTCATTTATTTTAGCTAAACAATCACCAATAAAAACAGAATATTTCGATTCTAGTACTTCAACATTAAGTTTTTTCATACTAAAACCTCTTTGTGTATTTTTGATAATTAAAAACAGCATCTATTAATTGTTCAATTGTATCAGAAGTAAATTGAGTAATTAAGGCTTTTGTAATTTCGATTGCTACAGTATGTTCACATATTATTGCAGCTGCAGGAAGCACACAGACATCACTTCTTTCAATATGGGACGCAGTTTTAGCTTTTGTATCGATATTTACAGATTGAAGTGGTTGCATCAAAGTTGGAATTGGTTTAAAAACGGCTTTTAATATAATCGGCATACCTGAAGTCATTCCACCTTCAAATCCACCATAATGATTACTTTGACGTGTAAAACCATCCTCATAACTAATCTCATCATGAGCTTGACTACCAAAATAATTACTTAACTCAAAACCATCTCCAAATTCAACACCTTTGCATGATTGAATGCTCATTACACTGCTTGCTATTTTAGCATCAAGTTTTGTTTCATCAGTAACAAAACTACCAAGCCCTACAGGAACATTATTAACCTCAACCTGGCATATCCCTCCTAAAGTGTCCCTTTTTAACATTGTTTCATCTATTAATTCCATCGCTTTTTCACTAGCAGTTTTACTTGGCATACTAACTAATGACTTTTCTATATAAGTTTTATCAAAATCAATTTTACAGCTAATACCGCCAATATTTTTAACATATGATAATGTTTCTATATTTAATAAAGCTAAAATCTGTTTACAGATTGCACCAACAACAACTCTTGAAACAGTTTCTCTTGCCGATGCTCTTTCAAAAACTAAACGCATATCTCGAAAATTATATTTTATAGCGCCAACTAAGTCAGCATGCCCAGGTCTAGGAACTTTAATAGGATTATAATTAGTTAAATCATGGGCAAATGGTTCCATATATTGTAGATGAAATTGATAATCTTTATTTTTTACCACAACTGCAATCGGAGCCCCTGTAGTTTTACCAAACAAAACTCCACTTAAAATTTGGGCTTGGTCATGTTCAATTTGCATCCTTTGACCACGCCCATATCCTTTTTGCCTTTTTTTCAGTTCTTCATTTATCTTTTTAATATCTATTGATAAATTACTAGGTATTCCCTCAATGATTATTGTGATTTGTTCACCATGTGAATGGCCACTGCTTATATAACGCATAACATCACTCCATATTAATTTCTCTATCTATTTTAACACAATTTAGCTTTTATTAATATATAAACTTCCTTAAAATGATTTTTAAGGAAGTTTATGGCAACCATATTATGTTCATTGACTCATCAAAATAAGAACTAAATAATTTATTATTTATTTCACCAATAAAATATAAATAATTTTTACCTTCAATATTTTTAATAACCATATCATCATATACTTTTAAATCTGAAATTATTTCATTTCCTAAGAAATCAAATAACAAATAAACACTTGCACCATCAACATACTTTTCTTTTAAAACTGCTAGTACATTAAATTTTGGGTAAACCAGAATATCTATCCCACTAAATTCTAAGATTGTTTTTGTATATAAATTATATAAACAAAATAAATTTTCTTCGGTTTTCAAAAGAATATACTCATTATTTATAATTTTTATACCAAGATAGTCTTCCTCAAAAGTTTCATTTCCGGATATGTTTAATAAATTAATATTTACGCTATCTTTAGACACAACAGCATAATTATTTTGGAAATAGTTATACTTCTCAATAAATTGATCATTAATAATTCTTTTGTAAATAAAGTCTGTAATTAACATTTTCGATTTCAAATTCAAAAAAGCATAAACCTTATTATCATAACTAACTGATACGATGTCAAAAGAATCATTCCCGATTGATTCATATATTGGCGGTATTACTTCATTATAACTATTATCCATTACGCCCCATTTACCATTTAAACTATATTTTATGTATTTATCACTAAAATCATCAGCTTGAATATAATCATATTTAAATGGCACTACAACTTCATTTTTATCGTTTATAACTCCATATTTACCATTTTTTATTACAACAGCCAATTTATTAATAAACTGATGTTTTATTTGTGGATTCCGTTCATAAATCGCCGGAATTACGATTTGACCAAATGTATCAATGTAACCTATTTTATCACTATCTTCAATTACAACAGCAGCAAGTCCACCCGAAAAATCATAAATATATTCATAAAGTACCTCTTTTAAATTGATGCTTCCTAATTTATATTTCCCTAAATAGTATTTATCATCATCTTTTTCTTCTTTTTTAATGAAATAAAAATTATTTCCTAAATAAATAATTTCATCGTATTTAAAATTCAAGATATATTTTCCTAATTTATTAATTATGGCATCTTTATTTTCATAATTAGTCACAATTGCGAAATTATTATCGGCGAATATACTAGTATGAGACCAATTTTCAGAGATTAAGATAATATCACCATTTAAATTAACATAGCCATTTGCCTTTTGATTGCATGAAAAGGGTAATATTACATCAAGTGTGGAACTAAGATGACCGTTAACTTTGCAGTCTTTATCAAATTCATTCGTACTTTTTGTGATAAATATGGAAATAATAGAAACTATTAATAATATCAGAGTGAAGATGAAATTAACTTTCATTAACTATCAATCCTCCACATTTAGATTCTGATTTAAAATAAACATTAAGACGCCAGCAAATAGTCGATGCATCTTGATTACTAGTGCCATAGAGCAACCAAAAAATAACATCAAAGTGATGGAAACTACGCTGCCAAAAATTACCACTTTGATTAAAAAAATTATAGGTCCCCCTGTTAATTGAGTCAGTTACTATTTCTTTAAAGATAATATTTCCATTGACATCTTTTTCAATTTTAACAATGTATTCAAATCTTCCATCCTTACTTAAATATTTGAAATTATTACAATCATTTATATTATGAAGCCTTGCGTTTCTAGCTAACCTTAATTCATTATCCTCTACAAGTTGAATAAATCGTTCTATACTAATGTCTGTAATGCTATTGTGATAATCTTGTTTATCATAATAATGGTTTTTAAATGTGCTATCGATAATATTAATTCCCAATCTATTTTGTTCTGGTAGGGCAATGCGCATCAAACTTGTTTCAAAACAATAAAGTAAATTGAATTTATTCATTATCATAAATAAAATGGTAAAGAAAATAAGAAAAGTGAGGTTCTTAATCAAATTATTCATTTAAAACCACCTTAAAAATTATATCTATTACCATTATATTTGCAAAAATTAGTTTTATTATTAAAAATAATAAAAACCTACTACTAAGTAATTTAAGTAGTAGGCAAAAAGTTACCCTTTAAATGATTATTTAACTTCTTCTTTAAATGTCTTACCAGCTTTGAAAATTGGTAGAATAGCTTCTGTCACAATAATTTTTTCTCCAGTTTTAGGGTTAACTCCATTTCGTTCTTGACGGTGTTTTGTTTCAAATGTTCCAAAACCTGAGATAGTCACCTTATCTTTAGCTTTTAAACGATCATAAATTGCGTTAATCATAGTGTCGACTATCAGCTCTACGTCTTTCTTTTTCATTTCTGATTTTTCTGATACTTCAGTAATTAATTGTGATTTGTTCATAACTACGCCTCCTTTATATGTGACTCAATTAATATAACATAATTTTTGACAATATACAATATCTATGTTTATATTTTTCATCTTTTTTTTTATTTTATACTTGAATTATTCCATTTCAATTATAAAATAATTGCAATTAGGCCTCCGCGTCCTTTATTTATCACTTTTTCAAGTGTATCACGGAACTTTTGCCTTGCACTATCTGGTAATACAAACAACTTAGCGTTGATACCATCAACTACTAAAGAATCTAGTGTTCTACCAAATATTTCAGATTTCCACACAGATAATGAATCTTTGTCAAAGTCACGCATTATATAATTAATTAAGTCCTGACTTTGTTGTTCTGAACCAATAATTGGTTCAAAAGTTGATTCAACTTCAACCTTAATCATATGAATAGATGGCGCAATTGCACGTAATTTAACACCGAATCTTGAACCTTGCTTAACAACCTCTGGTTTATCAAGTCGCATATCTTCAATTTTAGGTGTAGCAATACCATAACCTGATTGTCTAGCCATTTGTAAAGCAGAACTAAAATTATCAAATTCACGTTTTGCTTGACTATAATCTTGTAGTAAAGAAATAAATTCTCCTCTATCATCTAGTTTATGGCCAACTATTGATTCAATAATATCATTGTATAGTTCATCCTTACAAATTACTGTAATCTCAGCTGAGCCGACTGCTGGATCGACAGCTGTTAGTTGAACATCATTGATAAATTCATTTGTTTTTAAAGTATCGACAATCTTATTTACTTCGCGTAATTTTTGATATTCATCGCTAACATTTTGAATAACATTATCAAATTCCTTTTTAACACTATGACTATCATTTAATACGCTAATCCAACTAGGCACTTTAATATTTAATTCTTTGATTTTAAATTCGTATAATGCTTCTTTTAATACTCTGTTGACATCACTCAACGAAATATTTTCTACCGAAACAGGAAGTACTGGAACATCATATTTTTGCATAATTTCTTCTTTTAAATTAGTTGTTTCTTGTTTTTGTGGATGTCTACTATTTAAAACTACAATAAAAGGCTTATCTAATTGTTTTAATTCCCTAATAGTTCTTTCTTCAGCCTCAATGTAATCTTCTCTAGAAAAATCACATATTGAACCATCTGAAGTCATAACTATACCAATAGTTGAATGATCTTCAATTACTTTTTTTGTTCCTATTTCAGCAGCATCTTTAAAAGGAATCGGATCTTCGAACCATGGTGTGTGAACCATTCTTGGGCCATCTTCATCTGCATATCCTTTAGAATTAGGAATTACATAACCTACACAATCTACTAAACGAACCTTTACCTCTAAATCATCCATGTTAATACTAATAATTTGATTAGGGATAAACTTAGGTTCTGTTGTCATAATTGTTCTACCATCAGCTGCTTGTGGCAGTTCATCAACAACTTTTTTATACAAATCTTCATCAGTAATATTTGGCAAAATTATTGCTTCAACAAATTTACGAATAAAAGTAGATTTCCCTGAACGTACAGGTCCAACAACCCCTAAGTAAAGTTCTTTGGATGTACGTTCTACAATATCACGAATATATTCTTCGCTCATAATACTCCTCACTTTCTAATTCTTCTCACAACATTATATTTTTTAATTTGGCTATTTATTCAAGAATATCGAAAAAATTTAATTATAAATTCTAATTTAGTACTTTTTTTTTGCTTTTTTATAAAAATTTAATGTCTTTCATGACTTTTTCAATAAAAAAATTAAAAAACTTAGGTAATTCTATGTAGTGCTTAGAATTACCTAAGTTTTTTAAAACAAGTCTTTCATGTTTTTTGGAACTCCATCTTTTTTAACTTTTTTAACTATTTTATCTTCTAGTTCTTTAGAAACAGGTTTATTAGCGACTTTCGCTATATCTTTTATTAATTTTCTTAAAACCACTTCATCACTTAAATTTGCATTTTTTATACTATCTGCAATATTAAAAATGGTGTCTTTATCGACATTAGATTTCTTATTAATTTCATCAAAAACATTCTTAAACAAAATAAAACCTCCTACAATTAATTCATAATAGAATATGACAATTGAGAAGGTTATGTTACTTTATTCTGATTTTAAATTTCTTTGCATAAGTTCTTTTATTGCATCTTTAGGTTCTCTTTGATTAAATAACACATCATAAACGGCGAATGTTATTGGCATTTCAACATGTAATTCTTTGGCAAATTGATAAGCAGCTTCACAACTTCTAACGCCTTCTACTACCATTGTCATCGAAGCTAAAGTTTCTTGCAAGTTTTTCCCGCTACCAATTTTTAAACCTGCTTGATAGTTGCGGCTATGTAAACTAGTCGCTGTAACTATTAAATCACCAATTCCGGTTAAACCAAACAATGTTTCTTCTTTTGCACCTGCTTTAACAGCTAAACGACGCATTTCAGCTAATCCTCTAGTAATTAGTGCTGCTTTAGCGTTATCCCCATATCCTAGTCCATTTAGAATACCAGCTGCTAAGGCGATAATGTTTTTCAAAGAACTACCAAGTTCTGCACCAATCAAATCATTTAAAGTATAAACTCGAAAATACTCATCATTATTAAATAACACTTGAACAAATTTAGCAAGTTCTAAATCATCGCTTGCACTTGAGACAACTGTTAATTGTCGTTTTATTACTTCTTCAGCATGAGAAGGTCCTGTCAATGCCACAAAACCTTTAATTTTTTCTGGAGCGATTTCTTCAAAAACAATTTCAGAAACACGTTTGAAGCTAACTGGCTCAATGCCTTTACTAGCATTAACAAAGACAACCTCATGATCTAATGCTTCATTAACACTTTTTAATGCTTGTCGCATTACTTTCGTAGGTACTACCGTTAAAACTACTTCACTACCTTCTAAGGCTGATTTTAAATCTGTGTAACCGACAATTGTATTAGGTAATTTAGACCCTGGTAAATACCGCTCATTTGTGTGTGAAGAATTAATTTCCTTTATTAAATCTTTGTCAAGGTCATATATCTTAACCAAATTTTTATTGTCAGCTAAAATAAGCGATAAACCACTTCCCCAGCTTCCAGCTCCAACAATTGTTATAGTACTCATATTATCCCACCTTCTTAATCTCTATTTCTAGCAATAATTTTTATTGGCGTACCAATAAAATCGAAATTTTCCCTTAATTTATTATCCAAAAAGCGTTCGTATGAAAAGTGTAAATAATTAGCGTTATTGACAAATAGAACGAACGTCGGTGGTTTTGTACCAACTTGTGTAATATAATAAATTCTTATCTTACCACCATTATGTTTTGGTGCTGGATTTAAACTTGCTGCATCTAAAATAATGTCATTTAATACATTTGTTGTTGCCCTTCGAGTATAATTATCAAAAGTTTTTTGAAGCGGTTCAAATAAAGTGTGTACACGTTTATTTTCTTTTGCACTTACAAAAATAATCGGCGCATAATCTAGAAAAAGAAATTCTTTACGAATGTCTTGAATCCAAAGTTTCATTGTTTTTTCATCTTTCTTTATTGTGTCCCATTTATTAACACAAATGATTACTGCTTTATTATTATTATGAGCAAACCCAGCGATTCTTTTATCATATTCAATTATTCCCTCTTCAGCATTTAAAACAATAACACAGACATCACTTCGATCAATAGCTGCCATCGCTCTTATAATACTGTATTTTTCTGTTGCCTCGTAAATCTTGCCTTTTTTACGCATACCTGCTGTATCAATTACAACATAATCGCGTCCATCTTTAACAAATTTTGTATCAATAGCATCGCGAGTTGTACCAGCAATATCACTTACAATAACTCTTTCTTCACCTAATAATACGTTTGTGAGAGAACTCTTTCCAACATTAGGTCTACCAATTAAACAAAATTTAATTGTATCCTCACTATAGAGAATGTCTTTTTTTTCTGGTAGTTTTTGATTGATCATGTCTAATAAATCGCCAATACCAATTCCGTGCGTTGATGAAACAGCCACTATATCACTAAAACCTAATGAATAAAATTCATACACATTTTCCTTGAAACTAATATCATCAACTTTATTAACAACCAAAATGATTCTTTTATCACTTTTAAACAACATATTTGCGACATATTCATCTGCTGCAGTAACTCCATCGCGTACATTACAAACAAATAGTATAACATCAGCTTCATTAATGGCAATTTCTGCTTGTTGTTTAATTTGTGATAAAAATGGTTCATTAGATAAATCTATACCACCTGTGTCGATTAAGTTGTATTCTTTACCTAACCACTCACCTTTAGCATAGATTCGGTCCCTAGTCACTCCTGGTGTATCTTCAACTATAGATAACCTCTGACCGATAATTCTATTGAATATAGTAGACTTCCCACAATTAGGGCGACCCACTATTGCAACTACTGGTAACATAAGTTTTCACCTGCAATACTTTTATTTGTTTTCATCATCTAGCAATTGTTTTAACTTATCCCCAAACATGTCACCTAATGTATCATTTTTAACTTCATTTTGTTTTTTCATGTATTTTACATACTCTTGCCTTTCCTCATCATCTTTTATACGACGAATACTGACAAGCATATCTCTATCGTTAGGGTTAAAATTAATAACTTTAACTTTTATAGTTTGTCCAACTGTTAACTCATCCTCAGCTTTAGTTATTCTTCTTTCGCTTGTCACATGATTTTTTGTTAATAATCCCACAACATCTTCTACATATTCAACTATTGCGTCATTATCAATAAAATCTATAACTTTCATATCTACAATATCAAATTGTTTTAAATTACATGTATACCATGGATCCTCTTTTAATGCCCGAACTGATAAAGATAGTTTTTCACGATTAACATCAATATAATTTACCTTAACAGTTATTTTTTGACCCTCAACAAGATGGTCAAACATATTAACATAAGGATTATAAGAGAACTCATTTTTATGAAGTAATCCATCTACAAAAGGATACACGTTAACAAAAGCCCCAAAGTCAGTTAATCTTACAACTTCACCCTCAATAACATCTCCATCTTTAATGCTTTCTCCCACTACTTCCCATGGCTTTGGTAGTAGTGCTTTAATTGAATATAAAACTTGGAGTTTATCGTCATTTTTATCAATTACTTTAACATTTACTTTATCGCCAATTTTAACAACATCATTAATATCAGCAAATGGTAAATGAGATATTTCTCTTAAAGGAACTAACCCTTGATATGAGTTAGCAACAACTAGTAACCCATACTTTTCAATTCTAACTACTTGACCTTCATAAATAGCGTCTTTTTCAATATTTTTATAAGTTTTTAATCTTTCTTTAAATAATTCTTGCTTGATAACTATTTTTCTTGAAACAACTACTTTTGTGTTTCTTCGATCTTGCTTAATTTCAATAATTTTTACTTTAATAGATTTTTCTAATAAAGAATTTTGATCAAAATTAAAGTCAGGGTCTACTTCACTCTTAGGCATAATACAATTATATCCATAAACATTAACAATAAAAACACCCTTTTGTTCACTTAGAACCTTACCTGTGACAGTGCTTTTATGGTTATATTTATTTTCTATTTTACGTAAACTTTGTCCTTTTTCAATATCAAGACGTGATAACAAAGCAACTTCATCATTTATTTTTTTTATTTTTGCTTGAATTGTATCTCCCACTTTATATAAATCGGTAGCCTTTTCAACTTTTTCAAAAGTAAGTTCATTTAGGTAAATTCTTCCCTCGGTAGCATAGTTAAAATTTACAATTACTTCTTGGTCAGTAACTTCAATTACTTCTCCTTCTATAGTTTGTCCAACTCTAAATTTTTCAATATTGTAGATTTCATTATCATTCATGTGTTTCACCTTCCCTAAAATAATACCTGTTAATTTGTTTACGACTTCATCAATTCTAAGATTTGATGAGTCAATTTCAATAGCGTCTTGAGCTTTCCTTAGTGGATTTAATTCACGAAATGTATCAAAATTATCACGTTTAATAATCTCTTCTTTAATTTTCTCTAAATCAACATTTTGATTTGATTTTAACTGTAAATACCTTCTATTAGCTCTTTCTTCTACAGATGCGGTCAAAAAGAATTTGAATGTAGCATCTTTTAAAACATTTGTTCCTATGTCTCTTCCATCCATTATAACATTAGCTTCTTCTGCCATTAGTCGCTGCATAGGTACAATCTTATCACGGACAACTTTTTTTGATGAGACTAGTGAAACTGCAGCTGTTACATCTTGTTCCCTTATTTCCTTAGAAATATCTTCGCCATTTAATAAAACTTTATCATCTTTAGTTAATTTCAAGTCAATATTATCTAAAAAGCAATAGGTTGTTTCGTCGTTAATATCAATATTTAATTTTAAAGCCAAATATGTTATCGCCCGATACATTGCCCCTGTATCAACATAAACAAACTTAAGCTCTTTAGCTAATTTTTTTGCAATCGTACTCTTACCTGCACCTGCTGGCCCGTCAATTGCTACATTAATAAAGTCCATGATTCCTCCTAAAATTTTTCCAATAATTCTTGAATATTTAGTTTTTCTATTTGTTCAATAATTATATCCTTATATATATATCCTACAATTATTAGCGAAATAACAATCAAAATTATTATAAATGGAAATCTTCTCTTTATCATATCATCATCTTCAAGATAATAGTCTTGTCCATCCATATCACCATTATTTTTATCATCTGTATCTTTAAGCATTGATTTAATATTTTTGTCAAAATTAGAACTATCATAGAATGCATTGCTTGGAGAATTAATATTAATATCATTTATTAAATTCTTCAATAATAATTTCTGATCTTTAGTATTATGAATTTCTTTTTCAGATGATTTTATAATCTCATCTAAATCCAATTTGTTTTCAAAATCTTCATAATAACCTTTACTTTCTTCATTATTATGAGCAGATATACCTTTATCTAAAACTACATCCTCAATTAATTTTTCCTTGTTAATATCAAGCTTGTCTTGATTAATATCAAGCTTGTCTTGATTAATATCAAGCTTGTCTTGATTAATATCAAGCTTGTCTTGATTAATATCAAGCTTGTCTTGATTAATATCAAGCTTGTCTTGATTAATATCAAGCTTGTCTTGATTAATATCAAGCTTGTCTTGATTGAAATTTTGTGTATCATTTATAATTTGGTTTATATCAAGCTTGTCTTGGTTAATATCAAGTTTATCTTGATTAATATCAAGTTTATCTTGATTAATATCAAACTTGTTTTGATTAATATCAAACTTGTTTTGATTAATATCAAACTTGTTTTGATTAATATCAAGCTTGTCTTGATTAATATCAAGCTTGTCTTGATTAATATCAAGCTTGTCTTGATTGAAATTTTGTGTATCATTTATAATTTGGTTTATATCAAGCTTGTCTTGGTTAATATCAAGTTTATCTTGATTAATATCAAGTTTATCTTGATTAATATCAAACTTGTTTTGATTAATATCAAACTTGTTTTGATTAATATCAAACTTGTTTTGATTAATATCAAGCTTGTCTTGATTAATATCAAGCTTGTCTTGATTAATATCAAGCTTGTCTTGATTGAAATTTTGTGTATCATTTATAATTTGGTTCATATCAAGCTTGTTTTGATTAATATCAAGCTTGTCTTGGTTCATATCAAGTTTATCTTGATTAATATCAAACTTGTTTTGATTAATATCAAGTTTATCTTGATTAATATCAAACTTGTTTTGATTAATATCAAGCTTGTCTTGATTGAAATTTTGTGTATCATTTATAATTTGGTTCATATCAAGCTTGTCTTGATTAATATCAAGCTTGTCTTGGTTCATATCAAGTTTATCTTGATTAATATCAAACTTGTTTTGATTAATATCAAGTTTATCTTGATTAATATCAAACTTGTTTTGATTAATATCAAGCTTGTCTTGATTGAAATTTTGTGTATCATTTATAATTTGGTTCATATCAAGCTTGTCTTGATTAATATCAAGCTTGTCTTGGTTCATATCAAGTTTATCTTGATTAATATCAAACTTGTTTTGATTAATATCAAGCTTGTCTTGGTTCATATCAATCTTTGTTTGATTAATATCATGTGAATCATTGATATTAATCTTGTTTTTATTTGAATATATAGCTTTTAACTCACCTAAATAATCATATAAAGATTTTGTTATATCATTACAACTTATATTTCCTAAGTTCTTTGCACTACTTGCTAAAGAATTTCCTTTAGTATTTTTGTCTTGATAACTACGATAACTTTTCGCAATTTTCGACAAATTTATTTGATGTTGGTGTATAACCTCGTCACTATCTTCATGAACATAAGTTTCTTCATTACATTGAAACATATGTGGTAACTTGATTTTTTTTTGTTTATCTGAATTGACTACATTATTAATTGTACTCATTTAAATCACCCTTTAAAAATATATCACTAAGAATTATAGCATATTTTAACTCACTTTATAATAGATTTTTGCATTAATTAAAAATTTCTTTAACATACTATATATAAATAAATAAAAAAATTTATAAATATTTGCTTATACATACAAATTTTGCTATAATTCTTATGTTAAGTATCTAAATAATTTAGGAGGAGAAATTTAACATGACAAGCAACATAATTTATTTAATTTATGCAGCTATTGCTGTTGGTATTATTGGTCTTCTTTATGCCATTGTTCTTTATAGAAGAATTAATAAGGCACCTAAAGGTACCGAGAGAATGATCGAAATCCAGTCATATATAAAAGAAGGTGCAATGGCATTTTTATCTAAGGAGTACAAGGTTCTAATCATTTTTGCAGGACTCTTGTTTTTAGTTATAGGATTTTTTACACAGTCAGAAACTGTTACTCCTTTAAACGCTTGGTTGACAGCCATTAACTTCTTGTTAGGTGCATTGCTATCAGCTCTAGCTGGTTATATTGGAATGAGAGCTGCTACAAATGCAAATGCACGTACTGCCGCAGCTGCTAAAGAAAGTGGAATGAATAAAGCATTATCAATAGCATTTAGTGGTGGTTCAGTTATGGGGATGTGCGTTGTAGGCTTAGGCTTATTTGGAATAAGCTTTATTTATTTAATTGAAACCTTGATTATCGAAAATAAAGACATAAATATTCAAGATGTAATTAATGGCTTTGGTCTAGGAGCTTCATCAATTGCCTTATTTGGACGCGTTGGTGGAGGTATTTATACAAAAGCTGCTGATGTAGGCGCAGACTTAGTTGGTAAAGTTGAAGCTGGAATTCCTGAAGATGATCCTCGTAACCCAGCTGTAATCGCTGATAATGTTGGGGATAATGTTGGGGATGTTGCCGGAATGGGTGCTGACCTATTTGAATCTTACGTTGGTTCAATTATCGCAGCTATTACTCTAGGAATTACAACAGTAAGTCAATTTATCAGTGATGCGTTAAAATTTGATGGAAACCCTCTACAACCTATATTAAATGGGTATGATTTCGCTGATGAGAAAATTATGGCATTAGCTAAAGCAGAATTTGCTTTATTTCCAATAATAATTGCAACTCTTGGAATAATTTCTGCTATCTTAGGATCATTTTTTGTTAGAGCCAATGAAAAAAGCAATCCACATAAATCTCTAAAAATGGGGACTTATGTAAGTGCATTTCTAGTATTAGCATCTTCATTAGCTTTAAGTTATTTATTCTTTGATTCTTATAAACCATTTGCTGCTATTGCTTCTGGTCTACTAGTTGGTTTAATAATTGGTATATTAACTGAAATTTATACTTCTGGAGACCATCGTTTTGTTAAAAAAATTGTTGAACAATCTAAAACAGGTGCTGCTACAACTATTATATCAGGGCTTTCTGTAGGAATGAGTTCAACTGCTTTTCCTGTATTAGTAATTGGTATTGGAACAATAGTAAGTTATCAATTTGCAGGTCTTTATGGGATAGCACTAGCTGCTGTAGGAATGTTATCAATTGTAGGAAATACTGTAGCTGTTGATGCTTATGGTCCTATTGCTGATAATGCTGGTGGAATTGCCGAGATGGCTGAACTACCTAAAGAAGTTCGTAGTATTACTGATAAATTAGATTCAGTTGGAAATACTACTGCTGCTATCGGAAAAGGATTTGCGATTGGTTCTGCTGCTTTGACTGCTCTAGCATTATTTGCAGCATACGCTCAAGTTGCCAAATTAGGAACAGTAGATATATTAGAACCTAAAGTAGTTGTTGGATTAATAATTGGGGCAATGTTACCATTCTTATTCTCTTCAATGACTATGAGTTCTGTAGGAAAAGCTGCTTTTGATATGATTGAGGAAGTTCGTCGTCAATTTAAAGAAATACCTGGTATCATGGAAGGTAAAGCTAAACCTGAATACGCTAAATGTGTTGCTATATCTACAGGAGCAGCAATTAGAGAAATGTTACTTCCAGGCTTATTAGCAGTTGCTGCACCCTTACTAACTGGCTATATCTTAGGAGCTGCAGCTTTAGGTGGATTGTTAGCTGGTGCTCTTGCTAGTGGTATAATGATGGCAATATTCATGTCTAATGCCGGTGGTGCATGGGATAATGCTAAAAAATATATTGAAGCTGAGGGACGTAAGGGATCTGATGAACATAAAGCAGCTGTTGTTGGTGACACTGTTGGTGATCCATTTAAAGATACTTCTGGCCCATCAATCAATATCTTAATTAAATTAATGACAATTGTAGCGTTAGTTTTTGCATCGTTATTCGGTACAGGATTAATTGGATAAATTAAATATTTGAGACTGATTATTATCAGTGAGGCTGATTATTATCAGTGAGGCTGATTATTATCAGCCTTTTTTTATTGACTTTCTAAATTATACCAATATTTTTCTACAATCCTATTTAAGAATAGTTTTTGTTAATGGTAAAATTCGAAAAAAAATCTAGAGAATATCGAGGATAATTTTCTACTTGTATTGTCGAAAAATGTCGAAAAATAGTACAAAAGTTTAACTTTTTATGCTATAATTACTTAAGTTGATTTACAGGTGGTATAATGAAAGAAATATACATAATTATGAGTCATTCAGGTACATTTATATCGAATATTATCAAATTCTATACAAGAGCAAAATATAGTCATGTTTCAATCGGTCTAGATAAAAGTTTAACTAAATTTTATAGTTTCGGTCGAAAAAATCCCTTTTCTCCAATTGGCGGTGGATTTGTTCAAGAAGGAATAGATTATGGTATATATAAGTTGCATAAGAATGCAAGATGTAAAGTATATAAGTTAATATTAACTGAAGAGAAATATATTCATCTTAAAAATTCTATTTATGAATTTATTGAAAAACAAGATGAATATAAATATAATTACATTGGTATCTTTACAATTATGTTTGGTTTTAAATTTAACCGAAAAAATTATTATTTCTGTTCACAGTTTGTAGCTGAAATCCTACAATTAAATCAAATTATTCAATTCAACAAAGATTTTTCATTAATAAGGCCAACAGATTTTGAAAAAGTTGAAGAAGCAAAATTAATTTTTGAAGGAAAAGTTGCTGATTATCCGAGAATAGGTGCATAATTTATTATATTAAGAAAAGAGCTCAAAACACTAAAGTTTTTGAGCTCTTTTCTTAATATCTTCTTATACGATAATTTGTTTTTTTCTCTTTATAAGTAGCCAATACATATAACTGTTTTACTTCATGTATTTTTAAGCGTCTAAACTCCCCAGGTTTTAGTCCTGAAACATTTATAAAAGCATACATTTCTCGTCTTAATTTTTTAACAGGATGAGAAATAGCTTCAAACATTAATTTCACTTGATGATATTTACCTTCATGAATTGTAATTCTTACCTGTGAGGAATTATTAGCTTTATCAACGCTAACTAACTCCACTTTTGCGGGAGCAGTTTTAAAACTGCCTAAATCAATTCCTTTTCGTAATTTCGCTAACCCAACACTATTTACTATACCAACACATCTTACTAAATAAATTTTGTTTATTTCATTTCGGGGATGCATTAGTAAATTTGCAAGTTCTCCATCATTTGTGAGAATCAGTGCCCCCGTTGTGTCGTAGTCAAGTCTGCCTACAGGATAAACTCTTTCTTGAACACCTCTTGAACGCAAATAATCAACAACAACACGTCTATCTTTATCATCTGAAAAAGCAGATATACAACCTGCAGGTTTATTTATAATGTAATAGACTTTTTCTTCAGTTTCAATTTTCATATTATTAACTTCTACTAAGTCCTTGTCAGTTACTTTTAATCCTAACTCATTTACAACTTTACCATTAACTTTGACTTTGCCTGCTTTTATTAAGTCTTCAGCTTTCCTTCTACTAGTAACTCCACTTTTAGCAATAACTTTTTGTAATCTTTCCATTATTTCACCTTCATTCTTGTTAACACTATTTATTTTATTCTAAAACATGCTTTTTTACAATGAAATAATTTCAGTTACATTAAATAATTATAAATTTAGCCATTATTAATGCTTAAAAAAATAGATATCTAACAACAAAAAAAGTTATTATAAAAGACATGATATCCACTAAAATACCTGCTTTTAAGGCATATTTTATATCCTTAATGCCTACAGCTCCAAAATAAACGGTAATTATATATAGTGTTGTATCTGTACTTCCTTGAATTGTTGATGCAAAATAACCTGTATAACTATCAGGCCCATATGTTTTAAATATTTCAGTTAAAACTGCTAAACTTGCTGTACCTGAGATTGGTTTAAAAAACATCAAAGTTAAAATGTCTAAATTTATTTTCTGAGCAAAGTTTAAAAATGATACTAATGTATTTAAAAAATCAGAACTTTTAAAAACTGCTGTTGCGATTATCATACTAGCTATATAAGGTAAAATTTCAAAGGCATACTTAGCACCTTCTTTGGCTCCCTTTATAAAACTATCATATGCATTAACTTTTTTATATAAAGCGTAAACCATTAAGCATAATATTAGTACTGGAATGACGTAAACAGTTATACTCATAGCCATCACTTCCCAATGAATTTGTTTTTATTAATACGGTAGAATATTCTATCTATTATCAAAGCACAAATAGTAGATAAAATAGTGCTTATAATTATATATGGCATTACATTTGATGGCTCATTACTCCCGTATATTTTTCTTAAGGAAATTATTGTAGTAGGTAGAAGAGTCAAACATGAAGAATTTAATAAAATGAGTGTAATCATCGACCTACTTGCAGTATCCTTATTATTGTTAATTTTTTTCATTTCTTCTATAGACTTTATACCTAGTGGTGTTGCAACACTCCCTAATCCCAATATATTAGCGGCTATATTGCTAGCAATATACCCATGAACGTCATGGTCTTTTGGTAGTTCTGGAAATAGAAATTTAGTGATGAAATAAATACGCTTTGCGAATACATCTATCAATCCACTATCTTTAGCAATTCTTAACAGACCACTCCAAAGGATATATAACCCAGTTAAATTAAGAATAATACTAATCGAATCTTGAGGGGCACTCAATAGGGCGTTGTTTACTTCAATAATTTTATTATTATAAATGGCAAAACCAATACCGATAATAAATAAAAAAATCCAAACTTTATTTACCGTAATATATCACGAACAATATCCATCATTCCATCCCATAAATCAACAATAGTAAAACTATCATTTAGAACACTATTGGAAACATCATATTTTTTGATTTCTTTTTTAAATACAATTTTTTCATTTTTAACTAGCAATAGGTGACTAACCTCATCTAATTCCTTAAAATCAATCACAATTTTAAATTCATTCAATTCATCATCTCTCATTGGATAGGTTATATTATCATCAACATAAAAAATTTGATTTAGTTTTTTGACTTCAAAAATACCTTTATTAAAAAGTAGTTTCATTTCATATTCTGCAAACCCATAATCAAATAATTTCAGATGGTCATTCCAATCATCAGGGCCATTTAATGTCACGACGATTAATTCCATGTCTTTTTTTTTAGCGACAGTTACTAAAGTTCTTTTAGCTAATTTTGTGTACCCTGTTTTACCACCTATAATAAAATCATAACCTTTTATTAACTTATGTTTATTCCCCCACACATAATAGCTATCAGCCTTTGTTTTTGCTCGATGAACAGAAGTATTATTAATAGCTCTATATAATGGGTTATCCATCGCATACTTTGATATTATTGCCATATCATAAGCTGTTGAAATATTTCTACTGCTTTCATCTAAACCTGAAGGATTTTCAAAGGTTGTATTATGCAAGCCTAATAATTTTGCTTTTTCATTCATTAAAACTACAAAACTTTCTACATCACCTGCGACGAATTCAGAAATCGCCATAGCTGCATCGTTACCACTTCTAAGTAATAGACCATAAATTAAGTCTTTTAGTAAAACTTCTTCACCCTCTGGCAAATATAGTGATGAACCTATTTGCATACTTGCTTTTTTACTTATGGTAACATATTCATCTAGTTTGCCATATTCAATCGCAATAATTGCAGTCATAATTTTAGAAATTGATGCAATTGGTCTTTGCACATGGATATTTTTATCATACAACACTCGTCCGCTTTGAGCCTCTATTAATATAGCACATTCAGCACTAACACTAGTATTAGGAACACTTTGAACTTGATTTGTTTTTAATAGTAATATTAAACTCATTAATATTAGAGCACTTATCAGTTTTTTCATCTGTATCACCTAAAAAATTATATGAAAATGAAACTAATAAAATGATGAATAGACAAATTATGTTAAAAAACAGATATACAAATTCTTAAAATAAAAGGAATTCAAATTTTGAATTCCTTTTATTTTATATCAAATTTAGCTAAATTACTGAAAAGATCTTGTTCCATTTCTTCATCTATATCGATATTATCTAATAGTTCAGGTAATTCTTCTAAAGAAGATAGGTTAAAATAATCGAGAAAATCATTAGTTGTACCATAGATTATAGGCCTACCTGGTGTATCTAACCTTCCTATTTCCTTAATTAAAGACATTGCAAGTAGTCTTCTTATAATATTATCGGAATTAGTCCCACGAATATCTTCAATTTCAGCACGTGTTATAGGTTGTTTATAGCCTACAACTGCTAATACTTCTAATGTAGCGTTTGTTAATTTTGATTTATTTATATCAACATATAGCTTACGGTACATCTCAATAAATTCTTTTTTAGTTGTCATTTTATAACTATTTGCTGTATTTATTATCGTGATGCCCCTGATAGAATTATCATACATATCACTTAATGATTCAACTAAATCATTTGCTTCATCTACTGCGATTTCAAAAAATGATGCAATTTCTTCAGGTTTTAATCCATCATCTCCTGCGATATAAAGTAATCCTTCAAGTGCCGCTAACATTTGGGTTCTATTCATTATACTCAACTCCTGCTTCATTTTTTTCAATATAGTCTAAGTAAATATCATCGAATAGTTGGTCTTGATTAATTTTAATGATCTTTTCTTTTGATAATTCTAGCACTGCCATAAATGTAACAATAATAAACTCTTTTGTTGTTTCATCATTAAATAATTCAGTAAATATAAGATGATTTTTAGTTTTAAGAATTGATTTTAGCTCAATAATTCTTTCATCGATTGATATTGATTGTTGCCTAATTTTTGTCTTTAAAGGCTTATGAAGGATATATCTTCGCATCACTTTATTAAAGGCACTTAACAAATCATAAACAGAGGCATTTTTTTCTAATATTTCTTTTGTTTCTAATTTAAATTCAGATGACAAATCTGTTGGAATTTTAGTTATAAAATTACCACGAGTTCTTTCTTGTTCTTCAAAATATGGTATTATATCTTTAAATAATTTATATAATTTTAAACGTCTCTTTAATTTTTCTTCTGGATTTTCTTCAAAATCAATATCTTCGTTATCAATATTAGCCTTTGGTAACATCATCTTGCTTTTAATAAATGTTAGGTAAGCTGCCATAACTAAATATTCACTAGCAATTTCTAAGTTTAAGTTTTCCATTTCATGAATAAAATTAATATACTGTTGAGTAATCTCAGAAACATTTATTTTATCTATTGAAATTTTCGCTTCTTTAATTAAATATAATAATAAATCTAATGGTCCTTCAAATTCATCAATTTTTACTTTATACTCCATTTTATCACCTCATCATATTTTACCTTTAGTACCTTCATTTTGTCAAACTAAAAAAATAGTTATAAAAACATCACTACTTTTTTATAGTGATGTTTTTACCTATATCTTATTAATTAGTTTGATCTTTTTGCTTTTTAAAATTTTGGTCTACTCTTATAAAAATATTTAGAAATTCTTTAAAGTTAAAGGGAATTAATGGGTATAAATAAGGCTTCCCAAAACTTGTATTAAACGCTAAATAAATGAAATAAAAGGCAACTCCTCCTAAAAATCCATATAGTCCAAGGAAATATGTTAAGATGATAATACATAATTTCCCAATTTTATTAGCTAAGCCTAATTCATAACTAGGGGTTGCATATGTTCCTATTATTGAAACAGATATATATAAAATTACTTCAGGAGAAAATAAGCCAACGTCAATTGCTATTTGCCCTATTAAAATACCAGCTAAAATACCTAAAGCATTTGATAGGGCCGTAGGAGTATGAATTCCTGCCATTCTTAAAAATTCAACTCCTATTTCTCCTAAAATTACTTGAACTATAATTGGTATTGAACCCTTCTCTTTAGGTCCAATAAAAGCTAAATTCTCAGGTAATAATTCAGGATGATAAACAAGGAGCATCCACAATGGAACCAAAAAAAGTGAAGTTAAAACACCGCCTGTACGAATTATTCTTAAATATGAACCGACAATAGGTGTTTGCCGATATTCTTCAACATGTTGGAGTAATTCAAAATAAGTTGTTGGAGCAATAATCACGCTAGGTGATGTATCAACCATTATTCCTACTTGGCCTTGGTATAAATGTGTCGCTAATATATCTGGTCGTTCTGTATACCTTACTTTTGGGTAAGGGTTAAAACGTTGATTTACAATCAACTCTTCAAGTTGTTTATCAGCCATTATTAGTTCATCAACTTCTACATTTTGGATTTTTTTCCGGATTTTATTAACTAGTTTTTCATCACTAATACCTTTGATATAACATAAGCATACATCTGTTTTTGAATATTTACCAACTTGAAATATTTCATTTCTTAATTCAGGATCTCTTATTCTCCTTCTTAATAAACCAGTATTAATAATTATGTTTTCAGTAAATCCATCACGACTACCTTTTACCACCTTTTCTGTTTCTGGTTCTTCAGGCTGTCTACCAGGATAATTTCTGACATCAACAATATAAGCTTTATTATTATTTTCAACTATTATCCCAATTAAACCAGATAAAACTGCTTTAACCAATTTATTGATATCATCAGTTATTTCGACTTGATTAGCCGCTATATGATTACCGACAATTTCAAATGATTGTTTATTTAAAATAACATCATCTTCACCTAGATACAATAATTCCCTTATCAATCTAATGATGTATCCTGTGTCACAAAGACCAGTAACATAATAAATTTGTACTTTAACATTTTTAACTAATATTTCTCTATAACCTGTATCAAAGCTAACATCTATTCCAATCATGTTCTTTATAAGTTCATAATTCTCTTCAATTTTTTTTGAAATAGGAAGTGGGTTATTATACTTCATAATACCCTCCTTTCTTATCCTTTTGGTTTAAAGATTATGGCGACTAAAAAGGCAAAAATAATTGCCGCTGTAATACCACTTGCTGTTAAATCAAACATACCCATCCCAATTCCAACTACTCCCATTTCTTCTGCTTTACTTAAAGCACCATGAAGTAATGAATGCCCAAAACTTGTAATTGGTACTAGTGCGCCTGCACCAGCAAATTTAACTAAATTGTCATAAATATTAAAAGAATCCAGTACTGCTCCTACGACAACAAACCAACTAGTAACATGACCAGGTGTCAATTTAAAAATATCTACTAGTAATTGCCCTATTACACAAATTCCACCTGCTACCAAAAATGCGTTCAAATAAATCATGTTTCCACCTCTTTAATTATTTTCGTTTACTTTTTCAAATGCAACAGCATGAGCAATACAAGGAATGGTTTCGTTTTGGAGCATCATTACAGGATTTAGTAATGCTCCTGTAGCTACAACTAAAACCCGTTTTATTTTATTTGTATCAAGTAAGTTTTTTATATATCCAAATGTAACTACCGCGCAACACGCACAACCACTTCCACCAGCAAAAACAGGTTGGTCTTCAGTGTAAATGAGTTTACCACAATCATCATGTATATTTTCGATATCAATTCCTTCTTCTTTCATTATCTCTAGGAGGATTTTAGTTCCAACTTTAGATAAATCACCTGTAACAATCATGTCATAATAATTTGGTTTTATATCTAAGTCTTTTAAATGTCTTATTATTGTATCACTTGCTGCTGGTGCCATGGCACTTCCCATATCGTTTGGATTATTTTGTTTACTATCGATAACTCGACCAATAGTAACGGAAGTTAATTTAATATCACTTTTAACATTAGTTACAACAGCTGAACCTGCTCCAGTTACGGTATATGTCATTGTTTCAGGCTTTGGTCCACCATATTCTGTAGGATATCTAAATTGACGTTCAGCAGTCGAATTATGAGAACTAGCAGCAGAAATAACATGTTTAAATTGTCCATTGCTAATAAGCAAGGCTGCAGTAAGTAAGGTTTGCATAGATGTTGAACAGGCTCCATACATGCCTAAAAAGGGTATGTCATGGTCACGCATGACATAATTACTGATTACATTTTGATTTATAAGATCTCCTGCAAGCACCAAATCAATATCTTCATCATGTAATCCTGATTTAGCTATTGAAATAGTTATTGCATCTTCTAATAATCTTTGTTCAGCAGTTTCCCAATTTTTTTCACCACAATAATTATCTTCATGGTTCCGATCAAAATATTCACCTAAAGGGCCTGCTTTTTCTAGGGGTCCAACAGATGTTCCTGTACCTTTTATATACACACCACTGTTTAATTCATATGTTGCTTGCTTTTTCATATTATCACCTTCCTAAGACATAAAGAAGATATAGCGAATTAGTCCTAATATATAAGCAGACACTACTCCAAAGACAATAACACTTCCAGCTAATTTAAACATACTAGCACCTATTCCTAAAGTTATACCTTCGCTTTTACCTTCTAATGCCGCACTAGTCATCGAATTAGAGAAGCCAGTAATCGGTACAAAAGCTCCAGCTCCACCAAATTGACCAAAGTAATCATAAATTCCCAAACCAGTTGTTAGCGCGGCTATTAATATTAATGTAACTAACATTAATGAATTAGCGTTAACTTTATCCACTTCAAATACATTTACGTATAAATCTATAAGTGCTTGACCAAATACACCAACGCTACCACCAACAATAAACGCTAAAAATGAATTTTTAAAATATTTAGGTTTTACAGCATTTTTATTAATTATTTTAGAGTAATCTTTATTCATATAATTCCTCCTTGAATTAACCTATTTATAATATTTGTCGTATTTAATAAAATTATGAAAAAAAAACTTACACATTATCTATTCAAATAGACTTGGTAAGTTTTATTCAATCATATAATATTTTCTAAACTCATTTGTAATTTTCTTTTCTAATCGTGATACTTTAGATTGCGATATTTTTAATTGCATTGCAGTTTCATTTTGGTTAAATCCATAATAAAACCGATAAAACAGGATTTTCTTTTCTACTTGTGAAAACTGCTTAACAAGATCTTTAATTTCTAAATTACTTTTATCAATATCATATTTATTATCAATCGTTTTCATATCACTGAGTGAAGTCTTGTTATCTTCAAATATATTATTTTCTAAAGATAAGGCTTTATTATAATTATTGTTATAACTCATAACAACATCTTCATAGGGAATATCTAGTTTCTTAGCAATATCATTAATTGAAATATTACCATCAAATTCGATAACTTTATTAATTTTTCTTTGTAAAGAAAGAATCTTTTTACTAACTTTAATATGATTTTTATTTCGTAAATAGTTTTTTATCTCCCCTAAAATATACGGGATTGCGAATGTTGAAAAGGCATTTCCCCGGGAAACATCAAACTTTTTTGCTGCCATAATTAAACCAATGCAACCTGATTGAAATAAGTCCTCTTTTTCAGCTCGCAAATAATGAAACTTGTTAACAACAGACCACACTAATTTGTAATTATCTTCAATTAACTTTGTTTCTGCTTTTTCAATCATATTAAGCATATTCCTGTTGACTATTAATAATGTGTTTTTTCACCTTAACTATTGTTCCTTCGCCCAATTTTGAATGGATATAAAATTCATCAGAAAAAACTTCCATAATAGTAAGTCCCATACCTGTCCGTTCTTCTTCTGGTTTAGATGTATAAAATAATTCTTTGGCTTGATCAATATCACCTATACCATTTCCATAGTCGATTATCGCCATGGTAATTTCATTATCATAACAATCTAAAATTAGTTTTATTTTCCCTCCCTTATTTTCATAAGCGTGGATAACACAATTGGTTACAGCCTCAGAAACAATAGTTTTAAATTCATTTAATTGATCTATTGTTGGATCAATGGGCATAATAAAACCAGAAACAACAATCCGTGCAAAGGCCTCGTTCTCACTAATGGCATCAAATATAATTTCAGCATGATTTTCTCTTATAGACATTTAAGCCACCCCCAAGTACTTTGATGCTTGCTCTTCACTTTCAGTAATAACCAGTATTTTATATAATCCTGATATTTTGATTATTTTTTCAATTGTAGAATTTAAATCACAAGCAATTATAATTCCTTTATTTCTTTTTACAAGATTATAACGACCAAGTATCACACCAATTCCACTACTGTCCATAAAAGATAATTTCTTTAAATTAAAGATAATGTTTTTAACAATATACTGATCCATTAAAGAATTAATTCTTTCACGTAATTGAAAGGATGTATGGTGATCTAGCTCACCACTCAGCCTTACAAATAGTGTATCAGCTTTAATAAATAAATAAACTGATAAACTCATACAACTCACTCCCACTTGATATTATAAATCAAATTTAACATATTCTATTTTTATAATATACCTATTCGACATTTAAAGACAAAGATAGTTATAAATATATAACTTCCTATAGATAACTTTTTTTCATTTATCGTAATTACATGTTTAATATTGCCTAAAATTGAATTATTAGGCTAAATTAATTATAAATCACAATATTAATGAAATATGTCATTTTATGTCTAAAAATTCCTGATTACTCAAAAAAGATACTTGTATGAAAAGTCTAACGATTATATCAAAGTATAAATTGCAAAACGCTATGAAAAGACTTCCACTATCGTTACAACAAATAAATCACTTTCTAAATGGGGGGAAATATTTGGTGATAGTGTTCTAGCAAATGCGATACTAGATAGATTACTTCATCACTCACACATAATTAATATAGTAGGTAGATCATATAGAACCAAAGATAAAATAGAAAAAATAGAACCCAATAAAAAATGATTATGAGTTAATTACCATAACTGGTAAATCTATCATAATCAAAATTGGTGAATTTACTATTGACATTAATATATGCCTGCAAATCTTGTGAAGTTGAAGGAAATGAAGAGAATAAAACTTCAGTTATGGTTGCACCTAAACCAAAACGTGCCATTCCAGGTAGTATGGCTTCCCCATCACTACTTGCGTATGTGATTGATCAAAAGTATACATTAGGATTACCACTTTATCGCCAGGAACAACAATTTAGTCGTTTAGGAATTAATCTATCTAGGCAGACCTTAGCAAACTGGATGATTAAGTCAGCAGATATCTTTAAAGTACTATATGACCGAATGCATCAGTTGTTAGTACAAAAAAATGTGTTAATGGCTGATGAAACGACGGTTCAAGTGTTGCATGAACCTGGTAAGGCCCCTACAACTAAGTCATATATGTGGGTTTATCGAACAGGGTACTATGATGAACCAATCATCTTATATGATTATCAACCTTCGCGAAGTGGTAAAAACCCTGAAACATTCCTAAGTGATTTCAAAGGATATTTACACACTGATGGTTATCAAGGATATAATAACCTTGAAGGAATCACACGGATAGGATGTTTTGCCCACGCAAGACGTAATTTTACTGATGCGCTTAAGTCATTACCTAAAAATTCCAAACGATTTAGAACGAAGGCGAATCAAGGTTTAAAATTTATCAGCCAACTTTATAAAATCGAAAGTAAAATTAAGGATTTATCGATTGAAAACCGTCTAAAATACCGATTAGAAGAAAGCAAACCAATTTTAGACTGTTTTTCAGCATGGTTAAATGAACAATCATTACTTACCTTACCAAAAAGTAAACTTGGTGAAGCAATTCAATATGCGATTAATCAATGGGATTATTTAATCAATTATCTACTAGATGGTCGTTTAGAGATAGATAACAATAGAACAGAACGAACCATTCGGCCCTTTGTGACAGGAAGAAAAGGATGGCTATTTAGTAATACCCCTAAAGGGGCTAGTTCTAGTAGTGTTATTTATAGTATTGTAGAAACAGCAAAAGAGAACAAATTAAAACCTTATGATTACATGAAATATTTATTAGAACAAATACCAAACATAGAAATCGATCAAATTGACACTTTAGACAAATTATTACCATGGTCAAAGTCACTACCAAATAGTATAAGATTTAATAAATAAAAAATACCCCATTACCTGAACTGTTAAGTTTAGTGGTAATGGGGTTCATTATTATTGAACGCGATTTATTTGACGCTTACTCATCAATTTAATAATTGTATGATTTATTCAATGTCGGGAAACCCTTTTATATTTGGACATCTTTAATCTGCTATTTTTATTTTTTGACTTAGCAAAACGACGCTCTCGACGTGTGTTTGAGGGTAAGTATGCCTAGTATTACGCGAAATAAAAGTTTTGCGGTAATGTACGACCCCCTTGTGGATTGATATGATCCCCTTAAAGTAGACAGTGCAAATAAATAATTGTACTAACTACAGAAAAGGGATCTTTTCTTATGGGAAGAAAAACTAAATTTAGTAAAGAAGTTAAGTTGAAAGCTATTAATGAATATAATTCAGGTATGAAATCATTTGGTCAAATAGCGAATGATTTAGGTTGTAATAAAAATTTTTGATTTGGTAAAATCAAACTATAAAGTTGATTCTACAATCTTCATGTGTTTAGATTGTAGTGTTGCTAGTTTCACGCGATAATAATTATAAGTGATAAAGTGAAAAGAAAATTTAATCAATTAGAATCGTGTATAAGTTCTACTTTTAATACAAAAGTACTCTTTGGTAAATATTCAACCTTTATATAATCTCCAACTTCTAATTCTCCATTAGTCATAAAATATAATCTTTTTCCATCTATAGTTATGATTTTAGCATGAACTGCTTTATCATTATAATAATATCTTGGTGAAAAATAGACATCTTCAATAGTTTCAATTTTTCCACACATTGATTTATAATCATATTCATTTTCATACAACAAATGTATACCATAATCTAATCGCATGACAAAAGATAATATGAGTAATATTAGAATAATTATCGATATACTGTTAGATATCGTGAACTTTGCTTTATCACTTGGAATATTAATTATTTTTATAATTATAATAATTAATAAAATAGAAAATATTATACATAATCCTAATGGGATTTTTAGAGATAAAGAGTAATAATCTTTATATTCAAAAGTCATATATTTTAATCCCTCCAATTATAATGAAATATTGAAAAGTAATTATCATATCCCTGATATACTCCGCCACCCATACTAAATGTTAAAGAGTTTGCTTTTAGGGCTTTATCCCAAGGTTTATTAGGATCATAGCAATGATCATATCCAATGCCAAATCCACCTCCTACATTTAAGAAATCTCCACCATATGAATCTTTACCAGAATAATTTTCAACCTTTCCGACAGAATATGAAAACCCAGATCCTATCCCTGTGGATCCTCCTCCATGTCCATACAACTCAATATTTCCCCCTTCAAAATCAACCACAAATGATAATCCTCCTTTAACATTAAACTTTTTAAATGGTGTTGAAAAGTTATAAGAAGCATCCATTACTATCGTCTCTTCCTCGGCATAACCGTATGTCAACGCTGCACCAGTAGTTGCGGTAGCAGCAACCGCTAGAGCAGCAACTGGTAAACTAACAGGAGCAGTTACAACTATAGCCGTAACAACTGCAACAGCAACCACAGTTGCTGCAGCACCTTTCCAAAATTTATTCCAGCTCCAATACCCACTAGAATCAACCATCATAACAGGATTATTCTGACAATAACTATATAAATTATGGCCTAATATATCTCCAGTTTTACCAATTAATCCATCCGCATTTATAAATCTACTAATTTCAGGATTATAATAACGACTGTTCAGATAGTACCAGCCTGTCTCATTATCATATCGATAACCTCTATATCGATATGGATTTATTTCACTTATATTTATTCCTGAATTGTCAGTAATGTAAACTTTCATAATAAAGATAATAAATACGATACTCTATTTGCACTTTAGGTAGAATTTACTTGTATTTCTAGATGTAATAATTTGATGAAATATTTTTATATTAGTTAAGTAGGAGAATATTATGCAAGTAATTATTAAAGTTTAAAAAGGTATCTTAGAGTATATCAATGACGTTAATGAGGAAAAGATTAAAAAACCAAGTAAATGTCCTAATTGTGGTAAGGAAAACAGTCTCCATCATAATGGTGTTTATAAAAGAAATATTATAGATGATAATCAAGAATTAGCGTTGAATGAGATATCAATAAGATTTATTCTATAGTGTAAAATTCGGGGCAGTTACAACTGCTCCGAATAATATAGTTTCTACATGACAGACTTGAGAGCAATTCATTGACAAATAGAGTAATCAATTTTCTGACAGGATATAAAAGCTTTTACATTTATCCTTTTTATCAATAGAACATAGTATTTAACTATCTTTCAACTTATTTAATAATATTAATAATATAGGGGCATTTGAAATCACTTGTTTGTTAAGCTTTTTTAATTTCTATAATTGGATAAATTAAAAATAGTATATTACTAAACAATAAAAATAAAATTGTTAATAATAAAAAAATATAAAATAGATAATCAGAATTTGTATGATTTGTAATAAATCCAAATATAAAAGTTATTAAGTAATAAATCACTATAGATAAAGAAAAATTAAGTGCTTTTTTACATACTTTGCTTAAATAAACTGATTTATTTCTATATTTAACTAATAATATTATTGTTATTAAAATCGGAAAGAATAGTATATTAAAATATTGAATTAACCAAATAAAAGATATAAGCAATTTTTCTTTTTTATTATATGAGTTAGTTATATTCATAAAATCTCCTTTAAATTTTAGTTTAATTTAAATTAATTAATATAATATTGATACCATACATCATATCTCTGTTTTGCATATTCGTCTACATC
Source organism: Haloplasmatales bacterium 4B (assembly GCA_003586005.1). Classification (GTDB taxonomy): domain Bacteria; phylum Bacillota_I; class Bacilli_A; order Haloplasmatales; family Haloplasmataceae; genus NSKI01. The sequence continues at coordinate 675 of NSKI01000002.1, read as the reverse complement.
AATAGGCATTCTTCCACCTTGCATTTCTATACTTGTTTGATAAGATCTTGCTGTGCTCATTTCATATTCAATTTGTGATAAAGAATAATCAAATGTTACTTCAGCATGTAACTCATCAGTAGATTTAAACAGCAACCCCAAAAGTGGAATTGACGCCCCAAGTTTATACCATGGTTCTTGAGCATTTTTCTTTTTGATTGCATCTTTCATAGCATTATCTATACTTTCATAAACTTTATTTGTTGCATCATCATCAGAATATTTTACACTAATAATGTCCTTTTCAAATTTGTTTTCATAGTGTACTTCAACAAAACTACAAAATGTTTCAAAAACATTAACAACAACGGTTAAATTCTTAACTACTTTCCCTAATTTTTTAGCCCATTTAGGCCAATACCCACTAGGATCAACCATCATCACTGGATTATTCTTCGCATAAGCGTACATATTGTGGCTAAGGATATCTCCAGGCTCTCCAATCAACCCGTCTGCATTTATGAAACGTCCTATCTCAGGATTATAATAACGACTATTTAGGTAGTACCAGCCTGTCTCATTATCATATCGATAACCTCTATATCGATATGGATTTATTTCACTTAAATTTATTCCTGAATTATCTGTAATATTTACAATGTTTCCCCATGCATCATATTCGTAATTTACTTTTAT